>NZ_JBBDHD010000237.1:0-5142 GCF_044129415.1 Streptomyces racemochromogenes
CCCCCCCCCCCCCCCCCCCCCCCCCCCCCCCCCCCCCCCCCCCCCCCCCCCCCCCCCCCCCCCCCCCCCCCCCCCGAGGGGGAGTGGTGCGGCAGCGGGTCGTCACCGCTCCCGGCCGAGGTGGCGGCGCACGGCGGCGCGCTGCCAGTTGGTGGTGTGGATGACGACCCAGGGCATCACGAAGAACGCCACCACGCCGGCGGCGAAGTGCAGGGCCACCGCCCCCAGCGGCGTCGGGCCGCCCCAGGCAGGAGTGGGATAGGGGGCCCAGCCCCAGATCGGGTACGTGAGGTTGCGCGCGCAGACGATGACCCAGCCGGCCGCTGCCGCGAACGACAGCGTCGACAGGAGCATGTTGACGACGAAGAAGGCGAGACCGTGCCGCACGCGTCCGCCCTCGCGCGGCGCGACCGTCTCGCCGAAGAAGACCCGCAGCCGCATCCGTTCGAAGGCGGGACCGGCCAGCGCGATGCCGGCCAGGGCCACGGCCAGGACCACCGGCCCGAGCCGGGGGTGGCCGTGTTCCTGGGCCGCCTTCATCACGTACTGGAGCGACAGGACGAGGGCGAAGGTCAGCGGGAGCAGCAGCGCGAACAGCATGTGCCGCCAGGTGTCGCGGCGGAACGGCAGGGACAGCAGACCCGCGAACCCGGAGCGGGCGGCGTAGGCCATGGTGGACGTCCTTTCCTGGAAACGGGAAAAGCGCCTTCCGCGGGGCGGAAGGCGAGGGGGGAAGGCGGGGAAGGGGGCGGAGCACGGAGGGGCGCGCCGGGGGAGGGGCCTGTGGGGGACGACCCCTCCCCGGGCGGGTATCAGGCGGCGGTGGGCGTCACCCGCCGCTCGGGAACGGGGCGGACGGCCGCGCCGCGCTCGGTGCGCGCCAGGGCGAGCAGCTGGAGGGCGATCGCGGTGCCCGGCCGGCCGAGGGCCTCGTGGTACTGGCTGAGCACCTCGTTCTCGTGGGCCAGCTGGAACTCCCGCAGCCCCGCCAGCCGCCGCAGGACGCGCAGTTGCTCGCAGGTGGCGTTGCGCTCGTGGATCAGTTCCATGATCTCCCGGTCGAGGGAGGCCAGGTGTGCCTTGCGCTCGGTGATCCGGGCGGTGCCGATCGTTGACATGTCAGACCTCCACAGGGGTGCTGTTGGCGAGGATGCGGGGGGCGGCGCCCTCGGACGAGGGCCGGGCCGCGGGAACGAAGGGTCGGGGGGCGGTGCCGGCGGCGGCCGGGGCGGCCGTGCCGAGCACCTTGAGGAGCGGGCCGGTCAGGGCCGTGGTGGCCAGGGCCGTCACGACGAGCGTGGTCAGGCCCGCGGAACTGATGAGGTGGGCCTGCCAGCCGATCCCGGCCACCACCAGCTCGGTGACGCCCCGGCAGTTCATCAGCGCGCCGAAGCGCAGTGCCTCCGTGCGGGGCATGCCGAAGACCCACGCCGCACCGCCGGTCCCGAGGAACTTCCCCAGAAAGCCGGCGAGTACGACGCCGATGAGGACCAGCCAGTGCCCGGCGCCGAGCCCGAGCGTGCCGGGGGAGACGGCGAGCCCGACTCCGGCGAGGAACAGCGGCAGCAGCACCGCCTGGGTGAATCCCTGGAGCTGCCGCTGCGTCCGGGCGGCGGCCACGGAGCCGCGTGGGACCGCCATCCCGAAGAGGAAGGCGCCGATGACCGGGTGCAGTCCGATGAGCTCCGTCAGCCCCGCGTAGCCGAACGCGCCGGCCAGCAGCAGCGGCAGTACCAGGCGTCCGGCGCGGCCGTCACCCTCGATCCGCCGCAGGAGGACCGTGAGCAGCGGACGGACGAACAGCCGGGTACCGGCCACGAGCGCGAGGAACAGGCAGGTGGTGAGTGCCATGTGGCCGCTGCCGCCCGCGCCGCCGAAGGCGAGCACGGCGGTCAGCACCAGCCAGGCCAGGCCGTCCCCGAACGCCGCCGTGACCAGGGCGAACGACCCCAGCCTGGTCGTGTCGAGGCGGCTGTCGACCAGGACCCGGGCGAGTACCGGCAGCGCGGTGACCGACAGGGCGAGCCCGAAGAACAGCACGTAGCCCGCGCCATCGGGTGCCGGGCCCCGCAGCATGCCGGGTGCCAGGACCGCGATGGCGGCCCCCGCGAGGAACGGCAGCCCCATGCCGCCGAGGACCGCTGCCCCGACCGCGGTCCGCCCGGACCGCACCCGCTCCAGGCGCAGTTCGCACCCGAGCAGGAACATGAAGGTGACCAGACCCAGCTGCGCGGTGGCGGTGAGCGCCGAGGTGACCTGCGCGGGGAGCAGCCACGCCGTGGCGTCCGGCCAGATCCAGCCGAGCGCGCAGGGCCCCAGCAGCAGACCGCCGAGGATCTCCCCGAGGACCGGGGCCTGGCCGAGCCGGCCCAGCAGCGATCCGAGCAGATGGCTGAAGAGGACCACCACGGCCGCCGCGATCAGGAACCGGGCCAGGGGGTCCGCGTGCGGCGCCGTCATGACCCCGGCTCCGCGCGTGGAGCCCCACCGGTCACGCGGCGGACGGTACTGGAGGGGGATCTCGGGTACGCGGCGCCCGTCCGGCCCGCGGTCCCGCCCCCCACCCTCACGACTGACCCGATCACGCTGCATCTCCTGTTCGGGATGTCCGGTAGCCCGGAACGATGCAGCGAAGCTATCGGTGCGCGATTTCCTTTCGTTATCGCAGTCTTTCGGCCACGATTTCCGCGCCGGGGCGCACGTAGGGGGTTATGGAATCCGCCCCGAGAACTGCGAGGGCGCCGAAGCAGCCGTCGATCCTCGGCAGATCGACCATGGCGGGAAAGGGACGGTCGGAGGTCTCGGCGCCGTGCCACGCGAGCACGGCGGGCGGCTGGTCGGCGGCGCTGACGGTGAACGAGTCCATGGGAGTGTTCAGTCCTTCGCCGGTCGCCTTGAGGACCGCTTCCTTACGGGTCCACAGGGTCAGGCAGGCCCCCGCCCGCTCCTCGACGGGCAGCGACTCGACGGCCGCCTGCTCCTCGGGCGTGAGCACCAGCGCGTACTCGACGGGGATGCCCGGCTCCTCGGGCGTCAGGAACTGCTCCACGTCCACACCGAGGGGATGGCCGTCGGCCATGGCCACCGCGACCAGATCGCCGGAGTGCGAGATCGACAGCTCCCAGCCGGCCGCCTCGCCGATGACCTGCGGCTTGCCGTGCGCCCCGCCGCAGCCGGCGCACCGGGTCCGCAGGCGGACCGCGTCCGGCGCGAGGCCGGTGAGGGAGCCCAGGGCGCTGCGGGCGAGCACCCGTCCCGTGACGAACAGGGAGAGGTCCCGCTCGTGCACGAAGCCGGAGCAGCGGGCCCGCTCGGCCTCGTCGAGGAGGCCGAGGTGGCGTTCGGGCCGGGGCAGCCGTCGAGACACCCACACGTGACATGTGACGGTGCGTGCCGAGGACGGCTGCAGCGGGGTCCCGTGAACCGTCATGGGCATCATGCGCGCGCTCCTCGCCTCCGTGGGCGGCAGGGGCCCGCCACCAGGGTCAATGGTGGCGCGCGCGGGCCCCGCGCAATAGCCGGAAAACCTCCGGGCACACGGAGGATATCCCCCCTGGACAGGGCTTTATCGTCCGTGCTTCACCCGCGAAGCGGAGACGATAACGAGCCGAAGTCGAGGCCTCCTAGTGTTTTGCTCGAACCGGGGGAGGCCGCGACGGAAACGGCGGCGGCCACCCCGACAGACTTTCCAACAGGGGGAATGAGCAGCATGAAGTTCACGCGGAGCAATCGCATCCGGAAGACCGCGGGCCTGGCCCTCGCCGCCGTGGCGGTCGTCGCCGCCGTACAGGCCGGCGCCGCGGGTGCGGGATCCGCCACCGACGGCGGCACCGGCCGGGTGGTCGCGGACACGGCCCCGACCGCCCCGGTCGTCCCCACCTCGCCGGTCCCCGGCAGCGAGGACTGGGGCTGAGATGGCCTTCGGACGTGACCGCCGCACGCCGGCCGTCCCCGGGAACCGCTCCTGGTCCCGCCTCCTCGACACCGTGCTGCGCGGCCTGGACCTGACCGCGGCCGACACGGCCTGGCTGATGGACACCGTCATGCGCGGGGAGGCCACCCCGGCCCAGATCGCCGGGATCCTCGTCGCCCTGCGCGCCAAGGGGGAGACGGTCGGGGAACTGGAGGGGCTGGCGCACGGCATGCTGGCACACGCCACCCCGCTGCGGGTGGCCGGGAACACCGTCGACATCGTCGGCACGGGCGGCGACGGCGCCGACAGCGTCAACATCTCCACCATGGCCGCGATCGTCGCCGCGGGGGCCGGCGCCCGGGTCGTCAAGCACGGCAACCGGGCGTCCAGTTCGCGCTCGGGCTCCGCGGACGTCCTCGAAGAGCTCGGGGTGGTGCTGCGGCTGCCCGCGGACCGGGTCGCCGCACTCGCCGGGTCCGTCGGCATCACCTTCTGCTTCGCACCGGACTTCCATCCCGCGATGCGGCACGCCGCGGCACCCCGCCGGGAACTGGGCATCCCCACGATCTTCAATGCCCTGGGCCCGCTCACCAATCCGGCCCGGCCGCGCACGCTGGCCGTCGGCGTCGCCGACGTCCGGCTCGCACCGCTGATCGCCGGGGTCCTCGCCCGGCGCGGCGTCAACGCCCTGGTCTTCCGGGGCGACGACGGGCTGGACGAGCTGACCGTCGCCACCACCTCGCGGGTGTGGTCCGTCACCGCGGGCGAGGTCCGCGAGGAGGGATTCGACCCCAGGGACGTCGGCCTGCCGCTCTCCGGGCCCGAGGCACTCCGCGGCGGCGACGCCGCCCACAACGCCGCGGTGGCGCGGCGGTTGCTCGCCGGGGAGCGGGGGCCGGTGCGTGACGCCGTACTGCTCTCCGCGGCGGCGGCCCTGGCGGCCGGCACCCCGTCCGCCCGCCCGCTGGCCGACCGGCTGGCCCCCGCCCTCGTGGCGGCGGCCCGCGCGGTCGACTCGGGCGCGGCCGCCGCGGTGCTGGCGCGGTGGGTGGCGCGGAGCAACTCCCCGGGGCGGGACGAGGACCGCGCCGCGGCCGCGTAGCGCGGCGGCGGGGCGGAGGGAACACGGCCGTGGGGGGGGGGGGGGGGGGGGGGGGGGGGGGGGGGGGGGGGGGGGGGGGGGGGGGGGGGGGGCGGGGGGGGGGCGGGGGGGGGGGGGGGGGGGGGGG
>NZ_JBBDHD010000351.1:0-356 GCF_044129415.1 Streptomyces racemochromogenes
GTGTCCGTCCGCAGCACCAGCGTGTTCACGAAGAACCCGACCAGATCGTCCAGCGCCTCGTCCGAACGCCCCGCCACCACGGTGCCGACCGGCACGTCCGTGCCCGCGCCCAGGCGCGTCAGCAGCGCCGCCAGCGCCGCCTGGAGCACCATGAAGGTGGTGGTGCCGGTCTTCGCGGCGAGCGCGGAGAGCGACCGGTGGACGTCGGCGGGGACACGGATGTCGACGTCGTCGCCGGTGTGGGTGGCGACGGCGGGGCGGGGCCGGTCCAGCGGCAGCTCGATCAGCTCCGGAAGGCCCGCCAGCTCCTGACGCCAGTACTCCGACTGGCGGGAGATCAGGCTCTGCGGGTCCTC
>NZ_JBBDHD010000238.1:0-4991 GCF_044129415.1 Streptomyces racemochromogenes
CACCGCCGCTCCGGCCCCGGCCGCCGCCGCTCCGGCACCGGCCGCTCCGGCCCCGGTCGCCGCCCCGGCCCCGGCAGCTCCGGCACCGGTCGCCGCTCCGGCACCGGTCGCCGCCCCGGCCGCTCCCGCCCCGGCCTCGGCCGGTGACGAGGGCGCCTACGTGACCCCGCTGGTGCGCAAGCTCGCCTCGGAGTCCGGCGTCAACCTGGCGACGGTCTCGGGCACCGGTGTCGGTGGCCGCATCCGCAAGCAGGACGTCCTGGCCGCCGCCGAGGCGGCCAAGGCCGCCGCCGCTCCGGCTCCGGCCGCCGCCGCTGCCGCCCCGGCCGCCGCCAAGGCTCCGGCCGCGGTGTCCGAGCTGCGCGGTCAGACGGTCAAGATGACCCGCATGCGCAAGGTCATCGGCGACAACATGATGAAGGCCCTGCACTCGCAGGCGCAGCTCAGCTCCGTGGTCGAGGTGGACATCACCAAGATCATGAAGCTGCGCGAGAAGGCCAAGGCCGGCTTCCTCGCCCGTGAGGGCGTCAAGCTGTCCCCGATGCCGTTCTTCGTCAAGGCCGCTGCCCAGGCGCTGAAGGCCCACGCGGTCGTCAACGCCCGGATCAACGACGACGAGGGCACCATCACCTACTTCGACTCGGAGAACATCGGCATCGCCGTGGACTCCGAGAAGGGCCTGATGACCCCGGTCATCAAGGGTGCCGGTGACCTCAACCTGGCGGGCATCGCCAAGGCGACCGCCGACCTGGCCGCCAAGGTCCGCGGCAACAAGATCACCCCGGACGAGCTGTCCGGCGCGACCTTCACCATCAGCAACACCGGCTCGCGCGGTGCGCTGTTCGACACGGTGATCGTTCCGCCGAACCAGGTCGCGATCCTGGGCATCGGTGCCACGGTCAAGCGCCCCGTGGTCATCGAGACCGAGGAGGGCACCGTCATCGGCGTCCGCGACATGACGTACCTGACCCTGTCCTACGACCACCGCCTGGTGGACGGCGCGGACGCGGCCCGGTACCTCACCGCCGTCAAGGCGATCCTGGAGGCCGGCGAGTTCGAGGTCGAGCTCGGCCTCTGAGGCCAAGGCGCGCAGGGAACTGCCGCTTGCGGCGCCCCCGTCCGGATTCGTCCGGGCGGGGGCGCCGTCGTTGTAACGAGCCTCACCCTGCGTCCCTGACCACGAACGCATCGGAGCAGGCCACGGCGGCCTTATTGTCTAGGCATCAGGCCCCGCGTGTCCGCACACACAGGAGTTGAACCCCGATGATCACCCCACCCGTCGTGCACTCGCTGCGCGAGCAGATCCGCGAGCACATCGTGGAGGGGATCGTCAGCGGACGCTGGAAGCCCGGCGAGCGGATCGTCGAGCGGCGGATCGCGGTCGAGCTGGAGGTCAGCCAGACGCCCGTACGGGAGGCCCTGCGCGAGCTGGAGACGCTGCGGCTGATCGAGTCGGCGCCGAACAAGGGCGTGCGCGTGCGCAACCTCTCCGCGGCCGACCTGGAGGAGATCTACCCCGTCCGGGCCGGTCTGGAGCAGATCGCGGCCGAGCTGGCCGCGCCGCGGCTGGCGGCCGACTGCTCGGCGCTGGAGCCGCACGTGGCGGCCCTGTGGGAGGCCGACCGGATCCAGGACGGCACGGCGCAGGTGCGGCACACGGTGGGCTTCCACCGGGAGCTGGTGCGGGCGGCCGGGAACAGCGTGCTGCTGCACACCTGGGAGAGCCTGGGGATCGAGGTCTTCACGGCACTGTCGATCCGGTGGCTGGGAACCGTCCAGAAGTCGTACGCCGAGGAGCACGAGGCCCTCGTCGCGGCCTTCCGCAGTCAGGACCCGGACATCGGCGTGCTGGTGAAGCGGCATGTGCTGGGCTGCGCCCCGCGGAGCGCCTGACCCTGTCAGACCATCTTTGACCTGCGGTTTTGAGGGATCCTCCAGGGGATCGCCAGCGCCTTGGCGTGTACTGATGAAACCGGCACGGCGTGCCTGAATTCATGGCACCCGGTGCCGACTTTCGCCTGAGCGTCGAATATTCGTCACTTTTATTTGATCGATCATCGATCAGGGATTTACAGTCACTCCGGGCCCCCACCCGGGTCCCTCGGCCCTGTCCTGCCCGTCAGGGTTTTCTTCACCACCTCCTCTCCTTTGTCCGGAAGGCGGCGCACACCGATGTCCGACCCCGTAGGAAAGCTTCCGAGCGAGCTCGACCAGCTCCCGGACCGCGACTCCGAAGAGACCGCCGAATGGGCGGCCTCCCTCGACGCCGTCGCCAAGGCCGCCGGTACGCGCCGCGCCGAATACCTGCTCCGCCGTACGCTCCAGCACGCCGAGGCCGCCGGCCTGGCCCTGCCCAAGCTGCTGGAGACGGACTACGTCAACACCATCCCCACCTCCGCGGAGCCCGAGTTCCCGGGTGACGAGGAGATGGAAGCCAAGATCACCGCATGGAACCGCTGGAACGCGGCCGCCATGGTGACCCGCGGCTCCAAGTACGGCGTCGGCGGCCACATCGCCACCTTCGCCTCGGCGGCCTGGCTCTACGAGACCGGCTTCCAGCACTTCTTCCGCGGGAAGGAGGCCGACGGATCGGGCGACCAGCTCTACATCCAGGGCCACGCCTCCCCCGGCATCTACGCCCGCGCCTTCCTCGACGGGCGCATCTCCGAGCAGCAGCTCGACAACTTCCGCCAGGAGTCCGGCGGCAACGGCCTGCCGTCCTACCCGCACCCGCGGCGCCTGCCGTGGCTGTGGGAGTTCCCCACGGTCTCCATGGGCCTCGGCCCGCTCTCCGCGATCTACCAGGCGCGCTTCAACCGCTACCTGCAGAACCGGAACATCAAGGACACCTCCCACTCGCACGTCTGGGCCTTCCTCGGCGACGGCGAGATGGACGAGCCCGAGTCGACCGCCGCCCTGGCCCTGGCCTCGCGCGAGCAGCTCGACAACCTGACGTTCGTCATCAACTGCAACCTGCAGCGCCTCGACGGCCCGGTCCGCGCGAACTTCCGCGTGGTCCAGGAGCTGGAGGCCCAGTTCCGCGGTGCCGGCTGGAACGTCATCAAGACCCTGTGGGGCTCCGCCTGGGACGAGCTCTTCCAGCTCGACACCACGGGCGCCCTGGTCCGCCGCATCCGCGAGGTGCCGGACGCGCAGTTCCAGACGTACGCGACCCGCGACGTGGCCTACATCCGCCAGCACTTCTTCGGCGTCAGCGCCGAGCTCGTCCAGCTGGCCGGCGTCCTGTCCGACGCGAAGATCGCCGAGTGCTTCCACACCTCGCGCGGCGGCCACGAGCCCCGCAAGGTCTACGCCGCGTACAAGGCCGCCCTGGCCCACAAGGGCGCTCCGACGGTCATCCTGGCGCAGACGGTCAAGGGCCACACGCTGGGTGCCGGGTTCGAGTCGAAGAACGCGAACCACCAGATGAAGAAGCTGACGGTCGACGAGTTCAAGGACATGCGCGACCTCCTCGGCCTGCCGATCCCGGACAGCGCCTTCGTCGACGGCAAGGTCCCCTACGGCCACCCGGGCGCGGACAGCCCCGAGGTCCGGTACCTCCAGGAGCGCCGCGCGGCCCTCGGCGGCCCCGCCCCGGCGCGCAAGGTCCACCACGTGGCCCTGCCGGCCCCGGCCGACCGTTCCTTCGCCCCGCTGATCAAGGGCTCCGGCAAGCAGGAGATGGCCACCACCATGGCCTTCGTCCGCCTCGTCAAGGACCTGATGCGGGACAAGGAGACCGGCAGGCGCTGGGTGCCGATCGTCCCCGACGAGGCCCGTACCTTCGGTATGGAGTCCCTCTTCCCGTCGGCCGGCATCTACTCGCCGCTGGGCCAGACGTACGAGCCGGTCGACCGCGACCAGCTGATGTACTACAAGGAGGCCAAGGACGGCCAGATCCTCAACGAGGGGATCACCGAGGCCGGCGCCATGGCCGACTTCATCGCCGCCTGCACGTCGTACGCGACGCACGGCGAGCCGATGATCCCCTTCTACATCTTCTACTCGATGTTCGGCTGGCAGCGCACCGCCGACCAGATGTGGCAGCTCGCCGACCAGCTCGGCAAGGGCTTCATCGTCGGTGCCACGGCCGGCCGCACCACCCTGACGGGTGAGGGCCTCCAGCACGCGGACGGCCACTCGCACCTGATCGCGTCCACGAACCCGGCGTCGCTCAACTACGACCCGGCCTTCGCGTACGAGATCGCGGTGATCGTCAAGGACGGTCTGCGCCGCATGTACGGCGAGCAGCCCGAGGACGTCTTCTACTACCTGACGGTCTACAACGAGCCGAAGGTGCAGCCGGCCATGCCCGAGGGCGTGGAGGAGGGCATCCTCAAGGGCCTGTACCGCTTCAACACGGCCGCCGCCCTGGAGGCCGCCCCGGCCGCCGACGCCCCGAAGATCCAGCTCATGGCCTCGGGCACGGCGATCCACTGGGTCCTGGAGGCGCAGCAGCTGCTGGCCGCCGACTGGAACGTGGCCGCCGACGTGTGGTCCGCCACCTCGTGGGGCGAGCTGCGCCGCGACGCGCTGGAGTGCGACGAGGCCCTGCTGCGCGGCGAGGAGCGCACCCCGTACGTCACCCGCGTGCTGGAGGGCGCCCCGGGCCCGGTCCTGGCCGTCTCCGACTGGATGCGCCAGGTCCCGGACCAGATCAGCCAGTGGGTCCCGCAGGACTACAGCTCGCTGGGCACGGACGGCTTCGGCCTCTCCGACACCCGCGAGGGCGCCCGCCGCCACTTCGGCGTCGACGCGCAGTCCATCGTGGTCGCGGCCCTGGCCCAGCTCGCCCGCCGCGGCGAGGTCCCGGCGTCCGCCGTCAAGGAGGCCCGGGAGCGCTACGGCCTCTGAGGCGCACGTTCGACCGAGCCGTTCGTGAGGCGGGGGGGGGGGGGGGGGGGGGGGGGGGGGGCGGGCGCCCGGGGCCCGCCCCCCCCCCCCCCCCCCCCCCCCCCCCCCCGCCCCCCCCCCCCCCCCCCCCCCCGCCC
>NZ_JBBDHD010000239.1:0-4978 GCF_044129415.1 Streptomyces racemochromogenes
ACAACAAAGAAAATATATTTAGTTATTAGTTATTTGTTGTTATTTTATCTGGACCCGCCGCCCGCGCCCCCCCCCCCGCCCCGCCCCCCCCCCCCGCGCGGGGCGGGGGGGGGGGGCCGGGGCCGTTCCCCGGGCGCGCTCAGTCGAAGCGGGCGCCGGTCGCCGGGCGGACCGCCGCCGCCAGGGCGTCGGCCAGGGGTTCCACGTCCCGCCGGTGCAGGGTGGACACCGTGATCCGCACCCCGGGCCCGGCCTCCACGCGGTAGACGGCACCCGGCCGCACCGCCCAGCCCGCCGTCAGCAGCCGCGTCACCACCGCCGTCTCGTCGGCCACCGGCACCCACACGTTCATCCCGCTGCGCCCGTGCGCCGCCACCCCCCGCTCGGCCAGCGCCTCGACGAGCCCGTCACGCCGCAGCCCGTACGAACGGGCCACCGCCGCCCGGTCCACCGCGCCGGCGCTCCACAGCCCGGCCACCGTGTCCTGGAGCAGCCGGCTGACCCAGCCGGGGCCCAGCCGCTGCCGGCCGCGCACCCGGTCCATCGTCACGGTGTCGCCCGTCAGCACGGCGACCCGCAGGTCGGGGCCGTACGCCTTGGCGGTGGAGCGGATCAGCGCCCAGTGCCGGGTGGCGCCGCCGAGCGGGCAGAGCGGCAGGTCCACGATGCCGTTGCCGTGGTCGTCCTCGATGAGCAGCACCTCGGGCCGGCCGGCCAGCAGCTCCCGCAGCCGCGCCGCCCGCTCCGGGCCGACCGCCGCCCCGGTCGGGTTCTGCGCGCGGGCCGTCACCACCAGGGCCCGGGCCCCCGCTCCGAGCGCGGCGGCCACCGCCTCCGGCCGCGGACCCTCGTCGTCGACAGCCACCGGCAGTACGCGCAGGCCCAGCGCCGGGACCAGGTCCAGCACGCTGCCCCAGCCCGGGTCCTCGACCGCCACGGCGTCCCCCGGCCTCAGGTGGGCGGCCAGCACCCGCTCGATGCCGTCCAGCGCTCCCGACGTCACCGCCAGGGCCCCGGCCGGGACCCCGTCGGCCTCGAAGTCCGCGCGGGCGAGGCGGGCGAGGTCGGGGAGGACCGGGTCGTCCCCGTACAGGGTGGGGGCCTGCGCGTACCGGCGGGCCGCGGCGGCCAGCGGCCCTTCCAGCGAGGGCAGCAGCGCGAGGTCCGGGTTGCCGTGGGTGAGGTCCCGCACCCCTTCGGGCACCTCCGGGGGGAGCGCGTCGCGGGGTGCGCTGGCGGGCCGCCCGCGCACCCGGCTGCCGCGCCGCCCGTCGGTCTCGATGACCCCGCGCTCGCGCAGGGACCGGTAGGCGGCCGCCACGGTGTTGGGGTTCACCCCCAGCTCGCCCGCCAGCTCGCGCATCGGCGGCAGCAGCGCGCCGGGCGCGAGGGCGCCCGATCCGACGCCCTCCTCGATGCTGGCCGCGATGTCCGATGCGCGGCGCCCACTGATCGTATATTCTCCTAGCACAAAGACAATTATGCACTAGTACAACGGAGTCCGCATCATGAGCGTCATCCCCGCCGCCTACGAGCCGACCGAGCGCACCGTCCCGAGCCGCTCCCGCGAGCGGGCCCGCTACGACCGCGAGACGGTGCACGCGATACTCGACCAGACCTACCTCTGCCACCTGGGCTTCGTCCGCGACGGCGCGCCGGTGGTCCTGCCGACGCTGTTCGGCCGCGTGGGCGAGACCCTGTACGTGCACGGCTCCACCGGCTCGCGCCCGCTGCTGGCCGCCGGGCAGCAGGACCCGGGCCTGCCGGTCTGCCTGACGGTGACGCACGTGGACGGGCTGGTGCTGGCCAAGTCGGCCTTCCACCACTCGATCAACTACCGCTCCGTTGTCGTCCACGGCACGGCGTACGAGGTCACCGACGAGGCGGAACGCCGAATGGCCCTGGACGCCCTCGTCGACCACGTCGTCCCCGGCCGCTCGGCCGACTCCCGGCCCGCCAACACCAAGGAGCTCGCGGCGACGGCGGTGATCCGGCTGGACCTGAACGAGGTCTCCGCCAAGATCCGCACGGGCGGCCCGAACGACGACGCCGAGGACCTGGAGCTGCCCTTCTGGTCGGGCGTGGTCCCGGTGGCGCCGGCGTACGGGACCCCCGTCCCGGCCGCCGGCCTGGCCCCCGGGATCGCCGTCCCGGACTACGTCAGCGCGCTCTGAGCCTCACGGGCGGGCCGGTCCGCGGGCCGGTCCGACCCGCCCGCGGACCTGCGCGCCTCGGCCGCGATCAGCGCGCCCACCGCGGCCAGCAGCAGTACGGTGCCCAGCACGACGGCGCCGGTCAGCCGCTCCCCCAGCACCCCGACGGCGATGGCGGCCGCGCTCACCGGCTCGATCAGCATGATCACCGACACCGTCGCGGCACGCACCGCCGCCGCCCCGGTGAAGTACAGGGCGTAGGCCAGGGCCGTCGGCACCACGGCGACGTACACCAGCAGCCCGAGCACCCGCGCCGGCTCGGCGGTGTGCGGCAGCAGTCCCTCCACCGCGGCGAGCGGCAGCAGGCACACCGTGCCCACGCCCACCGACCAGGCGGTGGTCACCAGCGGGTCCCCGCCCGCCCCGCGCCGCCCGAGCCACCGCGCCCGCAGGGTCATCCCCGCGTACCCGGCGGCCGACAGCAGGGCCCAGCCGACCCCCAGCGGTCTCACCTCACCGCCCCCGGAGCCCAGCACCAGGACGGCGAGCCCGCCGAGGGCACCACCGACGGCGGCCAGCCCGCCCCCGCCCAGCCGCTCGCCCATCCAGTACCGCGCGCCCAGCGCGATCAGCACGGGCCCCGCCCCCAGGGTGACCACGGTGCCGACGGCCAGGCCGGTCTCGCGGACGGCCCCGAAGTAGGCGGCCTGGAACAGGGTGAACATCAGACCGGTCCCGATCAGCGAGACCACCGAGGGCCGGCGGCCCCGCGCCGCCCGCCCGGGACGGCGTACGGCCATGACCGCCAGCAGCACCGCCAGCCCGCCGGCGCAGCGCCAGAAGGACAGGGCGAGCGGACCGAGATCACTGGCCAGGAAGAGGAGGGAGGCCGCCGCCCCGGCGGTGCCCCAGGCGATTCCGGCGACGACGAGGCAGAGCAGGCTGCGCCCGGTGGCGGGCGAATGGTTCGACACGTGTTTCTCCGCGCTTGCGTGAAGGATGAGGACTGCGGGTCATCGCTTCGCGGGCAGCACGGACCGGCCCGGGAACCCCCGTGGCTGGTCTCTCGTTTCGGCGGCGGCCGCCCGCGCTAGGCGGCCGGCGGCGAAAGCACGGTGTCGTACATGCCGAGCACCCTACGCCCTGTCCGCCTCTCGGACCAGGGCGTTCCGGATCGAACCGGACCCGGCGCCCCTACGCCCTCGTCCTCTCGGGCTCGGCGTCGGGCTCGGCCGCGACCTGCGGCAGGACCGATTCCGCCGCCACCACCGGGGCCGGGCGCGAGGACTGCGCGATGAAGGCGCCGCCCAGCACCAGCGCCCCGCCGGCCATCTGCCAGGTCGAGAGGTGCTCGTGCAGCAGCACCCAGGCCAGCACGGTGGCGACGACGGCCTCCAGGTTGGCCACGACGCCCGCGATCTGCGGCGAGAGCATCCGCACCGAGACCACGCCGGTCAGGTACGCGGCCACGGTGGCGACCAGCACCACCCAGCCGAGCAGCACCAGGGCGGGCACGCGCAGGTCCCCGAGCGCCGCGTCCCCGCCCAGCACCTGCCAGTCCATCTGCCAGGGGCGGGCCAGCACGGTCATCACCAGCGCGCCGACGATCATGCCGTGCGCGATCACGCCCATCGGGTCGGGCACGTCCTCGCCGTCCGTGCCCTGGTCCGCGAAGACGAAGTAGAAGGCCTGGCAGCAGGCGGCGGCGAGGCCGAGGAGCACCCCGAGGGGGTCGAGGCTCAGCCCGGCCCAGATCTCGACCACGCAGGCCAGCCCCACGACGGCCACCGCCGCCCCGGCCGCGGCCGCCCGGGTCACCGGCTTGCGCTGCACGAACCGGATCCAGCCGAGCAGCAGCGCCGGGCCCAGGTATTCCAGCAGCAGGGCCACGCCGACCGGGATCCGCGAGAGGGAGGCGAAGTAGAAGGCCTGCACGCCCGCGACGGCGACCAGCCCGAAGCCGGCGAGCAGCAGGGGCCGCCGCCGCACCAGGCCGCGGTGCCGCCAGGCCAGGGGGGACAGCACCAGGGCCGCCCCCGCCACCCGCAGCCACACCATGTGGAGCGGGTCCAGACCTGCCTCGATCAGCGGCTTCGCCGCGACACCGGAACCACCGAACGCACACGCCGAGACGAGGGCGAGGCCCAGTCCGGCGTTCTTCCCTGACGCTTGCATCGGGCCATCATGACAGGGCGCGTCAGGAGCGTCACCAGAGTGACACCTGTTGAGACGGACCCGATACCGAAGGCGCCGGCACCTCCGGTTTCTGACAGGTCATCAGTATTGAATGTTCCGACCCCCGGGGCTACGTTCCGCCGCACGAACCCGACGAGAAGGGGTGGACGCATGGCCGAGGTCACCGCGGAATCACGCATCGAGGCGCCCGCCGCGAAGCTCTGGGCCCAGCTGACCGACTGGGGCGCGTACGGGCAGTGGAGCATGACGCACACCGACTTCCCGAAGGGCGGCCCCGAGACCCTCGCGGTCGGCGCCACCTTCACCGAGAACATGAAGATGATGGGGTTCCCGGCCGAGGTCCTGTGGACCGTCTCCGAGCTGGAGGACCAGCGCCTCTTCGCGATCACCGGCAAGGGCCCGATGGGGGTCGCCGTCCTGACCCGGTACACCCTGACCGCCGACGGCACGGCCACGAAGGTCCGCATCGACGGGGAGTTCACCGGCGCCGCGGTCTCCCTGATGGCCGGCAAGCTCAAGGACTCGGCGACCGCCGCGCTGAACGAGTCACTGCGCCGGCTGGCGGCCCTGGTCGCCTGACCCGACCCGCCCGCGCACGGACGGCGCGCCCCGCGAGAGCTCTCGCGGGG
>NZ_JBBDHD010000024.1:0-86656 GCF_044129415.1 Streptomyces racemochromogenes
GGTGATGAGCCGGTCCGCCTGCTCGGCCGCCTCGGTACGCAGCCGGTTGGCCTCGGCGCGGGCCTCGTCCAGGACGGCCTGCGCCTCGGCCCGGGCGGCTTCCGCCGCCTGCTCGGCCTCCGTGGTCAGGCGCTCGGCCTCCGCCGCGGCCTCGCCGACCGTCAGCTCGTTGGCCGCGCGGGTCTCCTCCGTCAGCCGCTCCGCCTCGGCGGCCGCCTCGGTGATGAGCCGGTCCGCCTGCTCGGCCGCCTCGGTACGCAGCCGGTTGGCCTCGGCGCGGGCCTCGTCCAGGACGGACGCCGCCTCGGCGCGGGTGGCCTCCGCCGCCTGCTCGGCCTCCGCCGTCAGGCGCTCGGCCTCCGCGGTGGCCTCGGCGACCGTCAGCTCGTTCGCCGCGCGGGTCTCCTCGGTGACCCGCTCCGCCTCCGCCGTCGCCTCGGCCGTGATCCGGGCACCCTCGGCGCGGGAGGCCTCCAGGGACTCCGCCGCCTCGTTCCGGATCCGGTTGGCGTCGTCACGGGCGTCCGCCCGGGTCCGCGCCGCGTCGCGCTCGGACGCCGCCAGGGCGTCGGTCGCCTCCGTACGCACCCGCTGCGCGTACTCGGCCGTGTCGGCGCGCAGCTGCTCGGCCTCGGCGATGGCGTCGCCGACCGTGCGCTCGGCCAGGGCCTTCGCCGCGTCCGTCTCGACCTTGGCCTCGTTGCGGATCCGCGCGGCGTCCTCGCCGGCCCGCTCCCGCTCGGCGTGGGCGTCGGCGCGGACCCGGTCCGCCTCCTCCTCCGCCTCGGCGCGGGTGCGCTCCGCCGCGACCTCGGCCGCGCTGCGCAGCCCGGCGATCTCCTCCTCGGCCTGCTCGTGCAGCCCGGCCACGGAGTCCCGTACCTGCTGGGCGGTGGCCTCGGCCGCCGCGACCAGCTCCGCCGCGCGGACCTCCGCCGCCTCGGTCAGGCGGGCCGCCTCGGCCTGCGCCTCCTCCGAGCGCTTGCGGGCCTGCGCCAGCAGCTCCTCGCTCTCCTCACGGGCCTGCGCCCGCTCGTTGCCCGCGTCCGTACGGGCCGCCGACAGGGTCTCCTCGGCCTCGCGACGGCGCCGGGCGGCCTCCTCCTGGGCGGCGGCCAGCGCCTCCGCGGCCTCCTCGGCGACCCGTTCGGCCGCCGCCTTCGCCTCCGCGCGCAGCCGGTCCGCGGTCTCCTGCGCCTCGGTGCGGACCCGCTCCGACTCCGCCTCCGCCTCGGCGCGCAGCCGTACGGAGACCAGCTCGGCCTCCGCGCGGGCCCGGCCGGCGTCCTGTGCGGCCTCGGCCCGCAGCTGCTCGGCCTCCGCCTCCGCCTGGGCCTGGAGGGTGCGGATCCGCTCCGCCGACTCGGTGCGCAGCCGGTCGCTCTCCTCGGTGGTCTCCCTGCGGATGTTCTCCGCCGCCAGCCGGGACTCGCGCAGGGTCTGCTCGGCCGACGCCAGGCGCGCCTCGGCGTCCGACTGGAGCCGCGCCAGTTCCGCGTCGGCTTCCGCCCGCTTCGCCGCCAGGGCCTGCTCGGTCTCCTCGCGCCGTGCCCGGACCGCCGCGTCCGCCTCGGCGACGAGCGCCCCGGCCTGCTCCTCGGCCTCGGCGCGCAGCCGCTCGGCCTCGGCGCGGGTGCGCTCCAGGGTCTCCTCGGCCTGCCGGCGCAGGGTGGTGGCCCGCTCCACGGCCTCGGCGCGGACCCGCTCGCTCTCGGCGCTCGCGCCGGAGCGCAGCTCGTCGGCGTCGGCCTTGGCCTTGCCCAGCAGCTCCTCGGCGGTCTTGGCCGCCTCCTCGATCTGCCCGACCGCCTCGCGGCGGGCCTCGCCGCGGATCCGTTCACCCTCGGCGACCGCCTCGGCGCGCAGCTGCTCGGCCTCGCCGCGCAGCCGCCGGGCCTCCTCCTGGAGTTCGACCGTACGGGCCCGGTACTCCTCGGTGTCGTCCTTCGCGGCGCCCTTGAGCTCCGCGGCCGCGTCCGCCGCCTGGGCGCGCAGCCGCTCCGCCTCGGCCTCGGCCTCGCGGCGGATCCGCTCGGCCTCCTCGGAGGCGGCGCGGGTGGTCGCCCGGGCGTCCTCCGAGGCCTTGTTCAGCACGTCCTCGGCGGTACGGGCGGCCTTGGCCAGCTGCGCCGCCATGTCCTCGGCGGCGGCCGTACGGGCCTGCTCGCCGGCCTCGGTGCGCAGCCGCTCCGCCTCCGCGCGGGCGTCGGCCAGCGCGTGCTCGGCCTCGGCCTTGAGGGCCTCGGCCTCCTTGGTGGCCTCGCCGACCAGCCGCGCCACCTGCTCCTTCGCGGTGCGGGTGCGCTGCTCGTTGACGGACTCGGCCGAGGCGAGCTGCCGGGCGGCGCTCTCCTTGGCCTCCGCGAGCAGGGTCTCCGCCTCGGCCCGGGCCGCGCGCAGCGCCCCGTCGGCCTCCTGGACCCGCGCCTCGGCCACCCGGCCGAGGTCCATGGTCTGCTGCCGGGTCTGCTCGGCCTCGGCGGTGGTGGTGGAGCGCAGCCGCTCGGCGTGCTCGGTGGCCTCCTGGGCCTGCGCGGAGGCGGCGGCCAGCAGCCGCTCGGCCTCCTTGCGGGCGCGCAGCAGCGCCGACTCGGCCTCGGCGCGTGCCGCCTCGGCGTCGGCGGCGAGCCGGCGGCGCGCCTCCTCGGCGGTACGGGCGGCCTCGGCGCGGGCGGCGTTCAGCGCCTGCTCGGCCTCGGCGCGGGACTCCTCCATGAGCCGGCGGGCCTGGGCCTCGGTACGGGCGCGCAGCTGCTCGGCCCAGGCGACGTTCTCGTTGACGTGCGCCTCGACGGTCTGGCGGCGCTCGTTGAGCTCCTGGTCCAGGCGCTGGCGGCGGTTGACGGCCTCGGCGTGCAGCTCGGCCTGGAGGCGCGCCTGGTGCTCGGCGTGCTCCTGGAGGATGCGCTGGGTCTGCGCCCGGGCGTCGCGCAGTTCGCGCTCGGCGTCGGAGCGCATCTGGTCGGCCTGGATCTGGGCGTTGCGCAGCAGCTGCTCCGCCTGGTATCCCATGTCCGCGCCGTCGTAGGCGGGACGGGACGCGAGGGCGCGGCGCACCTCGTGCAGCTTGGCCCGCAGCACCTCGACCTGGTAGCCCAGGTCCTCGGCGTGCTGGACGGCCTTCCCGCGCTCCTTCCTCAGCCGCTCCATCTCGGCTTCGAGGCGCGTGAGATGGTCGGCTTCAGCCTGATGGCTCTCCTGGCTTTCGTAGCCGAGCACAGCGCGGTCCCGTCCGTCCCCTGGTCGCAAGCTCACCTTCAATTGAGCATCGCTCGCCCGCTGAACGACGCCCCCGGGGAAATGGTGTCAGAACCGGGGCAGGGGTATCAGGTCCCGCCCCGTCTCCGACCGCACCCCGGCCGAGCCATGGCCACTCTACCGGCCGGGGAATGGGGGCATCAGTGCTCCGGGTTGCCGGTGACCAGTTCGGTGAGGACTCCGTGGCAGTCCTTGGGGTGCAGGAAGGTGATCCGCGAGCCCATCGAGCCGATGCGGGGCTGGTCGTAGAGGACCCGGACGCCCTTGGCGCGGATGGCCTCGGCGTCGCCGTCGACGTCGGCCGTGCCGAAGGCGATGTGGTGGACGCCCTCGCCGTTCTTGGCGAGCCACTTGCCCACCGCGGAGTCCTCGCGGGTGGGCTCCAGGAGCTGGAGGTAGGAGGCGCCGCCGTCGGAGGTCTCGTTGATCTTCAGCATGGCCTCGCGGACGCCCTGTTCCTCGTTGACCTCGGTGTGGAACACCTCGAAGCCGTACGTGGCACGGTAGAACTCGACGGTCTTGTCCAGGTCGAAGCAGGCGATCCCGATGTGGTCGATTCTTGTCAGCATGGGACCAGTGCACCGCCGAGGAGGGTCGTCACGCAACGTGCCAGCGATCACACCGACTGCCCGGTGACGGCGCGGGTACTGCTCAGTACATTCAGGTAAACCCTCGTTCACTCCTCAGCTTCCCCGCTGAAAGGGGATTCGCCCTCATGTCCGAAGCGATCAACACCACCTCAGTGATCGTCGCCGGGGCCCGCACGCCCATGGGGCGGCTGCTCGGCTCGCTGAAGTCCTTCTCGGGCGCCGACCTCGGCGGCTTCGCCATCAAGTCCGCGCTGGAGCGGGCCGGGATCTCCGGCGACCAGGTCCAGTACGTGATCATGGGCCAGGTGCTCCAGGCCGGCGCGGGCCAGATCCCCGCCCGCCAGGCCGCCGTCAAGGCCGGCATCCCCATGAACGTGCCCGCGCTCACCATCAACAAGGTGTGCCTCTCGGGCCTCGACGCCATCGCCCTCGCCGACCAGCTCATCCGCGCGGGCGAGTTCGACATCGTGGTCGCGGGCGGCCAGGAGTCGATGACCAACGCCCCGCACCTGCTGCCGAAGTCCCGCGAGGGCTACAAGTACGGCGCGATCGAGATGCTGGACGCGATGGCCTACGACGGCCTCACCGACGCCTTCGAGAACATCGCGATGGGCGAGTCCACCGAGAAGCACAACACCCGCCTGGGCATCGAGCGCGCCCCGCAGGACGAGTTCGCCGCCGCCTCGCACCAGCGGGCCGCCGCCGCGCAGAAGAACGGCGTCTTCGAGGCCGAGATCACCCCGGTCGAGATCCCGCAGCGCAAGGGCGAGCCGGTGGTCTTCGCCGCGGACGAGGGCATCCGCCCGGAGACCACGGTCGAGTCGCTCGGCAAGCTGCGCCCGGCGTTCGCCAAGGACGGCACCATCACCGCCGGCACCTCCTCGCAGATCTCCGACGGCGCCGCCGCCGTCGTCGTGATGAGCAAGGCCAAGGCCGAGGAGCTGGGCCTGGAGTGGATCGCCGAGATCGGCGCCCACGGCAACGTGGCCGGCCCGGACAACTCCCTCCAGTCGCAGCCCTCGAACGCGATCCTGCACGCCCTGAAGAAGGAGGGCCTGGAGGTCGCCGACCTGGACCTGATCGAGATCAACGAGGCCTTCGCGGCGGTCGCCGTGCAGTCAATGAAGGACCTCGGCGTGACCCCGGAAAAGGTGAACGTCAACGGCGGTGCCATTGCCCTGGGCCACCCGATCGGCATGTCCGGCGCCCGCGTGGTGCTCCACCTGGCGCTGGAGCTCAAGCGGCGCGGCGGCGGCGTCGGCGCGGCCGCGCTGTGCGGCGGCGGCGGCCAGGGCGACGCCCTCGTGATCCGCGTCCCGAAGGCGTAGGTGCTGCCCTTATGGCGACGGTGGACGTCCCCGCGCTGGTGGCGCAGGCCCGTGAGGGCCGGCCGCGGGCGGTTGCCCGGCTGATCTCCCTGGTCGAGGGGGCGTCCCCGCACCTGCGCGAGGTCATGGCCGCCCTGGCCCCGCTCACGGGCGGCGCGTACGTGGTCGGGCTGACCGGCTCCCCGGGGGTCGGCAAGTCGACCTCGACCTCGGCCCTGGTCACGGCCTACCGCAAGGCGGGAAAGCGGGTCGGCGTGCTCGCGGTGGACCCGTCCTCGCCCTTCTCGGGCGGGGCCCTGCTCGGTGACCGGGTCCGCATGTCGGACCACGCCTCCGACCCGGGGGTCTACATCCGCTCCATGGCCACCCGCGGGCACCTGGGCGGCCTCGCGTGGGCGGCGCCGCAGGCGATCCGGGTCCTGGACGCGGCCGGCTGCGACGTGATCCTGGTCGAGACGGTCGGCGTCGGGCAGTCGGAGGTGGAGATCGCCTCCCAGGCCGACACCTCGGTGGTGCTGCTCGCGCCCGGGATGGGCGACGGGATCCAGGCCGCGAAGGCGGGCATCCTGGAGATCGGCGACGTGTACGTGGTCAACAAGGCTGACCGGGACGGCGCGGACGCGACCGCCCGGGAGCTGAACCACATGCTCGGCCTGGGCGAGTCCCGCGGTCCCGGCGACTGGCGGCCCCCGATCGTCAAGACGGTCGCGGCCCGGGCCCAGGGCGTCGACGAGCTGGTGGAGCAGCTGGAGAAGCACCGGGCGTGGATGGACGAGCACGGGGTGCTGGCCGAGCGGCGCGCGGCGCGGGCCGCGCGCGAGGTGGAGACCATCGCGATCACCGCCCTGCGCAGCCGGCTGGCCGACCTGCACGGGGACGCGCACCTGGGCGGGCTGGCCGCGCGGGTCGCCGCCGGTGAGCTGGATCCGTACGCGGCCGCCGATGCGCTGCTCGCGACGCTGACCGAGGGCTGAGTCGGCCCGCGGGGGGCGGGGCGGGGGTTTCTCCCCGCCCCGCCCTTTCGCCGTTGTGGGGCCCTGCCCCAGACCCCCGCGCCTCCCACGCCGGCGGGGCTGGGATCGCCGTCAGATCTTGCCGCGGGTGCCGCGCAGGTGTTCCGCCACGGGGGTCAGGGAGGCGTGCAGGGCCTTGAGGGCCTCCGGCGGGAGCAGGTCGATGAAGTGCTCCCGTACGGACGCCACGTGGTGCGGGGCGACCTTGCGCATGGTCTCCATGCCGTCGTCGGTGAGGACGGCGTACAGCCCGCGCCGGTCGGACTCGCAGTTGACCCGGCGCACCAGGCCCGCGGTCTCCATGCGGGTGATCTGGTGCGAGAGCCGGCTCTTGGACTGGAGGGTGGCGGTGGCCAGGTCGCTCATGCGCATCCGGTGGCCCTCGGACTCCGAGAGGTTGACCAGGATCTCGTAGTCGTTCATGGTGAGTCCGAAGGGCTGGAGATCCTTTTCCAGCTGGTGCATCAGCAGTCTGTTGACGTCCAGGTGGGTGCGCCAGGCGCACTGTTCGGCGTCGGTGAGCCAGCGGGTGGCCGTCTCGGTCTCCATCGTCTCCATGAATGAACTCTACCTAAGAAGTTGAATTACGTACAAAAATAGGAAGATCTTCCCGGCCCGCGAGGTGTGGTCCGCCTCACAGGCCGAGCCTCCGCTGGAGGTCGCCGAGCTGGCCGGGCATCCGCGGCACGCCCAGCTGGCCCAGCGGTCCCTGGCCGGCCCCCGGGACACCGTGGGCCTCGCCCGTGGCCGCCCCGGTGCCCACCGCACCGAGCGACTGCTCCGCCATCAGCATCTCGCTCGACTGGAGCAGCACCGTCCCCGCCCCGACGAACTCGAACTGGTGCTCCTCGCCCGAGGTGCCCCCGATGCCGGTCAGCGCCCGCAGTCCGCCGATCACCCCGGACATGTAGCCGTGGTCGTAGTGGTGACAGGGGGAGGGGCAGTCAGCCCAGCCCACCAGCGCCTGCGGGTCGACCCGCAGCGGCGGCTCCATGAAGACCACCGGACCATTGGACGCGGCCACGAACTTCCCGGTTCCGATCAGCGTCAGGAACCCCGGGACGATCGACTGCTTGAGGGCCAGCGAGGGCTGGTACGCCAGCAGGTTCCCCGACCGGATGGTCAGGTTCCCGTCGTCCAGGTCGTACGAGTTCACGTCGAAGGCCCGGTCGGCCAGCAGCATCTTGCCCTGGCCCTCCGCCACCACCCAGTCGCTCGCGTGCAGCGGCGAGTGGAAACTGGTGCGCAGCAGCCGGTCGAAGCGGCCGTGCCCGATGCCGTTGAAGTCGATGCGCCCGTAGTACGAGATCATCTTGCCCTTCTGCAGGAACCACTGGTTCCCCTTGAGCTCCACGCAGAAGGTGTACTTGTTCACGTTGTCGTCGGAGGGCAGCGTGTACGGGTCGAAGACGGTCGGACCGCCCGGCCCGCCGATGACGGGGCCAAAGTTCACAGCTTCTCCTCCGAGGCCTGTACGTAGACCGCGCCCTGGCCGGACAGCTCCAGCTGGAACGCCTCGCCCGAGCCGCGCCCCACCATGTCCCGCCAGCCGAGCGCGGTGGAGAGCTTGTTCCTGACGTCCCCGTGGTGGGCCACGTACGCCTGCGGGTCGACGTGGACCGGCCGGTTCGGGGTGATGGGGAGCTCGATGACCCCGCCGTGGGCCATCACGGCGACCGCGCCGTGGCCCTTGAGGGTGGTGGTGAACAGGCCCTGCCCCGTGACCTGGCCGCGCACCATGCCCATGACGCCGCCCTGCGAGCCCATGAACATCGTGCCCTGCTGGAGGGTGCCGTCGAAGGCGAGCAGCCGGTCGGCCTCGACGTAGAGGGTGTCGCCCTGGAGGTTGATCACCTGGATGTGGTGGCCGCCGTGGCCGAACATCACCGTGCCGCTGCCCTCCACCTCCATCAGCGGGGTCTGCTCGTTCGCCACCCGGCGCCCGATCATGCCCATGACGCCGCCCTGGCCGCCGGTGATGCTCGGGGTGAAGGAGACCTCGCCGCGGTAGGCGAGCATCGCCCCCCGCTGGCTGTACATCTTCTGCCCGGGGACCACCTGGGCCTCGACCATCTTCGAGTTGATCTCGCGGAACGGCATCAGATGTCGCCCCCGATGGTGTTGCGCTCGCTGGGCTGCACGTACACCAGGCCCTCACCCTCGAAGCGGATCTGGAACGCCTCGCCCGAGCCCTCGCCGATCAGGGTCCGGAAGGTGATCCCCGACTGGAAGGACTGCTGGAGGTTGCCCGTGTGGGCGATGTACGCGCCCGGGTCCACCGAGAGCGGGTACTGGGCGCTGACGCGCAGCACCACCGCCGGGCCGTCGGACATGATCGCCGCCTGGCCGGAGCCCTCCACGGTCGTGGTGAAGAGCCCGTTGCCGGTGCTCGCGCCGCGCAGGCCGGTGAAGGTCGTGCCGGTGCGCAGGCCGGCGTCGGTGCACAGCAGGTTGCTGGACTCGACGTACAGCTTCTCGCCGCGCAGGTTCACCAGGTTGATCTCGCTCGCACGGTCCGCGAAGTAGCAGGTGCCGTGTCCCTGCACCTCCATCACGGTCATCTGCTCGCCGGTGAGCCGGCGCGTCACCATCCCGCGGAGGCCTTCGCCGCCGCCCGTCATCTTCTTGAAGGCCATCTGCCCGTCGTACGCGACCATGGAGCCGTTCTTCGCTTTCACGGCGTCCCCGGTCAGCTCGACGGCCAGCACCTTGCTGCCTTGGAGTCGGAACTGAGCCACGGGGACGAAGGTATCGGCACCGGGCGGCACCGAACAGGGTCCGGAGGTCGATATACGCCACATTCGCCGGTGTTGGGGGTTCCGGCCCCCCGCCCGAAGATCCCCGGGAGCGGCTGAGACACTGGAACGGCCCCCGGTCCCCGGCCCCGAAGGTTCCACGTGGACATCAAGACCGCCTCCGCCCTGCACCGGCTGCGCCTCATCTCCGTCCCGGAGGCGCTGTCGTTCCCGGCCCTGCTGATCTTCGGCTCGCTGCTGAGCCGGATCTCGGACATCGACTACCTGATGATGCCGCTGGGCGTCCTGCACGGGATCCTCTTCGTCATCTACGCCGTCTTCCTGCTGGACGTGTGGAACAAGGCCAAGTGGCCGCTGAAGAAGGCCGCGCTGTTCTTCCTGCTCGCCCTGCTGCCCTTCGGCGGGCTCTACGGCGACCGGCTGCTCAAGCGGGACGAGGCCGACAGCGTCGTCGCCGCCCGCGCGCGCGAGGCGGCCCGGGCGTGATCGTCGCGTTCTCGGTGACCCCGCTGGGGGTGGGTGAGGAGGTCGGCGAGTACGTCGCCGACGCGGTCCGCGTGGTGCGCGAGTCCGGGCTGCCGAACCGCACCGACGCCATGTTCACCACCGTGGAGGGCGAGTGGGACGAGGTGATGGACGTGGTGCGCCGCGCCGTCGCCGCGGTGGAGGAGCGGGCCCCCCGGGTGTCCTTCGTCCTCAAGGCCGACATCCGCCCCGGTGTCACCGACGGGATCACCTCGAAGATCGAGACGGTCGAACGCCACCTCGCCCGGGACTGATCCGGTCGGACCTCCTCGCAAGCGCCCCCCGCCCGTACCGGCGGGGGGCGCTTGCGCGTATCCGGACCCGAACCCGTGTGACCGGGCTCACTGTTGAGCGATCGCTCAAACCCGTCTAGGGTCCCGTTTGAGCGATCGCTCAACGCGAGGCGCCGGGGGGGGGTGCGAACGGGATGGGCCTGTACGTCGAGACGGTGATCCGCACCGGGTTGGACGAGCTGTGGGAACGCAGCCAGGACCCGGCGCTGCACCAGCGCTGGGACCTGCGGTTCACCTCCATCCACTACCTCCCGCGCACCGGGGACGAGCCGCAGCGCTTCCGGTACGCCACCCGCGTCCTGCCGTTCCTCTCCGTCTCCGGCACCGGGATCTCGGCCGGCGATCGGCGGCGGCCCGACGGGACCCGGGTGTCCGCCCTGCGCTTCGCCTCGGACCATCCGCTGTCCCTGCTCGCCGAGGGCAGCGGGTACTGGCGCTACGTCCCGGGCCCCGACGGGATCCGCTTCCTCACCGGCTACGACTACCGCCCGCGCTGGGGCCGCTTCGGACTCCTCGCCGACCGGCTGGTGTTCCGTCCGCTCATGGGCTGGGGCACCGCCTGGTCCTTCGACCGGCTGCGGCTGTGGTGCGAACGCGGGACCCCGCCGGGCCGGGCCCTGGCCCGGGCCCTCGCCGAGACCGTGCTGCGGGCGCTGGTCTGCGTCGCCGCCCTGGCGCTCGCACCGCCCGCCGCCGCCCTGCCCGTCCTCGCCGCCGCGCTGCTGCTGCCGCCGCTGCCCGGCACCCCGGCCGCCCGCCGCTGCCTGCGGCGCCCGCCCGGCCGCACCACCGCCGCCGAACCCCGTCTGCCGACCACCCTGGAGCCGTCGTGACGTCCATCTTCCGCGCCCACATGGGGGCCGACTTCGACCGTCTGCACCCCGAGCTCCAACGCCGGTTCTCGGTCGGGCTGGAGAGCGGGGAGGGCTGCGTCGGGCACGGGAGCATGGAGCGGATCTGGCACGGGCGCGGCTTCGTGAAGCCCTTCCTGCGGCTCGGCGGGACCCGCAACATCCTGGTGCCGCGCGAAGGGCGCGACGTCCCGTTCGTCATCGAGAACATGCCCTACGCCGACTCGTACGGGCGCGAGACCGTCACCTTCGTACGGACCTTCCGGCTGCCCGGCGGGCCGCGCCGGTTCGACGCCACGATGATCCACAGCCCCGAGCGCGGCTGCATCCTCGACTACCTCGGCACCCACCAGCACCTCGCCAGCGACCTGTACATGAGCGCCGAGCCCGACGGCTCCCTGCTCATCCGCTCCGGCGAGCACCGCTTCCGCGAGGGCCGCGTCGACGTCCGGGTGCCCGGCCTGATCGGCGGGGACGCCGAGGTGCGCGAGTCCTTCGACGAGAGCACCGGCCGGTTCCGGATCCGGGTGCGGGTGACCAACCGCCACTTCGGCCCGCTCTTCGGCTACGAGGGCAGTTTCACCGCCCGGTACGTGGACGTCCGCACGCACGGGGTGCGCGGCGGGCTGCGGCCCGTCCGCGAGGAGGCCCGGGCGTGAGCGCGGCCACCAAGGAGAAGCTCCTCGAAGGGGCCCTGCGCACCATCGTCGAGCAGGGGCTCGCCAAGACCTCCGCCCGGAACATCGCCGCCACCGCCGGGGTCGCGCAGGGGCTGGTCTTCTACCACTTCGGCTCCGTCGACGAACTCCTCGCCGAAGCCTGCCGGTACGCCGCCGCGCAGCGCGTCGCCCGCTACCGCGACCGGCTCGCCGAGCTGGGCGGCCTGCCGGAGCTGCTGGAGTTCGCCCGCGCGATGCACGCCGAGGAGCGGGCCGCCGGGTACGTCTCCCTGCTCGGGCAGCTGCTGGCCGCCGGTCAGTCCTCCCCGGTCCTCGCCGCCGCCACCGCCGACGGGCTCGGCCTGTGGATCGCCGAACTGGAGGCGGTCCTCACCCGGCTGCTGGCGGCGACCCCGCTGGCCGGCTTCGCCGACCCGGCGGGCCTGGCCCGGGCCACTGCCGCCTCCTTCGTCGGCATCGAGCTGTACGAGGGGGTGGACCCGGAGGGCGCCGGCCGCGCCTTCGACGCCCTGGAACAGCTGGCCTCCCTGGCCGCCGTCCTGGAGGGCCTCGGCCCGCTGGGCCAGCGCGCGGTCCGCCACGGCCTGCGCAGGGGCGTCCGGGGCTGACGGCGGGCACCGGGCCCGCCTCCCCGGGCCTGCCCACGCCGCCGGGGACGCCGCCCGGGCCGGCGGCGGGTTCGCCGACGGTGCGCGCCCGTGCCGCTCGGGTCGGGGCGCCGGAGGCGGGCGCGGGGCCGGGGGGCCTGCCGGGGGCGGTCAGGTCGTCGGGGTGCCTGCGGCCAGGGCTATGGCCAGGGGGGTGCGTTCGTAGCGCACCTGGTGGCCGTGGCGGGCGGAGATCAGCAGGCCCGCCTCCGCCAGGACCTTCAGATGCGCCGAGACCGTGGACGCGGCCAGGCCCAGTCGGTGGGCCAGGGCCGTGGTGGACGCCGGCTCCTCCAGGGCGCACAGCACATCGGCCCGGGCCCGGCCCGGGAGCCGGGCCAGGGCGGCCGGGGTGTCCTGCCGTACCGGGGTCCACAGGGCGCCGCTGCCCCGGGCCGCGTAGACCACGGTCGGCTGCCAGGGCGGGTCGAAGCCGCCCGCGATCTGCGGCCAGACGAAGGCGCTCGGCACCAGCAGCAGGCCCTGGCCGCCCAGGACGCGCTCGTGGTGGGTGGGCGAGGGCCGGGCGATGGTCAGGGCGAGGGAGGCGGAGTCCCAGGACAGGTCCGGGTGCAGCCCGTCGAAAAGGGCCTCCAGCCCCCCGGCGGCGAGCCGGCGCGAGTGGAAGAGGATGTCCGCCTCCAGCAGGGCCCGCAGCCGCGGCCAGTGCGCTCGACCAGGGCGCCCCCGGCCCGCTCCAGCAGGTCGGCCGGCTCCCGCACGGACCGCGCCGGATCCGCCGGCAGGTACCGGCCCAGCTCGCTGTCGAGGGCCCCAGGCGTGCAGGCGAGGGACTTTGACATGTCCTCGCGTGCCTCGTCCGGGTCCGCCGCGCGGACCAGGGCCGGCTCCTCCGCGAAGGAGACGCCGGGTCCGGCCGGCGGCGGGCTGATGAAGTCCGTGCTGTGCCCGTGCCGGGGCATCAGCAGCCACAGCGGCCGCAGGTCCAGCCGGGCGGCCGCCGCACGGATCCCGCGCAGCCAGGGCAGGTGGTAGCCCTGCCGGTCGGGGCGCTTGAGGGTGCGCACCGCCTCCTGGGTCTCCCACAGGGGCGACAGTGCGAACCGGCAGCGCAGCAGGTCCTCGTGCCCGAAGTGGTGGAGCAGTCCCATCCCCGTCCCGCCTTCCTCTGTACGCGCCCGCGCCGACCCCGGGACTCTGCCCCGGCATCCGTCCCCGCGCGAGTCCCGCCGCCCCCGGGAGGGCGGGTCGAGGAGTGAGACGGGGGGCCGGCGGAAATGAACCGACCGGTAGGGTCTGGTGGATGCCGAAGCCGCTCAGCCTCCCCTTCGACCCCATCGCCCGCGCCGACGAGCTCTGGCGGCAGCGCTGGGGTCCCGTGCCGTCCATGGCGGCGATCACCTCGATCATGCGCGCCCACCAGATCCTGCTGGGCGAGGTCGACGCGGTGGTGAAGCCGTACGGGCTGACCTTCGCCCGCTACGAGGCCCTGGTGCTGCTCACCTTCTCCCAGGCGGGGGAGCTGCCGATGTCGAAGATCGGCGAGCGGCTGATGGTCCACCCGACCTCGGTCACGAACACCGTGGACCGGCTGGTGAGGTCCGGGCTGGTGGCCAAGCGTCCCAACCCGCACGACGGCCGCGGCACGCTGGCGTCGATCACGGAGAAGGGCCGCGAGGTCGTCGAGGCGGCGACCAAGGACCTGATGGCGATCGAGTTCGGGCTCGGCGCGTACGACGCGGAGGAGTGCGCGGAGATCTTCGCCCTGCTCAGGCCGCTGCGCGTGGCCGCCGGGGACTTCGACGAGAGCTGACGGCCGGGGTGCGTCAAGATCGAGCAAATCGGGCGGTTACGCTCGACGGCATGAAACGAAGCGTGCTGACCCGCTACCGCGTCATGGCCTACGTGACCGCGGTCATGCTCCTGATCCTGTGTGCCTGCATGGTGGCGAAGTACGGCTTCGACACCGGTGCCGACCTGACCCTGGCGGTCTCGCAGGTCCACGGCGTGCTGTTCATGATCTACCTGGTCTTCGCCTTCGACCTCGGCTCCAAGGCCAAGTGGCCCTTCGGCAAGCTGCTCTGGGTCCTGGCGTCGGGCACGATCCCGCTCGCGGCCTTCTTCGTCGAGCGCGGGGTCCGCGCCGAGGTCGAGCCGCTGGTCGCGGACGGCCCGGTCACCGTCGGCGCCTAGCCTCCGTCCGGCTTCACACGCGCGGGCCTGTAGGAACGCTCGAAACCACACCCCCGGGGAAGACTCCCCGGGGGTTTGCCATCGACATTTACTAGGACGTCCTAGTAAATTCGAAGGTATGGACGCAGACGCCATCGAGGAGGGCCGCCGCCGCTGGCAGGCCCGTTATGACAAGGCCCGCAAGCGGGACGCGGATTTCACCACGCTCTCCGGCGATGAGGTCGACCCCGTCTACGGGCCCCGCCCCGGAGACGCGTACGAGGGATTCGAGCGCATCGGCTGGCCGGGGGAGTACCCCTACACCCGCGGCCTGCACGCCACCGGCTACCGCGGCCGGACCTGGACCATCCGGCAGTTCGCCGGATTCGGCAACGCCGAGCAGACCAACGAGCGCTACAAGATGATCCTGGCCGCGGGCGGCGGCGGGCTCTCGGTGGCCTTCGACATGCCCACCCTGATGGGCCGCGACTCCGACGACCCGCGGGCGCTCGGCGAGGTCGGGCACTGCGGCGTCGCCATCGACTCCGCCGCCGACATGGAGGTCCTCTTCAAGGACATCCCGCTCGGCGACGTGACCACCTCGATGACGATCTCCGGCCCGGCCGTCCCCGCCTTCTGCATGTACCTCGTCGCCGCCGAGCGCCAGGGCGTCGACCCGTCCGTGCTCAACGGCACCCTCCAGACGGACATCTTCAAGGAGTACATCGCGCAGAAGGAGTGGCTCTTCGAACCCGAGCCGCACCTGCGCCTCATCGGCGACCTGATCGAGTACTGCGCGAACGGCATCCCGGCCTACAAGCCGCTGTCCGTCTCCGGCTACCACATCCGCGAAGCCGGGGCCACGGCCGCGCAGGAGCTCGCCTACACCCTCGCCGACGGCTTCGGCTACGTGGAGCTCGGCCTCTCCCGCGGCCTGGACGTCGACCACTTCGCGCCCGGCCTGTCCTTCTTCTTCGACGCGCACCTCGACTTCTTCGAGGAGATCGCCAAGTTCCGCGCCGCCCGCCGCATCTGGGCCCGCTGGATGAAGGAGGTCTACGGCGCGAAGAACGAGAAGTCGATGTGGCTGCGCTTCCACACGCAGACCGCCGGCGTCTCCCTGACGGCCCAGCAGCCGTACAACAACGTGGTGCGCACCGCCGTCGAGGCCCTCGCGGCCGTCCTCGGCGGCACCAACTCCCTGCACACCAACGCCCTCGACGAGACCCTCGCCCTCCCCAGCGAGCAGGCCGCCGAGATCGCGCTGCGCACCCAGCAGGTGCTGATGGAGGAGACCGGCGTCGCCAACGTCGCCGACCCGCTGGGCGGCTCCTGGTACGTCGAGCAGCTCACCGACCGCATCGAGGCCGACGCCGAGAAGATCTTCGACCAGATCAAGGAGCGCGGACTGCGCGCCCACCCGGACGGCCGGCACCCGATCGGCCCCATCACCTCCGGCATCCTGCGCGGCATCGAGGACGGCTGGTTCACCGGCGAGATCGCCGAGTCGGCCTTCCAGTACCAGCGGGCCCTGGAGAAGGGCGACAAGCGGGTCGTCGGCGTCAACGTCCACCACGGCTCGGTCACCGGCGACCTGGAGATCCTCCGCGTCAGCCACGAGGTGGAGCGCGAGCAGGTGCGCGTGCTCGCCGCCCGCAAGGAGCGCCGCGACGACGCCAGGGTGACGGCCGCGCTCAAGGCGATGCTCGACGCCGCCCGGGACGGCTCCAACATGATCCCGGCCATGCTCGACGCGGTCCGCGCCGAGGCCACGATGGGCGAGATCTGCAACGTCCTGCGCGACGAGTGGGGCACGTACACCGAGCCCGCCGGCTTCTAGCCCCGGACACGGCGCAGGGCCGGCCGCGCGGTTCCCCACGGGGAGCGCGCGGCCGGCCCTGCGGGTTCTCCCGGCCGCTCAGGCGCGGGCGGAGAGGCCGTGCATCAGCAGCGCGGTGAAGGCCGCCACCCAGCCCTCGTCCACCGGCTCGGAGCTCACCAGGGCGCGGTGCACCACCGTGCCCGCGATCACGTCGAAGATCAGGTCCGTGGTGTGTCCGGCCAGCGACTGGTCCTCCTCGTACGGGAGCTCCCCGCGGGCCTGCGCCCGTTCGCGGCCCAGTACGACGAGACGTTTCTGCCGGTCCACGATGGCCGACCGGATCCGGTCCCGCAGCGCCTGGTCCCGGGTGGACTCGGCGACCACCGCCATCAGCGCCGTACGCGCCTCCGGACGCCGCAGCAGTTCCGCGAACTGCAGGACCACGTACTCGATGTCCGCTTCCAGCGACCCCCGGTCGGGCAGTTCGAGCGCGTCGAAGAGCTCCGCCACCGCGTCCACGACCAGCTCGTTCTTCCCCGCCCAGCGCCGGTAGAGGGTGGTCTTCGCGACGCCCGCCCGCGCCGAGACGTCCCCCATCGTCAGCTTCGACCAGCCCAGCTCCACCAGCGCGTCCCGCGTCGCCGCGAGGATCGCCGCGTCCGCAGCCGCGCTGCGGGGGCGGCCGGTGCGGCCCGGCCGGGCGGTGCTGCGGGGACAGGGGTTGCGCATGGCCGAGACCATACCCGCCAGTAGGGGAACCGTCGGGGGCTGCCGAGCTGTGGTTCAGATCACGGGGCGCCCGGGGCCCGGGGGAGTTACGCTACGGCTCGTAGCGAAAGAGCGACAACCACGCGAAGAGCTACCGGCGCCAGGTGGGGACCCGGCGCCACGCAGATCCACGCACGGCAGGACCGAGGTTTCACCCGGGATCTTCCGGGATCTTTTTCGTCGGCGCGCGCACACGGGGGAGGATGTACGCATGCAGCCCAGAAACATGTCCATGAGCGGCGTCGTCGACCTCGCCGCGGTGAAGGCGGCCGGCGAAGCCAAGGCGAAGGCCGAGCAGGCCCGTGCGGAGGCGGCCCGCCAGGGCGGCGGCGCGCCCGGCGGCGCCGTTCCGCCGTCCGCGCTCGTCATCGACGTCGACGAGGCCGGGTTCGAAAGCTCCGTCCTCCAGCTCTCCAACGAGGTCCCGGTCGTCCTCGACTTCTGGGCCGAGTGGTGTGAGCCGTGCAAGCAGCTCGGCCCCCTCCTGGAGCGGCTGACCGTCGAGGCGGGCGGCCGCCTCGTCCTGGCGAAGATCGACGTCGACGCCAACCAGATGCTGATGCAGCAGTTCGGCATCCAGGGCATCCCGGCGGTGTTCGCCGTCGTCGCGGGCCAGGTGCTGCCGCTGTTCCAGGGCGCGGTGCCCGAGCAGCAGATCCGCGAGACCCTGGCCCAGCTGGTCCAGGTCGCCGAGGAGCGCTTCGGCATCCTCGGGCTCCCGGTCGACCCCGAGGCCGCGGGTGCCCCCGCGGCCGCCGCGGCACCCGTTCCGGCCGGTCCGTACGACGCCCTGCTGGAGGCGGCGGTCGCCGCGCTGGACGCGGGTGACCTGGGCGGAGCCGTGCAGGCGTACAAGAACGTGCTCGCCGACGACCCGGCCAACACCGAGGCCAAGCTGGGCCTCGCCCAGGCGGAGCTGCTCTCCCGGGTGCAGCACATGAACCCGCAGACCGTGCGGGCCGAAGCCGCCGAGAAGCCGCGCGACCCGGCCGCCCAGATGGCCGCGGCCGACCTGGATCTGGCCGGCGGGCACGTGGCGGACGCCTTCTCCCGCCTGGTGGACACCGTCCGGGTGACGGCGGGCGAGGACCGGGACGCCGTACGGGTGCGGCTCCTGGAGCTCTTCGAGGTGATCGGCGCCGACGACCCGCGGGTGACCGCGGCGCGCACGGCCCTGGCGCGGGTGCTCTTCTAGAGCCCGGCCGGGCCCCGACTGGAGCGGCGTGCAGCCGGGGGCCCGGCGATTTGTTGACACGGAGATAAACAGCGGCCGCGCTTTGCCAAAACTTGGCAATCGCGGCCGCTGTTACTCGGAGTAAACCAAACCCCGTGAACTGTCCGGTTGGTTCCTTCTTCACCCCTTCTGTCGTGGCCCAGGGTGACACCCTGTGTGGCTGCTGTGCGACGCAGGGAGGCGCTCCGGTTACCCAGCCGTTACCCGCGAGTAACGACCCCCCTTGTGCCCCGGCCTGGAATGGACCACGATCGGCGACGCTCGGTCCTTCCCGCAGAGCCGCTCATCCGGCGGCCGCGGCGGAGGGTCCCCACCGGGTGGGCCGGTGGCACGCACACCGGCCGCGGACAGGGGGGTCTCTGCCACACCGGCAGGGCCTGTCCTCCAGGTTGCGCGAACGCGTGGCCCAGTGGTTGTCGCTCGGGGGTGATCGCCGGTGTATCGGACGCGGCTGCGCCGCGGCTCGGCCGCCTGCGCTCCTTCCCGAGGACGTAGCACTTCTCCCATCCCAGGCCGGGCTCTGTCCGGACCGGAGATGTACGTCCGAGAAGGAGGAACGAAATGAGTTCTCAGGTTCGTGGCGGGACCAGATGGAAGCGCTTCGCGCTCGTCATGGTGCCGTCCATCGCGGCCACGGCCGCGGTCGGTGTGGGTCTGGCGCAGGGTGCCCTCGCGGCCTCGTTCAGCGTTTCCGGCCAGGACTTCAAGGTGTCGGCCGACCAGCTCGTCGGTGACAACCTGATCCAGTACGGCAGCGTTGCCGAGGGTGCGACCCTCGGCAGCAAGGACATCAGCAAGCACCCCGTGACGATCTCCGGCTTCAGCCGCGCCGAGATCACCAACATGTGCCAGTCGCTGGTCACCCCGGTGCCGGGCCTCGGCGCCATCACGCTCCAGCTGCACACCGGCAACAAGGGCAAGCCGGCCGTCGCCGAGAACATCTACCTCGACGTCGCCGAGCTGGACGCGGACGCCAAGTTCGACCAGCTCGACATCGGTGTCGCGGTCGGCGACGGCAGCCACGTCACCAAGCCGGTCCCCGGCACGGTGGCGGACGGCGGCCTGTTCTCGCAGCGCGCCAAGAAGGCCACGCTGACCAACGTGCGCCAGAAGGCGTGGGCGACGACGGCGGGTACCTTCACGCTGCCCGACCTCAAGCTGCGTCTGCTCAGCGGCAACCAGCCGTGCTACCAGGACGAGAAGTAAGCCTCGTCCCGGACGTGTGACTGACCGGACGGGCGTGCGGCGGCGGCAGCCGTCAGGCGCCCGTCCGGGCTCCACAGAGTTCTCCGTACCACCGTTTCCAGGGAGCTGTTGTCCATGAACCCCCAGGCCCCGGTTCACGCCGCAGACGATCACTGGCTCACCGTCGTGCACTACCGCTTCCGTGCCTGGCGGGGCGAGCGCCCCTTCTGGGCCGGCCTGTTCACGCTCCTCGGCGGCGTTCCGATCGTCTACTTCCCGTTCGCGGACATCCGGCTGGGCAACGTCACCCTCGCGATGGCGACGACGACCGGCTCCGGCTCGCTGATCATCGGGATCCTGCTGATCACCCTGGGCCTGGCCCTGTGGTTCCAGAAGGGCATCCGCGTCTTCGCGGGAGTCGCCGCGATCCTGCTGGCCCTCGTGTCGATCCCGCTGTCCAACCTCGGCGGCTTCTTCATCGGCTTCCTCACCTCCATGGTCGGCGGTTGCCTCGCGCTGGCCTGGGCCCCGGGCGTCCCGGTGGAGGAGGAACCCGAGGCCGAAGCGGGCGGGGCCGCGCCCCTGGACGCCTTCCAGGGCATCCCGGGCCCCCGCGGGACGGAAACGCCGTACGTGACCGAGAAGACTGCCCACGCCGATGGCGGGAGGAACAGTGCGGGGTGACGAGACGCAGCGGGGCGTGGCCCCAGGCGCAGAGTCCCGTGAGAGAAAGGGCCGCCACGCGGCGCCCAGGAAGTCCCTGCTGAACAAGCTCCAGATACCCGTCGGCAAGACGATGGCGCTCGCGGCGATGCCGACGGCCGTCCTCGTCGGGATGGGCATGGCGCCCAAGCTGGCCCTGGCCGACGACAAGGAGATCCCCTTCGCGCCCGGCCCGTGCGTGACGCGCTCCGACGAGCCCTCCCCTTCGGCCTCGCCGTCCCCGTCCGGCTCCCCGTCCGCCACGCCCTCGCCGGGGACGTCGCCCGGCGCTAGCCCCTCGCCGGGTGCGAGCCAGGCCCCGAAGCCGGCCGCGAGCCCCGCGGCGACGCCGTCGGCCAAGCAGCCCGAGGCCCCGAAGGAGCGCGTGCCGCAGACGCCGACGGCCAAGCCGTCCGCGAGCGCCTCCCCGCCCCCCTCGGCAGCCAAGACGACGAACCCGCTCGACCCGCTGGGCGTCGGCGACGCCCTCAAGGGCCTGGTGGACGCCCTCGGCCGGCCCCTCCAGGGCGCGCAGCAGCCGGCGCCCGCCCCCAGTGCGCCGAGCACGCCGAGTACCCCGAAGGGCGCCACCCCCGACCCGACGGCCGACGCGATCCGCGACGCCGCGAAGAAGGCCGGCGCCACGGTCCAGGAACTGCCGCAGTCGGTCAAGGACACCGTCAAGACCCCCAAGGACGAGACGGGCCAGGCCGCGGCCGACGCGGGCACGGCCGACGACGGGAAGGCGGACGGCGCCTCGCCCTCCCCCTCGTCTTCGACGACGGCGGACCCGGACGGCAAGCAGCCCTTCCCCTGCCCGACCTTCGACGCCAAGGCCCTGGCCGACGCGAAGCTGGAGCAGGGCATCCCGCTGCTGCCCGACGAGCCCTGGTACCTGGACAGCTCCCTGCTGACCCTCTACGGCCTGGACTACGAGGGCATCGTGGAGGTGAAGACGGCGGGCGGGCACACCAAGAAGGTCCTGAAGTTCACGGCGGACTCGCTGGACATCAAGGACCTCTACCAGACGGTCGGCAAGAGCGGGAACGTCGCCCACCTGAAGTCGCGCCCGGGCTCCACGTCCAAGATCCGCGACGGCAAGGTCACGATGTACACGGAGAGCCTCAAGGGCAACCTCTTCGGCCTCATCCCGATCGAGTTCACCCCGAACAGCCCCCCGCCCCTGAACGTCCCCTTCGCGTTCTTCACGAACGTCAAGGTCGTCCAGGCGGGCCAGTTCGGCGGCAACCTCACCGTCCCGGGCCTGCACAACTACATCGGCCCGCCGGAGGGCTAGTACCGGCGCACGTGACAACACCGAGGGCGGCGCCCCGGGTCCCTTGCGGGGCCGGGGGCGCCGCCCTCGGTCTCTGTGCGGCAGAGCCGGGCGGGCCCGGGGGCTCAGTCGCGGGAGGCGCCGCCCAGGTGGTGGACCCGGACCATGTTGGTGGTGCCGGGGACGCCGGGGGGCGAGCCGGCCGTGATGATCATGGTGTCGCCCGGGTTGAAGCGCTGGAGCTTCAGCACCTCGCCGTCGACCAGCTCGACCATCGCGTCCGTGCTGTCCGCGTGCGGGACGACGGCGGACTCGACACCCCAGCTCAGGGTGAGCTGGTTGCGGGTGTTCACGTCGGTGGTGAACGCCAGGATCGGCTGCTGGGCGCGGTAGCGGGACAGGCGGCGTGCGGTGTCGCCGGACTGCGTGAAGGCGACCAGGGCCTTGCCGTCCAGGAAGTCCGCGATCTCGCAGGCCGCGCGGGCGACGGAGCCGCCCTGGGTACGCGGCTTCTTGCCCGGGACCAGCGGCTGGAGGCCCTTGGAGAGGAGCTCCTCCTCGGCCGCCGCGACGATCTTCGACATCGTCTTGACGGTCTCGATCGGGTAGGCGCCCACCGAGGACTCGGCCGAGAGCATGACCGCGTCGGCGCCGTCGAGGATGGCGTTGGCGACGTCGGAGGCCTCCGCGCGGGTCGGGCGGGAGTTGGTGATCATCGACTCCATCATCTGGGTGGCGACGATGACCGGCTTGGCGTTGCGGCGGCACATCTCGATGAGCCGCTTCTGGACCATCGGGACCTTTTCGAGCGGGTACTCGACGGCCAGGTCGCCGCGGGCCACCATGACGGCGTCGAAGGCCGCGACCACGGCCTCCATGTTCTCGACGGCCTGCGGCTTCTCCACCTTGGCGATGACGGGGACCCGGCGGCCCTCCTCGTCCATGACCCGGTGGACGTCCTTGACGTCGTTGGCGTCGCGGACGAAGGACAGGGCGACCATGTCGCAGCCCATGCGGAGGGCGAAGCGCAGGTCGTCGACGTCCTTCTCCGACAGGGCGGGGACGTTCACGGCGGCACCCGGCAGGTTGATGCCCTTGTGGTCCGAGATGACACCGCCCTCGATGACGATGGTCTTGACCCGCGGGCCCTCGACCTCGGTCACCCGCAGCTCGACGTTGCCGTCGTTGATCAGGATCTGGTCGCCCTTGGCGACGTCGCCCGGGAGGCCCTTGTAGGTGGTGCCGCAGATGGACTTGTCGCCCGGGACGTCCTCGGTGGTGATGGTGAACTCGTCACCGCGCACCAGCTCGACGGGACCCTCGGCGAAGGTCTCCAGACGGATCTTCGGACCCTGGAGGTCGGCGAGGACGCCGACGGCGCGCCCGGTCTCCTCGCAAGCCCTCCGGACGCGGTCGTACCGCTCCTGGTGTTCTGCCTGGGAACCGTGGCTGAAGTTGAATCGGGCCACGTTCATACCTGCCTCGATGAGTGCTTTCAGCTGCTCAAGCGAGTCGACGGCGGGGCCCAGCGTGCAGACGATTTTGGAACGGCGCATGAAGCGGATCCTATCCGTTTGTTTCGTAGCGGAATATTCCGTCTGGTGGAAAGTCCAAGTGACTACTGGGTAACCAGCGCGTACGCCTGGGTGGCGATCTCCAGCTCCTCATCCGTGGGCACCACCGCCACCGCCACCCGTGCGGAAGCCGTCGAGATCAGCCGCGGCTCGGGGGAGCGTGCCGCGTTCGCCTCCGGGTCCAGCGTCAGCCCCAGCTCCTCCAGTCCGGAAACCGTCGCCTCCCGCACCACCGAGGCGTTCTCGCCGACGCCGGCCGTGAACACCACCGCGTCCACCCGGCCCAGCACCGCCGTGTAGGCGCCGATGTACTTCTTCAGCCGGTGGACGTACGCCGCCAGCGCCAGGCGCGCCGACTCGTCGCCCGCCTCCGCCCGCCGGGTCACCTCGCGCATGTCGTTGTCGCCGCACAGACCCAGCAGACCGCTCTTCTTGTTGAGCAGCGAGTCGATCTCGTCGACCGACATCCCGCCCACCCGCGCCAGGTGGAAGATCACCGCCGGGTCCAGGTCCCCGGAGCGGGTCCCCATGACCAGCCCCTCCAGCGGGGTCAGGCCCATCGACGTCTCCACGCACACCCCGCCCCGCACGGCCGAGGCGGAGGCCCCGTTGCCCAGGTGCAGCACGATCACGTTCACGTCCTCCACCGCCCTGCCCAGCAGCGCGGCCGTCGCCCGGGACACGAAGGCGTGGGAGGTGCCGTGGAAGCCGTACCGCCGGACGGAGTACTTCTCCGCGGTCGCCGCGTCGATCGCGTACCGGGCCACGTGCTCCGGCATCGACGCGTGGAAGGCCGTGTCGAAGACGGCCACCTGCGGCAGGTCCGCGCGCAGCTCCCGGGCCACCTCGATGCCCGTCACGTTGGCCGGGTTGTGCAGCGGGGCCAGCGGGATCAGGCTGCGGATCTCCGCCAGCACCTCGTCGTCGATCACGGTCGGGGCGGTGAACCGGGTCCCGCCGTGCACCACCCGGTGTCCCACGGCGGCCAGTTCGGGGGAGTCCAGGCCCAGGCCGTCGGCGGCCAGCTCCTCGGCGACCGCGCGCAGCGCCTGCCCGTGGTCCGCGATCACCTCGGCCCGCTCGCGCCTGCCGCCCCCGGCGCCGGGCCCGGCGAGCGGCTCGTGCACCAGGCGCGAGCCCTCCTCCCCGATGCGCTCCACCAGTCCCACGGCCAGGCGGGAGGAGTCCGCCATGTCGAGGAGCTGGTACTTGACCGACGAGGAGCCGGAGTTGAGGACGAGTACGCGCGTTGCGGTCACGGCGGGGGTCTTTCCTTCTGACGGGCGGGGAGGCGGGAGGGGCGGGGTGAGGGAGGGTCAGGCGGCGGGGCCGGCCGGCGTGCCCGGGGACTGGGCCTGGATCGCGGTGATCGCGACCGTGGTCACGATGTCCTGGACCAGCGCCCCGCGCGAGAGGTCGTTGACGGGCTTGCGCAGCCCCTGGAGCACGGGGCCGACCGCGACGGCGCCCGCCGAACGCTGCACCGCCTTGTAGGTGTTGTTGCCCGTGTTCAGGTCCGGGAAGATCAGCACGCTCGCCCGGCCGGCCACGTCGGAGCCCGGCAGCTTGGTCGCCGCCACCGACGGCTCCACGGCGGCGTCGTACTGGATCGGGCCCTCGACGAGCAGGTCCGGACGGCCCTCGCGGACGATTTCGGTGGCCTTGCGGACCTTCTCCACGTCCGCGCCGGAGCCGGAGGTGCCGGTGGAGTACGAGAGCATCGCGATCCGCGGCTCGACGCCGAAGGCCGCCGCGGTGGCGGCCGACTGGACGGCGATGTCGGCGAGCTGCTCGGCGTCCGGGTCCGGGTTGACCGCGCAGTCCCCGTAGACGAGGACCTGGTCGGCCAGGCACATGAAGAAGACGGAGGAGACGATCGACGCCTCCGGCTTGGTCTTGATGATCTCGAAGGCCGGGCGGATGGTCGCGGCGGTGGAGTGCACGGAGCCGGAGACCATGCCGTCGGCCAGGCCCTCCTGGACCATCAGCGTGCCGAAGTAGTTGACGTCGGTGACCACGTCGTGGGCCAGCTCGACGGTCATGCCCTTGTGGGCGCGACACTGCGCGTAGTACTCGGCGAAACGTTCCCGCATCGGGGAGGTCGCCGGGTCGATGAGCTGCGCGCGCGAGATGTCGACGCCCAGGTCGGCGGCCTTCTTCAGGATCGCCTGCTCCTCGCCCAGCAGGGTCAGGTCGCAGACCCCGCGGCGCAGCACCACGTCGGCGGCCCGCAGCACCCGCTCCTCGGTGCCCTCGGGCAGGACCACGCGCCGCCGCTGGGCGCGGGCCCGTTCCAGCAGCTCGTGCTCGAACATCATCGGGGTGACGCGCTCCGAGCGGGCCACCGAGAGCAGGCCGCGCAGCTCGGAGGTGTTCACGTGCCGCTCGAAGAGGCCGAGCGCCGTCTCCAGCTTGCGCGGGGTGGCGGAGTTCAAACGGCTCTGCAGCGAGAAGAGTTCGGCGGCCGTCGGGAAGCTGTTGCCGGCCACCGAGACCACCGGGGTGCCGGGCGCCAGCTTGGAGGCGAGGGACAGGACGTCCTGGCCCGGGCGCTCGCCCAGCGTCAGCAGCACGCCGGCGATCGGCGGGGTCCCGGAGGCGTGCGCGGCCAGCGCGCCGACGACCAGGTCGGCGCGGTCCCCGGGGGTGACCACCAGACAGCCGGGGGTCAGGGCGGCCAGGAAGTTGGGCAGCATCGCGCCGCCGAAGACGAAGTCCACCGCGTCGCGCGCCAGCCCGGCGTCGTCGCCGAGGAGCACCTCGCCGCCCAGGGCCCGGGTGATCTGGGCGACGGTCGGAGCCGACAGGGACTTGTCGTCCGGCAGGACGTAGCAGGGCACGGGGAGGCGCGCGGCGAGCCGCTCGGCTATGGAGTCCCGGTCGCCGGCGGCGACCCGGTTGACCACCATCGCCACCACGTGGCAGCCCAGGCCCTCGTAGGCCCGGTAGGCGTTGCGGGCCTCGGCGCGCACCGCGTCGGCGGGCCGCTTGGTGCCGCCCACGACGGGCACGACGACCGCGCCCAGCTCGTTGGCGAGGCGGGCGTTCAGCGCCAGCTCGTCGGGGAGGTTGGTGTCGGCGTAGTCGGTGCCGAGGACCAGCATGACCTCGTAGTCGCGTGCCACCCGGTGGTAGCGGTCCACGAGCCGGGAGACCAGTTCGTCGGTGCCCTTCTCGGCCAGGACCGCCGAGGCCTCCCCGTACTCCATCCCGTACGCCGCCGAGGCCTCCTGGTCGAGCCGGTAGCGGGCCTTGAGGAGGTCGAAGAGGCGGTCCGGTGCGTCGTGCAGCAGAGGGCGGTAGACGCCGACCCGTCCCGTCTGGCGGGTCAGCAGCTCCATGATCCCCAGTTCGACGACCTGGCGGCCGTCCCCCCGTTCGATCCCGGTCACGTACACGCTGCGCGTCACGCGTGCTCTCCGTCCATGCTGGTGGATATTTCGTTTGGTCTGGCTCGATCTCTTGACAATACCCCGGTCAGTGGATAATGCGCCCGCCGGAAGAAGGTCCCGGGTGGCCGGGACGAAAGGCCTGGTGGGCCGGGTGGTGCGGAGGGCGCGCCCCCCGGGCGCCATGGAACAATCGGACACCTGGGATCAATACGACCATCATGGCGACCATCAAGTGCGACCACGGGCAGGAGACACAGGACGATGCGTATCGGAGTTCTCACCGCAGGCGGCGACTGTCCCGGCCTGAACGCCGTCATCCGGTCGGTCGTGCACCGTGCGCTGGTCGGCCACGGCGACGAGGTCATCGGTTTCGAGGACGGGTTCAAGGGCCTCCTCGACGGCCACTACCGCCCCCTGGACATCAACGCCGTCAGCGGCATCCTCGCCCGGGGCGGCACCATCCTCGGCTCGGCGCGCATGGAGCGCGCCCGGCTGCACGAAGCCGCCGAGAACGCCGAGGAACTGGCGCGGCGCTACGAGATCGACGCCCTGATCCCGATCGGCGGCGAGGGCACGCTGACCGCCTCCCGGATGCTCTCGGACGCCGGGATGCCGGTCGTCGGCGTCCCGAAGACCATCGACAACGACATCTCCGCCACCGACCGCACCTTCGGCTTCGACACCGCCGTCACCGTGGCCACCGAGGCCATCGACCGCCTCAAGACCACCGCCGAATCGCACCAGCGCGTGATGGTCGTCGAGGTCATGGGCCGCCACGCGGGCTGGATCGCCCTGGAGTCCGGGATGGCCGGCGGCGCCCACGGCATCTGCCTGCCCGAGCGTCCCTTCGAGGTGGACGCGCTGGTCAAGATGGTGGAAGAACGGTTCGCCCGGGGGAAGAAGTTCGCCGTCATCTGCGTCGCCGAGGGCGCGCACCCGGCCGAGGGCTCCATGCCCTACGAGAAGGGCGCCATCGACGCCTACGGCCACGAGCGCTTCGCCGGCATCGGCAACCGGCTGGCCGTCGAGCTGGAGCACCGCCTCGGCAAGGAGGCCCGCCCGGTCATCCTCGGCCACGTCCAGCGCGGCGGCGTGCCCACCGCCTACGACCGCGTCCTGGCCACGCGCTTCGGCTGGCACGCCGTCGAGGCCGTCCACCGCGGGGACTTCGGCAACATGACCGCCCTGCGCGGCACCGACGTGGTGATGGCCCCGCTGGCCGAGGCCGTCACCGAGCTGAAGACGGTCCCCGACGACCGCATGTACGAGGCCGAGTCCGTCTTCTGACCCCGCCCCGCCGCCCCGCCCCGCGGCCGGGGCCTGTGGTCCGGGCCGCCGGGACCTTCGTCCCCGGTTGTGCGCCGGACGGCCCCGACGCCGCCTCCCGTGAGGGGTGTCCGGGGCCGCCGGCCCCGCGCCGGGCGCGGCGGACGCGTCCCGTCCCGCTCCTATCCCGCACCGCCGGCCAGTGACCAGAACCGCTCGGAGATGGCGTCCAGGTACTCCCGGCCGGCGTCCCCGGTCCAGGTCGAGCTCTCGCCGCCGCCCCAGCTGACCGTGGCCACCATCCGCTGCTGGTACTCGTTGTGGAGCAGCTCCAGGACCCGCTCCAGATGGGCCTTGGGCACCGGCAGCAGCTTGGCCAGCGGCTTGACGTACGCCTGCCAGCGGGTGGTGGCCGCGCTGCGCAGCAGCCCGTCGAGCTCCTCCTGCTTGCCGGTCACCCCCACGAACTGGGCCAGGCTCAGCTTGAGGGCGGAGGCCAGGGCGGCGGACTGGCGTTCGTTGCCCTTCCAGCGCCCGCTCTCCTCCATCTTCAGGTACGCGTTCGGCTCCACACCGACCCGGCGGGCCAGGTCCTCGGGGTCCATGCCGCGGGCCAGCCGGTGCTCCCGCAGGGTGACGGGCTCGGCGAGGAGTTCCCCGGGGGAGCACCAGAGCACGCCGGCGAGGGCGGTGAGCTCGGCGGAGCTGGGCGACCGCTCGCCCTGCTCCCAGGCCATCACGGTCTCGGGCGTGACGAGCAGGCCGTACTGGGCCCGCAGGCCGTAGGCGACATGACCGGGCGCCATGCCCAGGGCCGCGCGCAGGCGACGCGCGGCGGGGGCATTGAAAGGTGGGCTGGAGTGCACAGGGCACACGGTAGAAGTGGCTGAGCCGTGGCGACTACAGGCCGTTCAAACAAGCCAATAACTCGTAGGAAAGTCCTATGGAGTTCGTGACTTTAGGCGGTTTTCCCGGCGACCGTCCGGTAATCGGATGGTCGGAAGATCCATTCACAGCGTACGGATCCCGCCACTCCATTTCAGGCGGCTTCCCCTCCCCATGGCGTGATCCCCGCCACACACCGTGAACCGCACCCCCACGCCGTACGTGATCCATGACGGGGCCCTCGCGTACGGGGGTAGCGAGGGCCCCCGAAACCCCGCCCTTCGACGGCCCTTTCCCTGACGTCGACGTCAAGCCGTACGGTCGGGCCATGCGCATCGGCGAACTGGCGGAACGCGCCGGGACCAGCACCCGGACGCTGAGGTACTACGAATCGCGCGGTCTCCTGACCGCCCGGCGGGCCGAAAACGGCTACCGCGACTACGACGAGGACGACCTGCGGCTCCTGCTGCAGATCCGCACCCTCCAGGACTTCGGCTTCGACCTGGAGGACACGCGCCCGTTCGTCGACTGCCTGCGCGACGGCCACCCGGCCGGCGACAGCTGCCCCGCCTCGCTCGCCGTCTACCGGCGCAAGCTCGCCGAGCTCGACGGGCTGATCGGCCGGCTGGCCGACGTACGCGAGCAGGTCGCGCACCAGTTGGCGGCGGCCGAGGAGGCCGCCGGACAGGCACAGCCGCGCTGCGAGATGACCGGCTGGGAGAGGGGAACACGATGATCCACGCCAAGGGTGTGGCCGAGGTGACCGACGCGGACTTCGCGGCGGAGGTGCTGGCGGAGCGGGACCGCGCCGTCCTGGTGGAGTTCACCGCGGACTGGTGCGGACCCTGCCGCCAGCTCGCCCCCGTACTCTCCGCCGTGGCGGCAGAGCAGGCGGGGCGCCTCAAGGTCGTGCAGATCGACGCGGACTCCAACCCGGACGCCGTCACGCGCTACGGAGTGCTGTCCATGCCCACCATGCTCCTCTTCCGTGACGGCGAGCCCGTCCGGCAGATCACCGGTGCCCGTCCCAAGCGCCGCCTCCTCCAGGAGCTGGAGGAGGCGCTCGTCAGGGCCTGAGCCAGACCGTCGCCATCGGCGGCAGCGTCATCCGCAGGCTCTTCCCCCGCCCCTGGGCCGGCACCGGCTCAGGGCGCAGCGGGCGGCCGTGGTGGACGCCGCTGCCGCCGTACACCTCCAGGTCCGTGTTGAGGACCTCCCGCCACAGCGGGACCTCGTCCGGCACTCCGACCCGGTACCCGTGCCGGACCACCGGCGAGAAGTTCGACACGCACAGCAGTGGCGAGCCGTCGCCCGCGTACCGCAGGAACGCGAAGACGTTGTCGTCGGCGGCGTCCGCCTCCACCCACGCGAAGCCCTCCGGCACCGAGTCCCGCTCCCACAGCGCCGGCGCCGCCGTGTACGCCCGGTTCAGGTCGCGCACCAGCTCCCGCACGCCCCGGTGGTCCCCGGCCGCCGGGTACGAGGAGTCCAGCACCCACCAGTCCGGCCCGTAGGTCTCCGACCACTCCGAGCCCTGCGCGAACTCCTGCCCCATGAACAGCAGCTGCTTGCCGGGATGGGCCCACATGAACCCCAGGTACGCCCGGTGCGTGGCCCGCTGCTGCCACCAGTCGCCCGGCATCTTCGACACCAGCGAGCGCTTGCCGTGCACCACCTCGTCGTGCGAGATCGGCAGCACGTAGTTCTCGCTGAACGCGTAGACCATCCCGAAGGTCATGTCGTGGTGGTGGTACTTGCGGTGCACCGGCTCCTTGGACACGTACCGCAGCGTGTCGTGCATCCAGCCCATGTTCCACTTCAGGCCGAAGCCCAGCCCGCCCGCGTCCGTCGGCCGGGTGACCCCGTTCCAGGCCGTGGACTCCTCGGCGATCGTCACCACGCCCGGGCAGCGCCGGTAGACCGTCGCGTTCATCTCCTGGAGCAGCGCCACCGCGTCCAGGTTCTCCCGGCCGCCGTGCTCGTTCGGCGACCAGTCGCCCTCCTCGCGCGAGTAGTCCAGGTACAGCATCGAGGCCACCGCGTCCACGCGCAGCCCGTCCACGTGGAACTCCTGGCACCAGTACACGGCGTTGGCCACCAGGAAGTTGCGGACCTCCTTGCGGCCGTAGTCGAACTCCAGCGTCCCCCAGTCCGGGTGCGCGGCCCGGCGCGGGTCCTGGTGCTCGTACAGCGGCCGCCCGTCGAACTCGGCCAGGGCCCAGTCGTCGCGCGGGAAGTGCGCGGGCACCCAGTCGACGATCACCCCGATCCCCGCCCGGTGCAGCGAGTCCACCAGGAACCGGAAGTCGTCCGGGGTGCCCAGCCGCGAGGTCGGCGCGTAGAAGCCGGTGACCTGGTAGCCCCACGAGCCGCCGAAGGGGTGCTCGGCGACCGGCATGAACTCCACGTGGGTGAAGCCCAGCTCCTTGACGTACGAGGGCAGCTGCTCGGCCAGGCTGCGGTAGCTCAGCCCCGGCCGCCACGACGCCAGGTGCAGCTCGTACACCGACATCGGGGACTGGTGCGCCGGGCGCACCCCCCGCGCGGCCATCCACCGCGCGTCCCCCCACTCGTAGCGGGAGGCGGTGACCACCGAGGCGTTCGCCGGCGGGACCTCCGCGGAGCGGGCCATCGGGTCGGCGCGCAGGGTGTGGCCGCCGTCCGGGCGGGTGATGTCGTACTTGTACAGGGTCCCCTCGCCCACCCCCGGCAGGAACAGCTCCCACACCCCGGTCGAGCCCAGCGAGCGCATCGGGTACGCCACCGGGTCCCAGTACGAGAAGTCCCCGGTGACCCGCACGCCCTGTGCGTTCGGCGCCCACACCGTGAACCGGGTGCCGGCCACGCCCTGGTGCTCCATGACCTCCGAGCCCAGTGCCTTCCACAGCTCCTCGTGCCTGCCCTCGCCGATCAGGTGCAGGTCCAGCTCGCCGAGGGTGGGCAGGAACCGGTACGGGTCGTGGATCTCGATCTCGTCGCTGTCGTACGTCACCAGCAGCCGGTAGTCCGGTACCCCGGTCAGCGGCAGCAGCCCGGAGAACAGCCCGTCCCCCTCGTCGAGGAGCTCGGTCCGCAGCCCCTTCGCCACGATGGTGACGGCCTTCGCGTACGGGCGCAGCACCCGGAAGGCCACCCCGCCCCGCTGGGCGCGGGCGCCCAGCAGCGCGTGCGGGTCGTGGTGGCGGCCCTCCAGCAGCCGGGCCCGTTCCCCCGGTTCCAGCGCGGGCGCCGGACGGACCCCGTGCGGCGGGGCGGCGCGGCGGGCGCGCGGGGCGCGGGGCCGTTTCGGGTTCGGGGACTCGGGGGCCGCAGCGGCTTCCTCGCGGACGGTCGGTGACGGCTGTCGTGCGGCGCTCACGCGAGCGGCCTCCTCGGGGGCTTCGGGTGGGGGGCGGTGCCGGGTACGGGCGGGGGCATGCGGTGGGCGGGGCGTTCGGGCGCCGACAGCCGGCGGATCGCCGCCATCGGGACGTGCAGCCAGTCGGGGCGGTGCCGGAACTCGTAGCGGGCCTCGTACACCGCCTTGTCGGTCTCGTACGCGCGCAGCAGGACCGGGTCCTCGCGCGGGTCGCGGCCGGTGGTACGGGCGTAGCCCTCGCAGAACGCGGCCCGGCAGGCATCCGCCCAGGCGGGGGCGAAGGGCCGGTGCGAGCGGGCGGCGTAGTCGAAGGAGCGCAGTATCCCGGCGATGTCGCGGACGGCCGGTTCGGGGCGGCGCCGGTCGGCCAGCGGGCGGGCGGGCTCGCCCTCGAAGTCGATCAGCGCCCAGCTCCCGTCGGCGGTGCGCAGGGTCTGGCCCAGGTGCAGGTCGCCGTGGATGCGCTGGGCGGGCACCCCCGCGCCCCGCGAGGCGGCCAGGGCGTCGAAGGCCCCGCGCAGCCCGGCCTCGAAGGGCCGCAGGGCGGGCACCTCGCGGGCGGTGGCGGCCAGCCGCGCGGTCATCCCGGCGGCGAGCCGGGCGGTCTGCTCGGGGCCCAGGGCCAGCGTGGGCAGGGCGTCGGCGAGGGCGCTGTGCACCTCGGCGGTGGCCCGGCCGAGGGCGTGTGCCTCGGCGGTGAAGTCGGCGCCCGCGCCGAGCCGGCGCAGGGCCAGCTGCCAGCCGTCGTCGGAGCCGCGCAGGTAGGGCTGGAGCACGCCCAGGGTCAACGGTTCTCCACCGTCGGGCGCGGCCTCGTACCAGGCGACCGGGGCCGGGACGCGGGCGCAGCCGGCGGCGGCGAGCGCTCTGGGCAGCTCCAGGTCCGGGTTGATCCCGGGGCCGACCCGGCGGAAGACCTTCAGGATGTACGAATCCCCGTAGATCAGCGAGGAGTTGGTCTGTTCCCCGGACAGCGGGCGGGGGGCGAGCCCGGGTTCGATCGGGGCGTCCGGGTCCCGGTCGAAGCGGAGCGGACCCAGGGTGCCGGGCGCGCGCAGCCGCTCCAGCAGCAGGGCGGCGAGCCGGGGATCGCCCAGGGCCTCGTACACGGCGCTGCCGGCGTACGCGCCGGAGCGGGCGTGGCCGATCAGGGCGGGGGCGAGGGCTGGCGGCAGCGGGGTGGGGCGGATGCCCAGCAGCAGCTGGTAGCAGTCCCCGTCCACGTCGAGCAGCAGGTGCAGCAGTCCCGGGACGGATCCCGGGGGCAGCAGCTCGGCCGCCGAGACGGGCCGGAGCCGGCCGATCCCGCGTCCCTTGCCCGCGAACCAGCGCTGCCGGGGCAGCCATTCCCTCAGCATCGGTTCGAGCGGGCCGATCCCGGCGGCCCGGTCGGCCGCCAGCCGGCTCCGGGCGGATGCAGCCTCCGACATGGCGTCGCGTCCTTTCCCCGGGCCGTCACAGAATGCGCAGAGTGTCCCGGATGTGCGGCAGTTGCTTCTCCGGTAAGTGCGAGTGTCGGGTCAGGATGCTCCGTACAGGGGCGGGCGTTGACCCGTTGGAGTGCCCGCCCCGTTCCGGTGCCGCGCAGGTTCGCGCGACTGGCCTAGTGCCGGCGCCTACTCCCGGCGCAGGCGGAACCAGTAGAAGCCGTGGCCCGCCAGGGTCAGCAGGTACGGCCATTCCCCGATCGGCGGGAAGCGCACGTCACCCGTGAGCTCCACCGGGACCCGCCCGTTGAAGGACCGCAGGTCCAGCTCGGTGGGCTGCGCGAAGCGCGAGAAGTTGTGCACGCACAGCACCAGGTCGTCCCCGTACTCGCGCAGGAACGCGAGGACGGCCGGGTTGGACGAGGGCAGTTCGGTGTACGAGCCGAGTCCGAAGGCGGGGTTCACCTTGCGGATCTCGATGAGCCTGCGGGTCCAGTGCAGCAGTGAGGAGGGCGACGCCATGGCCGCCTCGACGTTGGTGACCTGGTACCCGTAGACCGGGTCCATGATGACCGGCAGGTTCAGCCTTCCCGGATCGCAGGAGGAGAAACCGGCGTTGCGGTCGGGGGTCCACTGCATGGGCGTGCGCACGCCGTCTCGGTCGCCCAGCCAGATGTTGTCGCCCATGCCGATCTCGTCGCCGTAGTAGAGGATCGGCGAGCCGGGCAGGGACAGCAGCAGGGCGGTGAACAGCTCGATCTGGTTGCGGTCGTTGTCCAGGAGCGGCGCGAGGCGGCGCCGGATGCCGATGTTGGCGCGCATCCGGGGGTCCTTGGCGTACTCGGAGTACATGTAGTCGCGCTCTTCGTCCGTGACCATTTCGAGGGTGAGCTCGTCGTGGTTGCGCAGGAAGATGCCCCACTGGCAGCGCTCCGGGATCTCCGGGGTCTTGGCCAGGATCTCCGAGACGGGGTAGCGCGACTCGCGGCGCACGGCCATGAAGATGCGCGGCATGACGGGGAAGTGGAAGGCCATGTGGCACTCGTCCCCGCCGGTGGCGTAGTTCCCGAAGTAGTCCACGACGTCCTCGGGCCACTGGTTGGCCTCGGCGAGCAGGACGGTGTCCGGGTAGTGCGCGTCGATCTCCGCTCTGACCCGCTTGAGGAGCGCGTGGGTGCGCGGCAGGTTCTCGCAGTTGGTGCCCTCCTCGGCGTACAGGTAGGGCACGGCGTCGAGGCGGAAGCCGTCGATGCCGAGGTCGAGCCAGAACCGCAGCGCGGAGATGATCTCCTCCTGCACGGCCGGGTTCTCGAAGTTCAGGTCCGGCTGGTGCGAGAAGAAGCGGTGCCAGTAGTACTGCTTGCGGACCGGGTCGTACGTCCAGTTCGAGGTCTCGGTGTCGACGAAGATGATCCGGGCGTCCTGGTACTGCTTGTCGTTGTCCGCCCACATGTAGTAGTCCCCGTAGGGCCCGTCCGGGTCCTTGCGGGACTGCTGGAACCACTCGTGCTGGTCGCTGGTGTGGTTCATGACGAAGTCGATGATCACCCGCATGCCGCGGCTGTGCGCGGCGTCCACGAACTCCACGAAGTCGGCGAGGTCTCCGAACTCGGGGAGCACGGAGGTGTAGTCGGAGACGTCGTAGCCGCCGTCGCGCAGCGGCGAGGCGAAGAACGGCGGCAGCCAGAGGCAGTCGATGCCCAGCCACTGGAGGTAGTCCAGTTTCTGGGTGAGCCCCTTGAGGTCCCCGACGCCGTCGCCGTTGCTGTCGTGGAAGGAGCGGACGAGGACCTCGTAGAAGACGGCCCGCTTGAACCAGTCGGGATCGCGGTCCTTGGCGGGGGTGTCCTCGAACGTGTCGGGGACGGGGTCGTTGATCATCATGTGGTGGGTGACCCTCCGGTGGGCGGGGACGGTCGCAGGGCGGCCAGGACGTGCGCGGGCGTACGGCCCGGTTCCAGGCGCACGTAGTTCGCCCTGCCCCAGTGATAGGTCTCGCCGGTGAGCTCGTCGCGCACCGCGAGGGACCCGTGCCAGTCGAGGCCGAGTACCGGCATGTCCAACGAGACCGTCGCCTCCTGGGTGTGGTGCGGATCGAGGTTGACGACCACCAGTACGGAATCGCCACCCGCGTGCTTCGAATAGGCGATCACCTGTTCGTTGTCGGTCGAGTGGAAGTGGAGGTCCCGCAGCTGCTGGAGGGCCGGGTTGCGCCGGCGCAGCCGGTTCAGCGCGGTGATCAGCGGGGCGATGGTGCGGCCCTCGCGGTCGGCGGCGGCCCAGTCGCGCGGGCGCAGCTCGTACTTCTCGGAGTTCAGGTACTCCTCGCTGCCCTCGCGCACCGGCTCGTTCTCGCACAGCTCGTAGCCGGCATAGACGCCCCAGGTGGGGGAGAGGGTGGCGGCCAGGACCGCGCGGACCTCGAAGGCCGGGCGGCCGCCCTTCTGGAGGTACTCGTGGAGGATGTCGGGCGTGTTGACGAAGAAGTTCGGCCGCATCACGGAGGCCGAGCGGTCCCCGGTCAGCTCGGTCAGGTACTCGGTCAGCTCGGACTTGGTGTTGCGCCAGGTGAAGTACGTGTACGACTGCTGGAAGCCGACCGAGGCCAGCGCCCGCATCATGGCCGGGCGGGTGAAGGCCTCCGCCAGGAAGATCACGTCGGGGTCGGACTTGTTGATGTCCGCGATCACCTTCTGCCAGAAGACGACCGGCTTGGTGTGCGGGTTGTCCACCCGGAAGATCCGGACGCCGTGGTCCATCCAGTGCCGCAGGATCCGGCAGGTCTCCTCGACGATCCCGGCCATGTCGGTGTCGAAGTGGACCGGGTAGATGTCCTGGTACTTCTTCGGCGGGTTCTCGGCGTAGGCGATCGTCCCGTCGGCGCGGTGGCGGAACCACTCCGGGTGCTTGTCCACCCAGGGGTGGTCCGGGGAGCACTGCAGGGCGAAGTCCAGGGCGATCTCCAGCCGCAGCTCGCGGGCCCGCGCCACGAAGGCGTCGAAGTCCTCCAGCGTCCCCAGGTCGGGGTGGACGGCGTCGTGCCCGCCCTCGGGGGAGCCGATCGCCCACGGCACCCCCGGATCCCAACTCCCCGCGGAAAGCGTGTTGTTGGGGCCCTTGCGGTAGGTCGACCCGATCGGGTGGATCGGCGGCAGGTACACCACGTCGAAGCCCATGGCGGCAATGGCCGGAAGCCGGTCGGCGGCGGTCCGGAACGTACCGCTCACAGGAGCCGAGCCGGGCTCCACCACCGCTCCCTCGGAGCGGGGGAACATCTCGTACCAGGACCCGAAGAGGGCCCGCTTGCGTTCGACGAGCAGGGGCAGCGCCTTCGCGGAGGTCACCAGCTCCCGGTACGGCCGCCGCGCCAGCGCCGCGTCGACGGCCGGAGCGAGCGCGGCCGCGTGGCGCACCTCCACGGGGAGGTCCTCGTCGCGCATCGCGTCCGCGGCGGCCAGCACGGCCTCGCGCCCGTCGCGCTTGGGAATCCTGGCGGCCACCCGCTCGTAGAGCTCGGCACCCTCCAGGAACACCAGCCCGGTGTCGATGTCCGCGGGGATCTTGACCGCGGCATGGGCGCGCCAGGTGGCCACCGGATCGCTCCACGCCTCGACGGTGTACGTCCACCTCCCCTCGACCTCGGCGGAGACCCGGGCCCCCCACCGGTCGGTGCCGGGGGCCAGCTCGCGCATCGGGACCGGAGGGCGCAGCCGCCCGTTCGGATCGCGCAGGACCACATGGGCGGAAACGGCGTCGTGACCCTCCCGGAAGACGGTGGCGGAAATCTCGAAGACCTCGTCCACCACCGCTTTGGCGGGTCTGGCGCCGCAGTCGACGGCGGGGCGGACGTCCAGCACGGGAATGCGACCGATCATGATGGGATCACCTGGAGGCAGTTCGCAGGGCTCGGTGACGGGCCAGCCGGAATCACGGCTGGTAGTGCACGCTCTGTTCGCTCTGTTTCTAGCCGCTCGGAAGACGGCTGGGCTGCGGGCATGGCCGCTCCTGTCCGCGTTCACTCGGGTGGCGGGAGAAGGTCGGGGGAGGGTGCTGCCGTGCGTGTACCGCGTGTACCCGCTCAGCCCTTCCCAATCTCCCGGCGCCCAATCCGTGCTGTCGGTCAACTACTCGTACGTAGGGAGGACCCCATTCCCCAAGGGTCCGCTCGACATCCGCCGAGGCTCCGTCAAGTCGGCGAGGACCAAGTGACGTCCAACGAGTCACCCCCGCACCTTCCGCCCCGCTGACCCCACACGCCCCGTGGGCACACTCCGCCGCCGGGCGCCACCCCGCGCGCCGGCGGCCGGCGACTGACGGTGTTTCAGCACTTCGGAAGGGGTCACCCGGGCGCCCGATCCGCGCGAGAATGCGCGGCATGGGTCTGACCGAGCAGCTCGTGCATCCCGACCCCCGGCAGCGCGAACGGACCGCGCGGCGGGTGAGCGCCGCCGTGTGGGACCCCGGCTCGGAGGGGGAACTGGCCGGCGTGCTCGTCGAGGCCGCCTGCGCCGAGGAGGACCCCGGCGCGCTGGAGGCGCAGCTGGGCGCGCTCGTCGCCGTCGAGGGCGGCATCAGCGACCTCGGGCTCCGGCGGCTCGGACGGATCTGGCCCGCCCCGCCCGCGCTGGAGCGGCTCCTCGCGCGGGCCGGGCGGCTCCAGGTCTCCGCACCCGTCACCCCCGGCGGAACCGCCACCCTCGCCGTGGTGCGCTGCCTGCGCGGGGCCCCGCGGACCGGCTCGCGGCTGCGCACCCCCGACGGGGCGTGGGTGGTGCTGGAGCGCATCGAGCTCTACGGGCGGGCCGTCGACCGGCTCGACGCCGGCAGCACCGCCCGGGTGCTGCTGACCGGGGCCGGGGCGCGCGGGCTGGAGGAGTGGGACCGCCTCGACGCCGACCCCCGGGCCCGCGAGTGCGTACGGCGGCTGCGGGACCCCGACCCCCGGGTGCGGGGCCTGGCCGCCGCCGAGGCCGCCGACCGGCCCGACGCGTGGGACGCCGACGCCGGCCGCCGGCTGTGCGCCGCCCTGGCCCGCGCCGCCGTCACCGAGACCGACCCCGAGGCGCTGGAGAGCGAGCTGCACGCCCTGCTGCGGCTCGGGTACTTCGTCTCCGCCCCGGTCCTGGACCTGCTGCGCGGCCTCGAACGCGGCCTCGTGCCGCCCGGGCTGCGCCCGTACCTGGCGGACCTGTTGGACGAACGGCCGCCCGGCGACCGGCTCCCGCAGTAGATTTCCGGGGGCGTTGCGCGTCTGCACAGCGTGGTGCGGCCGCTCCGATCCGTCATCCCCTGCGAAGGTGGAACACGTGAAGGCTATCCGTCGATTCACCGTGCGCCCCGTCCTCCCCGAACCCCTCATGCCACTCGCCGAGCTCGCGCGCAATCTGCGCTGGTCGTGGCATACGGAAACCCGCGAACTCTTCCACTCCGTCGACCCCGAGGGCTGGCAGGCCGCCGGCGGCGACCCGGTCCGGCTGCTGGGCGCCGTCCCCGCCGCCCGGCTCGCGGAACTCGCCGCCGACCGGCGCTTCCTGCGCCGGCTCGCCGTCGCGGTCGCCGACCTCGACGACTACGTCCGCGGCGGCAGGTGGTACCAGACCCACGAGAACAGCGGCGCCCTCCCCGCCGCCATCGCTTACTTCTCCCCCGAATTCGGCATCACCGCCGCCCTTCCCCAGTACTCCGGCGGCCTCGGGATCCTCGCCGGCGACCACCTCAAGGCCGCCAGCGACCTCGGCGTCCCGATCATCGGCGTCGGGCTGCTCTACCGGCACGGCTACTTCCGCCAGTCCCTCTCCCGCGACGGCTGGCAGCAGGAGCACTACCCCGTACTCGACCCCCACGAGCTGCCGCTGGCCCTGCTCCGCCAGGAGGACGGCACCCCCGCCCGCGTCACCCTCACCCTCCCCGGCGGACGGTCGTTGCACGCGCACATCTGGCAGGCCCGCGTCGGCCGCGTCCCGCTGCTGCTGCTCGACTCCGACGTCGAGGACAACGACGCCGGCGCCCGCGAGGTGACCGACCGGCTCTACGGCGGCGGCAGCGACCACCGCCTCCTCCAGGAGATGCTGCTCGGCATCGGCGGCGTCCGGGCCGTCCGCGCCTACTGCCGCATCACCGGTCACCCCGACCCCGAGGTCTTCCACACCAACGAGGGCCACGCCGGCTTCCTCGGCCTCGAACGCATAAGGGAACTGGAAGGGGAGCGCGGCCTCGGCTTCGAGGCCGCCGTCGAGGCCGTCCGCGCCGGGACCGTCTTCACCACCCACACCCCCGTCCCCGCCGGCATCGACCGCTTCGAGCGCTCCCTCGTCGCCCGCCACTTCGGCGAGGGCGGCGAACTGGCCGGCGTCCCCGTCGAGCGGATCCTGGAACTCGGTGCCGAGTCCTACCCCGGCGGCGACCCCGGCGTGTTCAACATGGCCGTCATGGGCCTGCGCCTCGCCCAGCGCGCCAACGGGGTCTCCACCCTGCACGGCGCCGTCAGCCGCGACATGTTCGCCGGGCTCTGGCCGGGCTTCGACCCGGCCGACGTGCCCATCACCTCCGTGACCAACGGGGTGCACGCCCCGACCTGGGTCGCCCCCGAGGTCATGCGGCTCGGCGCCCGCCAGATCGGCCCCGGGCGCACCGAGGACGCCCTCGCCGTCGGCGGCTCCACCCGCTGGGACGCCGTCGCCCAGATCGCCGACCAGGACGTGTGGGACGTGCGCCGCTCCCTGCGCGAACAACTGGTGCAGGAGGTGCGGGACCGGCTGCGCACCTCCTGGAAGCAGCGCGGCGCCGCCGACGCCGAGCTCGGCTGGGTGGACACCGTCCTCGACCCGGACGTGCTGACCATCGGCTTCGCCCGGCGCGTCCCCTCCTACAAGCGGCTCACCCTGATGCTGCGCGACCCCGAACGGCTGCGCCGCCTGCTGCTGGACCCCGACCGGCCCGTGCAGATCGTCGTCGCGGGCAAGGCGCACCCGGCGGACGACGGCGGCAAGCGGCTCGTGCAGGAGCTGGTGCGCTTCTCGGACGACCCGCGCGTGCGCCACCGGATCGTCTTCCTGCCGGACTACGGCATGGCGATGGCGCAGAAGCTCTACCCGGGCTGCGACGTCTGGCTCAACAACCCGCTGCGGCCGCTGGAGGCATGCGGGACCAGCGGGATGAAGGCCGCCCTCAACGGCTGCCTCAACCTGTCGGTCCTGGACGGCTGGTGGGACGAGTGGTTCGAGCCGGACTTCGGCTGGGCCATCCCCACGGCCGACGGGCTCGGCACGGACGAGGAGCGGCGCGACGACCTGGAGGCGGGCGCCCTCTACGAGCTGATCGAGACCCGGGTCGCACCCCGCTTCTACGACCGCTCCGGCCGCACCGGGCTGCCCGACCGGTGGATCGAGATGGTCCGGCGCACCCTGGTGTCCCTGGGCCCGAAGGTGCTCGCGGGGCGGATGGTACGGGAGTACGTGGAGCGGCTCTACGCCCCCGCCGCGCTCTCCCACCGCGCCCTGACCGCCGACGCGGCGCGGGACCTGGCCTGGTGGAAGGGCCGGATCCGGGCGGCCTGGCAAGGGGTGGCCGTGGAGCACGTGGAGGCCGTCGCCGCCACACCGGTGGGCGGCACCGCCGAGCTCGGGGCCACCCTCACGCTGCGGGTGCGCGTCGCGCTCGACGCGCTCGCGCCCGAGGACGTCGAGGTGCAGGCCGTCGCGGGCCGGGTCGACGCCCAGGACGTGATCAAGGACGGCCGGACCTTCCCGCTCAAGCCCGCCGCCGGTCCCGACCTGGAGGGGCGCTGGGTGTACGAGGGGCCGCTCGCCCTCGACCGGACGGGCCCCTTCGGCTACACGGTACGGGTCCTGCCCACCCACCCGCTGCTGGCGAGCCCCGCCGAACTGGGCCTGGTCGCGGGCCCGGTGGCGGAACCCGATCCGACGGGCGGCGTCCTGCTGCGCTGACGCCCGGCGCCGGGCCCGGCAGACGGGCCCGGGGCGGGGTTCAGGGGGCGGGCGGCGGATCCACCAGCCGCCCGTCCTCCACCAGCATCCCGGCCCGTTTGAGGGTCCGCAGGTTCGGGATCACCTCCACCTGCCCTATGCCGGGCACCGCGCCGATCCGCTCGGTCAGGTACGTGTACAGCGCGTCGGTGTCCCGGCACAGGACCACCGCCAGCAGGTTCGCCGCCCCGGTGATGGCCGCCGCGAACGGCACCTCCGGGTGGCTCCCCAGGGCGGCCCCCACCTCCGCCAGCCGGGCCGGCGGCACGGTCAGCAGCAGGGAGGCGTCCGCCTCGAAACCCAGGTGCTCCGGGATGACCTCGACGTCGAAGTAGACCGCCCCGCGCTCCCGCAGCCGCTCCAGCCGGCGCCGCGCCGTGGACTCCGACAGGCCCGAGGCCCGGGCCAGCTCCGGATAGCCGGCCCGGCCGTCCCGGCGCAGGACCGCCAGCAGCGCGAGCTCGGCCTCGTCGAGGGCGTAGCGGGCCTCCTTGTGCTCCGGCGCCGGCGCGGGGCGCCGCAGGGCCGCCGCCTGGTCCTCGCGCAGCCCCCGCAGCCCCGCCCAGACGCCGGGTCCGCCGATGTACTTGCGCAGCACGGTGTGCGCGCTGATGGCCGTCACCCTCCGGGTGCGGGGCAGCTTGTCCAGCAGCAGGGCGTCCCGGTCCTCGCGGGTCCGGGCCCGGGTCATGCAGTGGATCTCCGTACCGCCCGAGTTCAGCGTCACCCACGCGATGTCAGGCCGGCGGGCCAGCGCCTCGGCCACCGCGACCGCGGCGTCGGGCGCGCACTGCACGCGCACCCAGGACTCGAACAGGCCCACGCGGCTGCCGACGGGCAGTCCGACGACCCGCAGCAGGCCGTTGCCGCGCAGCCGGTGGTAGCGGCGCACCACGGTCTGGTCGGAGACCTCCAGCACCTCGGCGAGCCGGCTGAAGGGGGCCCGGCCGTCGAGGGACAGGGCGTGGGCGAGGGCCCGGTCGAAGGCGTCCAGCTCGGCCGGACGGCCCTGGGCCCGGAGTGTGGGATGCATGGTTCCCATCATTCCAGGGGCTGTAGTGGCAGGAATCCTGCGCAGGCGTGCTTCCGGGTGGGTGATTCGGGAACCCGCTGCCACGGTGGGGCGGCCCCAGAAGAATCAGCCGGGCACCGACGACCCCGGCTCGGAAGAACCTTGAGGAGAATCCCCATGCGCAAATGGCTGCCCCTGACGGCGGTGTGCATCGGGGCGTTCATGCTCCTGGTCGACGTCACGATCGTGACCGTCGCCCTCCCGGACATGGCCGCCGCCCTGCACACCGGTTTCTCGGGGCTCCAGTGGGTGATGGACGTCTACGCCCTCGCCCTCGCCGCCCTGCTGCTCGGATCCGGCTCGCTCGCCGACCGGATCGGCCGCCGCCGGGTCTACCTCGGCGGGCTCGTGCTCTTCGCCGGCGCCTCCCTGGTCTGCGGCCTGGCCGACGGGCCGGGCGCGCTGATCGCCTTCCGCGCCGTCCAGGGCATCGGGGGCGCCGCGATGGCCGCCACCTCCATGGCCCTGCTCAGCTCCTCCTACCAGGGCCGCGACCGCGGGGTGGCCTTCGGCGTCTGGGGCGCGGTCAACGGCGCCGCCGCCGCGGCCGGGCCGATCGTCGGCGGGCTGCTCACCGAGCACTTCGGCTGGCGCTGGATCTTCTTCATCAACCTGCCGCTGTGCGCCCTGGCCGTGTTCGTGACCCTCAGGGCGGTGGCCGAGTCCCGCGACCCGGGCGCCCAGGGGCTGGACCTGCCCGGCATGCTCACCTTCACCGTCGGGGCCGGCTCCCTGACGTACGCGCTGATCCGGGCCGGTGAGGACGGCTGGACCTCGCAGGCCACCCTCGGGCTGTTCGCCTTGGCGGCGGTCGCCTTCGCCGCCTTCGTCCTCGTCGAACTGCGCGGCTCCCGCCCGATGCTGGACCTCTCGCTGTTCCGCAGTCCGGTCTTCGCGGCCGTCATGACCGCCGGACTGCTGACCTCCGGGGCGGCGTTCTCGTACCTGATGTACGTCTCCCTGTGGCTGCAGTCCGCCGAGGGGATGACCCCGGTGGGCGCCGGCCTGGCGCTGGTGCCGATGAGCCTCGCGGCCTTCGTCGTCGCGGCGGTGGCCGGACGGCTGCTGCACGGGGTCTCCGCCCGGCTGACCATCGGCGGCGGGCTGCTGCTGATCGGCGGGGGCGCGCTGCTCCAGGCCTGGATGCTGGACGCCGGTGACAGCTGGCCCGCGCTGGTGCCGGGGCTGGCGCTGACCGGGGTCGGGGTGGGCGTGTCGATGCCGGCGCTGGCGGCCACCGCCATGGGGGCGGTGCCGCCGACCCGGGCGGGCATGGCCGGCGGTGTGCTGAACACCTCGCGGCAGCTGGGCACGGCCCTGGGCATCGCGGTGCTGGGCGGGGTGTTCCACGCGGGGCTGGCGGACGGGCTCGACGGGCAGCCGGCCGGCACCGCCGACGCCCTGGCCTCCGGCGGGGCGGGGCGGCTGCTGGGCTCCGTGCCCGGGGCGCGGGAGTGGGTCGACGCGGCGTTCGCGAGCGGGCTGCGGGACGCCTTCCTGGTCTCGGGCGCGCTGGGTCTGGCCGGTGGCCTGGTGGTCCTGCTCCTGATCCGCCGCCCGTCGGCCGCCCCCTCCGGGGCCCCGGTCCCGCCCCAGGCCACGGCCCCGGCCCGGCCGCAGCAGCGCGCGTAGGGGCCGCGCCGCGCGGGGGTTCCCGCAGCGCGCAGCGGCGGGACGGGGCGGGGCAGGAGGGTGAACCTTCGAACGGGTGGCGCATGGCGCCCCTGCGGAGCCCCGGCCGGCTCCTAGGCTGCCCCGCGGACGCCTCCCGCGAGAAACGGACCCTGTCATGCGCCTCCGCTCCACAGCCACAGCCGCTCTCCTCGCCGCCGCCGCGCTGATCCTGCCCACCGCCGGCCCGTCGCTGGCCAGCGACCCCGACCACGACCACGGCACCCTCGGCGAGATCCACTACCGGTTCACGGACGACGACGGGGACGTCCGCCACGGCACGATCGAGCCGGCCGACAACGACACCTGCTACCGCCTGACGGGCACCTCCCGCAACCGCGCGGCCTTCGCGGTGAGCAACGAGACCGACTCGCTGGTCCTCGTCTTCCGGGACAACAGCTGCGGCGGGGAGGCCCAGGAGGTGCTGCGGCCGGGCGAGCGCGCCCACGACCTGAACGCCCGCTCGGTCTATCTCAAGCCCACCGACGACCACCACCACGGCCGTCACGACCGCGACGACGACTGGGGCGACGAGGACCGCGCCCGGCCCCGCCAGGAGCGCGGCAAGGACCGCGTGGTGTTCGACAAGGCCTACCTCGACGCGGCCTTCCGCTCGATCGGCTGATCCGCCGCCGCACGCGACAGGGCCGCCCGGGAGGTTTCCTCCCGGGCGGCCCCGTGGTTTCAGCGGTTCAGCCGTGGTTCACTTCCCGCCCCGAGGGGTCAGAAGGTGAGCTTCCAGCTGTCGATCTTGCCGGTGTCCAGGCTGGCGTTGTCGTTCACGCGCAGCTTCCAGACGCCGTTGGCCACCTCGGACGAGGCGTCGACCGTGTAGCTCTTGATGATGTTGTCGGCGCTGCCGCCCGACCGGTTGTGCAGGTTGTAGACGCTGCCGTCCGGCGCCACCAGGTCGACCTTCAGGTCGCCGATGTAGGTGTGCAGGATGTTGACGTCCACCTTGAGCGTGGCCGGCGCGTTGCCCGGGCGGCCGCTCACCGTGATCGGGGACTCGACCGTCGCGTTGTCGTTGATCGCGTAGTCGGTCGTGTTCTCGAAGACGCTCGGCAGCGAGGTGCCGACGGTCCAGGTGAAGGACGTGGTGCCCGTCTTGCTCGCCGAGTCGGTGACGGTGACGGTCACGTTGGACGTGCCCGCGGTGGTCGCCGTACCGGAGATCAGGCCGGTGGAGGAGTTGATCGACAGGCCGGCCGGCAGGCCGGTCGCCGAGTAGGTCAGGGCGCCCGGGTTGGTGCTGGTCGCCTGGACCTGGAGGCTCACCGCGGTGTTGATCTGGGTGGTCTGGTTCCCGATCGCGGTGACGGTGACCCCGTCGTTGATGCGCGGGCCGACGTTGATGGCGGCCCAGGCGTTGGCCACGTTGTTGTACGTGGTCGAGCCGGCGCCGTAGAGGTCGGCCGCGGCCTTCAGGGTCTGGACGCGGGCGTCGGCGTAGTCGGTGGTCGACTTGAAGTAGCCCACCGTCAGCGCGCGGAACCAGATCTTCGCGGCGGCGTCACGGCCGATCGCGGTGACCGGGAGGCCGTCGGAGGTCGGCGAGTTGTAGCTCACGCCGTTGATGACCTTGGCGCCGGAGCCCTCGGAGGCCAGGTAGAACCAGTGGTTCGCCGGACCCGAGGAGTAGTGGACGTCGACCGAGCCGATGCCGGAGTACCACGCGTCCTTCGACGCGCCGTCCTTGCTCGGCTTGTCCATGTAGCGCAGCGGCGTGCCGTCGCCGTTGATGTCGATCTTCTCGCCGACGAGGTAGTCGCCGACGTCGTTCGGGTTGTTGGCCCAGAACTCGACGGCCGCGGCCATGATGTCGGAGGTGGCCTCGTTGAGGCCGCCGGACTCGCCGCTGTAGTTCATGTTGCCGGTGACCGAGGTCAGACCGTGGGTCATCTCGTGCGCGGCCACGTCGATGGAGGTGAGGGGCTTGGTGTTGCCCGAGCCGTCGCCGTAGGTCATGCAGAAGCAGGAGTCGTCCCAGAAGGCGTTCACGTACGCGTTGCCGTAGTGGACCCGGCTGTAGGGGGCCACGCCGTCGTTGCGCAGGCCGTTGCGGCCGTGGACGTTCTTGTAGTAGTCCCACGTCAGCTGGGCGCCGTAGGCGGCGTCCGCGCCGGCCGTCTCCTTGTTGGAGGGCAGGCCGTTGCCCCAGACGTCGGTGGTCTTGCTGAACAGCGTGCCGGTGCCGGACGAACCCCCGTTGAGGTTGTACGTCTTGTGGCCGCCGCGGCCGCCGTCGGTCAGCGTGTAGTTGCTGCCCGACAGGGTGGTGCCGAGGGTCACCTGGCCGCTGTACTGCGTGTTGCCGGTGCCGGTCTCGACGGCCTGCCACTGGGTGATCTTCGCGCCGGTCTTGGCGTCGGTGATCACGTGCAGGCGGCTCGGGGTGCCGTCGTCCTGGAGGCCGCCGACGACGGTCTCGAAGGCGAGGACCGGGACGCCGGAGCCGGCCCAGATCACCTTGCGGGCGCCCTTGTCGGCCTTGGACTGCTTGGATCCCGCGGAGTTGGCGGCGGCGACGGCCTGGCCCTCGGCGGCGGTGGTGCTGACCGTGGCGTTGGTGTCCGCGACCTTGATCTCGTGCTGGTTCGCCTTGGTCACGCTCTTGGTGACGCCGCCCTTGGCGTGGACCGTCAGGTCGCCGCCGAGTACGGGCAGACCGTCGTAGGTCCGCTCGTAGGTGGTGTGCGTGGTGCCGTCGGCGTCCTTGGACACGTCACGGACGATCAGCTTCTCGCCGCTGCCGAGGCCGAGGGCCTTGGCAGCCTGCGCCGTGGTCGAGTTGGCTTCGCTGATGAGCGTCGCACGCTCCGAAGCGCTGAGTACGAGGTTGGCCGCGCCCGGGTTGGGCTGGGCGGCCGTGCGGGTCTGCGACGCGGTGGCGTCGGCGGCGGCGGTGGCGGTACCGGCCTGCATGCCTACGGCGACCAGGGCCGCCGCGGCCACGAGTGCGCCGGCCGCGGTGGCACGCCGCTGGGGGGTGGGACTCAACGCAGACTCCTTCTGCAAGGGGGGTTCCGGATGGCTGGGTGGGCCACCGGGCAGATCAGGGCTGGTGCGATGAACGGATCGAAGAGTGCCACCTGGAGTGTCCGATGTCAGGGCCACATCAAAAGGTTGGCTGGAAACGGTTCGTTGTCCGAAGATACGTATCCGGTATCCGAACCATTCACCTTTGTGTGCGAAGACGGTCCGCTGGGCCTGGAACGGTTGATACCGGTTGCTAACCCTTGGGTAACAAGAGGCCTCGTTCACCCGAACGGCATTTACCGTACGGGTGTTTGTCGTACTGTTTCCCGGTGCGACAGATGTTCGCCGCCCGGGGAAGCGGCGGACGTGCGCCACCGACATAGACCACGTGCCAGGGGGGCCCATGAGGCATGTCCATTTTCCTGCGCAAAGAGTGGCCGCCGCGGCCGGTGGCGCGGAAGGGTCCCCGGACGCCCCGGCCCGGCGCATCGCCGACAAGGCCCCCTGGTACCTGCCCGCCGCCGTGGGGGCCGACTTCGCCGGCGCCGCCGTCCCCGTGGGCCTGGTCTTCGAGGCTGCGCAGCAGGCCAGGCCCCTGTACTGCGCGCTCGGCGCGGCCCTCGCCTGGGTCGGCGTACAGGCCCTGCGCCGACGTTACGCCACTCGCGCGCTCGGCGAGTCCCGCGGAGTGCTGCCCGTCGTGCACGACTGGCTGATTCTCATCGGTGTCCTGGCCGTCGCCCGGGTGCTCACCGGGGAGAGCACCCCCCGGCTGGCCGCCCTGGGCGCCCTGCTGCCCGCCCTCCTCGTCACCGTCGCCCACCGCAAACTGACCTACCGCCACCTCTTCGCCGCGCGCCGCGAGGCCCAGGCCGTCAGCCGGGTCCTGGTCGTCGGCGAACCCGCCGCCGCCGACCACGTCATCGCCCACCTCGCGGCACGCACCGACCACCCCTACGTGGTCGTCGGCGTGCTCCCCGTCGGCCAGGGCTCCCCGGAGGGCGGGGTTCCCGTCGCCGGCCGCCTCGCCGCCCGGATGCCCGAGGCCCTGACCGAGGACTCGGCCGCCGTGCTGGGCGCCGTCCGCAGCCACCACGCCGACCTGGTGCTGGTGGTCCCCGGGGCGCGGATCGCGGGGGAGCGGCTGCGCCGGGTGGCGTGGGCGCTGCACGACGAGGGGCTGGAGATGGCGGTGTTCCCCGGCCTGGTGGAGGTCTCCGTCAAGCGCCTGGAGACCGTGTCCGCCGGGGGGCTCGCCGTGCTGCGGGTGGCGCCGCCCGTGCGGCGGGGTGCCCAGACCCTGCTCAAGGCCGTGCTCGACCGGGGCGCGGCGGCGTTCGGACTGCTCCTGCTGTCGCCGGTGTTCCTCGCGCTGGTGCTGGCCATCCGCCTCGGCTCGCGCGGCCCGGCCTTCTACAGCCAGCGCCGGATCGGGCGCGACGGGGTCCCGTTCGTCATGTGGAAGTTCCGCACGATGGTCGTGGACGCCGACCGGCTGAAGTCCGAGCTGTCGGGGGCCAACGAGAACGACGGGCCGATGTTCAAGATGCGCCGCGACCCCCGGGTGACCCGGGTGGGCCGGCTGCTGCGCCGCACCTCGCTCGACGAACTGCCGCAGCTGTTCAACGTGCTGACCGGCTCCATGTCCCTGGTCGGCCCGCGCCCGCCGCTGCCGGAGGAGGTGGCCGAGTACGACGAGGTCGAACTGCGCCGGCTCACCGTCCGGCCGGGGATGACGGGGCTGTGGCAGATCAGCGGACGCTCCGACCTCTCCTGGGACGAAACGATTCAGCTCGATCTCCAGTACGTGGACAACTGGTCCTTCACCAGCGACGTCGACGTCATGGGCCGTACCCTCCGCGCCGTCGTCGACGGCCGCGGAGCGTACTGAGGGGCCCGGCGTGACGTCAGTCCTGCTCCAGCCACCACCGGTAGGTGGAGGCGATGCCGTCCCGCAGCCCGATGCCGGGCTTCCAGCCCAGCGCCGTCAGGCGCGACACGTCGAGCAGCTTGCGCGGGGTCCCGTCCGGCTTCGACGTGTCCCACGCGAGCCGGCCCTCGAACCCGGTGACCTCGGCGACCGTCTCGGCCAGCTCCCTGATGGTCAGGTCCTCGCCGCAGCCGACGTTGACGGGCTCGTCCCCGTCGTAGCGCTCCAGCAGCACGGCGCAGGCGGCCGCCAGGTCGTCCACGTGCAGGAACTCCCGGCGCGGGGTGCCGCTGCCCCACAGGGTGACCTCGTCGCGCCCCTCGGCGGCGGCCTCGTGGAAGCGCCGGACGAGGGCGGGCAGCACGTGCGAGGACTCCAGGTCGAAGTTGTCCCCGGGCCCGTACAGGTTGGTGGGCATGGCGGAGATGTACGAGGCCCCGTACTGCCTGCGGTACGACTGGACCTGCACGATGCCCGCGATCTTGGCCAGCGCGTACGCCTCGTTGGTCGGTTCCAGCGGCCCGGTCAGCAGCGCGTCCTCCGTGATGGGCTGCGGCGCGAGCTTGGGGTAGATGCAGGAGGACCCCAGGAACAGCAGGCGGCCCACGCCGGCGGCGTGCGCCCCGCCGATCACGCTGAGCTGGATCCTGAGGTTGTCCTCCAGGAACTGCACCGGGTAGGTGCTGTTGGCCATGATCCCGCCGACCTTGGCGGCGGCCAGCACCACGGCGTCGGGGCGGACGTCCCTCAGGTACGCCTCCGTCGCGGCGGCGTCGCGCAGGTCGAGATCGGCGCGGCCGCGGGTGAGCACCTCGTACCCGTCGGCGGCGAGGCGGCGGACGACCGCGGATCCCACCAGGCCGCGGTGTCCGGCGACGAAGACGCGGGCGTGCGGGGGCAGGAGCGGCTGCGGATTAGTCATACCGCCGATGATGCCAGCCCCCCGGCACGCCCCGGGCCGGGCTTACGGCGTCCCGCCCGCCGCACAGACCACACACCGAGGCGAAGCCTCACACGGAACAGCAACAACGGACCCCAGGGGGACCCATGGGCAAGACCGCACTGATCACCGGCGTCACCGGACAGGACGGCTCGTACCTCGCCGAGCTCCTGCTCTCGAAGGGCTACACGGTGCACGGGCTCGTGCGGCGCTCCTCCAGCTTCAACACGGAGCGGATCGACCACATCTACCAGGACCCGCAGACGGCGAACCGTTCCTTCGTCCTGCACCACGCCGACCTCTCCGACGGCGTGGCCCTGGTGAACCTGCTGCGCGACATCCGCCCCGACGAGGTCTACAACCTCGGCGCCCAGTCCCATGTCCGGGTCTCCTTCGACGCGCCGCTCTACACCGGCGACGTCACCGGCCTCGGCGCGCTGCGGCTGCTGGAGGCCATCCGGGCCAGCGGCGTGGACACCCGGATCTACCAGGCCTCGTCCTCGGAGATGTACGGCTCCACCCCGCCCCCGCAGAACGAGGACACTCCGTTCCACCCGCGCAGCCCGTACGGGGCGGCGAAGGTCTTCGCGTACTGGACGACCGTCAACTACCGGGAGGCGTACGACATGTTCGCCGTCAACGGGATCCTCTTCAACCACGAGTCCCCGCGCCGCGGCGAGACCTTCGTGACCCGCAAGATCACCCGCGCGGTCGCCCGGATCAAGGCCGGCCTCCAGGAGCACCTCTACCTCGGCAACCTCGACGCCGTCCGCGACTGGGGCTACGCCCCCGAGTACGTCGAGGCGATGTGGCGCATGCTCCAGCAGGACGAGCCGACCGACTACGTCGTGGCCACCGGAGTCGCCGCCACGGTGCGGGAGTTCGTCGAGTCCTCCTTCGCCCACGCCGGTCTCGACTGGAACGAGCACGTCCGCTACGACCCCAAGTACGAGCGCCCCAGCGAGGTCGACGCACTCATCGGGGACGCGGCCAAGGCCCGGGAGATCCTCGGCTGGAAGCCGACGGTCCTCGTGCCCGAACTGGCCCGCATCATGGTCGACGCGGACGTCCGCCAGGTCGAGGACCAACTGGCGGGCGCCACCGTCCGCATCGACCGCTGAGGCCGTATATTTCGCCTACGATGCGCCTACGTTTTACGTGTCCCGGTCATGTCCACCGTGCTCCACGGCCCTGACCGGGGCAAACCTGTCGTGTGCCGGTGTGCGCTCCCGAAGTGAACCCCGTTGGCCCCCGTTGGTATGCAGTGGGTCAAGTGAGGTGACCGGGGACGTACCCGAGTCCTAGTCTGCGTCGGATGCACACGGCTGTTCGTACAGTTCCAGCCATCAGACCGGGCGATTGCCCTGGGGGGTTCATGCGTAGATCCAGAGGGCTGACCGCTGCCCTCGTCCTGTCCCTGACCGGCGCGGGCGCCGGCCTGGGCGTGGTGCTGATGCCCTCGGCGTCGGCGATCACGCCGCCGGTGGCGTTCACCGCCGACGAGCTGCCCACCTGGCAGCCGAACGGGGTCGTGTTCGCCATGGCCGAGGCGAACGGCACCGTCTTCGCCGGCGGCACCTTCTCGGCGGTCCGCCCGCCCGACGCCGTGGGCGGCACCGAACAGGAGGCCGTGAACTTCGTGGCGCTGGACGCCGCCACGGGCGACCCCACCTCCTGCAAGCTGGCCTTCACCGTCGGCGACGGCACCGCCACCGTCCGGGCCCTGACCGTCTCCAAGGACGGCAAGACCCTCTACGCGGGCGGCTACTTCGGCGCCGTCAACGGCACCCCGGTCTCCAGCCTCGCGGCCATCGACATCGAGACCTGCACGCCCAAGGCCTCCTTCCACCCCGGCGTCCCCGCCACCGTGCGCGCGCTGGAGGCCACCGACGACACCCTGTACGTCGGCGGTGACTTCGGGACGGTCGAGGGGCAGACCCGCGAGCGGTTCGCCGCGGTGGACGCCTCCTCCGGCGCCCTCAAGCCCTTCACCGCCAACGCCGACGAGCCCGGCCGCGCCATCAAGGTCAGCAACGACGGCAAGAAGGTCCTGCTCGGCGGCGACTTCTTCACGGTCAACGGCTCCAACTCGCACGCCCTGGCCGTCGTCGACGCCACCACGGGTGCGGTCGCCAAGACCTACTCCACCATCCCGTCGAACTCGGTCGTCAAGGACATCTCCGCCGACGCCACGGGCTACTACACCGCCAACGAGGGCTCCGGCGGCGGCGTCTTCGACGGACGCATCGGCCTGAACACCGACTTCAACGAGAAGTGGCGCGACCGCTGCCTCGGCGCGACCCAGTTCGTGCTCCCGTACGACGGCGTCCTCTACAGCGCCTCGCACGGCCACGACTGCTCCACCGAGCTGGAGTTCCCCGACGGCAAGCGCAACTTCCTGATGGCCCAGCCCACCGACCACACCGGCACGCCCCCCGCGCCCGTGGACGGCTTCGTGCGCGGCCCGCGCAAGCTCGGCTGGCACCCCACCGCCAACGACGGCATCGGCGAGGGCATCGGCCCGCGCGTCATGGCCGTCGCCTCGAAGTCGGACGTCAAGTACCTGTGGGTCGGCGGCGAGTTCACCCAGATCAACGGAAAGCCGCAGGCGGCCCTGACCCGCTTCGCCAACACCGGCGACACAGGCGCGCCCACCACCCCGGCCGTCAGCGCCGGCAGCGTCAAGCCCGGCGAGGTCCAGGTCCGCTGGCGCACCAGCTACGACCAGGACGACAGCAAGCTGACGTACCGGATCTACCGCAACGGCTCGGCCACCCCGATCCAGACCGTGACCGCCGACTCCCTGGAGTTCGAACGGCCCCAGGCCTCCTGGACCGACACCACCGTCAAGGCCGGGCAGTCCTACACCTACCGGGTGACCGCCACGGACGGCGCCGGCAACACCAGCGCCCTGTCGGCCGGCGCCCCCGTGACCGTCCCGACCTCGGTCCAGGCCTACCCCGACAAGATCCGCACCGACGGCGCCACCCTGTACTGGCGCTACGACGACACCTCCAGCCCGTACGTGGCCGACTCGTCGGACGGCGGGAACACCAGCGGCATCCAGGTGGCCGCTCCGGCGCTGAACCAGAGCCCCGGAGCCGTCAGCGGCAGCAGCACGGCCATGGGCTTCAACGGCACCAGCCAGCAGGTGTACAGCGACCACCGCCAGTTCGTCGGCAGCAGCTTCACGGTGGAGACCTGGTTCAAGACCAACACCACGCGCGGCGGCAAGCTCATCGGCTTCGGCAACAACACGGTCAACAACAGCGGCTCCTACGACAAGCAGCTGTACATGACCAACACCGGCCGCCTCGCCTTCGGCGTCTACAACGGCTCGACCCGCACCATCACCACGGGCCTGTTCGACACGTACAACGACAACAAGTGGCACCACGTCGTCGGCACCCAGGGCCCGGGCGGCATGACGCTCTACGTCGACGGCCAGAACAAGGGCACGAACAGCGCCACCACCTCCACCTCGTACGCCGGTTTCTGGCACGTCGGCGGTGACAACCTCGCCAACTGGCCGAACCGCCCGACGAGCAACTACTTCGCCGGCCAGATCGACGAGACCGCCGTCTACCCGACGGCCCTCACCCAGGCCCAGGTCAAGAACCACTACGACCTCGCCAAGGCCCCGACCGACACCGTCTCCAAGGTCCCCGCGGCCGAGGACACCTACATCAACCAGGGTGCCCCGGCCACGGCCTACGGAACCTCCACGCAGCTCGCGGTGCGCGGCACCTCCGCGTACGAGTCGTACCTGCGCTTCACCCTCCCGGCCGCCCCGGCCGGGCAGGTCCTGAAGGCCGCCTCCCTCCAGTTCAAGACCTCCACGCAGACGGGTGCGGGCACCGCCGACACCGTCTCCGTGGTCCCGGTCACCGGCACCTGGAGCGGCGCGGGCACCACGTTCAACACCAAGCCCACCCTCGGCACCACCCCGCTCGGCAGCATCACGGGCGTGCCGGACGGCTCGGCGATCCAGAACGTCGAGCTCGACACCGCCGCGCTCTCCGCGGTGCTGGGCAGCAGCTACAGCCTCGGCCTGACCAGCACGGGCACCGACGCGCTGTGGCTCTGGTCCTCGGAGTCGACCGCCGCGGACGCCGCTCCGCAACTGGTCCTCACCTTCGGCCAGAAGTAACCACCCGAGGACGTACGGGGCCCGGCGCACGAGCTGCCGGGCCCCGTACGCCTTCCCACCCACCGGGAGCCCTCCATGCACCTGCGCTCCAGGGCGGCGTCCGCAGCCCTCCTCCTCGCCTCCGTCCTCACCCTGACCGGATGCAGCTCCTCCGGCGACACCAAGGCAGACGCCGCCCCGGCCAAGCCGAAGCCGCCGGCGGCGTCCCCGGCCCCCGACCCGGCGGACTCCACCGCGCCCCCCGCCGCCCCGGACCCGAACGCCAAGCCGACGGGCCCCGTCCTCCCGGACACGCGGCTCACCCCGAAGACGGGCAGCTTCAAGGCGAACGAGAAGCAGTACCTGAGCGGCCGCGTCCCGGAGAAGACCGACCCCGCGGCCGTCCTCCAGACGGGCCAGGAAACCTGCCAGCGGGTGGAACGCACCGCCAGGCACGACAAGGACGCGGCGGCCGCGGCGATCGCCTCGGGCGAGCTGGCCGGCGCCAGGGACGCGATCACCTACCTCTGCCCCGACCAGAAGCCGATCCTGGCCGCGGCGGAGAAGGGCTTCCCCGACGGCACCCGCGAGAACCCGGCCCCGGGCACCTACCGCGCCGCCACCCAGACCACCACGTGCACCTGGGAAGCCAGGTCCAAGGACGGCACCACCCTCGCCTCGGGCCCGGAAACCCCGCCCAAGCCGGGCGAGAAGACCACGGCCACGATCCCCGCGGGCGCGGCCACCTTCACCTCGACGAACTGCTACGCCTGGCTCCCGGCGTAACACCCGCCCCGGCACACGAACGCCGCCGCACCCGTCCCACGGGTCCGGCGGCGTTCACATGCCCTCAGCCCCGCCGGACGGCGTCCTCGTACACCCCCAGCAGGGTGTCCAGGACCGCGTCCATCGAGAAGGACTCCGCCGCCAGGGCGCGGGCCGCCTTCGACGCGGCGGTGTTGTCCCACGGGTCCAGGAGGGCGAGGACCGCCTCCGCCACTCCTCGCGGGCCCGGGTCCACCGCTCGGCCCGCACCCGAGGACGCGATGTCGCGGGCCAGGCCGTTGGAGTGGGTGACCACCGTCGGGACGCCCACCGCCAGGGCCTCCAGGACCGCCATGGGGAAGGGCTCGTCCACCGACGGGAGGACGTAGACGTGGGCGCGGCGGAGCTCGGCCAGGACCTCCGCGCTGGAGAGCGGACCCGGCACCGTGAAGCGGTCCGTCAGGCCCAGGGCGGTGATCCGGGCGCGGACGGCGGCCAGTTCGCCCTCGTCCGGGCCCGCCACCACGAACTGCGCGTCCGGGTGGACGGCCAGCACCGCCGGGGCCGCGTCCACGAAGTCCACGGGGCGCTTGCGGGCCTGGAGGCGGGCCGAGTACAGGACGCGCGGCGGGCCGCTCAGCGGCGGCCGCTCCTCCTGCGGCGGGGTGCCGTTCACCAGGCGGACCGCCTGGGAGAGGGGCGGGGCGGCGACCACCGCGTCCAGGCCGGTGCGCTCGTGCGGGGTCAGGTACAGGACCGCGTCCGCGCCCCGCAGCAGGCGGCGTACCGCCACCGCGTCCAGGACCTTCGCCAGGAGCCTCCCGCTCGGGTCCACCATGCCGTGGGTCTGGAGGACGAGGGGTTTGCCGGCGCGCAGGGCCGCCAGGGCGAGCGGGAGGGTGACCAGGTCGCGGGCCAGGTGGACGTGGACCACGTCCGCGTCCCGGACCAGGCGGGACGCCGAGGCCAGCAGGGCCGGCGAGGTCAGCCCGCTGAAGCCGAGGGGGAGGAGCCGGCGGGCCGGGAAGAGCTTCGCCGGGACGCCCTCCACCGAGGTCGGCCAGGGGACGAAGCCCTCGCCGAGGGCCACGAGCCGTGCCTCGTGGCCCCGCTCCCGCAGCCCCTTGGCCAGGTTCAGGGCCACTCGCACCGGGCCGCCGAAGGCGTGCGAGGGGGAGTGGAGCGTGACGGCGTGCAGGATCTTCACTTGGGTTCCTCCACCGGGCGGCGGCCGCCGTCCTGGGTCTGCAGGGTCAGGGCGGGGAGGTCCTTGTGGACCACCGAACCGGCACCGGCGACCGCGCAGCGGCCCACCGTCACCCCCGCCAGCACCGTCGCCCGCACGGCCACCCACGCGCCGTCCTCGACGGTGATCGGGGCGTTGCGGTAGCGGAAGTCGGCCGCCCGGTGGTCGTGCGAACCGGTGCACAGCATCGACTCCTGCGACAGGCACACGTGCGCACCGATCGTCACCGGCTCCAGGTTGAGCAGCCAGGCGCCCTCACCGATCCACGTGTGGTCCCCGACCTTCAGCTTCCACGGCCACAGCACCCGCACCCTGTGCCGGATCAGCACCCCCTCGCCGATCTCCGCCCCGAACGCCCGCAGCAGCGCCACGCGCAGCCGGGCGGGACAGAACCACGACATGAACAGGGTGTTCATCACCGCGAACCACAGGGCCTGCGTCAGCAGCCCCCGCCCCTTGTCGTACCCGGCCAGCGTGAAGGCAGGAAGATTGCGCACCGGTCGCCCCCGTCGTCCCACGCGCCTCCCCTGGCGCGGAACGCTCAGACTAGACTGCGCGCGGATCACGCACATGGGGTGGGGGCAATGGTGGCTACGGACATACGCACGCCCAGCGTGAAATCGCCCCCGCCCAGGCCCGAGGACGAGGCCCAGTGGGGGCGGGTCACCACCCCGCGCACCCTGCTCTCCCGCGCCCTGTCCGTCCCGCTCGCGCTCGGCTTCACCGTCTTCCTGCCGGTGTTCGTCGCCGCCCAGTCCGGCGACGGGCAGGAGGACGCCGCGTTCTGGCTCCAGCTGGTCCTCACCATGTACTCCGGCGCCCGCCTCTCCGCCATGGTGCTCACCAGCCGCCGCAAGCTGCTCCAGGGGTCCTTCTGGCTCTTCGTCTACATGGCGATGGGAGTGGCGCCGCTGGCCCAGGCCGTGCTGGGCCGGGTACCCACCCCCGTCGTCGGGCCGCGCTCCGACCTCACCCTCGCCATCGGGCTGGTGCTGCTCGGCTGCACGGCCTTCGACGTCGGCGTGCTGCTGGCCCGCCACCGGCCCGCGGGCCGCGCGGGCGGCTCCCCGAAGGAACCCCGCCCCCTCATGGCGCACCGGCGGCGGCTCCAACTCCTCACCGCCGTCGCCTTCGTGTGCAGCGCCGCGTTCATCCTCAAGCTGGGCGGACCCGCCGTCTTCTTCTCCAGCCGCCAGGAGATCATCGCCGGCATCCAGGACGCCGGCGTCTCCAACGGCGACGGCCAGGCCGGCCAGGCCCTGCTGCGCGGCTTCGGCACCGTGCCGGCGCTGCTCGCCATGCTGCTGTACACGCGCTGGCTGATCACCTCGACGTACGCCCGCCGCAAGGTGTCGGTCATCGTCACCTGGGCGGCGCTCGTCGCCCTCAACCTCGTCGTCAACAACCCGATCTCGAACCCGCGCTACTGGTTCCTGACGGTCATGTTCGCGATGCTGTTCACGCTCTTCCCGGTCAGCGCCGCCATGTACCGCGTCGCCCTGTCCATGGCGGTGGTCGTCGCCCTCCTCGTCTTCCCCTTCGCGGACCGCTTCCGCTACGACGAGAAGAACTACAAGCCCGTCGAGACGACGTCGTTCCTGGAGCCCATGGCGCTCAAGGACTACGACCAGATCGGCATGTTCGCGAACACCATCACCTTCGCCGACTCCGGCCCCGGCCACTTCTACGGGCGCCAGCTCGCCGGATCCGTCCTCTTCGCGGTCCCCCGCTCGGTGTGGCCGGGCAAGCCGCGCGACACCGGCGTGATGGTCGGCCAGTGGATGGGCACGGTCAACACCAACCTGTCCTCCCCGATCTGGGCGGAGCTGTGGCTGGACTTCGGCCCCCTCGGCATGGGCGCCGGCCTGCTGGCCATCGGATACGCCGCCGCACGCGTCGACCGCCGCTACGCCAAGCGCGCCACCCGCCGCTCACCGCCCGGCAGCCTGATCTCGGTGGTGGTCCCGCTGGTCGCCGGGTACTCCTTCATCCTGCTGCGCGGACCGCTCCTCCAGGCCTCGGGCCGCGTGGCGATCGCCGCGATGTGCCTCGCGCTGGTGGCCACGTACCGCACGGACAGCTCGACGACGCTGCGCTAGGCCGCAGCCGCGACCTGCGCCGCCGGCGCCTTCAGGCGGCCCACCCGGGCCCACCCCGCCGCCGCCTTCGCCGCCGAGCCCGCCGCCAGGCCCCAGGCGGCCCCGGCCACGCCCCAGGCGGCGTAGCCGCCCAGCAGCAGGGCCACCGACAGCAGGGAGAACACCACCTGCAACGCGAGGGTGGCCTTCGGGTTCAGCACCCGCAGGGTCAGCAGGGCGCAGGTGCCCAGGCCCATCACCGCGTACTGGGCGCCCGTCGCGGGCAGCAGGGCGGAGGCGGCGGCCCAGGTGTCGCCCAGCAGGTGACGGCCCAGCCGGTCCGGCAGGGCGTACAGGACCGCCGCCCAGCCGGCGCCGAGCACGGCGAGGGCGGCCCCCATCAGAGCGGTCAGCCGGACCACGCCGCGCTTGCCGGACGCCCGGCCCACGATCGGCGGGCCGAAGGCGTTGGCCGAGTTGAACAGCACGTTCAGCGGTCCGAACAGGGTCGTCGCCCCGCGCAGCGCGCCCACCGCCAGCGGGGTCGCGAAGGCGCCCAGCCCGAGCACCGCGAGCTGGCTGGAGCCGTTGCCCACGGCGAACTCGACCACGAAGCGCTGCCCGAGGTGCCCGCGCCGCAGGTACGGCCGGACATCCGCGCGGGCACCCCGGACGTACGGGCGCAGCAGCCACAGGCCCAGCCCCAGCGCGGGCAGCGCGGACAGCCCCCACACCAGCACCAGCCGTCCCGCCGACGCCCCGTGCGGCTGCGCCGCCAGCGCCGCGACCACGCACACCAGCCGCAGCGCGTCCGCGGCCAGCGCCCGCTCGGGAACCCGCAGGGCGGAGAAGCAGTACCGCAGCCCGTCCTGGACGAGGACCAGCGGCAGGACGGCGCCCAGCGCGAGGAAGGCCCACCCGGCGTCGCCCGGCACCACCGGACCGGCGGCCGCGAGCACCAGCCCGGCCGCCCCGGCCGCCCCGGCCGTGAACAGCACCGACGACCGGCACACCGCTCCCAGCCGCCCGGCCTCCTTCTCCAGCACCACGGTCTGCCCGACGTAGGCCATGTTCAGTCCGAGGAGGACGCTGAAGGCCACGTACACCATCGAGAAGTCGGCGAAGCCCGACGCCGAGGACAGCCGGGCGGCCAGCACCAGCACCAGGATGTTGGTGGCGCTGGAGGCGGCCTGGTCCAGGACCGAGGCGACCGCGGCGAGGCCCCGCCGGCTCACCGCCGGCCCGTGCGGACCGTGCGCAGGGCCACGGTGTCGCTCCCGTCGCCCGGAAGCCGTTCGCCGGCCGCGCCGGGGGCGGGCACCGGCGGCGCGGGGCTCGGGGAGGCGGCGCCGGCGGAGGTGTCCCGCTTCGACCGCTGTCCCGGCAGCGGGGAGTGCAGCACCGCGCCCAGCACGGTCCCGCCCGCCCCGCTGATCAGCTCGCGGATCCGGGCGAGGTCGCTGCGGTGCACCGCGCGCGGGTCGCAGACGACCAGGACCCCGTCGACGCGGTCGACGAGCGCGAGCGCGTCGGCGTACGAGAGCACCGGCGGCGCGAGCACGACGACGGTGGAGTTGGGGGAGTCGGCCTCGGAGATCAGCCGGGTCGCGCGCGGGGAGGTCAGGGCGCGGGCCACGTTGCGCACGCGGTCGCCGGGGATCAGGTCGAAGGCGCCCGACTCCCCGGCGTCCACCACGAGCTGGCGCCCGTCCGGCCAGTCGGACTCCCCGGCTCCGCCGCCGAGCAGGCCCGTGCCGGTGCCGCCCGGCGTCTGGCTCCAGCGCGGCCGCCCGCCGCCGTCCGTCGGCAGCTGGCTGGCCAGCACCGGCGTGCGCAGGTCGGCCTCGATGAGCAGGACGTCCTTGCCGGTCTCGGCGAAGGACGCGGCGAGGTTCACGGCCACGGCGGCGGCCGTCTCGCTGCTGCCGCGCGGTGCGACGACCAGCAGCCGGCGCCGGTCGGCGAAGCGGGAGTCGTAGGCCAGCCGGAAGGCCACCGACCGGTACTCCTCGGCGAGGCGCGGGTCGGCCTCGCCGGCCGCGAGGAGCGGGCCGCCGCCCGTCTTGTCCCGGGGCAGGTAGCCGAGGACCGGCGCGCGCAGGGCCCGGGCCACGTCGCCCTCGGAGCGCGGCGCCGGGTCGAAGACCAGCCGCACCCAGGCGGCGAGCAGGCCGAGGGCCAGGCCGGTGGCCGCGCCGAGCGCGAGCGACATGGGGATGCCGGGGCCGTCGGGTGCGGTGGGCGGGGCGGCCGGGCTGGTGATCCGGCCCGGGGTCATGTCCAGGGCCTGGAGCTTGGTGATGTTGTTGTTGAGGGTGTTGACCTTGCTTTGGAGGTCGGTCTTGGAGCCCAGTGCGGCGTCACGGGCCGTGCCCGCCGGCATGGCGTTGATCTGCTTGGCCAGGTCGTCGAGCTGCTTGGCGACGGGGTCGCGCTGGCCCTCGTAGCCCTTGACCATCTTGTCGCGGGTGACGTCGAGGGCCTCCTGCCGCTTGAACAGGTAGGCCTCGGCCATCCCGTTCGCCCGCTGGGCGGCCTCCTTGGGGGAGGCGGAGGTGTAGGTGAAGCGGAGCACCATCGTCTGCGGCGGGTTGGTCACCTGGAGGCCGCGGCGCAGAGCGGCCGCGTCCTTGGCCGGGATCCCGAGCTTCTTCGCCGCCTGCTCGGCTATGGAGCTGGAGAGGGCGACCTGCCGCTCCGAGCCGATGTTGATCGCCTTGTCGGGCGCCAGGCTCGGGTTGAACGGGTCGTCGGTGGGGGCGCGCAGGACCACGTCCGCGACGGACACGTAGGTGTCGGCGGTGGAGATGCCGAGGTAGACGCCGCCCAGCAGGCCGATGCCCACACCGGCGCCCAGGAGCCTGCGGTAGCGCAGGAGCTGCTTGAACTGGTCCCTGAGGAGGTCCGGTTCGTCCTCGGGCGGGGCCGCCGCCGGGCGGTTCGTCTCGGTCACGACTGGGGACCCCCAAGTGCTTCGTCGATCAGTGCGTCGATGCGGGCCAGGCCCGCTTCGCGGCTCAGGTGGGCCGCCACGTGGACGGGTCCGGCCGCGCCCAGCGCGTCCGCGCCCGCGGGGTCCTCGGCCAGGGCCCGCACGGCCCCCAGCAGGGCCTCGGGGTCCTCCGGCGGTACGAGCACCCCGGCGCCCGAACGTTCCACCTCCTGGGCGGTCCCGCCCTGCGCCGCGACGGAGGCGACGACGGGCCGGCCGGCCTGGAAGTAGGAGGTGAGCTTGGACGGCACGCTCATGTCGAGCACGGCCGCGTGCTGCGTGACCGCGAGCACGTCCGCCGCGGCGAGGATATCGGGGAAGTCTCCGTCGGCGGCAGGGGGGATGATGTCGAGGTTGGGGACGTCGGCGGCGAGGGCGGCGAGGGCCGCGCGCCGGCTTCCGTCGCCCATCAGGACGAAGCGGACGCGGGGGTCGAGGCGGGCGGCACCGACCAGGACTTCGAGGCCCTGCTTGAGGCCCATGTTCCCGGAGTGCAGGACCACGGTCTGGTCCGGTGCCCAGCCGAGGTGGTGGCGGGTCTCCCCGCGGGGCTTGGTGGGCTTGGGGACGTGCGACCAGTTGGGCACCAGGCGGATCCGCCCCGGGTCCACGCCCATGCCCACGACCCGGTCCACGAACGTCTCGTGGATGACGCCGACCAGCGCCGCCCGCTTCAGGGCGTACGCCTCCGCCCGCCCGGCCAGCGCGGCCGCCTTGTCGCCGCCGCTGATCCCGCTCTGCGCGGCCGCGGCGCCCATCAGGTCCTGGACCACCGGGACGAAGGGGACCTTCCAGCGGGCGGCGAGCCGCGCGGCCAGCACGCCGCCGGCCAGGCTGGGCATCTGGGCCATCACCGCGTGCGGGCGCGGCATCCGCGGCGGGGCCACGGCACCGTGGAGCAGAATCGATCCTTCGAACAGGGCCCGCTTCACGGCGGTCTGCTGCGCCGGCACGGTGTGCGCACGCCGGTGCACGGTGACCCCCGCCCGCCGCTCCGTGCGCCGCAGCGCACCCCTGTACTCGGGTTCGAGGGACCAGGCCGGGTAGTGCGGCATGCCCGCCAGTACGTGGGTGTCGTGGCCGTACGCCGCCCAGTGCTCCGCGATCTGGGTGGCGTACGGACCGATGCCCGCGTGCTCCGGCGCGTAGTTGGTGGAAACCAGCAACAACCGCCGGTGGCCGGATGTGGACACTGAACGTCCCCTTCTCCCCTGGATGATGCGCACGTCACCCTATGCGTTCACCGTCGGGCAGTGGAACGTGCGCGCTATTGTCTGCTGAATGCGCCGCACCGGGGGGTGCGGCCCCTGGGGGGTAACTGATGACGGAGCACCACATGTCCGATGCCGCGCCGTCCGGGCGCCGGCCGTACCGGGTCGGCTACGCCCCCGGTGCCTACGACCTGTTCCACATAGGCCACCTCAACATCCTCCGGCACGCCCGCAGCCGGTGCGACTACCTGGTGGCCGGCGTGGTCTCGGACGAGATGGCCGAACTGGCCAAGGGCCGCCGCCCGATGATCCCGCTGGTCGAGCGGCTGGAGATCGTCCGCAGCGTCAAGTACGTGGACGCCGCCTTCGTCGAGACGGTCCCGGACAAGGTGGAGACGTGGAAGCAGGTCCGCTTCGACGTCATCTTCAAGGGCGACGACTGGCGGGGCACCCCCAAGGGGGACAAGCTGGAACGGGACTTCGCCGCCCACGGGGTCGACGTCGTCTACTTCCCCTACACCGTGCACACGTCCAGCACCCAGCTGCGCCGGGCCCTGGACGCCCTCGCCCAGCCGCAGACCGTGCCCCTGCACCAGCCGCTGGCCGAGCCCCTCACCGCCGAACGGCGCTGAGCTCCCGGAACCACTTCGTCAGGAACGCCAGCAGGAACAGCACGGCGACCGCGCCCAGCCCCGCGTACGCCCAGCGGAACAGCGACCCGCCGCCCAGCAGCAGGAACACCAGGCAGAACACCCCGTAGTCCACGGGGAGCAACGCCACCGCGCGCAGGGACGACGGCGCCGCGGCGGGGCTCCCCGGCGCGGCCTTCGGCTTGAGCTTCTCGGTGAGCAGCCCGCCGAAGAAGGTCACCACGGCGGCGAACTGGAAGACCAGCGGCACCAGCAGCCAGCCGTCCGCGCCCGTGCCGTACGCGTCGGGGAAGCGGAAGAAGGCGATGAGCACGCAGGAGTGCAGCGCGGTGAGCTTGGCGGCGTCCACGACGTGGTCCAGCCACTCGCCCGCCGCACTGCCGCCCCCGCGCAGCCGGGCCAGCTGCCCGTCGGCGGAGTCGAAGGCGAAGCCGACCGCGAGCGCGGCCCACACGGCGGCCCCCATCGCCCAGGACGGCGCGGCCAGCGCGACCGCGGCCACGGCGGCGAAGCTGAACGCGGCGCTGACCAGGGTCACCTGGTTCGGGGTCAGGCCCAGCGCGTAGGAGCCGGCGGCCAGGTACCGGCCGGCGGGCCGGTTGACGAACCGGGAGTAGAGCGACACGCCCTTCGCCGACTTCTGCGCCCCGCGCAGCTCCCGCAGCGCCGCCCCCACCCTCGCCATGCGTACTCCCGTTCGCGCGTCCATGTGTGCGTGTGTTCACCGAAAGGGCACATCATCGCAGGGCGAACGGACGGGGCGAACGGACGGGGCGAACGGACGGGGCGAACGCGCGGGCGGGAACGCGCCGCCCTCAGCCGGCCACCCGCAGCAGCAGCACCGACCGCGCCGGCACCGTCAGCGGCTGCCCGCCCCGGTGGCGCGTGCCCGGCGCGCTCTCCTGCTCCTCCCGTGAGGTGTCCAGCACCAGCTCGTACTCCCCGGCCCACGGCGGGCCCGGCAGCACCCACTCCACCGGCCGGTCCCCGGAGTGCAGCAGCGCCAGGAAGCTCTCGTCCGTCACCTGCCGGCCCCGCTCGTCCCGCCCGGGGATGTCCCGTCCCGACAGGTACAGCCCCACCGCGGCCGCCGGCGCGTACCAGTCCCGCTCCGTCATCTCCGTCCCCGCCGGGGTGAACCAGGCCAGGTCCCGCAGTCCGTCCGAGCCCTGCGCCCGCCCCGAGAAGAAGGCCCTCCGGCGCAGCACCGGATGGCTGCGGCGCAGCCCGATCAGCCGCCGGACCAGCGCGAACAGCCCGCTCCACGCCGGATCCTCCAGCAGCGACCAGTCCACCCAGCCCGTCTCGTTGTCCTGGCAGTACGCGTTGTTGTTGCCGCCCTGGGTCCGCCCGAACTCGTCCCCCGCCACCAGCATCGGCACGCCCGTCGACAGCAGCAGCGTGGTCAGCAGGTTGCGCAGCTGCCGCCGCCGCAGGGCGGCGATCCGCACGTCGTCCGTCTCGCCCTCGGCCCCGCAGTTCCACGACCGGTTGTCGTTGGTCCCGTCCCGGTTGGCCTCGCCGTTCGCCTCGTTGTGCTTGCGCTCGTACGACACCAGGTCGCGCAGGGTGAAGCCGTCGTGCGCCGTCACGAAGTTCACCGAGGCGTACGGCCGCCGCCCGCCCCACGCGTACAGGTCGCTCGACCCCGACAGCCGGTACCCGAGGTCCCGTACGTCGGGCAGCGCGCCCCGCCAGAAGTCCCGGACGGCGTCGCGGTAGCGGTCGTTCCACTCGGTCCACAGCGGCGGGAACGCCCCGACCTGGTAGCCGCCCGAGCCCACGTCCCAGGGCTCCGCGATCAGCTTCACCCGCCGCAGCACCGGGTCCTGGGCGATCACCGCGAGGAACGGGGAGAGCATGTCGACGTCGTGCATCGACCGGGCCAGCGCCGCCGCCAGGTCGAAGCGGAAGCCGTCCACCCCCATCTCCGTGACCCAGTAGCGCAGCGAGTCGGTGATCAGGCGCAGCACGTGCGGCCGGCCGGCGTGCAGGGTGTTCCCGCAGCCCGTGTAGTCGGCGTAACGGCGCTGGTCGGACTGGAGCCGGTAGTAGCCCCGGTTGTCCACCCCGCGCAGCGACAGGGTCGGGCCCAGCTCCCCGGCCTCCGCCGTGTGGTTGTAGACCACGTCGAGGATGACCTCGATCCCGGCCGCGTGCAGGGCCCGCACCATCCGTTTGAACTCGCCGACCTGCTGCCCCGCCGTCCCGCTGGCCGAGTAGCCGGCGTGCGGGGCGAAGTAGCCGACCGAGTTGTAGCCCCAGTAGTTGCGCAGCCCGCGCCGCAGCAGGTGGTCCTCGTGCGCGAACTGGTGCACCGGCAGCAGCTCCACCGCCGTCACCCCCAGCCGCACCAGGTGCTCCACCGCCGCCGGGTGTGCCAGCCCCGCGTAGGTGCCGCGCAGCTCCTCGGGAACACCCGGATGGCGCATGGTGAACCCGCGCACGTGCAACTCGTAGATCACCGAGTCGGCCCAGGGCGTCTTCGGCCGGACGTCGTCCGCCCAGTCGTCGTCATCGTGGACGACGACCCCCTTCGGGACGAACGGCGCCGAGTCCCGGTCGTCGCGCACGGTGTCCGCGATGTACTGCTGCGGCCAGTCCCGGACGTGCCCGTACACCTCCGGGGGCAGCGAGAAGTCCCCGTCCACGGCCCGTGCGTACGGGTCCAGCAGCAGCTTCGCCGGGTTGTACCGGGCGCCCGTCCAGGGGTCCCAGCGCCCGTGCACCCGGAACCCGTACCGCTGCCCGGGCCGCACGCCGGGCAGGAATCCGTGCCAGATCTCGTGCGTCAGCTCGGTCAGGGTGCAGCGGGTCTCCGTGCCCAGGGCGTCGAACAGGCACAGCTCCACCGCCTCCGCGCCCGGTGCCCACAGCGCGAAGTTGGTGCCCGCGACGCCGCCGGGGCCCGTGTGGAAGCGGGCCCCCAGCGGGTGCGAGGACCCGGGCCACACCGGCGGCCCCGGGTGCGCGGCCGCCCGTAACACCCGGGCCTGGACCCGCTCGCGTACGGCGTCCATGTCGGGGCCGCCCCGCGGGGCGGCCCCGGTGGTACCGCTGGTGGCGGTATCCACCGCCTCTTGCTCGGCTGCGCTCGACACTGCCCGCCTCCACGGCTCCTGGGTACCGGCGGGGGGAGTGCGGCCCGGCGTCCCGGCCAGGGCCCGCCCCCGTCTGGTCCTTCACACTGTTCTGCCCTGACTGCCGTACCCGGAACGTCTCCGGCCCTCACGTTTCCCCCGGAGGGCCCCCGTCGTTGGACGGGACGTGACACTTCTGACGAGGCGGGCAGGGGCGGGAATGGCCGCCGTGGCGGTGTGGGCGGGACTGCTGGGCGGGCTCACCGGCTGCACCGGGGACGGCAGGTCCCCGGTCGAGGTGCAGCTGCCCGGCAAGCCGCGCTCGCCCGACGAGGCCATCCGCATCACCCCTGAGGACAACGCCAAGGGGGTCCCGGCCGACGGCCCGCTGCGGGTGCACGTCCCCGAGGGCAGGCTGGAGCGGGTCGTCGTCACGAAGGTGGAGGACGCGCAGCAGGAGCAGGTCCCCGGGTCCATCGCCGCCGACGGGCTCAGCTGGAGCCCCGACCCGGAGGCCGGGCGGCTCGCGCTCTCCGCCAAGTACACCGTCGACGCCGTCGCCCTCGACGGGCACAACCGGCGCCAGGCCCGCCACACCACCTTCACCACCTATGTCCCCGAGGAGCGGTTCATCGGCTACTTCAAGCCCGAGAACCGCTCCACCGTCGGCACCGGCATGATCGTCTCCTTCAAGTTCAGCCGGGCCGTCAAGAACCGCGCCGAGGTCGAGCGCGCCATCACCGTCACCTCCGAACCGGCCGTGCCGGTCGTCGGCCACTGGTTCGGCTCCGAACGCCTGGACTTCCGGCCCAAGGAGTACTGGAAGCCCGGTACCCAGGTCACTGTGAGGATCAAGCTCCGCGATGTCGAGGGCGCACCGGGGGCGTACGGCATCCAGGACAAGACCGTCAGGTTCACCATCGGCCGCTCCCAGATCTCGACGGTCGACGCGGCCGCCCACACCATGGAGGTCCGGCGCGGCGGCGAGCTGCTGTCCACCATCCCCATCAGCGCCGGGGCCCCGAAGAACACCACCTACAACGGCAAGATGGTGGTGATGGAGATGTTCGACGTCACCCGCATGAACGGGGCCACCGTCGGCTTCACCAGCGAGGACGGCAAGGGCGAGTACGACATCCCCGACGTCCCGCACGCCATCCGGCTCACCGCCTCCGGCACCTTCCTGCACGGGAACTACTGGGCCAGCCCCGACACCTTCGGCACCACCAACACCAGCCACGGCTGCGTGGGCCTGCGCGACGACAAGGGCGGCGGCTCGGACACCCCGGCGGGCTGGTTCTTCGACCGGACCCTGATCGGGGACGTGGTGGAGGTGGTGAACTCCCAGGACAAGACCGTGGCCCCCAACAACGGGCTGGGCGGATGGAACATGTCCTGGGCCGACTGGGTCGCGGGCTCCGCCGTCGGCTGACCCGCGCTGCAATCGAGTGATCGTCGGACCGGAATGACGTAGCCGGGGAGTGTCTTCCGTCCGCCACGCCGGGCCCCGCCCGCAGCCTGGCAGGGCCATCAGCGCAGGCGATGGCCGGATTTCGTGGACGGAGCGTCATGTCAGCAAGGAACTGGACCCTCGGCCTGGCCGTGGGAGCCGTACTCGCGGCCACCGCCGGGGCCCCCTCGGCCCTCGCGGCGGGCCACGGCACCGCCCCGCCGGCGGCCCGCGCCCTGCGGGCCCCGCTGCCCGGCGGCCTCGGTCCCTGCATCCCCGGCGGCACCGGCCCGGGCCAGGGCTGCCCCCCGTCCTGGCCCGACCCGAACAACCTGCCCTTCACCGGCCGGGACAACGGCATCAACCTCTTCGTCGGCGGCGACATGCAGGTCCGCCGGGGCGCCGCCGAGGCCGAGGGCAAGGTCGTGGTCCTGGGCGACTTCGACATGAACAAGTCCGCCGGAGGCAACGTCTACAACGTGGGCATCGCCGGCGTCGGCTCCCGGGTCCCCCCGGCCGACGGCTCGGACTTCCTGACCACCGGCGACGACGTCACCGTCGCCGCCGGCCAGCGGCTCCTCGCCGACGGCGGCGTCGTCCGCTACGGCGGCACCCTCACCGGCACGGTGACCGGCACCCTCACCCACGACGCGAACGCCGCCGCCCCCTACACCGCGCTGCGCGGGCAGCTCACCGCCGCGAGCACCTGCTACGCCTACCCCCAGGGCGCCCCGCGCACCGCGACCGGCCGGGCCGTGTGGAGCGCGCAGGAGACCGTCTTCACCGGGGACGGCACCTCCATGCTCCAGGTCTTCAACGTGGACTTCGACCTGGCGGGCCCCGGTACCGGCCAGCAGAGCATCCGCTTCGCGGGCATCCCGGCCGGGGCCACCGTCCTGGTCAACGTCACCGGTGAGGCCCGCACGCTCCGCGTCAACAACGTCATGCTGCCGGCCGGGCTGCGCGAGCGGCTGCTGTGGAACTTCCCCGACGCCCGAGCCGTCGGTCTCGCCGGCTCCGCCCAGCTCGGCGGCAGCGTGCTGATCGGCCAGGACGCCTCCCTCGCGACGGTCTCCGTCATCGGTATGAACGGCCGCTTCTTCACCGCCGGCAACGTCACCCACACCAGCCCCACCGAGACCACGGGACTCGGCGCCGAGTTCCACGCCTACCCCTTCGACGGCGACCTCCCGGCATGTGACCCGAGCCCGCCGGCCACCGGACGGATCTCGGTGCTGAAGACCGACGACGAGGGCCGGCCGCTGCCGGGCGCCCGCTTCGAGCTGTGGCGCGAGAGCAACGGCGTCCCGGGCCTGCAGGCCGACGGCGCGGGCGCCGACACCCTGGTGACCGACTGCACCACCCCCGCCGACGGCACCTGCACCCGTGAGGAGGAGCTCGGCACGTACTACTGGCGGGAGACGGCCGCGCCCTCCGGCTACGAACTGCCGGCCGACCCGGTCTACCGGCTGGTCCTGACGCGGGAGAACGCCGAGCGGGGCGTACGGGTCACCGCCCTGAACCGCCGCACCACGCCCCCCGAGCCCGGCGCCCGGGTGGTGCTGCGCAAGGTCGACCTGGAGAGCGGCGACCCCGTGCCCGGCGGCCGCTTCGAGCTGTGGCACGAGACCAACGGCGTACCCGACCTCCAGACGACCGGCCAGGACCGGGACACCCGGCTCGGCGGCGTCTGCGTGACCGACACCCAGGGCAGCTGCACGGTGGAACTGCCCGTCGGCGAGCGCTACTACTGGCGTGAGGTCGGAGTCCCCGACGGCTACGAGCGCCCCGCCGACCCGGTCACCGCCTTCGACCTGGACGAGGGCGATGTCGCCGAGGGGGTCGTCGTCACCATCCGCAACCAGCGCAGGGACGTCGAGCACCCCGGCTCCATCCGGGTCGTGAAGAAGGACGCCAAGACCCGCCGGCCGCTGGGCGGGGCGGTGTTCCAGCTGTGGAAGGAGACCAACAACACCGAGGGCCTCCAGACGGGGGGCCAGTACCCCGACGAGCGGATCGGTGAGCCCTGCACCACCGGCGGGAACGGGGCCTGCGATTTCGACGGGCTCGTCCCGGGCCTGTACTACCTCCTGGAGACGGCGGCCCCCGACGGCTACGCCCTGCCCGCCGACCACGTCACGGGGCCGCTGCGGGTCGAGGGCGGCGCCGGTGAGGAGATCGTCGTCCCGGTCCTCAACAAGCGGGACAAGCACGGCAAGCCGGACCACCACAAGCCGGGTCACCACGAGCCCGGCCACGACAAGCCGGGTCACGACAAGCCGGGTCACGAGGCGCCCGGGCACGAGGAGCACGGCGACCACGACGGCCCCCCGCCGGGCCACGACAAGCCCGGCCACGACGGTCACGGCCTCCCGGGCCTCGGCGGAGACTGGACCGCCGCCCGCGGCCGCGACTGACCCCCCGGCCGGCCGTCCCGGCCGCACGTCAGTTGGGACGGAACGGTGACATGAACGTTTCTATTCGTAATCTCCCCATGTGATTTCCTGTCGGCAAGCGCGCGACTGTCCGTGCGCGGGGGACATGGGGAGAACACGAGTGAACGTGCAGCCGATACGCGGCCGCGTCCGCACCGGCCTGCCGGCCCTGCTGCTGGGCGCGGCCCTTCTGCTCACCACGGCGTGCAGCAACGGCGGCGGCGCCGGCAGCGGCGGCGGTGGCGACAACGGCAAGCCCGGAGGCGGCAACGCGGCCAAGGCCAACACCGAGGCCTCGAAGGCCGTGGTCAGCGTCAAGCCGGACGACGGGGCCAAGGAGGTCGCCACCAGCGGCGTCCTGAAGGTCACGAGCACGGGCGGCAAGCTGACCACGGTCACGGTCGCCGACACCAAGGGCAACGCGGTCGAGGGCAAGCTCACTCCCGACGGCGCCGCCTGGGAGCCCGCCCGCAACCTGGCCGCCGCCACCGAGTACAAGGTGCACGCGGTCGCCAAGGACGAGGCCGGCCGCGAGTCCGCCAAGGACACCACCTTCACCACCCTCACCCCGCAGAACACCTTCGTCGGCCACTACACCCCCGAGGACGGGTCGACCGTCGGCGTCGGCATGCCGGTGTCGATCAACTTCACCCGCGGCATCACCAACACCGAGGCCGTGGAGAAGGCCATCACGGTCACCGCCGAGCCCTCCGTGCCGATCGAGGGCCACTGGTTCGGCAACGACCGCCTCGACTTCCGCCCGGAGAAGTACTGGGCCGCCGGTACGAAGGTCACCGTGAAGCTCGCCCTCGACGGCGTCGAGGGGCGCCCGGGGGTCTACGGCAAGCAGACCCGTACGGTCACCTTCACCATCGGCCGCTCCCAGGTGTCCACGGTGGACGCGACGGCGAAGACGATGGAGGTCGTCCGCGACGGCCAGGTCATCAAGAACCTGCCCATCACCGCCGGCGCCCCCGCGACGACCACCTACAACGGGCAGATGGTCATCAGCGAGAAGTACAAGGTGACCCGGATGAACGGCGCCACCGTCGGCTTCGGCGGCGAGTACGACATCTCGGACGTCCCGCACGCCATGCGCCTGTCGAACTCCGGCACCTTCGTCCACGGCAACTACTGGGCCCCCTCCAGCACCTTCGGCTCGGAGAACGTCAGCCACGGCTGCGTCGGCCTGGAGGACGAGCGCGGCGCCGGGGACCCCAACACCCCGGCGGCCTGGTTCTTCAACGAGTCCCTGATCGGCGACGTGGTGGTCGTGAAGAACTCCAAGGACAAGCAGATCGCCCCGGACAACGGCCTCAACGGCTGGAACATGGACTGGGCGGAGTGGAAGAAGTAACCGGAGCGGCTCCCTGATCCGGTGGCCCGGTGCTGTGACCCACAGCACCGGGCCACTTCTCGTTAACCGCCGCTAACCTTCCCCGTATGACCCTCTCTCTCGAAGTCTCCGAAGGCGTCGGCACCATCCGCCTGGACCGCCCGCCCATGAACGCCCTGGACATCGCCACCCAGGACCGGCTGCGCGAGCTCGCCGTGGAGGCGACCGACCGCGCCGACGTGCGCGCCGTCATCCTCTACGGCGGGGAGAAGGTGTTCGCGGCCGGCGCGGACATCAAGGAGATGCAGACGATGGACCACGCGGGGATGATCGCCCGGTCCCGCGCGCTCCAGGACGCCTTCACGGCGGTCGCCCGGATCCCCAAGCCCGTCGTCGCCGCCGTCACCGGCTACGCGCTCGGTGGCGGCTGTGAGCTCGCGCTCTGCGCCGACTACCGGATCGCCGCCGACAACGCCAAGCTCGGCCAGCCCGAGATCCTGCTCGGCCTGATCCCGGGCGCGGGCGGCACCCAGCGGCTGTCCCGGCTGATCGGCCCCTCCAGGGCCAAGGACCTCATCTTCACGGGCCGGATGGTCGCGGCGGACGAGGCGCTGGCCCTCGGGCTGGTGGACCGGGTCGTGCCGGCCGCCGAGGTGTACGAGCAGGCGCACGCGTGGGCCGCGAAGCTCGCCCAGGGGCCGGCCATCGCCCTGCGCGCGGCGAAGGAGTGCGTGGACGCCGGCCTGGAGGCCGACATCGACACCGGCCTGGCCATCGAACGCAACTGGTTCGCGGGCCTGTTCGCCACCGAGGACCGTGAGCGCGGCATGCGCAGCTTCGTCGAAGAGGGCCCGGGCAAGGCCAAGTTCGTATGAGCGTGGGCGGGTGAACCCCTGCGGGTGGTTTAGCCAGGCCTTAAAGGAGCCTTAAGGCGAAACGGTTGATCCACTCTTGGTGATCACTGTTCAGCGGAACGTCACCGCAGGTCAACGTAGGTCGGTGGACGGTCTGTTGCCCCTCGCATATGCCGGTGCGCCCCTCGGAATCCTCGATTCCGAGGGGCGTATTCGCAGGGAACGGCCCGGGCGGGCGCAGCAGCCGTCCATGATGGGTGCATGGCGGGCCTGGAGGGTGTGGAACAGCCGCGGCAGCGCGGCAGCGCTGTGGCCGTACGGCTCACGGCGGCGGTCGAGGACGAACAGGGCCTCAAGGCGCTGGAGTCGTACGGCAACCCGGCGGAGGCGGAGGTGATCCTGCCGTCCATGCCGGAGTCCGCGAGCACGGCCCGCCGGCTCGCCCAGAGCGTGGTCATCCGCTTCTGGGGGCTGTCGCCGCAGATCGCCGAGCACGCCGTCCTGCTGGTCTCCGAGCTCGTCGGCAACGCCGTCCGCCACACCGGGGCCCGGTCCTTCGGCTTACGGATGCTGCGCCGCCGCGGCTGGATCCGCGTGGAGGTGCGCGACCCCTCGCGCGGGCTGCCCTGTCTGATGCCGGTGCACGAGCTGGACACCACCGGCCGGGGGCTGTTCCTCGTCGACAAGCTGTCCGACCGCTGGGGCGCCGACCTGCTGCCGCGCGGCAAGACCACCTGGTTCGAGATGAGGGTCGCGGACCGCTGAACCGCCCGGAAACGCCAGAAACCCCCTGTCGCCGAGGTGGGGCGCCGTGGGGGTTTCATGGGCGCCGAGGACCGGTGGGGTGTGTGGTCCTCGGCGGGTGGACTTCGCTCGGGTCAAAGGGAAGCCGTGGTTCCGACTATGGCAGACGCGGGCCCAAACGCCAAAAGTCCCTACTCGGACATAAGTGTGCATATCCTAAGAGTTTTCATCTAAATCTTAGGTGAGGTGGGCCACTCACCTCGCAATCCATGAATGACTATCCACCGCTCTGTGTAATTCGTTGATCGCATAGCAGGCGAGACTGCTCGGGGGCGCCACTACCGAAGGTCCCAAAATGGGTCAATCATTACCTTCGGGGGCGTTCGCCTCTTAAATGGGCAGGTGCTCTGTTATCCAGACCGCCGTACCGCCCTGCGCGCCACGGCGGCTGTCGCCGCCGGTGCCCTCACCGCGGCCTGCGGCACGGGCGGGGGCGGCCCGTCGGCGTCCCGGCCCGCCCCGGCCGCCCCGGCCACGCCGAAAGCCGCCGTGCCCGCCCCGGCCCCCGCCCCCGCCCCCCGCCGGTTCCCCGGGCAGCCCGTCGAGATCGCGCACGGTCCGCGCGACCACCCGAAGGTCGCCCTCACCTTCCACGGCAACGGGGACCCCGCCACCGGCCGCGCCGTACTCGCCGAGGCGGAGAAGGCGGGCGCGCGGATCACCGTCCTGGCCATCGGGACCTGGCTCGACGACCACCCCGACATGGCCCGCCGGATCCTCGACGGCGGGCACGAGCTCGGCAACCACACCCACCACCACCTCGCGATCAACGCCCTGCCCGAGACGGAGGCCTACGCCGAGATCACCGGCTGCGCCCAGCGCCTCAAGCGCCTCACCGGCTCCATCGGCACCTGGTTCCGCCCCTCGCAGACCCAGAACGCCAGCCCCCTCGTCCAGAAGCTGGCCCAGCGGGCCGGCTACCCGCACGTCCTCTCGTACGACGTGGACTCCCTCGACTTCACCTCGCCCGGCGCCGCGGCCGTCATCCGCAACGTCACCGGGACGATCCACGGCGGATCGGTGGTGAGCCTGCACTTCGGCTACGCGGACACGGTCGACGCGATGCCTCCCCTCCTCGAAGAACTCGCGCGCCGCAAGCTGCGCGCGGTGACCACCACGGAGCTGCTGACCCCATGACGACCACCCGCCTTCCCCGGAAGGTCACCGTGCTGCTGGCCGGTCTGGTCCTCGCCGCCCTGGCCGGCTGCGGATCGGGCGACAAGGCGCCCGCCGAGGCGCTCGGCTCCAAGGGGCCGGCCGACCCCGTCAAAGCCGTGCCCGCCGTACCGCCGGGGCTGGCCGGGATGCCTCCGGTGCTGGACCCGGCCGACGTCTACGCGGCGGACCGGCCGAACAAGCTCTCCCCGGTGGTCAAGGACTTCCCGTCACGCGTCTACGTCCCGAACACCAACTCCAACACGGTGTCGGTCATCGACCCGGCCACCTACAAGGTCATCGACACCATCCCGGTCGGCGTGCAGCCCCAGCACGTGGTGCCCTCGTGGGACATGAAGACCCTGTGGGTCAACAACAACCGCGGCCACACCCTCACCCCCATCAACCCGGCCACCGGCGAGGCGGGCGAACCCGTCGAGGTGCACGACCCGTACAACCTCTACTTCACGCCCAACGGCAAGTACGCCGTCGTGATGGCCTCCATGGACCGCGAGCTGGTCTTCCGCGACCCGCACACCATGAACCGGGTCAAGACCGTCCCCGTGACCTGCTTCGGCGTCAACCACGCCGACTTCTCCCTCGACGGCCGCTACTTCATCGTCAGCTGCGAGTTCTCCGGCGAGCTGCTCAAGGTCGACACGGAGAAGATGGAGGTCATCGGCCAGCAGAAGCTCCCCTTCGAGGGCGCGATGCCGCAGGACGTGAAGATCTCGCCCGACGGGAAGACCTTCTACGTGGCCGACATGATGGCGCACGGCATGTGGGTGCTCAGCGGGGACAAGTTCGACACCCCCAAGCTGCTGCCCACCGGCAAGGGCTGCCACGGCCTGTACGTCAGCCGCGACTCCCGCGAGATGTACGTCTCCAACCGGGGCGAGGGCAGCATCTCGGTCTTCGACTTCAAGAAGAACGCGCTCACCAAGAAGTGGGAGCTGCCCGACGGCGGCAGTCCCGACATGGGCGGGGTCTCGGCCGACGGCAAGGTGCTGTGGCTGTCCGGCCGCTACAACTCCGAGGTCTACGCGATCGACACCACCACCGGCAAGGAGCTGGCGAGGATCCCGGTCGGCAGCGGCCCGCACGGCCTGGCCGTGTACCCGCAGCCCGGCCGCTACTCCCTCGGCCACACCGGCATCTTCCGCTAGGCACACCCGCCCGTACGGGAACGCGACGGCGTCCCGGGAGCCCGCCCGCGGTGCCGGGACCCGTCGGCGGGACCCGCCCCCGGTACGGCTACCCTGAGCCGGTCAACAAGCACCAGGAAGGGGTGGCCCCAGTGGCGGACATCGACAAGGCACGCGAGACGTTCGACCGGTTCGACGCGAACGGCGACGGCGTCATCACGGCCGACGAGTACAGCGCGGCCATGAAGGCGATGGGGGACCACTTCGTCACCCCCGCGATCGCCGACGCGATCATCGCGGCGAAGGACCTCAACGGCGACAAGCTGCTGAGCTTCGACGAGTTCTGGGCCGACCTGAACAAGTAAGGCCCCGCCGAACGGGCGCCGCGCCCGCCTCCGTCCCGTCCGCCGGGGCGGGGGCGCGTCAGGCCTCCGTTCCGGCGGCCGTCATGTCCTCGACCTCGGCGAGGGCCTCCTCCAGCCAGCCGAGCCAGAAGCCCTCCAGGGCGATGCCCCCGTGCAGCACGAGCCGGCGCAGCCGGTCCGGGTCGGCGTTGCGCCCCGGCGGGAAGTCCTTCGCCTCGATGGCCTCGTACTCCGCCAGCTGCGTCCGGTGCAGCTCCAGGTGCCGCCGCAGCTCCGCACCCAGCCCCTGCGGCCCCACCACGGCCGCCGCCCGGATCCGCAGCAGCAGCGCGTCCCGCATCGGCTTGGGGTCCTGCCGCTCGTCCACCCAGCGCACGAGCTCCGCCCTGCCGTCGGGCAGCACCTCGTACTGCTTCTTCTGCCCCCGCACGGGCACCTCGCTGGGCAGCGCCCGGATCAGCCCGGCCTCCTCCAGCCGGCCCAGCTCCCGGTAGATCTGCTGGTGCGTCGCCGACCAGAAGTAGCCGATCGACTTGTCGAACCGCCGCGTCAGCTCCAGCCCGGAAGAGGGCTTCTCCAACAGCGCGGTGAGAATGGCATGCGGCAACGACATGCGGCCATCCTAGGTGTGGGCGACGGTCCCGCAGGGCGGGCCGAGGGGATGGTGCCGGGCCCCGCCCCGCAGGGCCGACCCCGCCCGAATCCGGCACGGCTCCGCTCAGCCCGGCGCGCCCAGCTCCTCCGGCGTGCGCGGCCCCGGAACCCCCTTCGGCAGCATCCCCTTGGCCCGCAGGAACGCGGCCACCACCGGCGCCCACGCCATCCGCAGCCCCGCCGAGGCCAGCAGCTCCGGATCGGACAGCAGCACGGGCGCGGGCCCCACCCGGATCCCCGAAGGCGTGAGCACCGCGGCGTCGTCCGCCCACCGGACCGCCAGGTCCACGTCGTGGGTGGCCATCACCACCGTCGTCCCCGCCGCCCGCAGCCCCGCCAGGACGTCGAGCAGCCGCTCCTGACCGTCCGGGTCGAGCCCGGCCGTCGGTTCGTCCAGGATCAGCACCCGCGGCGCCATCGCCACCGCGCCCGCGATCGCCGCCCGCTTGCGCTGCCCGTACGACAGCAGGTGCGTCGGCCGGTCGCGCAGCGCGGTGATGTCCAGGGCGGCCAGCGCGGAGTCCACCCGCTCGCGGACCTCCGCCTCCGGCAGGCCCAGGTTCATCGGGCCGAAGGACACGTCCTGCTCCACGGAGGCCGCGAACAGCTGGTCGTCGGGGTCCTGCACCACCAGCTGGACGGTGGTCCGCAGCCGGGTCAGCCCCCGCCGGTCGTACGCCACCTCCGTACCCGCCAGCCGCAACGCCCCCGACGCGGGCCGCAGACCCCCGCTCAGCAGCCGCATCAGCGTGGTCTTGCCGCTGCCGTTGCGGCCCAGCAGCACCAGCGCCCGCCCCTCGGCGATCGCGAAGTCCACGCCCGACAACACGGCCGGCCCGTCCTCGTACGCGTACCCCGCGCCGACCAGCTCCACCAACGGGGTCACAGCCCCAGCTCCTTCAGTACGAGGGTCCCCGCGACCAGACCGGCCAGCAGGACGGCGGCGGCCGCCAGGAATCGCCGCGACAGCCGCGCCGGCGGGACGAGCACCCGCAGCGCGCCGTCGTAACCGCGCCCGGCGAGCCCCTCCTGGAGCCGGGCGGCGCGGTCGAAGGCCCGGACGAACGAGGTCGCCGCGAGCCCGGCCACCGAACGCCAGGCGGCGCCCCGCCCGGCCTGTCCGAGCCGGGCCGCCTGGGCGCGGCGGACCTGGGCCAGGGAGTCCAGCAGCAGGAAGCCGATCCGGTACATCACCAGGGCCACGTCCACCACCGGTGCCGGCACCCCGGCCCGCACCAGCCGGGGCAGCACGTCCGAGACCGGTGTGGTGAAGGCGAACAGCAGCACCCCCAGGGAGGCGGCCGAGGTGCGCAGCAGCAGGTCCAGCGCGTGCCGGGGCCCGTCCGGGGCCGGCGCGAGGAACCCGTCCGGGCCGCCCACCGACACCAGCAGCGGCAGCGCGCCCGTGACGCAGAACCCCAGCGGGACCCGGAACGCGCGCCACAGCTGCCGCCCGGGCACCCCGGCGGGTCCCAGCAGCACCGCCAGGGTGGCCGCGGCCACCAGCGGCCCGCCGGGCCAGGGGGGCAGGCACACGGCGGCGAGGGTCAGCCCGAACCCCAGGAGGGCCTTCTCCAGCGGATGCCGGCCCCGCCAGCGGCTGGAGTGCGCCGCGACGTCGATGGGCAGCACCGGCTACGGCTCCCGCGTGGGCTCGGCGGGGGTCTGCGCCTGCGCGAGGGCCTGCGCCGCGCCCTGGCGGCGGCCCTTGCGGACCCCGAAGTAGTACGCGAGCACACCCGCGCCCAGGGCCGCCTGGAGGGCGAACAGCGCGGACTCGATCTCGCCCGACGGGGGCTCGTACAGCGGGGAGAACCAGGGTTCGTAGTCCGGCTTCAGCTCGGTGATGGCCGACTCCGCCTGGGCGTCGGCGCCCGTGAAGGGCTCCTCCTTGCCCTCGCCGAGCCCCAGCGCGAGCGGGAGGACGGCCAGCGCCGCCACCAGGAGCAGCAGCAGGGTGTTGATCTTGGCGTTCCTGCTCATCGGGCCGCCGCCTCCTGGGTCCGCTCCGTGCCGGTCAGCCTGGCGACCCCGAGCCGGACCAGGTCCGACCTGCTCGACTGCATCAGCAGCCGCATCACGAGCACCGTCAGCAGCCCCTCGCTGACCGCGAGCGGGATCTGGGTGACGGCGAAGATGCCCGCGAACTTCTCCAGCGAGCCCAGGAAGCCGCTCGACGGGTCCGGGAAGGCCAGCGCCAGCTGGACGGAGGTCACGCAGTAGGTGACCAGGTCGGCGAAGAAGGCCCCGAAGAACACGGTGACCATCAGCGGGGCGCCGGAGCGGCTCAGCAGCCTGTAGACCGCGTACCCGGCCCAGGGTCCGGCGATGGCCATCGAGAAGACGTTGGCGCCCAGGGTGGTCAGCCCGCCGTGCGCCAGCAGCAGGGCCTGGAACAGCAGGGTGATGGTGCCGAGCACCGCCATGACGGGCGGCCGGAAGAGGATGGCGCCGAGCCCGGTGCCGGTGGGGTGGGAGCAACTTCCCGTCACCGAGGGGATCTTCAGGGCGGACAGGACGAAGGTGAACGCACCGGACGCGCCGAGGAGCAGCGTGCTCTCGGGGTGGGCCTTCACCTCGCGGGTCAGCGCGCGGACCCCGTGGATGACGAACGGGGCGGACGCGGCGCCCCAGGCGGCCGCGTGCAGCGGGGGCAGGAACCCCTCGGCTATGTGCATGAGTCGGGAGACCTCTCCAGCACCTCGTGGATGGACGTACGCGCCCCGGCCGGTCTCCTGGCTGACGGGTACTGCCGCCCCGGCTCCGCCTTCCCGGGTCCGTACGGTCTCCCGCGCGGTCCCAGTGGCTCCCGCAAGGGGTGGAGCTGGACTTCCCGATCACAGTGGCGAGGGCCGCACCGGTTTTCCACCGGTTTCCCGAACACCAAGGCCAGCTGACCCTAGTCGCCCGCACGGACCGGTATCAACCCGGACCGATCCGGCCGATCGGATGGCCGAATTCCGTTTCGTCCCCCGGACGGGCCGCGAGCGGTGGCGGGGCCGGCGGCCGGCCCGCAGGGTGGGGGCGTGGCCGACTACGACTACTCCGACCTGTCCGCCGTCTTCGTCAACTGCACCCTCAAACGCTCTCCCGAGACCAGCAACACCGAGGGGCTGATCTCCAAGAGCCGGGCCGTCATGGAGTCGGCCGGGGCCCGCACCGAGCTGATCCGCGCCATCGACCATGACATCGCCACCGGGGTCTGGCCGGACATGACCGACCACGGCTGGGAGAGCGACCAGTGGCCGGTGCTCTACAGCCGGATCATGGACGCCGACATCCTCGTCCTGTGCGGCCCGATCTGGCTCGGTGACAACAGCTCGGTCATGAAGCGGGTCATCGAGCGGCTCTACGCCTGCTCCTCGCTGCTGAACGACGCGGGCCAGTACGCCTACTACGGGCGCGTCGGCGGGGCGCTGATCACCGGCAACGAGGACGGCGTCAAACACTGCGCCATGAACGTCCTCTACAGCCTCCAGCACCTGGGCTACGCGATCCCCCCGCAGGCCGACGCGGGCTGGATCGGGGAGGCCGGGCCGGGCCCCTCCTACCTGGACCCGGGCTCCGGCGGCCCCGAGAACGACTTCACCAACCGCAATACGGCGTTCATGTCCTGGAACCTGATGCACCTCGCGGCGCTCCTCAAGCGCGCCGGAGGCATCCCCGCGCACGGCAACCAGCGCTCCGAGTGGGACGCCGGCTGCCGTTTCGACTTCCCGAACCCCGAACACCGCTAGGCGCGGGGCCGGTGTCAGCAGGTGTTCGGGTGCGCGACGTCCACCACGAGCCGCTCGGGCGAGTGCAGGACGGACGTGCTGTAGGCGGGCTGGGTGTCGAAGGCGGCGCCGAAGGTCACGTACCCCTCGTAGTCGCCGGTCAGGGCGAGGCCCTTGAGCTTGCTGAGGCCGATCTGCTGGAGCCTGGGCCCCTGGTAGACGTTGTTGCCCGCGTCGTCGTGACCGGCGGCGGGGTGCAGGCGGATCTCCAGGAAGTACTTCCCGGGCAGCGGGACGGGCTTGCCCGACCCGTCGTAGACCAGCTGGGAGACGGGAGTGACCGTGAAGGGCGGAACGGAGCCCTGGAGGTCGATGACGATCCGGTCGTACGTGCAGTGGCCGCCCCAGCGGGCGTTGACGACGAGCGGGGTCGTGGAGCGGACGGCGGCCGGGGCGGCCGCCGAGGCCGGTGCGGCGAGCGCGAGCCCTGCGGTCAGCAGGGCACCCGTGGCCAGGGCCGCGATCCGGCGGCGGTGCGGGTGGTGACGCATGGCGTCCCCCCGATCCTCTGAGACGGGAATGGCTGTCATCCGGTAGGACAGCCGTGGGGCCCCGACGGTTGCACGCCCGGGGCCCGGCGGCCTCAGAAGGTCAGCAGCGCGCTCAGCTCCGCGTCCAGGTCGTAGTGGCGCTCCTCCTGACCGCGCGGGACCAGATCGGTCATCCGGCGGCACAGCTCGCGCAGGTCCTTGGCCCGCACGGAGACCACGCAGCCGTGCCCGCCGTTGCTCAGGGCCAGCAGGACCCGGGGCTCGGTGCCGCTCCAGCGCGGCCACACCCGTATGTCGCCCTCGCCGGTGGCGCAGGTCTGCCCGTCGATCAGGAGCTCCCGCGAGAACACCCAGCGGGCGATGCGGACCCCGGCGCCCCGGAACTCCACGGCGACCTCGTAGGGCCGGTCCGTGCGGTAGACGAAGACGCCCTCCAGGGGGACGGGCAGCGGTGCGGCCTCCAGCCGCAGCGGCAGGACGCGGTGTTCGGTGATGGCCATGGAGGCTGCCTCTCGTCGCGGGGTGACTGCGCCCCCCGCAGCACGCTAGTGCACCCGCGGCCCGCCGCCCGGGGGCCGAAGGTCCCGACCCGGGCGGGCCGTGGGACCCCACTTCGCCCGCGACGCCGCGGGGCCCGGCGCACCCGCGCCGGGCCCCTCGTCACCTCGTCACGCTGCGCCGACCGGTCAGCACTCGATGACGTTGACCGCGAGTCCGCCGCGCGCGGTCTCCTTGTACTTGACCTTCATGTCCGCGCCGGTCTCCTTCATGGTCTTGATGACCTTGTCCAGGGAGACCTTGTGGCTGCCGTCGCCGCGCATGGCCATCCGCGCCGCCGTGACGGCCTTGACCGCCGCCATGCCGTTGCGCTCGATGCACGGGATCTGCACCAGGCCGCCGACCGGGTCGCAGGTCAGGCCCAGGTTGTGCTCCATGCCGATCTCGGCCGCGTTCTCCACCTGCTCCGGGGAGCCGCCCAGCACCTCGGCCAGGGCGCCCGCCGCCATGGAGCAGGCGGAGCCGACCTCGCCCTGGCAGCCGACCTCGGCGCCCGAGATGGAGGCGTTCTCCTTGAAGAGCATGCCGATCGCGCCCGCGGCCAGCAGGAAGCGGACCACGCCGTCCTCGTCCGCGCCGGGCACGAAGTTCATGTAGTAGTGCAGGACGGCCGGCAGGACGCCCGCGGCGCCGTTGGTGGGGGCGGTGACGACGCGGCCGCCCGCCGCGTTCTCCTCGTTCACCGCCATCGCGTAGATGGTCGTCCACTCGCTGCGGTGCAGCAGCGGGTCGCCCTCGGTGCGCAGCTGGCGCGCCGTGGCCGCGGCCCGGCGCTTGACGCGCAGCCCGCCCGGCAGGATGCCCTCGCGGGACATGCCGCGCGAGACGCAGGACTGCATGACCCGCCAGATCTCCAGGAGGCCCTCGCGGATCTCCTCCTCGGTGCGCCAGGCCTTCTCGTTCTCCATCATCAGCGAGGAGATCGACAGGCCGGTCTCGTTCGCCAGGCGGAGCATCTCGTCGCCCGAGCGGAAGGGGTACTTCAGCACGGTGTCGTCGAGCTTGATCCGGTCCTCGCCGACCGCGTCCTCGTCCACGACGAAGCCGCCGCCGACCGAGTAGTAGGTCTTCTCCAGCAGCGGGGCGCCGGAGGCGTCGTAGGCGAAGAGGGTCATGCCGTTCGCGTGGTAGGGCAGCGAGCGGCGGCGGTGCAGGATCAGCTGGTTCGGCTCGTCGAAGTCGATCTCGTGGACGTTTCCTATCTCCGTCCCGAGCAGCCGCAGCTTTCCGGTGCGCCGGATCCGCTCCACCTCGTCGTCGGCGGTCTCCACGTCCACCGTGCGCGGGGAGTGGCCCTCCAGACCGAGCAGGACCGCCTTGGGGGTGCCGTGGCCGTGGCCGGTGGCGCCGAGGGAGCCGAAGAGCTCGGCCCGTACGGACGCGGTCTGGGCGAGGACGCCGTCCTTCTTCAGACGGGACACGAACATGCGCGCCGCGCGCATCGGGCCGACCGTGTGGGAGGAGGAGGGGCCGATACCGATGGAGAAGAGATCGAAGACGGAGATGGCCACTGGCGGACTCCCTTGTCGGCTCGTGGGGTGGAGAGGGGGGCAGGGGTGTGGGTGGTGCGGGGTGGTACGCGGGGGATCTGCGGATTTTGTCCGGCAGACGAGCGTAACGCGTGGAGATGAACGTTTCCGCTCGCGGAAGGGTCCGCGGGACGTGAGTCAGCTCGCGTTCCGGTGCCCGGCGGGGGAGGGGACCGGGACGGAACGCAGAAAGGGGCCCGGCCCTGTGCGGAACAAGGCCGGACCCCTCCTGGCCCGTGACTAGAGCGACGGGTACAGCGGGAACTTCGCGGCGAGCGCGGAGACGCGCGCCTTGAGGTCGTCCGCGTCGAAGGCCGGCTTCAGGGCCTGCGCGATGATCTCGGCGACCTCGCGGAAGTCCTCGGCGCCGAAGCCGCGGGTGGCCAGCGCCGGCGTACCGATGCGCAGACCCGAGGTGACCATCGGCGGGCGCGGGTCGTTCGGGATGGCGTTCCGGTTGACCGTGATGCCGATCTCGTGGAGCCGGTCCTCGGCCTGCTGGCCGTCGAGCTCGGAGTTGCGCAGGTCGACCAGGACCAGGTGCACGTCGGTGCCGCCGGAGAGGACGGAGACGCCCACCTCGGTGACGTCCGGCTGGACCAGGCGCTCGGCGATGATCTTCGCGCCCTCCAGGGTGCGCTCCTGGCGCTCCTTGAACTCGGGCGAGGCCGCGACCTTGAAGGAGACGGCCTTGGCCGCGATCACGTGCTCCAGCGGACCGCCCTGCTGGCCCGGGAAGACCGCGGAGTTGATCTTCTTGGCGAGCTCCTGCGTCGACAGGATGACACCGCCGCGCGGGCCGCCGAGCGTCTTGTGCGTGGTGGTGGTGACCACGTGGGCGTGCGGCACCGGGTTCGGGTGCAGGCCCGCGGCGACCAGGCCCGCGAAGTGGGCCATGTCGACCATCAGGTACGCGCCGACCTCGTCCGCGATCCGGCGGAAGGCGGCGAAGTCCAGCTGGCGCGGGTAGGCGGACCAGCCTGCGACGATCAGCTGCGGCTTGGACTCCTTGGCGAGGCGCTCGACCTCGGCCATGTCGACCTGGCCGGACTCGTCGACGTGGTAGGGGACCACGTTGTAGAGCTTGCCGGAGAAGTTGATCTTCATGCCGTGGGTCAGGTGACCACCGTGGGCCAGGTTCAGGCCCATGATCGTGTCGCCCGGCTTGAGCAGCGCGAACATCGCGGCGGCGTTGGCCTGCGCACCGGAGTGCGGCTGGACGTTGGCGGCCTCGGCACCGAAGAGGGCCTTGATGCGGTCGATCGCGATCTGCTCGACCACGTCGACGTGCTCGCAGCCGCCGTAGTAGCGGCGGCCCGGGTAGCCCTCGGCGTACTTGTTGGTCAGGACCGAGCCCTGGGCCTCCATGACGGCGACCGGAGCGAAGTTCTCCGACGCGATCATTTCCAGGGTCGACTGCTGGCGTACGAGCTCGGCGTCGACGGCGGCGGCGACGTCGGGGTCGAGTTCGTGGAGAGGGGTGTTCAGAACGGACATCAGGATCCCCTGGGGTGTCAGTTACCGGCGGTGAGGGCGGTGTACTCGTCGAAGGAGAGCGCGTCCTTGGGCTCCTCCGAGAGCTTCACCTTGAACAGCCAGCCACCCTCGAACGGGGCGGAGTTCACCAGCGCCGGGTCGTCCACGACGTCCTGGTTGAACTCGACGATCTCACCGGAGACGGGGGAGTACAGGTCGCTGACCGACTTGGTCGACTCCAGCTCGCCACAGGTCTCGCCCTCGGTGACCGTGTCGCCGACCTCGGGGAGCTGGGCGTAGACGACGTCACCGAGTGCGTCGGCGGCGAAGGCCGTGATGCCGACCGTCGCGACGCCGTCGACGGCGTCCGACAGCCACTCGTGCTCCTTGGTGTAACGCAGCTGCTGGGGGTTGCTCATGACCTGATTCTCCTGGATGCGGTGCGGTGGATACGAACGGTGGTCTTGCGTGCCGTCGGCGGACCGGCGGCGCCGGGTCCCGGGGACCCGAGGGTCACTTCTGCCGCTTGTAGAACGGCAGGGCCACGACCTCGTACGGCTCATGCGTACCGCGAATGTCCACGCCGACCCCGGAGGTGCCGGGCGCGGCGTGCTCCGCGTCGACGTACGCCATCGCGATCGGCTTGCCCAGCGTCGGCGACGGGGCACCGGAGGTGACCTCGCCGATCACCTTGCCATCGGCGACCACGGAGAACCCGGCGCGCGGGACGCGGCGGCCCTCGGCGACCAGGCCGACCAGCTTGCGCGGGGCCTGCGTGGCGGCGCGCTCGGCGGCGGCCTCCAGGGCGGCGCGGCCGACGAAGTCACCCTCCTTCTCGAACTTCACGACCCGGCCCAGCCCGGCGTCGAAGGGCGTGAGGGAGGTCGTCAGCTCGTGCCCGTACAGCGGCATGCCCGCCTCCAGGCGCAGGGTGTCGCGGCAGGACAGGCCGGCCGGGACCAGGCCGGCGCCCTCGCCCGCCTTGGTCAGCGCCTGCCACAGCTCCACGGCGTGCTCCGGCTTGATGAACAGCTCGAAGCCGTCCTCGCCGGTGTAGCCGGTGCGGGCGATCAGCGCGGGCACGCCCGCGACGGTGCCCGGCAGGCCGGCGTAGTACTTCAGGCCGTCCAGGTCGGCGTCGGTCAGCGAGGCGAGGATGCCGGGGGACTCGGGACCCTGGACGGCGATCAGCGCGTAGGCGTCGCGGTCGTCGCGGACCTCGGTGTCGAAGCCGGCGGCGCGCTCGGTCAGCGCGTCCAGCACGACCTGGGCGTTGGAGGCGTTGGCGACGACCATGTACTCGGTCTCGCCGAGGCGGTAGACGATCAGGTCGTCCAGGATCCCGCCGTCCTCCTGGCAGATGTGCGTGTAGCGGGCGCGGCCGACGCCGACGGTGGAGATGTTGCCGACCAGGGCGTAGTCCAGGGCCTTGACGGCCTCCGGGCCGGTCAGGGTGATCTCGCCCATGTGGGAGAGGTCGAACAGGCCGGCCTTGGTCCGCACGGCGTTGTGCTCGTCGCGCTCACTGGCGTAGCGCAGCGGCATGTCCCAGCCCGCGAAGTCGGTCATGGTCGCACCGAGCGAACGGTGCAGCGCGTCGAGCGCGGTCAGGCGGGGGGCAGTGCTCATGGGTGTGGCTCCCGGGTCCCAGGGCATGACATGACGAGGACGATCCTCCCCATCTGTCATCGGAACCTGAGAGGTTCGCCGAGAGTTCCCCCAGGGGGAACGCCGACTTGCACCTTGGGTGGAGCTGACGGACAGCTCGCTTTTCAGATCTGCCTCATCCACGCGGTACGGGGCCTGAGAGATTCAAGGGAGGTACTTGCTCCTTCGGCGCCCGGGCACGGCCTCGCGGCCAGCCGGGACTCTCCCGCGCGGATTCAAGCGGCCGGTATGCAGTTGGTGTCCAGATGGCGCACATCATTGCACGGGACGGGCGGAAGCGGGCAGTGGGGGCCCGGGGAACGCACGCGGAACCCGCGCCGCCGGGGGTCCCCGGAGTCCCGGGTGCCGGACGGCGTGCCCGGAACCGACCCGCCCGGATTACCGTCTCTTTACATTCAGCGGGCATGGGGCCCTCGCGGCCCGACTCGGGGGGAGACGATCACGGTGCGGAGATTCGGAGTGGTGACCAGTACGGGGGCGGTGGAGGGGGCCCGGGCGCGCCCCCTCGCCGCCGCGCCCGCCCAGACGGCCGGCACGGTCCGGGACCTGCGCGGACGGGTGGCCCGGGGCCCGAGGCGGCTGAGTTTCGCCGCCGGGGACATCGTGGTGGTGTCCGGCCTGCCGGGCGGCGGCAAGTCCACCCTGATCAAGCGGGCGGCCCCCGGCGGCGCCATCGACTCCCAGGACGTCCGCGAGCGCTGGGAGCGGCGCATGCCGGCGGCGCTGCCCTACGCGGTGTACCGGCCGCTGGTCCGGGCGTCCCACTACTGGACCCTGTGGCGCGAGCTGCGCTCCGGCGCGTCCCTGGTCGTCCACGACTGCGGCACCCAGAGCTGGGTCCGGGCCCTCCTCGCGGCCTCCGCCCGGCGCCGGGGCCGCCGCCTCCACCTCCTCCTGCTGGACGCGACCCCGGAGGAAGCCCTCGCGGGCCAGGCCGCGCGGGGCCGGGGCGTCTCGGCGTACGCCTTCGCCCGCCACCGCGCGGCGGTGACGGGCCTGCTGTCGGCGGCGGAATCGGGCCACGCCCCGAGCGGCTGCGCCACCACCACCCTCCTGGACCGCCCGGCGGCGGCGAACCTGACGGAAATCACCTTCACGCCCTGACCCGGCGCCGACCGCGTTCCGCCGGCCGCCGCTGCGCGAGGCGGAGGTCCCCACCGGCCCTTCGCCCGTTCCCCGGGCTGCGCCCGGACCCGCGCCTCAAACGCCGGCGGGACTGTCTATAGCCCCGCCGGCGTTTGAGGCGCGGGGTCTGGGGCGGAGCCCCAG
>NZ_JBBDHD010000240.1:0-4833 GCF_044129415.1 Streptomyces racemochromogenes
GCCGACGCCCGGGCCGATGGCCGCGAGGCCGTAACCGATGGAGCTGAGGGAACCGGTGACGCCTTCGGCGGCAGCAAGGATCTGGGACATGCCAGTTCTTCCTTCTCTTTCACGGACCGGTGGGGGTTGGCCACCGGACGACAGGGGGATGGGGGTGGGCGGCCTGGCTCAGTGGTGCTCGGCGAGCGCGCCCTGGATGAAGCTGCAGGCCAGGAGGACGAAGACGTACGCCTGGACAGCCTGGATGAAGAGCTCGAAGGCGGTCATCACGACGACCATGATGAACGACACGCCCGCGTAGGCGATGCCGATCCCGTTCAGCAGGTACCAGCTGGCGATGGTGAACAGCAGCAGCAGGGTGTGACCGGCGAACATGTTCGCGAACAGTCGGACCGCGTGGGTGAACGGGCGCACCAGGACGTTCGAGAAGAACTCGATGACCATGACCAGCGGGAGCACCGGGCCGAGCGACTTGTCGTAGCCGGTCAGGTTCTTGAAGCCGCCGACGAAGCCGTGACGCTTGAACGTCACCGACATCCAGATGAAGTAGACGATCAGCGCGAGGACCGCGGGGTACGCGATGATCGAGGTCACCGGGAACTGCGCGACCGGGACGATCGACCAGACGTTCAGGATCCAGACGAAGAAGAACAGCGAGACCATGAAGGGGACGTACTTCTCGCCCTCCTTCTTGCCGAGCGTCTCGTAGACGATGCCGCGGCGCACGAAGTCGTAGCCGGCCTCACCGACCATCTGCAGCTTGTTCGGGACGACCCTGGCCCGGCCGAAGGCGGCCCAGAAGAAAGCCACGATGATCACGGAGCCCAGGAGGGCCAGCAGCATCGGCTTGTTGAAGTACGCGCTCGTCAGGCCGGCTTCGCCCCACAGCGGCTCGAAGAGGAACGAGTGCAGGCCCGGGCCGGGGAAGCCACATCCGGAGAAGATGTGACAGTCGGTCTCGAAGGCGAGGACCTGCGTCGGGTCAGCACTCACCGCGGACTCCTTCAGCGTGGCGCATAGGTACGGCAACCTCATCGTGTCGGCGCGGCGCACGGCCGCGGTTCGGCACTGGACTGGTGTAACGGGTGTGGGGGCGGCAGTCAGGCATCGAGCCTCGCGATGGAACAGGCGTCAGCTCAGATGCCCGCGCCCGCAGTGCCGCAGTTTGAACCGGACGATAGCAGCATCTCGAACGCACACTTATCCCGGCCCTACCCCTCACTGCTTGGACCCCGGATTTTCGGGCTTTTCCCCCGTGGTCGAGTCCGGCTCGACGTAAAGGATCTTGGCTTTCATGTGAGCACGCGTCTGCGCGCCGATCCACACGAGGGTGGTGACGACGAGCGTGATCGCGAACGCCCGGGGGTGGAACAGCGTCGTGTTCTTGAACACGGCGAGAAAGACGAAGAGCAGCAGGATCTGGGCCGCGTAGAGCATGAGGCCCATCGCCTGGAAGAGGTGCGGCAGGGTTTTCGCCGTGCGCTGCAGGACCAGGAATCCGAGGCCCATGAACAGGATCACGACCACGGTCGCGACGAGCGCTCCGACCGCACCCTTGCCACCGACGACCAGACCGCTGATCACGGCGGCGACGAGGCCGGCGGCAGCGGTGGGTACGGCGGTTTGCAGCAGGGATCGGACGTCGTTTGACCGCATGGCGGTTTGCTCCGCGTGGTGGTGGGGGCACGGACTCGTACGGGAACTCGTACGGGGACGAGCGTAAGCCCGGTCCGAGTGATCGCCTCGGGCCAATGGACCGTCGCACTACGGTCCTTCGGCTCTGTCGCCGGGTTTAGTGAACGGTATCACAAACTATTTGATGAGAGCTTTACCTGTGCGGTGTGCTGACTGTCACACATGAGGGCTAATCCGCCCGTGTGTGCACGACAGGGCTGCGGCTTGTCTGGTAAAGGGCGTTCATGTCGGACATGTGACCGGTGCGTCAGCGTGCCGAACCGGCCTTACGCCGGTCGGGGAAGCGCGAACGGGGGCCTACCGCTGTCGCGCCGTTGACGCCGGACACCCCGGCCGCGATCGGCCGCGCCGGCGCCGGCTCCGTGCCGGCGTCCTCGCGCACCGCCGCCTCGGCCGCCGCCTCCGCGGCCCGCCGGGAGTGCCGGTAGCGCGGCGGGACGAGCCCCTCGGCCCAGCGCGGGGCGCGCGGGGTGAACCGCGGCAGCAGGAGCAGCACCAGGCCCAGGGCGCTCAGCGCGGCGATGGCGAGGACGATCCACATCGAGGCGGAGTTGACCGAATAGGCCACCGTCCCGAAGGCGATCAGCCCCGACCAGAAGTACATGATGAGTACAGCGCGGCTGTGGGAATGCCCGAGCTCCAGGAGCCGGTGGTGCAGGTGCCCTCGGTCGGCGGCGAAGGGCGACTGGCCCTTCCAGGTGCGCCGCACGATGGCCAGGACCAGGTCCGCCATCGGGATCGCGATGATCGTCAGCGGCAGCAGCAGCGGGATGAACACCGGCAGCATCGCGTGCGTGGCGTTGCGCTCGCCGCCGACGAAGAGGGCCATCGTGTCGGGGTCCACCTGCCCGGTGATCGAGATGGCCGAGGCGGCCAGCACCAGGCCGATCAGCATCGAGCCGGAGTCGCCCATGAAGATCCGGGCGGGGTGCATGTTGTGCGGCAGGAAGCCCAGGCACATGCCCATCAGGATGGCGGCGAAGAGGGTCGCGGGGGCCGCCGACTCGATCCCGTAACCGAACCAGATCCGGTAGGCGTAGAGGAAGAACGCGCAGGTGGCGATGCACACCATGCCGGCGGCCAGGCCGTCGAGCCCGTCGACGAAGTTCACCGCGTTGATGGTGATCACCACCAGCGCCACCGTGAGCAGGGTGCCCTGCCACTGGGTCAGCGCGACGGTGCCGATGCCCGGAACCGGAATCCACAGGATGGTCAGGCCCTGGATGACCATGACGCCGGCGGCGATCATCTGGGCACCGAGCTTGATGAGCGCGTCCAGCTCGAACTTGTCGTCGAGGACGCCCACCAGCCAGATCAGCGCGGCGCCCGAGAGCAGCGCCCTGGGCTCGTTCGACCGTTCGAAGACCCCGTTGAGGCTCTGGAGGTGGTCGGCGATCAGCAGGCCCGCGCACAGGCCGCCGAACATGGCGATGCCGCCCAGCCGGGGGGTGGGCTCGCGGTGCACGTCGCGGGCGCGGATCTCCGGCATCGCGCCCGCCGCGATCGCGAACTTCCGGACGGGCCCGGTCAGCAGGTAGGTCACCGCGACCGTGACGCAAAGCGTCAGCAGATATTCACGCACTGGCTGCCCCAGATGTATCGCCGGCCATCTCAGCCCCACACATTAGCCGCGATGTACACGCGGACGAGGACGCGCGGAGTCCTCGTTCCGGTTGCACTACGGGACACTTGTCCCGGTTACGCCCCGTAAGGGGGAAATCGTCCGGCCAGGTCGGTGACCTCGGTACGCGTCGCGGCGACGTCCCCGCCGCGCAGCGCGGCGACGAACAGCTCCGCGATCCGGGCCATCTCCGGCTCCCCCATGCCCTGCGTGGTCACCGCCGCGGTGCCCAGGCGGATGCCGCGCTGCTCCCCGTACGGCAGGACGCAGGTGTCGAGGACGATCCCGGCGGCGGCCAGCCGTCCGCGCGCGGCCGGTCCGTCGATGCCGAGGGGGGCGGGGTCGGCGCTGATCAGGTGGGTGTCGGTGCCGCCCGTGGTCACGGCCAGGCCGTGTGCCCCCAGGGCCTCGGCGAGGGTGCGGGCGTTGGCGACGACCTTGTGGGCGTACCGGGTGAAGGCCGGGCCGGCCGCCTCCCCGAAGGCCACCGCCTTCGCGGCGATGGTGTGCATCTGGGCGCCGCCCTGGGTGAAGGGGAACACCGCCCGGTCGACGCGCTCGGCGAACTCGGCCCCGCACAGCAGCATGCCGCCGCGCGGGCCGCGCAGCACCTTGTGGGTGGTCGCGCAGACCACGTCCGCGTAGGGGACGGGGCTCGGCGCGGCGCCGCCCGCGACCAGTCCGACGGGGTGGGCGGCGTCCACGATCAGATAGGCCCCGACCTCGTCGGCGATCTCCCGGAAGGCCGAGTACTCCAGGTGCCGGGGGTAGGAGATGGACCCGCAGACGACGGCCCTGGGCCGGTGCGCCCGTGCCAGCCGCTGCACCTGCTCGTAGTCGACGAGGCCGGTCCCGGGGTCGACCCCGTACCCGACGAAGTCGAACCAGCGCCCGGAGAGGTTGGCGGGCGAGCCGTGCGTGAGGTGCCCGCCGTGCGCCAGCCCCATGGCCAGGACGGTGTCTCCCGGCCGCAGCAGCGCCGCGTACGCGGCGAGGACGGCGGAGGAGCCGGAATGCGGCTGCACGTTCGCGTGTTCGGCCCCGAACAGCGCCTTGGCCCGCTCCTGGGCGACCCGTTCGGCGAGGTCGGCGTACTCGCAGCCGCCGTGGTGACGGGCGCCGGGATACCCCTCGGCGTACTTGTTGGCGAGCGGTGACGCGAGGGCGGCGAGCACGGCCTCGGAGGTGAAGTTCTCGGCGGCACACAGCTGGAGCGTGGTGGCCTGCCGCTGCCGCTCCCCGTCGAGGATGTCGGCCAGCTGCGGATCCCGCGCCCGCAGGACGTCCGTGGCCCGCTCAGTGGTGACGCTCATGGCGCGACTCCCGCGCAGTGGGGGTACCGGTACCAGCCACTGTAGGCCGGACCCCGCGTTCACGCCCTGCGGGCACCCGCGCCCGCAGGGCGGGACGGCCCGGCGCCCGTGCCGTCAGCGCGGCGGGGTGACGCCCGTCAGGGCGGTGACCACCGGGTCCAGCGCCTCGTCGAGCCCCTCCTCCACGCACCCCTCGCACCGCTC
>NZ_JBBDHD010000241.1:0-4798 GCF_044129415.1 Streptomyces racemochromogenes
TCCATCCGCTGATCAAGGAGGCGGTGGCGAAGGCGAAGAAGTGAAGCCGAGCCTGGTGCGGTCGCCGAGCGCCGTCGGCGACGGGCCTCGGCGCGGGCAGCGCGGGTACGGACGCCATCCGGGCGACCGGGCCCGCCGCGCTGCCCGTGCCGACGCCGATCCCGCGGATCGGATCGCTCATGCCGCTGCGTCGAGGTCGGAGGCGAGCAGGTCGGCGAGGGCCTTCAGCGAGTCCTGGGCCTGGTCGCCGGTCGCGGTGAGCTCCAGCGCCTCGCCGCAGCGGGCGGCGAGGGCGAGGACGGAGAGCAGGCTGCGGGCGTCGACCGGGGCCTGCCCCGGGCGGCCGACGGTGACCTTGACCGGCTGGCGGGCGGCGGCCTGGACGAACAGCGAGGCCGGGCGGGCGTGCAGGCCGCTCCGGGAGCCGACGGTGACCTGGATCGAGTGCATGGGAGGTCCTTGGAGGAGATGAACGGAGGAGACGGGCGCCGGCCCGGGTGGGATCCGGGTCGGCCGGGGAGGGGCCACGGTGTGGGGAACCCGGTCTCCGCGGTACGGGGGCGGTGGCGGAGGGCCGGGCAGACCGTGGTTTCAAGCCCGTCAACGTGTTGTTTCGGTTGGTTCTACGTCCGATCGTCGACCGATGTCAACAGATTCGGGCAAACTCAAAGATGCGCGCAAAGCCGGTACGACCTCTTGTTTTTTCGGTCGAAGCGCGTATGGTCGGCCTGAAGCAAGCGCGAACAGACATGAAACGGACCCAATCCCACATGTACGCACCCGAGCGGCAGCAAGAGATCCTCCGCCTCGCTCAGAAGCAGGGCAGGGTGGACGTGCCGACACTCGCCGAGGACTTCGGCGTCACGCAGGAGACCATCCGGCGTGACCTGAGCGCCCTCGACCGGGCCGGTCTGCTGCACCGGGTGCACGGCGGCGCGCTGCCCGCCGGCGCGCTGCACCTGGAGCCCGGTCTGGCCGAACGGGACTCCACGGCCGCGACCGAGAAGGAACGCATCGCCAAGGCGGCCCTCGGCCTGCTGCCCACGGAGGGCAGCGTGATCCTCGACGCCGGGACGACCGTCTCCCGGCTGGCCGGCCTGCTGCCCGCCGACTGCGGGCTCACCGTCGTCACCAACGCGCTCCCGGTCGCCGCCCGGCTGGCCGACCACCCCGGGCTCACCCTCCACCTGGTGGGCGGCCGACTGCGCCACCGCACCCAGGCCGCCGTCGACGCGTGGGCGCTGCGCGACCTGGCGGACGTCCACGCGGACGTCGCGGTGATCGCCACCAACGGCTTCTCCCCGGAGGGCGGGCTCTCGACGCCGGACCTCGCCGAGGCAGCCGTGAAACGGGCCATGCTCACCGGTGCCCGTCGGGTCGTCCTGGTGGCCGACTCCTCCAAGTACGGCGCCCGCCACTTCGCCCGCTTCGGCTCGCTGGACCAGGTGGACGTGCTGGTCACGGACACCGGGCTGACCGACGAGCAGGCCGCCGGGATCGAGAACCACGGACCGGAAGTCATCCGCGCATGATCGTCACCATCACCCCGAACCCCAGCCTCGATCGCACCTACGAACTGGGAACCCTCGTCCCGGGCGAGGTCAACCGGGCCTCGCACGACCGGCTCGACCCGGGAGGCAAGGGCGTCAACGTCTCCCGCGCGCTCACGGCCGCCGGCCACCGCACCAGCGCGGTCCTTCCCCTGGGCGGCCTCTCCGGGCAACTGCTCTCCGACCTGTTGCGCCGGCAGGGCATCGATGTCGCGGCCGTCGCGATCTCGGGCGACACCCGGATCAACGTCTCGATCGCCGAGGACGGCGGCAGCCTCACGAAGATCAACGCCGTGGGCCCCGAACTCAGCGCCGCCGAGTCGGCCGCACTGCTCGCGCTCGTCCGCGACGCCCAGAAGACCGGCCGGGGCACCGGGTTCGACGTGCAGTGGCTCGCCTGCTGCGGCAGCCTGCCGCGCGGTCTCGCACCCGAGTGGTACGCGGAAGTGGTCGCCCAGGTGCACTCGGGCGGCGCCCGGATCGCCCTCGACACCTCCGGTCCCGCGCTGCTGGCCGCGCTCTCGGCCCGCCCCGACGTGGTCAAGCCCAACCGGGAGGAACTCGCGGAGGCCGTGGGCCGCCCGGTCCGCACCGTCGGCGACGCCGTGGACGCGGCCGGGGAGCTGCGCGAGCGCGGCGCCCAGCAGGTCCTCGCCAGCCTCGGCGCGGACGGGATGCTGCTCGTCGCCGAGGAGAGCTGGTACGGCACCGCACCGGTCGCCGCCGTCCGCAGCGACGTGGGAGCGGGCGATGCCTCGCTCGCGGGCTTCCTCGGCGCCGGCGGCACCGGCCCGGAGGCCCTCGTGGCGGCCCTGGCGCACGGCGCCGCCGCCGTACAACTGCCGGGGAGCGTCATGCCGACCCCGGCCCACCTGGACCCGGCCGCGGTGGTCGTGACGGCGGACATCCCGCTCGACCGGCCGCTCCGCGGTTGAGAACCGCCCCCTGAGGACGACGTCGTCCTCAGGGGGCGGCACGCCCGGCCGTGTGGGACGGAAGGGCACCGATTGCCGGGGGCAAGGGACACTGTCAGGAACCAGTCGAAGGATCGACACGATGACCGACACGATGAGCGGGACCAGCGGGCTGATCACGCCCGCACTCGTCGACCTCTACCTCGCCCCCGAGGACAAGAACGAAGCCCTCCGCGTCCTCGCCCAGCGGCTGGTCGCCGAGGGCCGGGTCACCGACCTCGACGGCTTCCTCGCCGACGTCGCCGCCCGGGAGGCCCAGGCGCCGACCGGGATGGGAGACGGGATCGGCATTCCGCACTGCCGATCGCCCCACGTCACACGGCCGAGCCTGGCCTTCGGCCGCAGTTCCCGGGGCGTGGACTTCGACGCCCCGGACGGACGGCCCGCCGACCTGATCTTCATGATCGCGGCTCCGGCCGGTGCGGACGACACCCATCTGCAGATCCTGGCCGCGCTGGCGCGCCGCCTCATGGACCCCGCCTTCACCGGCGCCCTGCGCGACGCCGAGAGCCCGAGCGCGGTCGCGGCGCGGATCAACGGCGAGGACGCGCCGGCTGCCGTTCCGCAGACGGCCGAGGCTCCTGAGGCGGCGGCCCCGAGGACGACCGCCGTTCCGGAGCCGGCCGCCTCCGACGGCGGGCTGCGGCTCGTCGCGGTGACCTCCTGCCCGACGGGCATCGCCCACACGTACATGGCCGCCAAGGCCCTGGAACTGGCCGCCGCCCGGGCGGGCGCGCGGATCCAGGTCGAGACCCAGGGATCGGCCGGGACGACGCCGCTCGACCCCGAGGTCATCGCGGCAGCCGACGCGGTGATCTTCGCCCATGACGTGGAGATCCGGGACCGGTCCCGCTTCGCCGGCAAGCCGACCGTGGACGTGGGCGTCAAGGCCGGGGTCAACCGTGCCGACGACCTGATCGCGCAGGCCGCCGGACTGGTCGCCGAAACCGGCGGCGGCGCGCGTACCGCCACCGCCACCAGCCCCGTCGCCGCGCCGAGCGCACCCGCGGGCGAGCACTGGGCGCAGCGGCTGCGCACGTACCTGATGACCGGCGTCAGCTATATGATCCCGTTCGTCGCGGCCGGCGGGCTGCTGATCGCGCTCGCCTTCGCGATGGGCGGCTACCAGATCGCCTCCGCGCCGTCCGTGCTGGGCCACTTCGACTGGACCTCCTCGCAGAGCTGGGCGGCGATGCTGTTCCAGACCGGCAAGACCTCCTTCGGCTTCCTGGTCCCCGTCCTCTCCGGGTACGTCGCCTGGGCCATCGCGGACCGGGCGGCGCTGGCCGCCGGCATCGCCGGCGGTGCCGTCTCGGTGGCGGTCGGCGCGGGCTTCCTCGGCGGCATCGTGTCAGGCCTGGCCGCGGGCTTCCTGGTGCTGTGGATGATCCGCTGGAACGTGCCCCGGGCGATCCGGGGCATCATGCCGGTCGTGGTGATCCCGCTGCTGTCGGTGGCGGCGGTCGGCTTCCTGATGTTCGTGGTGGTCGGCTCGCCGATCGCCTCGGCGATGAACGGCCTGACCGACTGGCTGAACGGCCTCTCCGGCTCCAACGCCATCCTGCTCGGCGTGCTCCTCGGCGCGATGATGGCTTTCGACATGGGAGGTCCGCTCAACAAGGTCGCCTACACCTTCGCGGCCGGTGTGCTCACCACCGCGGGAGCCACCCCGGACGCCGGCAGCCTCAAGGTGATGGCCGCCGTGATGGCCGCCGGCATGACCCCGCCGCTGGGCATGGCCCTGGCGACCGCCGTCCGTCGCAGGCTGTTCACCCCCGAGGAGCGGGAGAACGGGAAGGCCGCCTGGGTGCTCGGCGCCTCGTTCATCACCGAGGGCGCGATCCCGTTCGCGGCGGCCGACCCGCTGCGGGTGATCCCGGCGGGCATCGCCGGCAGCATGACCGCCGGTGGCCTGGTGATGGCCTTCGGCTCCACCCTGCGTGCCCCGCACGGCGGGATCTGGGTGCTCCCCCTGATCGGCAGCCCGTTCCTCTACCTGCTCGCGGTCGCGGCGGGCACGGTGGTCACCACGGCGGTGGTGGTGCTGCTCAAGGGCATGCGGAAGTCCGCCGCCGCCCCGGCGCCCTCCGCCTCCTCCTCCCTGGCCGGGAAACACCCGGCCACCGTCTGACCCGACGGCCCGGGGGTGCCCCCCCCCGGTGGGGGGGGGGGCCCCCGCCCCCCCCCCCGCGGGGGGGGGGCCCCCCCCCCGGCCCCGGGCGCCCCGTGATCTGAACCACAGCGTCCGGGCGCCGCCTCTAGTGTTTTTTTTTT
>NZ_JBBDHD010000242.1:0-4794 GCF_044129415.1 Streptomyces racemochromogenes
CGCGCTGGTCGCGGAGCTGATGGCGGGCACCGGCCTGGTGGTGCACTTCGCCGCCGAGTCGCACGTGGACCGGTCGAGGGGGGCGGCGGGGGGGGGGGGGCGGCGCCCCCCGCCGCGGCCGGCTGGGCGGACTGGGCGGAGCTGCCGCCCGAGCAGGCCCGTACCGGCCTCGTCCACGCCCTGGCCAACACCGCCGGGGTCGCCCTCTACACCGCCTCCCTCGTCGCCCGCGGCCGCGGCCGGGACCTGCGCGGCCGGGCCCTGGCCATGGCGGGGCTCGCCGCGGTGGGCGCGGCCGGCGCGCTCGGCGGCCATCTTGCCTACCGGCAGGCTGCCGGCGCCAACCACGCCGAGCTGGTCGGGCACCAGGTCCGCGACGGCTGGCACGACCTGGGGGCGGCGGCCGCCTTCCCCGTGGGCCGGGCCGCGCTCGCCCGCGTCGACGGGGTGGACGTCCTGGTCGTGCGCGAGGAGGACGGCACGGTCCGCGCCCTGGCCGACCGCTGCTCCCACATGGGCGGCCCGCTGTCGGAAGGGGAGATCCAGGACGGCTGCGTCCGCTGCCCCTGGCACCGCAGCCTGTTCCGGCTGTCGGACGGCTGGAACGTCGAGGGGCCCGCCACGGCCCCGCAGCCGGCCTTCGAGACCCGCGAGGTCGCGGGCCGCGTCGAGGCCCGGCTGGTCCGCGGCCACCGGCCGCACCGCCGCGGGCCGGCGCCGGAGACGGCCTGACGAGGAGCGGAGGCCCCCGCATGGAGAGCGCCGTGACCCGGGACCGCCCGCGGACGGCGGGGTGAGCCCGGTGCCGGCCGACCGGACGGGCGCCGTACTGGCCTGGGTGCTGGAGCGCTCCCACGAGGCCTCCGCCCGCCAGATACCCGCCCTGATCGACCGGGCGGCGCGGCGGCTGGCCCTGACCGGGGCGCACCTGTACCTGGCCGACCTCCAGCAGGCGCGGCTCGTGGCCCTGCCGCAGCTCTCCGCCGACCGCCCGGCAGCCGGGCAGGCCGAACGGGCCGACGCGCTGGCCGGGGCCCTGGACATCGACGCCTCGCTGGCCGGTCTGGCCTACCGCACCCAGCGCGTCCAGCTCTCACGGGACGGCACCACCGCATGGGTGCCGATGGTGGACGGGATCGAACGCATCGGCGTCCTGCGGGCGACCGGACCGCAGTTCGACGAGCGGGACCTGGACGTGTGCCGGACCCTGGCCTCCCTGGCCACCCTGATCGTCGTCTCCAAGTCCACCCACAACGACCTCCTCGTCCTGCGGAGCCGCAGCCGGCCCATGACGCTCCAGGCGGAACTGCTGTGGGCGTTCCTGCCGCCCCGCACGATCGGCACCAGCCAGGCCACGTCGACCGCCGTCCTGGAACCGGCGTACGACATCGGCGGGGACGCCTTCGACCACAGCTTCAGCGACGGGCTGCTCCACCTGGCGCTGCTGGACGCCATGGGGCACGACCTGGCGGCGGGCGGCGCCAGCGCCGCCGGCCTGGCGGCGTGCCGCTCCACCCGCCGCGCCGGCGGCGGTCTGACGGACATCGCCGTCGCCATCGAGCGGACCCTCCACCAGTGGATCCCGGACCGGCTGATGACCGGGATCCTGGCCCGGCTGGACACCCACCGCGGGGAGTTCGCCTGGATCAACTGCGGTCACCCGCCGCCCCTGCTGATCCGCGACGGGCACGTCCTGCCGGCGGCCCTGGAACGCCCGGCGCAGCTGCCCCTCGGCCTGGGGTTCCACACCGAGGCCCCTCCCCCGCTGCACCACGCCCGCCTCCAGCCCCGCGACCGGGTCCTCCTCTACAGCGACGGGGTCACCGAGGCCCGCTCCGCCACGGGGGGCCTGTTCGGCGAGGACCGCCTGACCGACACCGTCATCCGTTCGATGGCCTCGGGCACCACGGCACCCGAGGCCCTCCGCCGCCTGGTCCTGGACCTCCTCACCCACCAGGACCAGCGCCTGTACGACGACGCGACGATCCTCCTGTGCGAGTGGCACCCGACGGCCTGAGCGGGCCGCGGGTCCACGGGCGCCTCAGAACGCGGCGGCCGCACCGGCGTCCTGGAAGCGGTCGGTGTGGCGGCGGCGGTAGGCGATCAGGCTGTGGGCCACCGCGGCGCCCTCGCCGACCGCTGCGCCGACCCGCTTGACCGAGCCGGAGCGGACGTCGCCGACGGCGAAGACGCCCGGGAGGCTGGTCTCCATCGGGAGGGCGTCGCGGCCGGCGCCCCCGGTGCCGGTGAGGACGTAGCCGCGGTCGTCGAGTTCCAGGGCTCCGCCGAGCCAGTCCGTGGAGGGGCGGCCGCCGATCAGGACGTACAGGCACCGGGCGGGGACGGTGCGTTCGGCGCCGGTGCGCTCCCGCAGCCGCAGGCCCGTGAGGGTGGTCTGGCCGAGGCATTCGGCCACCTCGGTACCGAGGAGGACGTGCAGGTTCGGGGTCCGTTCGATGCGCTGGACCAGGTAGTTCGACATGGACGCGCCGAGGTCGGTGCCCCGGACGAGGAGGGTGACGGAGCGGGCGTGGCGGGCGAAGTAGAGGGCGGCCTGTCCGGCGGAGTTGCCCGCGCCCACCATGTGGACGTCCTCGCCGGCGGTGGAGGGAGCGTCGGAGAGGGAAGCGCCGTAGTACACGCCGGAGTTGAGGAGCCGTTCGGTTCCCGGGCTCACGAGTCGGTTCCATTCGACGCCCGTGGCCACCACGACGGCGGCGGCCGAGACCGAGGCGGTCTCGGTGGTGCCCGCTTTGACGAACTCGACGGTGTGGTGGCCGGATTGGGCGGGGATCAGCCGGGTCGCCACCCGGGTGGGCTGCCATTCGACGCGCACCCGGCGGGCCTGCTGGAGGGCGCGCTGGGCGAGGTCGCCGCCGGTGAGCCCGACGGGGAAGCCGAGGTAGTTCTCGATGCGGGAGGTCGATCCCGCCTGGCCGCCGGGCGCGTCGTCCTCGATGACGACCACGCTCATGCCCTCCGCTGCCGCGTAGACGGCCGTGGAGAGCCCGCCGGGGCCGCCGCCGATGACGGCGACGTCGTAGCGCTCGCGCCCGGCCGGCCTGATCAGCCCGAGGCGGTCGGCCAGTTCACTGATCGGGGGGTCGACGAGCACCGTGCCGTCGCCGAGCCTGACGGTCACCGGCGCGTCCCGCAGCTCCTCCTCGGGCACCCACCGGAAGAGGACGTCGCTGCGGCCCAGGAAGTCCCGGACCGCGTAGGCGGCCGGGGAGAAGCGGTAGCCGCGCACTTCGGCGGTGGGCAGGCCGCCGCGGCGTTCGGCGTTCCAGGTGCAGAGGGAGTCGTCGAGGGCGGCCCGTAGCCGCTCGGCGAGGTCCGGGCCACCCGCCGGTCCCGTCCGGGCGACGACCGTGACGCCGGGGGCGGGGTCGGGGAGGGCGTCGGTGAGCCACAGCCAGCGGGTGGCCGGGTGCCGTTCGGGGCAGGCGCCGGGATCCTCGTCGGTGACCACCGCCGGGACGGGGACGCCCTGCCCGGCCAGGGCGTGCAGCACGCGCTCCGCCTCGGCCGGCGCGCCGACCTGGAGGACGCGGAAGGACGTCCGGTACCAGTGCTGCACCAGCTCGGCCGTCTCGTGGCGGCGGAGCGGATCGGAATCCGCGAGAAGGATCACCGGAAGCGCGGTCTCGGCCATGGAGGTCTCCTGGGGTGTGTCGACGGGTGGGAGGTGACGGTCCACCCGGTCAACGAGCCGAAGATCGTTGCGTGGCGCGGGTTTCCGGACCCGGCGCGGGGCGCCGGGGGAACGTGCGAACGAAGAGTCGATTCCGGGAATTCTCCATGTCCTCGTGATCAGCGGCCAGTTGCCTCCGTTGACCGTGAAAGCCCTGGAAAGCCCTTGTCGGGAGGGCTCGTTGGGGTACCGCACGCGGAAGGGGAGGCCATCTCGTGTCCGAGAGCCTGGCCGATGTCATCGAGGTCGCCGGGAGCGAGCTGCGCTTCCTGCGCAAGCTGCTCGGGGATGCCGGCGAGAACGCCTGGGAGCGGCTGCTCGAATGGTTCATCGACGACTGGTTCCGGCTGGACGTGCTGGGGCTGGAGAACATTCCCGCCGACGGCCCGGCGGTGCTGGTCGCCAATCACTCCGGCGCCTGGGGGCTGGACGCCTTCGTCCTGCAGAAGGCCCTGATGAGGTCGCTGCGGCGGCCGCTGCACGTGCTCGCCGCGCCGTTCGTCTTCCGGCTGCCGGTGCTCGGGCGGTACGCCGCGCGGAAGGGCGCCGTGCCGATCGACCCGCGGGCGGCGATCAAGAGGCTGGGCGACGGTGAGCTGGTCGCGGTGTTCCCGGAGGGGGTCGCGGGACTGGAGAAACCGTTCCGCGACCGCTACCGGCTCCAGCCGTTCAGCCCGGGTTTCGCGGTGGCGGCCCTGCACACCGGGGCGCCGATCGTACCGGTCTCCGTCATCGGGGCCGAGGAGTCATCCCCGAAGTTGGGGGAGCTGCCGGCGCTGGCGAAGCTCCTGGACCTGCCGTACTTCCCGCTGACCTCGCCCTTCCCCTTGCCGGCGAAGTGGCTGATGACCGTCGGAGAGCCCATCGTGCCGCCCGAGCGGCCCCGGGGCTTCGGCGACCGCTCGGCCACCGCCCGGCGCCTGTGCGCCGACGTCCAGGACGCCGTGCAGGACATGGTCGTGCGGGAACGCGAACGGCGTGACGCCCTCGTGCGGTAGCGGGGGCGGGGCGGGGGGGGGGGGGGGGGGGGGGGGGGGGGGGGGGGGCCGCCCCGCGCCCGCGCCGGCGCCGGGGGAGTGCCCCCCCACACAACTAAACCA
>NZ_JBBDHD010000243.1:0-4743 GCF_044129415.1 Streptomyces racemochromogenes
ACCACCGACGCCCGCCACCGCGCGGACGCCAAGAGCGCACTCATCACCCTCGTCGAACACGCCCTCATGGCACGGCTCAAGTAACGGCCGTTTCCACGCGATACGCGGAGGCGGGCTGTGTCATGGAACACGGCCCGCCTCTGGTGTTCATAACGTTTCGACAGAGAATTGCCCCGCGGCCGGACACGGCGCGCGTTCGCGCGGTGCCGCTGTGCGCACAACTGGCCCCGTTTTTGCCGCAGCTCGCTCTTTATGTCCGTTTTATGTGGGACGTAAGGCTCTGGGAATGGCCTCTTTCAACTGTTTGGAACACGGCGCTTCATCGTGCTGGAATTCAACGAACTAGCTAGTAGCACCGCCGAGAGGTTGTTGGTCGAGTGAGGCGAAGCAACTCAAGCCCCGCGGATGAACCCGCGCGCGGCAACTTCACCCCGCCGCCGCGCGCGGCCACGTCGTCCGTCGACGTGCCCGTGGAACCACCGTCCGGTGGTGGCAGCACCAGCAAGCTCTCCCCGCGCAACTGGCGCGTGCCGACGCGTCTGAACGCCATCCTGCTCGTGCCCGTCCTCGTCGGACTGGTCATGGGCGGCTTCCAGGTGAAGGGCTCGATCGACACCTGGAACGAGGCGAAGGACGCGGAGAAGACCGTCCGCATCGTCCAGGCGGCGGCCGAATACGGCCAGGCCCTCCTCAACGAACGCGACCTCAGCGCGGAGCCGCTCCTCAAGGGCGAGCGCAGCAACGAGGCGGTCACCAAGGCGTACGCGGCCACCGACGCGGCCAAGGCCAAGTTCGCGACGGCCGTGAAGGACATGCCCAAGAAGCAGGGCCTGGAGCGCCGCCTGGAGCTCTTCCGCCAGGAGGAGCCCAAGCTGGAGCAGGTCCGCAAGACGGCCTACGCCGTCCCGGAGACCGCCAAGAAGAACCCCCCCTCCCAGCTCGGCCCGGTGCCGACCGAAGAGGGCTACGTGCTGGTCCAGCACTACCTGATGCAGTTCTCCAACGAACTGGGCCTGGGCACCGGAAACGTCACCAGCTACGGCCGCATGGTCTACGCGGTCGAGCTGGCCAAGGCCGCCAACTCGCTCCAGCGCTCCATCGGCACGCACCTGCTGGTCCGCCCGAACGAGGACGAGAGCGTCCGCAAGGCCCAGCTCGTCGCCTTCTCCTCCTACGCCTACCTCGAAGAGATCGCCGCCGGCGAGTACGTCGCCGCCGGCACCGAGGAGGACACCAAGCGCCTCCAGGAGGTCATGGGCAAGAAGTCCCAGGAGGGCGCCGCCAAGCTCGCGCAGGCCAAACAGGCCGCAGAGCAGGCCGGTACGCCCTTCAAGGCCCCGCCCGTGGTGAACGGCTCCGCCCTCACGGGGATGACCGAGGCGATAGCCGGCGGCGAGAAGCCCGCCAAGCTCGCCCTCATCGGCGTCACCCCGCAGGCCTGGCAGCAGGCCGCCACCGCCAAGTTCGACGGCTACGCCGAGGTCGAGCAGGAGCTCCTGGAGAAGGCCGTCAAGGACACCGTCGCCGTGTCCGACGAGGCCCAGCGCGACGCCATCCTGACCGGCGCCATCGTGGTCGTGGCCCTCCTCGCCGCGTTCATCCTGGCCGCGCTGATGGCCCGCCAGATGAGCCGCTCGATGCTCCGCCTGCGCACCTCCGCCTTCGACGTCGCCGAGCAGCGCCTGCCGATGCTCGTCGACCAGCTCTCGCGCACCGACCCGGGCAAGGTCGACACCCGCGTGGAGCCGATCCCGATCAACTCCAGGGACGAGATCGGCGAGGTCGCCCGCGCCTTCGACCAGGTCCACCGGGAAGCGGTCCGGCTCGCCGCCGAGCAGGCGCTCCTGCGGGGCAACGTCAACGCGATCTTCACGAACCTCTCCATGCGCAACCAGTCGCTGATCGAGGGCCAGCTGACCCTCATCACCGACCTGGAGAACAACGAGGCCGACCCGGACCAGCTGGAGAACCTCTTCCGCCTGGACCACCTGGCCACCCGTATGCGCCGCAACGGCGAGAACCTCCTCATCCTCGCGGGTGAGAACCCGGGCCGCCGCTGGGACCAGCCGGTTCCCCTCGTCGACGTGCTGCGCGCCGCCTCCTCCGAGGTGGAGCAGTACGAGCGCATCGAGCTCTCGGGCGTCTCCGAGGCCGAGATCCACGGCCAGGCCGTGACCGACCTCGTGCACCTGCTCGCCGAGCTGCTGGAGAACGCCACCACGTTCTCCTCCCCCCAGACCAAGGTCCGGGTCAACGCCACGCGTCTGCCCGACGGCCGCGTGATGATCGAGATCCACGACAAGGGCATCGGTCTCACCGCCGAGGACTTCGCGGACATCAACCACAAGCTGGCCAACCCGCCGACCGTGGACGCGGCGATCTCCCAGCGCATGGGCCTGTTCGTGGTCGGCCGGCTGGCGGACCGCCACAACATCCGCGTCCAGCTGCGCCCCTCGGGCGAGCAGGCCGGCACCACCTCGCTGATCATGCTCCCCGACGCCATCACCCACGGTGGCGGTGGCGAGGGGATCCCGGACGACGACTTCACCGTCTCCTCGATCATCCCCGAGCAGCAGGCCCAGCAGGCCGCCCCGCTGCGCACCGCCGCCGAGCTCGGCTTCGACGACTCCCGCTACGAGGCCCAGGGCGGCCAGGGCGGCGAGGAGAAGCCGGTCGACCCGGTCGTGCGTTCCCTCGGCCGCGAGGAGCGGCGGGCGGCCCTGGAGGCGCAGCTCAACTTCGGGCAGGAGCAGGACGGGCAGCCCGCGCAGCAGCAGTACGCTGCCGAGGGCTATCCGGAACCCCAGCCGGAACACGCGTACCAGCCGTACCAGGAGTACGAGCAGCCGTCCCCGCAGGGCTATGAGGCCCCGTACGAGGAGCAGGCGCAGCAGCAGTCCTACGAGGCGTTCCCGGAGCAGGGCTATGCCTATCCGGAAGTCGGCTATCAGGACCCGCAGCAGCCCGCACAGGCGTACGAGGGTGGCTACGCGGAGCAGTCCCCGCAGGCCGCATGGCCCGAGCAGAACACCTACGCGGAGTCCTACCAGCAGGACTACGGGAACGAATCGGAATCCCCGGCCGCTCCCGAACCGGCCCTGGACCGCGTAGGCTTCGACCGTCCGGGCGCCGCTGCCGACACCGGTCACGAGTTGACCGGAGCGGGCCTGCCGCGACGTGGCAGCCAGCAGCAGTGGGGTTCGGGCCGGAAGGAAGCGGAGCCCACCGGTTCCCTCTTCGACCACCGGCCGCAGCGACAGCAGCAGCCCGCGGAGCCGAAGGGGGCTCCGGAGGACGAGGCGGCCGGCGGGGGCTGGCGTTCGACGAACGACGAGCGCTGGCAGCAGGCCGGCAAGCTCCGTGAGCCGAAGGCGGGCGGGGTCACCTCGTCCGGTCTCCCTCGGCGGGTGCCCAAGGCCAACCTGGTCGAGGGCGCTGCGGAGACGACCCCGCAGGGCGGCCCCCAGGTCTCCCGCGCCCCGGAGGACGTGCGCGGCAGGTTGAGCAACCTGCGCCGCGGTGTCCAGCAGGGACGCAGCGCGGGTTCCGAGCAGTCAAGTAACAGCTATGACCAGGAGCGTTAGTGTGAGCGCGATGAGCCAGGCGGCGCAGAACCTGAACTGGTTGATCACCAACTTCGTGGACAACACCCCCGGGGTGTCCCACACGGTGGTGGTCTCCGCCGACGGCCTTCTGCTGGCGATGTCCGACGGATTCCCGCGCGACCGCGCCGATCAGCTGGCGGCCGTGGCCTCCGGTCTGACCTCGCTGACCGCCGGAGCCTCCCGCATCTTCGAGGGCGGCGCCGTCAACCAGACCGTGGTGGAGATGGACCGTGGGTTCCTCTTCCTCATGTCGGTCTCCGACGGGTCCTCCCTCGCGGTGCTCGCGCACCCCGAGTGCGACATCGGCCTCGTGGGCTACGAGATGGCCCTCCTCGTGGATCGCGCGGGCAACGTCCTCACCCCGGACCTGCGCGCGGAGCTCCAGGGAAGCCTTCTCAACTAGCAAACAAGCAGTGCGTTTCCCGTCACCGCACCGTAAGGTGCGGTGGCGCGGTGCCACAGGGAGTACTGCGTTCTTGGAGTCGGAGGAGGAAACGTGACAACACCCGGAGGACATCCTTATGGCGGCCAGCAGCCGCAGGGTGGGCACGACCAGAACCGCTTCAACTTCCCCTCCGCTCCCAGCCGGCCCATGCCGGAGCAGACCCCCTACGCACAGCAGCCGTACGGCCAGCCTCAGCAGCCACAGGCGCCCCACCGGTTTCCGCAGCAGCCCCCTCGGGCCGCGCAGCCGCAGGCTCCCAAGGCGCACAACCCGCTGGTGCGTCCGTACGCGATGACCGGCGGCCGGACCCGGCCGCGCTACCAGCTCGCCATCGAGGCGCTGGTCAGTACCACGGCGGATCCCGCGCGTCTGCAAGGGCAGTTGCCCGAGCACCAGCGCATCTGCCGCCTGTGCCAGGAGATCAAATCCGTCGCGGAGATCTCGGCACTTCTCTCCATTCCTCTTGGTGTCGCCCGCATCCTCGTAGCCGACCTGGCGGAGGCGGGCCTTGTCGCCATTCACCAGCCCGGCGGCGACGAGTCTGCCGGCGGCCAGCCAGATGTGACACTGCTCGAAAGGGTGCTCAGTGGACTTCGCAAGCTCTAACGGCGGAGCGGCTCGCTCCACCACCTCCGCGAAGATCGTGGTGGCGGGCGGCTTCGGCGTGGGCAAGACCACGTTCGTCGGCGCGGT
>NZ_JBBDHD010000244.1:0-4708 GCF_044129415.1 Streptomyces racemochromogenes
TCGAGGTCAGTGCCCACCCGGTGCTGGTCCAGCCGATCAACGAGACCGTCGACGGCACGGACACCGAGGTCGTGGTGACCGGCTCCCTGCGCCGCGGGGACGGCGGTATGCGCCGCCTGCTCACCTCCATGGCCGAGCTGTTCGTCCGCGGTGTCGACCTCGACTGGAGCGGTGTCCTGCCGCAGCCCGTCCGGCGCGTGGAGCTGCCGACGTACGCCTTCGACCACCAGCACTACTGGCTCCACCTCGCCGAGTCGGCCACCGACGCGGCCTCCCTCGGCCAGGCCGAGGCCGACCACCCGCTGCTCGGCGCGGTCGTTCAGCTCCCGCAGTCCGACGGCCTGGTCTTCACCTCCCGCCTGTCCCTGCGCACCCACCCCTGGCTCGGCGACCACCGTGTCGGCGGCCTCGTGCTCCTCCCCGGCACCGGGCTGGTGGAGCTGGCCGTGCGCGCCGGTGACGAGGCCGGCTGCGGGCTCCTGGAGGAGCTCGTGACCGAGACGCCGCTGGTCGTCCCCGACCACGGCGGCGTACGGCTCCAGGTCGCGGTCGGTGCGCCCGCCGAGAGCGGCGCGCGCACCGTGGAGATCTACTCCCGCCGCGAGGACGCCACCGACGGCGACGGCTGGACGCGGCACGCCACCGGCATGCTGTCCGCCACCGCCCGCCCCGCCGGCAGGGGGTTCGACTTCGCGGCCTGGCCCCCGGCCGGTGCGCAGCAGGTCGACATCAGTGCCGGCTACGCCCTGCTCGCCGAGATGGGGTACGCCTACGGGCCCACGTTCCAGGGCATGCGGGCGGTCTGGCGGCGCGGGGAGGAGCTGTTCGCCGAGGTCGCCCTGCCCGAGGAGCAGCGCAAGGAAGCCGCCGCGTTCGGTCTGCACCCCGCGCTCCTGGACGCGGCCCTCCAGACCGGGACGTTCAGCGCCGCGGCGAGCACGGCCGACGAGGAGTCCGGCGAGCCGGTGATGCCGTTCGCGTGGAACGGGCTGGCCCTGCACGCCGCCGGGGCATCCGCCCTGCGGGTGCGGGTCGCGCCGAGCGGTCCGGACGCGCTGTCCTTCCAGGCCGCAGACGAGACCGGCAGCCCGGTGATGACCCTGGACTCGCTGGTCCTGCGACCGGTCGACGTCGAGCGGCTCGGTGCCGCGGCCGACGCCGCGGCCGCCCACTCCCTCTTCCGGGTGGAGTGGACCGAGACGGCCGCGGCCGACGGGGCGGACTCCGGTCCGTCGTGGCTGCCGGTGACCAACGCCGCCGATGTGGCGGCCCTGGCCGGAGGCGCCGCAACCGCGGTGGTGCCGGTCCTGGAGGCCGTCGGCGGGTCGGGCTCCGCGCTGGAGCTGACCTCCCGTGTGCTGGGGGCCGTCCAGGCGTGGCTGGCGGGCACCGGCCTGGGCGACTCCCGGCTGGTCGTGGCCACCCGGGGTGCGGTGCCGGCCGGGGAGAGCGGTGCGGTGACCGACCCGGCCGGGTCGGCGGTGTGGGGTCTCGTACGGGCCGCGCAGGCCGAGCACCCCGACCGGATCGTCCTCGTCGACGTCGACCCGCTCGCCGAAGGCGGTACGGATTCGGTGCTGGACTCCGTCCTCGCCGCCGTGCTGGCCTGCGGTGAGCCGCAGGTGGCGGTGCGCGGGACGGCCCTGTTCGTGCCGCGCCTGGCCCGCGCGGCAGCGTCGGCGGCGGAGGCCGCCGCGGTCTTCGCGCCGGAGGGCACCGTCCTGGTCTCGGGTGCCGGTTCGCTGGGCGCGCTCGCGGCCCGGCACCTGGTCGCCCGGCACGGCGTACGGCACCTGCTGCTGGCGAGCCGTCGCGGCCCGCAGGCCGAAGGCGTCCGGGAACTCGTCGCCGAACTGGGCGAGCAGGGCGCCACCGTGTCCGTGGTCGCCTGCGACCTCTCCGACCGGGAGCAGGCAGAAGCACTCCTGGCGTCCGTACCGGCCGAGCACCCGCTCACCGGGGTCGTGCACACCGCCGGTGTGTTCGATCCGGGCGTCATCGGGACCCTGACTCCGGAGCGGCTGGCCGGGGTGTTCGCGCCGAAGGCCGACGCGGTCACGCACCTCGACGAGCTCACGCGGGGCCTGGACCTGGACGCGTTCGTCGTCTACTCCTCCGCCTCCTCCGTCTTCATGGGCGCAGGCAGCGGCGCCTACGCGGCCGCCAACGCCTTCCTCGACGGGCTGATGGACCACCGGCGGGCCGCCGGCCTGCCGGGCCTCTCCCTGGCCTGGGGCCCCTGGGAGCAGGTCACCGGCATGGCCACCAACATCGACGAGCTCACCAAGAACCGGATGAGCCGGCGCGAGGGACGCGGCGGCGTGCAGGCGCTCGGATCCGCCGAGGGCATGGAGCTCTTCGACGCCGCCCTGGCATCGGCGCAGTCGCTCCTGGTCCCGGTCAACGTGGACCTGCGTGCGGTACGGGCCGACGCGGCGGCCGGCGGCGGCGTACCGCCCCTGCTGCGCGGCCTGGTCCCCGCGGGCCGGCAGCAGGCCAGGGCGGGCGGTACGGGCCAGGAGACCCGGAACCTCACCGACCGGCTCGCCGGGCTCACCGCAGCGGAGCAGGAGGCCCTGCTCCTCGACCTGGTCCGCACCCAGGCGGCGGCCGTGCTCGGGCACACCGGTCCGGGCGGACTCCGGGCCGAGACGGCGTTCAAGGAAGCCGGGTTCGACTCGCTCACCTCGGTCGAGCTCCGCAACCGGGTCCGCGAGGCGACGGGGCTGAAGCTCCCGGCGACGCTGGTCTTCGACTACCCCAGCCCGCTGGTGCTCGCCCGACACCTGCGCCAGGAGTGCGCCGTCGAGGAGGCGTCCCCGGCCGATCCGGTGCTGGCCGGCCTCACCGGTCTGGAGGCGGCCATCGAGAACGCCGCCGCCGACGAGGAGGCGCGCGGGCGGATCACCGTACGCCTGCGGGAACTGCTGAAGGCAGCCGAGGCGGCGGGCCGTCCGGGCACCGCGCCGGGAGGTGCGGACGCCTCCGACGAGGATCTCGAAACCGCCGACGACGAAGAGCTGTTCGCGATCTTCGACCGGCTCGACTGAGCCGGACCGGACGGCCGGACCCGCAGGGGCGTGCCCGGCCGTCCCCCCTCCCGCACCCGGTGCGGGCCCCCACAGCAATTGCTCACATCACCTTTCCTTGGAGCTGAATCCAGTGGCTGACGAGGCACAACTCCGCGACTACCTCAAGAAGGCCATCGCCGACGCCCGCGATGTCCGCAAGCGGCTGCGCGAGGTCGAGGACCAGGCGCGCGAGCCGATCGCCATCGTCTCCATGGCCTGCCGCTACCCCGGCGGTGTGTCCTCGCCCGCGGACCTGTGGCGGCTGGTGGCCGACGGCGTCGACGCGGTCTCCGGCTTCCCCGAGGACCGCGGCTGGGACCTGGACGGCCTCGTCGACCCGGACCCCGACCACGCCGGCACCTCGTACACCGACCAGGGCGGTTTCCTGGAGGGCGCGGGCCTGTTCGACGCCGGGTTCTTCGGGATCTCCCCGCGTGAGGCGCTCGCCATGGACCCGCAGCAGCGGCTGCTGCTGGAGACCTCCTGGGAGGCCCTGGAGCGGGCCGGCATCGACCCGTTCGCGCTCAAGGGCGCGGACGTCGCCGTGTTCTCCGGGGTCTCCGGCCAGGGTTACGGCGCCGGCGCCGGAGTGGTGCCGCCGGAGGTCGAGGGCTTCGCGGGCACCGGAGCGGCGTCCTGCGTGGCCTCGGGCCGGGTGTCGTACGTCTTCGGCTTCGAGGGGCCGGCGCTGTCGATCGACACCGGCTGCTCCTCGTCGCTCGTCGCCATGCACCTCGCCGCCGAGTCGCTGCGGCGCGGCGAGTGCTCGATGGCCCTCGCCGGCGGTGCGATGGTGATGGCGACCCCCGGCTCCTTCATGGCTTTCTCCCGGCAGCGGGGCCTGGCGACCGACGGCCGCTGCAAGGCGTTCGCCGACGGCGCGGACGGCATGGGGCTCGCCGAGGGCGTCGGCGTGGTGCTGCTGGAGCGGCTGTCGGTGGCCCGCGAGAAGGGGCACAAGGTGCTGGCGGTGCTGCGCGGCAGCGCCGTCAACCAGGACGGGGCTTCGAACGGTCTGACCGCCCCCAACGGTCCGTCCCAGCAGCGCGTCATCCGCGGGGCGCTGGCCAGCGCCGGGATCTCCGCCTCCGACGTGGACGTGGTGGAGGGCCATGGCACGGGTACGGCGCTGGGCGACCCGATCGAGGCGCAGGCGCTGCTCGCGACCTACGGCAAGGGCCGGGACCCGCAGCGGCCGCTGTGGCTGGGTTCGTTGAAGTCCAACATCGGTCACACGCAGGCCGCCGCGGGCGTCGGCAGCGTCATCAAGATGGTGGAGGCGCTGCGCCACGGGGTGATCCCCCCGACCCTGCACGCGGAGGAGCCCACGAGCCAGGTGGACTGGTCGGCGGGCGCGGTGGAGCTGCTGACGGAGGCGCGGGAGTGGCCGCGCACCGGACGGCCGCGCCGCGCGGGCGTCTCGTCCTTCGGGGTGAGCGGAACGAACGCGCACCTGATCCTGGAGGAGGCCCCTGAGGAGGCCCCCGTGGAGGAGCTCGCGGAGGCGGGGCCGGTGGCGGGTGGTGTGGTGCCGCTGGTGGTGTCGGCGCGCACCGCTGTCTCGCTGGCCGGGCAGGCGGAGCGGCTGGCGGGGTTCGTGGAGGGTGCCGAGGGGGTGTCCTTGGCCGAGGTGGCGG
>NZ_JBBDHD010000352.1:0-353 GCF_044129415.1 Streptomyces racemochromogenes
AGCCCTGGACGGCGGCGAGGACGGCGTAGTCCCCGCAGCCCGGGCACCAGCGGACCTCCTGGTCCGACTTGAAGTCCCTGGCGGCGAGAGTGGACTCCGCCTTCGGGATCAGGGTCAGGGCCTCAGTCATCGATGGCCTCCTTCAGGGCCGTGGCGAGCTGCTCGGCCTTGAACGGCATGCCGTTGACCTGGGTGTGGGAGCGGACGTCCACCAGGTAACGCGCGCGGACGAGGGTGGCGAGCTGGCCCAGGTTCATCTCGGGGACGACCACGCGTTCGTAGCGCTTCAGGACCTCGCCGAGGTTTTTCGGGAAGGGGTTGAGGTGGCGTAGGTGGGCCTGGGCGACCGCTGT
>NZ_JBBDHD010000245.1:0-4592 GCF_044129415.1 Streptomyces racemochromogenes
GCGCGGCCCGGCGCCCGGCCGTGCGCCCGGTCGGCGGATCGGGCCGGCGGATCGGGCGCGCGGCGGTGTCAGCGCCTGCGCAGCGCCCGCAGCCACTCCTTGTTCATGGCGGCGATCGACGGCAGCGGGATGCCCTTCGGGCAGGCGGTGGCGCATTCGCCGGTCAGGGTGCAGCCGCCGAAGCCCTCGTCGTCCATGCGCGCCACCATGTCCAGGACGCGCGTCTCGCGCTCGGGCGAGCCCTGCGGGAGCACGTTCAGGTGGTTGACCTTGGCGGAGGTGAACAGCATCGCGGAGCCGTTGGGGCAGGCCGCCACGCACGCCCCGCAGCCTATGCACTCGGCGTGCTCGAACGCCGAGTCGGCCGCCGGCTTCGGCACGGCGGTGGCGTGCGCCTCGGGCGCCGAGCCGGTGGGGGCGGTGATGTAGCCGCCGGCCTGGATGATGCGGTCGAAGGCGCTGCGGTCCACCACGAGGTCCTTGACCACGGGGAAGGCGGAGGCCCGCCAGGGTTCGACGTCGATGGTGTCGCCGTCGGTGAAGGACCTCATGTGGAGCTGGCAGGTGGTGGTGCGTTCGGGGCCGTGGGCGTCGCCGTTGATGACGAGGCTGCACGCGCCGCAGATGCCCTCGCGGCAGTCGTGGTCGAAGGCGACCGGGTCCTCGCCGCGCAGGATGAGGTCCTCGTTGAGGGTGTCGAGCATCTCCAGGAAGGACATGTCCTTCGAGATGCCGTCGACCTCGTAGGAGGCCATGGCGCCGGGGGCGTCGGCGTTCGGCTGGCGCCAGACGCGCAGGGTGAGCTTCATGCGTAGCTCCGCTGGGTGGGGTGGACGTACTCGAAGACGAGGTCTTCCTTGTGCAGGACGGGGGCGGCACCGGTGCCCTGGTACTCCCAGGCGGCCGCATAGCCGAACTCCTCGTCGCGGCGGGCCGCTTCGCCGTCCGGGGTCTGGGACTCCTCGCGGAAGTGGCCGCCGCAGGACTCGGCGCGGTGGAGGGCGTCGAGACACATCAGCTCGGCGAGTTCGAGGTAGTCGACGATGCGGTTGGCCTTCTCCAGCGACTGGTTGAACTCCTGGCCGCTTCCCGGGACCTTGATCCGCCGCCAGAACTCCTCACGGATCTCCGGGATGCGGGCCAGCGCCTTGCGCAGTCCCTCCTCGGTGCGTGCCATGCCGCAGTACTCCCACATGAGTTCGCCGATCTCACGGTGGAAGGAGTCGGGGGTGCGGTCGCCGTCGACGGCCAGCAGCCTGGCGAGGCAGTCGCGGGTCTCGCGGACGGCGGCCGCGGCCTCGGGGTGGCTGTCGTCGACCTCCTCGTGGTGCGGGTGGCGGGCGAGGTAGTCGTTGATGGTGGAGGGGAGGACGAAGTAGCCGTCGCCGAGGCCCTGCATCAGGGCGGAGGCGCCGAGGCGGTTGGCCCCGTGGTCGGAGAAGTTGGCCTCGCCGATGGCGAACAGGCCCGGGATGGTGGTCTGGAGGTCGTAGTCGACCCACAGTCCGCCCATCGTGTAGTGGACGGCCGGGTAGATGCGCATGGGGACCTCGTACGGGTTCTCCGCCGTGATCCGCTCGTACATTTCGAAGAGGTTGCCGTACTTCTCGGCGACCCTGTCGCGGCCCATGCGGCGGATGGCGTCGGCGAAGTCCAGGTAGACGCCCTGTCCGCCGGGGCCGACGCCGCGGCCCTCGTCGCAGACGTTCTTGGCGGCGCGGGAGGCGATGTCGCGGGGGACGAGGTTGCCGAAGGAGGGGTAGATCCGCTCCAGGTAATAGTCGCGCTCGTCCTCGGGGATCTCGGCGGCGGGGCGGGTGTCGCCCTTGGCCTTGGGGACCCAGATGCGGCCGTCGTTGCGCAGGGACTCGCTCATCAGGGTGAGCTTGGACTGGTGGTCGCCGGTGCGCGGGATGCAGGTGGGGTGGATCTGGGTGAAGCAGGGGTTGGCGAAGTACGCGCCGCGCCGGTGCGCCCGCCAGACGGCGGTCGCGTTGGAGTTCATGGCGTTGGTGGAGAGGTAGAAGACGTTGCCGTAGCCGCCGGTGGCCAGGACCACGGCGTCGGCGTAGTGGGTGCCGATCCGGCCGGTGACGAGGTCGCGGGCGACGATGCCGCGGGCGACCCCGTCGACGGTGATCAGGTCGAGCATCTCGGTGCGGGCGTGCAGCTCGACGTTGCCCGCCGCTATCTGCCGCGACAGCGCCTGGTAGGCGCCGAGGAGCAGCTGCTGGCCGGTCTGGCCGCGGGCGTAGAAGGTGCGGGAGACCTGGACGCCGCCGAAGGAGCGGGTGTCGAGGAGGCCGCCGTACTCGCGGGCGAAGGGGACGCCCTGGGCCACGCACTGGTCGATGATCTCGACGGAGATCTGGGCGAGGCGGTGGACGTTGGACTCGCGGGCGCGGAAGTCGCCGCCCTTGACGGTGTCGTAGAAGAGGCGGTGGACGGAGTCCCCGTCGTTGCGGTAGTTCTTGGCGGCGTTGATGCCGCCCTGGGCGGCGATGGAGTGAGCGCGGCGCGGGGAGTCGCTGTAGCAGAACTGGACCACGTGGTAGCCCTGCTCGGCGAGGGTCGCGCCGGCGGCACCGCCCGCCAGGCCGGTGCCGACGACGATCACGGTGTGCTTGCGGCGGTTGGCCGGGTTGACCAGCTTCGCCTCGAAGCGGCGGCGGTCCCAGCGTTCGGCGATGGGGCCGGCGGGGGCCTTGGTGTCGGCGATGGGGTCGCCGGTGGTGTAGGCGGCGTACTCGGTGCTCATGGTCAGCTCACCACTCCGGTCATGACGGCGACGGGGACGGACACGAAGCCCGCGAAGAGGACGAGGGCCAGGGCGTTGGCCAGGAACGTCAGCACCCGGTCGCGTCGGGCGTTGCCCGCGCCGAGGGTCTGGGCGGCGCTCCGGAAACCGTGGCGGACGTGCAGGCCGAGGGCGGCCATGGCGACGATGTAGATCGTGTTGCCGTACCAGGTGGAGAAGGTCGCGAGGACGTTCTGGTAGGGGTGGCCGGCCCAGGCGCGCTCGTTGACGGTGAGCGTGGTGAGGTCGAGGAGGTGCCAGACGATGAAAAGGGCGAGGATGACGCCACCCCAGCGCATGGTGCGGGTGGCGTAGCTCGCGCGGCGCCGCTTGTGGGCGTACTTGACCGGGCGTGCCCTGAGGTCGCGGCGGCTGAGCTGGTAGGCGCAGACGGCGTGGGCGACGACGGCGGCGACCAGGACCGCACGGACGGCCCACAGGGCCCACTCGTAGTGCAGGAACGGTTCGCCGAGGGTGCGCAGGGCGTGGGCGTAGCCGTTGAACTCGTCGGCACCGAAGAAGATCTTGAGGTTGCCGAACATGTGCGCGACCAGGTAGCCGAGCATGATCAGGCCGGAGACGGCCATCACGGACTTCTTGCCGACGGTGGAGTCCCAGAGCGTGCGCGGGGTGGACGGCCGTCGATCCGTCCGCGTTGCCAGAGCCATGAGATAGACCGTAGGGACCAAGGTCCCGAAAGGTCCAAGACATGGTGGAGCTGATCGCGATAGGCATCCCCTATGGAGCGGGGGGATGCGCCGCTAGCCTGGGGACATGCAGTTCCAGCAGCTCGTGTACTTCGTGGCCGTCGCCGAGACCCGGCACTTCACGCGCGCGGCGGAGCGGGAGCACGTGGCCCAGCCGTCGCTGTCGCAGCAGATCAAGGCGCTCGAACGGGAGTTGGGGGCCGAGCTGTTCAGCCGGGCGCGGGGGAACATCGCGCTGACCGACGCGGGTGAGGCGCTGCTGCCCCTGGCCCGGCGGATCCTGGCGGACGCGGACACGGCCCGGCTGGAGGTTCAGGAGCTGCTCCAGCTGCGGCGGGGCCGGGTGCGGTTGGGGGCCACGCCGAGCGTGTGCACGGGGATGCTGCCGGGGGTGCTCCGCGCCTTCCACACGGCGCACCCGGGCATCGAGCTGCTGATCGAGGAGGGCGGTTCGCTGGACCTGGTACGGGAACTGGCGCGCGGGGTCCTGGACCTGGCGCTGATCGTCCTGCCGCTGCCGCCTTCGGCGCCGCCGCTGACGACGGTGGAGCTGCTGACGGAGGACCTGGTGGTCGTCTCGTCCCGCGACCTCCCGCCGCCGGGCGGGGGCGGTGAGCTGGGCATCGCCGACCTGCGGGAGGAACCGATGGTCATGTTCCGGCACGGCTACGACCTGCGGGACCTGACGGTGGGCGCCTGCCGGGCGGCGGGGTTCGAGCCGGTGTTCACGGTGGAGGGCGGCGAGATGGACGCCGTCCTGGGCTTCGTGCGGGCGGGTCTGGGCGTGGCGGTGGTGCCGGAGATGGTGGTGGAACACGGCGGCCCCGGCCTGCGCGCCACCCCCCTCGCGGGCTCCCCCCTCCGCCGCACGATCGCCCTGGCCCACCGCACGGACGTGGCCCCACCCCGCGCGGCCCGCGAACTGAAGCGCCTCCTCCTCGGCTGACCCGCCCCGGACCGGCGACCGCCCGCCGGCACGGTCCGGGCCGGCAACCGGGGCCGGGGGCCGGACCGGCACGGTCCGGTCACGGGCGGCAGCCCAGGGTGGCGGCCGGCCGCGCGTCCAGGACGTCCGTGCGGTGGTCGAG
>NZ_JBBDHD010000246.1:0-4585 GCF_044129415.1 Streptomyces racemochromogenes
AGGCCCTCACCCGTTCAAGATCCCTCAGCCGAGACCTGCGTCACCCGTCCACAACCTCCCGGGACAGAACACCTAGGCGGCGCCCTGCTTCTGCGCCTTGGCCTTGCGCACGTAGAACCAGGCCATGTTGGAGGTGACGCCCGCCAGCAGCACCCACACGATCCCGAGGAAGCTGCCCTCCACGAAGGCGACCACGGCGGCGGCCACGGCGAGGACGCAGACGACAACGGCGAACACGGCAAGGCGGGGCATCGGGAACAGCTCCTCGGCGACACGGGACGGGGTCGAGCCCCTCCAGTGTCCCCCATCCGGCCGGGCCCCGCGTCGGCGGCGCGGGGCCCGGGCGCGCCGGCTCAGACGTCGGTGAGGCGCAGGCCCGCGTGGGCCTTGTAGCGGCGGTTGGTCGAGATGAGGTTGGCGACCATCGCCTCCACCTGGTGGGCGTTGCGCAGCCGGCCCGCGAAGACGCCGCGCATGCCGGGGATGCGGGCCGCGAGGGCCTGGACCAGGTCGGTGTCGGCGCGGGACTCGCCGAGGACCATGACGTCGGTGTCGATCTCCTCGACGGAGGCGTCCTGGAGGAGGACCGCGGAGAGGTGGTGGAAGGCCGCGGTGACCCGGGAGTCCGGGAGCAGGGCGGCGGCCTGCTGGGCGGCGCTGCCCTCCTCGACCCGGAGGGCGTACGCGCCCTGCTTGTCGAAGCCGAGCGGGTTGACGCAGTCCACGACCAGCTTGCCGGCGAGGTCCTCGCGCAGGGCCTCCAGGGTCTTGGCGTGGCCCTCCCACGGCACCGCGATGATGACGATGTCGCTGCGGCGGGCGCACTCGGCGTTGTCGGCGCCCTCGACGCCGAGGCCCAGTTCCCGGGCGGCGTTCTCGGCGCGGTCGGCGGCGCGGGAGCCGATGATCACCTTCTGGCCCGCGCGGGCGAGGCGGTAGGCGAGACCCCGGCCCTGGTCGCCGGTGCCGCCGAGGACGCCGACGACCAGGCCGGAGACGTCGGGGAGGTCCCAGGGGTCCTTGGCCGGCGGCTTCTGCGTGCTGTCTGAGGAAGTCATGGGGGCGAGCGTACTGCCGGGTACGCCGGGGCCGAAGGGGTGGGAGAGCCGCGGAAGCGCTCCGCGGGACCCTGGGCGTGCGGCAGGATGCGGGCCATGGATGCCGTGAGGGTGGCCCTGTTGCGCGAGGTGCTCGCCGGGACGCCGTGGCCGGGTGAGGCGCGGAGGTTCGCCGGGTCGCTGCGGCGGGCGGTGGTGCCGGCCGGCGGGGGCCTGTTGCTGGTGGGGACGGAGCGGTACGAGCCCTGGCACCTGGCGGCGCATCTGGTGGACGAGGCCGCCTGGTCGGGACAGCCGGAGCTGGCGCCGACGCTGGTGCGGCACCGGGTGCGGCCGGGCGAGCCGCCACACCTGTCCGTGGGGCTGGGCCGGCTGGAGGGGGCCCGGCGCGGGCACACCCTGCTGGTGGTGGCTCCGGAGCGGCCGGGCGAGGGGCTGCTGGAGCGGGTCCACGACGCCCGCAGGGCGGGGGCGACCGTGCTGTCCCTGGACGGCGGGGACGCGGATCTGGGCGCCCTCGCGCACGACGCGCTGTCGGTGCCGGCCGCGGACTGCGCCACGGACCTGGACACGGTGCAGCACCTGGTGGGGGCGGCGGCCGGGGAGAACGGCCTGCCGGTGCGGCGGGGCGCGGGGGCCGGCACGGGGGCGCAGCGGCTGCGGGACCGGCTGGCGCGGCTGGCCGATCAGCTGACCGCGCCGCCGCCCAGCCTCTGGTAGCGGGGGTCCGTCAGGGGGTGGCGGTGCCCGTTCCGTCCCCCTCCTCCTCGCGGGTCCTGTCGTTCCACTTGGGGTCGTTCTGCCATTCGAGGTTGCGTTCCTGCGCCGTCTCCATGGCGTGGGCGGCTTCCTCGCGGGTGGTGTACGGGCCGAAGCGGTCCTTGGCGGGGCACTCCGGCCCCTCCTCGACCTTCTTGTGGACCAGGCAGTAGTACCACTCGCCCGGTTTGCCCACCTGCCGCTTCTTGAACAGGGCCATCGTCTCCAGGCTCCTCTCGGTCCCTCTCGGTCCTCTCTACAGCGCCATGCTGCCCCATGGCCGCTCGATACACTCGCTTGCATGTCTGGCCAGTCGCTGCTCGTACCAGGCGAGCTCTCTCCCGCCCGTTCCGTTCCCGGAAACATCCGCCGGCCCGAGTACGTGGGCAAGCCCGGCCCGAAGCCGTACACCGGGCCCGAGGTGCAGTCCGCCGAGACCATCGAGGCCATGCGCGTCGCCGGCCGCATCGCCGCACAGGCGATGGAGGAGGCCGCGAAGCACATCGCGCCGGGGGTGACCACGGACGAGCTGGACCGGGTCGCGCACGAGTACATGTGCGACCACGGCGCCTACCCGTCGACGCTGGGCTACCGGGGCTTCCCCAAGTCCCTGTGCTCCTCGCTCAACGAGGTCATCTGCCACGGCATCCCCGACTCGACCGTCCTGCGCGACGGCGACATCGTCAACCTGGACGTCACCGCGTACATCGGCGGCGTGCACGGCGACAACAACGCCACCTACCTGTGCGGCGAGGTCGACGAGGAGTCGCGGCTGCTGGTGGAGCGCACCCGCGAGGCCCTGAACCGGGCCATCAAGGCGGTCAAGCCGGGCCGCCAGATCAACGTGATCGGGCGGGTCATCGAGTCGTACGCGAAGCGGTTCGGCTACGGCGTGGTCCGGGACTTCACCGGGCACGGCATCAACTCGTCCTTCCACTCCGGCCTGATCATCCCGCACTACGACAGCCCGCACGCGACCACCGTCATGGAGCCGGGCATGACGTTCACCATCGAGCCGATGCTGACGCTGGGCACCCACGAGTACGACATGTGGGAGGACGGCTGGACGGTGGTGACGAAGGACCGCAAGCGGACCGCCCAGTTCGAGCACACGCTGGTGGTGACGGAGACGGGAGCGGACATCCTCACCCTGCCGTAGGGGGCGCCGCCCGCCGGGGCGGGGGGACTTTTTACCGACAACGCGTCGGGAACACATTGACTTAGGTATGCCTAAGCAGGAGGATCGGGCGTGGCGGCGGTGTCGCCGCGCCCGATTCCCCTTCTGCGGAGGTCCGTCTTGGACGCCTTCTCCACGCTCATCCGTGTCGCCTCGCACGAGCAGCACACCGAAGCCGAGACCTCCGCCTTCATGGGCGACCTGCTCGGCGGGCGCCTCGGAGTGGACGCCTACACCCGCTACACCGAGCAGCTGTGGTTCGTCTACCGGGCACTGGAGGACGCGGCCGACGCCCTGCGCGGGGACCCGGTCGCGGGGCCCTTCATAAGGCCCGAGCTGATGCGGGTCGCGGAGATCGAGCGCGACCTGGCGCACCTGATCGGGCCGGACTGGCGGCAGGGTGTGACGGCGCTGCCCGCGACGCGGGCGTACGCGGCCCGGGTCGCGCAGTGCGCGCGGAGCTGGCCGGGCGGGTACGTCGCCCACCACTACACCCGCTACCTGGGCGACCTCTCCGGCGGGCAGATCATCCGGGACAAGGCGGAGCGCACCTGGGGCTTCGCGCGCAAGGGCGACGGCGTGCGGTTCTACGTCTTCGCGGACATCGCCAACCCGGCGGCGTTCAAGCGGGAGTACCGGGAGCTGCTGGACGGGATCGCGGCCGACGACCTGGAGAAGCGGCGGATCGTCGACGAGTGCAAGCGGGCCTTCGACCACAACGGGGCCGTGTTCCGGGAGCTCGGCGAGGAGTTCCGGATCAGCGCGTAGCCCGCGACCCGGTCCGTGGCCGGGCCGGGGCCGTGGCCGGGGTCGGCTAGGACGCGAAGCGGACGCGGCCGCCCAGTTCCACCGTGCCGTCCGGGGCCGGTGCCGTGAGCAGCTGGGAGCCGGCGCCCTGGGTGATGTTCAGGGCGCGGCCCAGTTCGGCGGTGAGGAGGATCGCCGCCGAACCGGTGGCCTCGTCCTCGGCGATGGCCCCGTCGGGGCGGCGCGGGAAGCCCCGGGCCCGGATCCGGCCGGCCGGCTCGTCCTCCCAGGCCCAGGCGTAGAGCCAGCCCTCGCCGGGCGGCGGGGTGGGCAGCGCCTCGACCTCGGCGGCGCTGGCGTACTGCCGGGTGTGCTTGCCGGTGACCCACTCGGGGCGGGCGGTGATCCAGGTGAACTCCCCGTCGCTGCGGGCCCACACGGGGCCGGCGGGCGGCTGGAGCTCCTCGATGTCGAGCAGCCAGGCGAGGCCGACCAGCGGGTGTCCGGCGAAGGACATGCGCGTGCCGGGGGTGCGGATGTCGACGACGCCGCGCTCGGGGTCGTCGACGAACACCGTCTCGCTGTAGCCGAGTTCGGCGGCGAGGGCCTGCCGGGCCGCGTCGTCCGGGACGGTGCGGCCGTCGCGCACGACTCCGAGCAGGTTGCCGTGCCGGCCGTCACCCGCGCAGAACACCTTGATCACGTCGAGATCGTTCACAGCGGCATTCAAGCACGGGCCCGGGGGGGGGGGGGGGGGGGGGGGGGGGGGGGGGGGGGGGGGGGGGGGGGGCGGGGGGCGCGGGCGCGCGCCCGGGGGGCGGCGCGGGCGGGGGGCGGGGGGGGG
>NZ_JBBDHD010000247.1:0-4560 GCF_044129415.1 Streptomyces racemochromogenes
CCGCCCACGTTGATTCGGGACGAAGAGGTCGTGGGTTCAAATCCCGCCACCCCGACAGAGTAAGACCAGGTCAGGGGGGGGGGGCGGCCCGCCGCCCCCCCCCCCCCGGCCCGGCCCCCCCGGGGGGGGGCGGCCCGGGGCCCGTTCAGCCGTTCAGGCGAGCCGTCAGGCTCAGACCGCGGCCGGGTCTTCCTCGACGAGGAGGTTCCGGGTGCGGTTGGAGTCCAGCTGGATGCCGGGGCCCATCGTGGTGCTCAGGGCGGCCTTCTTGATGTAGCGGCCCTTGGCGGCGGACGGCTTCAGACGGACGATCTCGTCCAGGGCCGCCGCGTAGTTCTCGACCAGCTGCTCATCGGAGAAGGAGACCTTGCCGATGATGAAGTGCAGGTTCGAGTGCTTGTCGACGCGGAACTCGATCTTGCCACCCTTGATGTCGGTGACAGCCTTGGCGACGTCCATGGTGACGGTGCCGGTCTTCGGGTTCGGCATGAGACCACGCGGACCGAGCACGCGGCCGAGGCGGCCGACCTTGCCCATGAGGTCCGGGGTCGCCACGACGGCGTCGAACTCGTTCAGGCGGTTGCCCTTGGCGATCTCGTTGATCAGCTCGTCGTCGCCGACGATGTCGGCGCCGGCGGCTTCCGCGGCCGCAGCACGGTCACCGGTCGCGAAGACCAGGACCCGGGCGGTCTTACCGGTGCCGTGCGGGAGGTTCACGGTGCCGCGGACCATCTGGTCGGCCTTGCGCGGGTCGACACCCAGGCGGAAGGCAACCTCGACGGTGGCGTCGAACTTGGTGGTGCTGGTCTCCTTGGCGAGACGGACGGCCTCCAGGGGAGCGTAGAGCTTCTCCCGGTCGACCTTGGCGTCCGCAGCGCGGAGAGTCTTGCTGCGCTTCACTTCTGCTCCTGTGTAAGTGCTTCAGGCATGGAGTCGTGGTACGGACCAGCGCTTGGCCCTACCACTGGGGAACTGCGAGGGGGCTGATCAGCCCTCGACCGTGACACCCATGGAACGGGCGGTGCCGGCGATGATCTTCTCCGCGGCGTCCAGGTCGTTCGCGTTGAGGTCGGGCATCTTGATCGTGGCGATCTCGCGGACCTGGTCACGCGTGAGCTTCGCGACCTTGGTCTTGTGCGGCTCGCCGGAGCCCTTCTCGATGCCCGCGTGCTTCAGGATGAGGCGCGCGGCCGGCGGGGTCTTGGTGATGAAGGTGAAGGAACGGTCCTCGTAGACCGTGATCTCCACCGGCACGACCATGCCACGCTGCGACTCGGTCGCGGCGTTGTAGGCCTTGCAGAACTCCATGATGTTGACGCCGTGCTGACCGAGCGCGGGGCCGACCGGCGGAGCCGGGTTGGCCGCACCGGCCTTGATCTGGAGCTTGATAAGCCCCGTGACCTTCTTCTTCTTGGGAGGCATTGCTCTCTCCGGGTCCTAGTGAGAGTTTTCCAGCCGCCTTCCGGTCATCCGGATGGAGGCATACCGCACCACGATAACGGGTATGGGTGCGGGGCTAAAAACCGAGCAGGTCAGACCGCCTTTACGGGCGGGTCTGACCTGCTTCGGAAGCGTCGCTCAGAAGAACCGGATCAGTTCTTCTGGATCTGGTCGAAGCTCAGCTCGACCGGGGTCTCGCGGCCGAAGATCTCGACGAGGCCCTTGACCTTCTTCGAGTCCGGGTTGATCTCGTTGATCGTCGCCTGGAGCGTGGCGAACGGGCCGTCGGTGACGGTGACCGAGTCGCCGACCTCGAAGTCCAGGACCTCGATGGTGCGCTTGACGGCGGGCGCCGGCAGGCCGGCCTCCTCGGCAGCCTGCTTGGCGGCCTTCTCCTGCGCCTCCGGGGCGAGCATCTTGACGATCTCGTCCAGCGTCAGCGGGTAGGGGTCGTAGGCGTTGCCGACGAAGCCGGTGACACCGGGGGTGTTGCGGACGACGCCCCAGGACTCGTTCGTCAGGTCCATGCGGACGAGCACGTAGCCGGGCAGCTTGTTCTGCCGGACGTTCTTGCGCTCGCCGTTCTTGATCTGGACGATCTCTTCCTCGGGCACCTCGGCCTGGTAGATGAACTCCTCGACGTTCAGCGAGACGGCACGCTGCTCCAGGTTCGCCTTCACGCGCTTCTCGTAGCCCGCGTAGGTGTGGATCACGTACCACTCGCCCGGGAGCAGGCGCAGTTCGTCGCGCAGCGCCTGGATCGGGTCGACGGGCTCGGCGGGAGCGGCCTCCTCGGCCTCCTCCGCGTCCTCGGCGGCCGCCTCGACGTCGCCCTCGTCCTCGGCGTCCTCGTCGGCTTCCTCGGCCTCGGCCTCGTCGTCGGCGTCGGTGTCGTCGTCGGCGTCCTCGACGTGCAGCGCGGCGTCCTCGGCGTCGACGCCGGCCTCGGCGTCGGCGAGCTCGGCCTCGTCCGGGTCCACAGCGTCTGCCGCCTCGACGATGTCGAGCTCGTCCTCGACGGACTCGACGGAGTCGTGGCTCGCGTTCAGGTTCGGGTCAGACACGGTGGCTGCTTCTTCCTGGATACAAAAGGTGGTGGAACATGCGAAAAGGGGCGGCACCCATCAAGGCGCCGCCCTCCGCGGGGATCAGCCGAAGACGAACTTGATGGCTTCCTGGAACCCATAGTCAATCACGGTCACCAGACCGATCATGATGACGACGAAGACAATCACCACGGTGGTGTACGTCGTGAGCTGGTTGCGAGTCGGCCAGACGACCTTGCGGAGTTCCGCGACGATCTGGCGGTAGAACAGCGCGAGGCGGCCCAGAGGGCCCTTCTTCCCGCGCTTGCCACCCTTGCGGGCCTTCTTCTCGCGCGTGTCGTTGTCGGCGTCAGGCATGTCGATGGAGCCCAGGGCGTCCGTCACGTCTCTCACCTGAATCCGGGTCGTGGCCGTAGCCGCGCCCGGTTGCGCCGCACGGCGTTGCATCGAAATACGTACCTGCGCACACACATCCGAGAAGGAGTGTGGAGCAGGGCCGGAGGGACTCGAACCCCCAACCGCTGGTTTTGGAGACCAGTGCTCTACCAATTGAGCTACGACCCTTTGCGTTCCCCAACTTACCGCATCCGGACGAGTGCACGGAGTGCTCGCGCCCCGGGGCGTTCGGTGAGGACCAACGACAGCAGAGCATACGTGGTCCTGGGCCTGACGTCGAACAGAGAACATCCGGACCTGCTCCGTCCGGTGATTGAAACGGTGTGCGGGGCTTCCGGAGCGTCTGGGACGATTGGCCGCATGACCTCTGCAACGCCTTCCTCCGAGCGCCGGGTGTCCGCCCGTATCGGCGCCATTTCCGAGTCCGCGACCCTCGCCGTGGACGCCAAGGCCAAGGCCCTCAAGGCCGCCGGGCGCCCGGTGATCGGCTTCGGCGCGGGCGAGCCCGACTTCCCGACCCCGGACTACATCGTCGAGGCGGCGGTCGCGGCCTGCCGCGACCCGAAGTTCCACCGCTACACGCCGGCGGGCGGCCTGCCCGAGCTCAAGAAGGCCATCGCCGCCAAGACGCTGCGCGACTCCGGCTACGAGGTCGACGCCTCGCAGGTCCTGGTGACCAACGGCGGCAAGCAGGCCATCTACGAGGCCTTCGCGGCGATCCTCGACCCGGGCGACGAGGTCATCGTCCCGGCCCCGTACTGGACCACCTACCCCGAGTCGATCCGCCTCGCCGGCGGTGTCCCGGTCGAGGTCGTCGCCGACGAGACCACCGGCTACCGGGTCTCCGTCGAGCAGCTGGAGGCGGCGCGCACCGAGCGCACCAAGGTCGTCCTGTTCGTCTCCCCGTCCAACCCGACGGGCGCGGTCTACAGCGAGGCCGACGCGAAGGCGATCGGCGAGTGGGCAGCCGAGCACGGGCTGTGGGTGCTGACCGACGAGATCTACGAGCACCTGGTCTACGGCGACGCGACGTTCACCTCGCTGCCCGTGCTGGTCCCGGCGCTGCGCGACAAGTGCATCGTCGTCAACGGCGTCGCCAAGACGTACGCCATGACGGGCTGGCGCGTGGGCTGGGTCATCGCCCCGCAGGACGTCATCAAGGCCGCGACCAACCTGCAGTCGCACGCCACCTCCAACGTCTCCAACGTGGCCCAGGTCGCCGCACTGGCCGCCGTCTCCGGCGACCTGGAGGCCGTGGCCGAGATGCGCAAGGCCTTCGACCGCCGCCGCCAGACGATGGTCAAGATGCTCAACGAGATCGACGGCGTCTTCTGCCCGACCCCCGAGGGCGCGTTCTACGCGTACCCGTCGGTCAAGGAGCTGCTCGGCAAGGAGATCCGCGGCAAGCGCCCGCAGACCTCGGTCGAGCTCGCCGCGCTGATCCTGGACGAGGCCGAGGTCGCGGTCGTCCCCGGTGAGGCCTTCGGCACCCCGGGCTACCTGCGCCTGTCCTACGCCCTGGGCGACGAGGACCTGGTCGAGGGCGTGACCCGGATCCAGAACCTCCTGGCCGAGGCCAAGGCCTAGCCGTACCCCGCGGAGCGGGGGGGGGGGGGGGGGGGGGGGGGGGGGGGGGGGGGGGGCGGGGGGGGGGGGGGGGGGGGGGGGGGGGGGGGGG
>NZ_JBBDHD010000248.1:0-4426 GCF_044129415.1 Streptomyces racemochromogenes
GCCAGGCCATCGCCGAGGAGCTGGCCGGGCGCGGCGGGATGGCCTCGGTGGCGCTGAGCGCCGACGAGGCGGCCGCCCAGCTGGAGCGGTGGGCGGACCGGGTCGAGGTCGCCGCCGTCAACAGCCCGTCGTCCGTCGTGGTCGCCGGTGACGCCGAAGCGCTCGACGAGGCCCTGGAGGCGTTGGCCTTCGAGGGAGTCCGGGTGCGCCGGGTCGCGGTGGACTACGCCTCGCACACCCGGCACGTCGAAGCCATAGAAAGGCTCCTCGCCGAAACCCTGTCCGGGGTGGAAGCCCTCGCCCCCGCCATCCCGTTCTACTCGACGGTCACCGGCGGCTGGGTGACCGACGCCGGTGTGCTGGACGGCGGTTACTGGTACCGGAACCTGCGTGGTCAGGTCGGCTTCGGTCCGGCCGTCGCCGAACTGGTCGCCCAGGGCCACGGGGTGTTCCTGGAGGTCAGCGCCCACCCGGTGCTGGTCCAGCCGATCAACGAGACCGTCGACGGTACGGAGACGGACGCCGTCGTCGCCGGCTCCCTGCGCCGAGAGGACGGCGGCCTGCGCCGCCTCTACGCCTCCATGGCCGAGCTCTTCGTCCGCGGTGTCGACCTCGACTGGAGCGGTGTCCTGCCGCAGCCCGTCCGGCACGTGGAGCTGCCGACGTATGCCTTCGAGCACCGGCACTACTGGCTGAAGGACACGGGCACCGCGACGGACGCGGCCTCCCTGGGCCAGACGCAGGTCGATCACCCGCTGCTCGGCGCGGTCGTCCGGCTGCCGCAGTCCGACGGGTTCATCTTCACCTCCCGCCTGTCCCTGCGCACCCACCCCTGGCTGGCCGACCACGCCGTCAGCGGTGTGGTCATCCTTCCCGGCTCCGGGCTGGTGGAGCTGGCCGTGCGCGCCGGTGACGAGGCGGGCTGCGAGCTGCTGGAGGAACTCGTCATCGAGGCACCGCTGGTCATCCCCGACCACGGCGGCGTACGGGTGCAGGTCGCGCTCGGCGCGCCCGGCGAGAACGGTGCGCGCTCCGTGGCCGTGTACTCCCTGCGCGAGGACGCCGAGGCCGACGCCTGGACGCGGCACGCCACCGGCATCCTGTCGGCCTCGGCCCAGCCGGCCTCCGGCGGCTTCGACTTCACCGCCTGGCCGCCCGCCGGGGCGCAGCCGGTCGACGCGGCCGGGTTCTACGGCGACCTGGTCGAGCGCGGCTACGGGTACGGGCCGGCGTTCCAGGGCCTGCGTGCGGTCTGGCGGCGCGACGGCGAGGTCTTCGCCGAGGTCTCCCTGCCCGACGAGTACCGCAAGGAGGCCGGCGGGTACGGGGTCCACCCGGCCCTCCTGGACGCCGCCCTCCAGGCCGGGACCTTCGCCCACGCGGGCGCGGCGGACGAGGAGCCCGGAGAGCCGGTGCTGGCGTTCGCGTGGAACGGGCTGGCCCTGCACGCCGCCGGGGCCCCGGCCCTGCGGGTGCGGGTCGCGCCCACTGGTCCGGACGCGCTGTCCTTCCAGGCCGCCGACGAGACCGGCGCGCTCGTGGTGACCCTGGACTCGCTGGTCTCCCGCCCCGTGTCCGCGGGACAGCTGGAGACCCCGGCGGACACCGCGGTCGCCAACGCGCTGTTCCGGGTGGAGTGGAGCGAGCTCCCGCAGCCCGAGGAGGAGGTGGACGCCGTCCTGACGTGGGCGCCCGTCTCCACCGCCGACGAGGTGACGGCACTGTCCGACGCCCTGGCGGCCGCCGACGGCGTATCGCTGGTCGCGGTCCTGGAGGCCGTCGGTGACAGCGGCGAGGACCCGGTGCTGGACCTGGCCGCCCGCGTGCTGGAGGTGATGCAGGCCTGGCTGGCCGGAGCCGGACTGGAGGAGTCGCAACTGGTCATCGCGACCCGGGGCGCCGTGCCCGCCGGTGACGGCGGGACGGTCACCGACCCCGCCGGCGCCGCGGTATGGGGTCTGGTGCGCGCCGCGCAGGCCGAAAACCCGGACCGGATCGTCCTGGTGGACGTCGACCCGGCCGCCGAAGGCGCCACGGACTCCGTGATGGACTCCGTCCTCGGTGCCGTACTGGCCAGCGGTGAGCCGCAGGTCGCCGTACGCGGGACCACCCTCTCCGTACCCCGCCTCGCCCGCGCCGCCGCGCAGGTCCCGGAGGTTCCGGCGACCTTCGCCCCGGAGGGCACGGTCCTCGTCTCGGGCGCCGGATCACTGGGCGGCCTGGTGGCCCGCCACCTGGTCTCCCGGCACGGGGTGCGCCACCTGCTCGTGGCCAGCCGCCGCGGACCGGCCGCCGAGGGCATGACGGAACTCGTCGACGAACTGGCCGAGCGGGGTGCCGAGATCTCCGTGGTCGCCTGCGACCTCTCCGACCGCGACCAGCTCGCCGCGCTGCTGGCGTCCGTACCGGACGAGCACCCGCTCTCCGGTGTCGTCCACACGGCCGGCGTCTTCGACGACGGGCTGATCGGGGCGCTGACCAGGGAACGGCTGGCCGGAGTGTTCGCGCCGAAGGTGGACGCGGTGCGCCACCTCGACGAGCTGACCCGGGGCCTGAGCCTTGACGCCTTCGTGGTGTTCTCATCCGTCGCGGGCCTCTCCGGCGGCGCCGGACAGGGCAACTACTCGTCCGCCAACCACTTCCTCGACGGACTGATGGACCACCGGCGGGCGGCCGGCCTGCCGGGCCTGTCGCTGGCCTGGGGCCTGTGGGAGCAGTCCCTCGGCATGGCCTCCCACCTCAGCAGCGTCGACCAGGCCCGGGCGAGCCGCAGCGGGGTGCTGGAGATATCGGCCGCCGAGGGCATGGGTCTTTTCGACGCCGCCCTCGGTGCCGGCGAGCCCCTGCTCGTGCCCGTCAAGCTGGACCTGCGCGGGATACGGTCCGACGCGGCGGCCGGCGGCGCGGTGCCGAACCTGCTGCGCGGCCTCGTCAAGGCCGGCCGGCAGCAGGCGCAGGCGGGAGCCACCGCCGACGAGGGCCGCAAGCTCTCCGCACGGCTGGCCGGACTCACGGCCCCGGAACAGGAAGCCCTCCTCCTCGACCTGGTGCGCACCCAGGCCGCCGTCGTCCTCGGCCACACCGGGCCGGGCGGGGTCCGGGCCGACATGGCGTTCAAGGACGCCGGGTTCGACTCCCTGACCTCCGTCGAGCTCCGCAACCGCGTCCGTGAGGCGACCGGCCTGAAGCTCCCGGCCACGCTGGTCTTCGACTACCCGACCCCCCTGGCCCTCGCCCGCTACCTGCGCGAGGAGTTCGGCGACGTGGCACCCGCCCCGGCCGAGCAGACGGCGGCCGCGGCCGCCGACGCGGGCGAGCCGATCGCGATCGTCGGGATGGCCTGCCGCTACCCCGGCGGCGTCGCCTCCCCCGAGGAGCTGTGGAAGCTGGTGTCCGAGGGCCGGGACGCGGTCTCCGGGTTCCCCGAGGACCGCGGCTGGGAGCTGGAGGGTCTGTTCGACCAGGACCCCGACCAGGCCGGCACCTCGTACGTCGACCAGGGCGGCTTCCTGGAGGGCGCGGGGCTGTTCGACGCCGGGTTCTTCGGGATCTCCCCGCGTGAGGCGCTCGCCATGGACCCGCAGCAGCGGCTCCTGCTGGAGACCTCCTGGGAGGCCCTGGAGGGCACGGGCATCGACCCGTTCTCGCTCAAGGGCAGCGACGTGGGCGTCTTCTCCGGCGTCTCCAGCCAGGGCTACGGCACCGGCACGGTCGCACCCGAGGTCGAGGGCTTCGCCGGCACGGGCCTGGCCCCGAGCGTGGCCACCGGCCGCGTGTCGTACGTGTTCGGCCTGGAGGGCCCCTCGGTGTCCGTGGACACCGCCTGCTCCTCCTCCCTGGTCGCCATGCACCTGGCAGCGCAGTCCCTGCGCCAGGGCGAGTGCTCCATGGCGCTGGCCGGCGGCGCGATGGTGATGGCCACGCCCGGAGCCTTCCTCGCCTTCTCCCGGCAGCGGGGCCTGGCCGGTGACGGCCGCTGCAAGGCCTTCGCGGACGGCGCGGACGGCATGGGCCTCGCCGAGGGCGTCGGCGTGGTCGTCCTGGAGCGGCTGTCGGTGGCGCGGGAACGCGGACACCGGGTGCTGGCGGTGCTGCGCGGCAGCGCCGTCAACCAGGACGGCGCCTCCAACGGCCTCACGGCGCCCAGCGGTCCCTCGCAGCAGCGGGTGATCCGCAAGGCCCTGGCCGGCGCCGGCCTCTCCCCGTCCGACGTGGACGTGGTGGAGGGCCACGGCACGGGTACGGCGCTGGGCGACCCGATCGAGGCGCAGGCGCTGCTCGCCACGTACGGCAAGGGCCGTGACGCGCAGCGGCCGCTGTGGCTGGGCTCGTTGAAGTCCAACATCGGGCACACGCAGGCCGCCGCGGGCGTCGCCAGCGTGATCAAGATGGTGCAGGCCCTGCGCCACGGCGTGATGCCCCCCAC
>NZ_JBBDHD010000025.1:0-82713 GCF_044129415.1 Streptomyces racemochromogenes
CCCTCGCCCTCCCCCCTCCAGGGCAACGGCCCCCTCGCCGTCCTGGACGGCACCGGCCACGCCCACGCCCCCCCCGGCGGGCGCCGCCCCCCCCCCCCCCCCCGCCGCGGCGACGAGCGCGGGCCGTGCGGGGACCGACAGTCCGGGCAGCCGCTGCTTGAGCCGTACCGGCTTGCTGAACACCAGTACCGGCCACTCCCGCGCGACCGCCTCCCGCCTCAGGGCCCGGTCGGGGTTGACCGCGTGCGGGTGCCCGACGGCCTCCAGCATCGGCACGTCGGTGATGGAGTCGCTGTACGCGTAGCACCGCGCGAGGTCGTAGCCCTCGGACTCGGCGAGCTCGCGCACGGCCTCCGCCTTGGTGGGCCCGTAGGCGTAGTACTCGATCTCCCCGGTGAAGCAGCCGTCCTCGCCGACCACCATGCGGGTGGCGACGACCCGGTCCGCGCCGAGCATCTCCCCGATGGGCTCGACGACTTCGGCGCCGGAGCTCGACACGATCACCACGTCACGGCCCGCGGTGTGGTGGGCCTCGATGAGGGACGCGGCCTCGTCGTAGATGATCGGGTCGATGAGGTCGTGCAGGGCCTCGGCGACGATCTCCCGCACCTGGCGCACGTTCCACCCCTTGCACAGGGCGGACAGGTACTCGCGCATCCGTTCCATCTGGTCGTGATCGGCGCCGCCGGCCAGGAAGATGAACTGGGTGTACGCGGTCCGGAGCACGGCCCGCCGGTTGATCAGGCCGCCCTGGTAGAAGGACTTGCTGAACGTCAGGGCGCTGGACTTCGCAATGACCGTCTTGTCCAGGTCGAAGAAGGCGGCGGTCCGGGGCGAGGAGTGCGGCAAGGGCTGATTTTCCACGCACCGAGCATATGCGCCCACCATTCGGCGTAAGGTGTGGCGCGTGGGTTTGCCTGAGAAGGCTCTCGGGTACACCATGGAAGTCACGGATCGTTCGCGACCGTGCTAACCCGGTCTGGCTCCTCCCCCCCCGAGTCGGACCGTGGGGACGACCCCCGCTCTCCCCCCCGGCGGGGGTCGTCGCATGTCCGGACGCGGTTCGCGTCCCACTTTCCAGGGTTGCCACGGACATCCTCCCGGCCCTTCCTCCTCGGCGGGCCCGCACGGCACAGGCCCTCACCCTCTTCGACGCGTAACGCTGTGTAGTTGTTCCGGCGCGCTGCGGAACTCACCCGCAGGGGTGGGGAAAATATTCACAAGGACCTTCTCGTCCACAGTTTTCCAGCAAGATCCACTTCTTTTTCCGGTTCCCTGCACGGTGATTCCAGCCGCGAAGTCCGCGGCGTCTGGATTTGCAGTGAGAAGGGGGCGGAGATCGTGGCTGGATCGAAGTCGTGTGAAGCGCCGGCGTCCGTGGTGGCCGGAGGGGGCGGGCTGCCCGCCCGCACCGCGGGGACCGGGCCCGGCGGCGGGCGGCCGCTGGTCATCACCGAGGACCCGCTGCTGCTCGACGACCTGCTGAGGCTGTGCGCGGCGGCGGGCGCCGAACCGCACGTGCACCACGCGGTGCCGGAGCGGGGCGGAGCGGGCGACGGGCCCGGTGGCGACGGCGGCACGGACTCCGCCGGTCCGCCCGGCGGAGTCGGCTGGGACACCGCCCCGCTGGTCCTCGTCGGGGACGACGCCGCCCGCCGGGTACGCGGGGCGCCGCGCCGGGAGGGGGTGTTCCTCGTCGGCCGGGACCTCGACGATCCCTTCGTCTGGCAGCGGGCGGTGCAGATCGGCGCCGAGGAGGTGCTGCGGCTGCCCGACGCCGAGAACCGGCTCGTCGACCGGCTCGCCGATGTCGTCGAGGGGGCCGGACGGCCCGCCCTGAGCGTCGGGGTCATCGGCGGCAGCGGCGGGGCCGGGGCCTCCACCCTCGCCTGCGCCCTCGCGCTCCGGGCCGCCCGGGGAGGGCAGCGCACCGTCCTCGTCGACGGGGACCCCCTCGGCGGCGGCATGGACGTCCTGCTCGGCGGTGAGGCGGCCGAGGGGCTGCGCTGGCCGGACTTCGCCGCCTCGCGCGGCCGGGTCGGGGCGGGCGCGCTGGAGGAGTCCCTGCCCGAGCTGCACGCGCTGCGGGTGCTGAGCTGGGACCGCGGGGACCGGGTGGTGGTCCCGCCCGCCGCGATGCGGTCGGTCGTGGCCGCCGCCCGCCGGCGGGGCGGGGTGGTCGTGGTCGACCTGCCCCGGCGGGTGGACGAGGCCGTGGCGGAGGTGCTGGCCCAGCTGGACCTCGTGCTGCTCGTGGTCCCCGGCGAACTGCGGTCGGTGGCCGCGGCCGGGCGGGTGGCAGCGGGAGTGCGGATGGTGGCCCGGGACGTCCGCGTGGTCGTACGCGGCCGCTGCCGGCAGGGGCTCGACGCCGAAGCGGTCGCCGGGCTGCTGGGAGCGCCGCTGGCCGGCGAGGTACCGGTGGAGCTGGGGCTGCCCGGTCGGGTGGCCGAGGGGGAACCGCCGGGCGCGCGGGGCGCGTTGGCCCGGTTCTGCGACGGCTTCTGGCAGCGGGCGCTCGGCCCGGCGCAGGGGGTCCCGGCATGAGCGCGGTCCTGCTGGACGCCGTACGCCGGCGGCTGGCCGAAAGCGGGGCGGAGCCCACCCCGGCCCGGGTCGCGGCGGCCCTGCGGGCGCAGGGCCGGCTGCTCGGGGACGCGGAAGTGCTGGGAGCGGCGGCCGAACTGCGGTCCGAGCTGGTCGGCGCGGGACCACTGGAGCGGCTGCTGGCGGACCCCGGGGTGACGGACGTGCTGGTGGCCGCCCCGGACCGGGTGTGGGTGGACCGGGGCGGCGGGCTGGAGCTGACGGCGGTGACCTTCCCCGACGCCGAGGCCGTGCGCAGGCTGGCCCAGCGGCTGGCCGCCGTCGCGGGGCGGCGGCTGGACGACGCCCGGCCCTGGGTGGACGCCCGGATGCCGGACGGCACCCGGCTGCACGCCGTGCTCCCGCCGGTGGCCGTCGGGTCGGCGTGCCTGTCATTGCGGGTGGTGCGGCCCAGGGCGTTCACGCTCGACGAGCTGGTCGCGGCCGGGACCCTGCCGCCGGGCGGCCAGCGGCTGCTGCGGGCGATGGTCGAGGCCCGGCTGTCCTTCCTCGTCTCCGGCGGCACGGGCACGGGCAAGACCACCCTCCTCAGCGCCCTGCTCGGCCTGGTCGGCCCCGCCGAACGGATCGTGCTGGCCGAGGACTCCGCCGAACTGCGGCCGGACCACCCCCATGTGGTGCGGCTGGAGACCCGCCCCGCGAACCAGGAGGGCGCCGGTTAGATCAATAGTTCATGGATGTCTCTCTGTCTCAGCGGTACACCAGGGGTCGCTGTTAGGTTCAAGAGATCGTTCATGTCTCAGGGTGGGGGCTTCGTGGAGTACGTCTTCGTGTCGCACCGCAAGGTGCGGCGGCACGCGGGTGCCGTGGAGGGTGTGGATCTGGACTGGGTCGAGTACGTGACCCGTGCGGGAGCGCTCAAGGAGGGGACGCCGTTCTTCCTGGGTCCGGATATGCGCCCGCTGGAGCCGTTGACCTCGTGTTTCTTCGATTTGGCCAAGCGTCTGGATGCGGGTTCGCTCGAGGACTACGCGTACGACCTGATGGACCTGGTGGGCTTCCTTGAGGCTCTGGATCCTCCTACGGACCTGCTGTCGGCCACGGAGGATGACCTCGTCGCGTACAAGAACGAGCTGATGGAGTACCGGGACGAGCCGGTGTCCGCGGCGACGTGGATGCGCCGACGAGCCGCGATCCACAACTTCTACGATTGGGCCGTCGAGGACGTGAAGCTGCTGGACCGGCGCCCGTACCACCGGCGCAAGAACGGCAAGGATGTTCTGTCCGTGTCGGTGGTCAACGATCTCGACGTCCGGCATCTGACCTATTCGCAGTGGCGGTTCTTGAAGCAGGTGGGCCTTCGCGGCCTGCTGCCCGACGAGCGGGTGGACCGGTCGTTCCGAGGGGCGGCGCCGTTGCGCAACAGCGCGGCGGCGGAGCTGGCGGTGACGACCGGGATGCGTCTGCGGGAGTTCAGTACTCTCCTCGACATCGAAGTCGGGCCACCGCGCCGGGACGGCTCGGCGGCGCTGGTGGATCTGCGGGACATGGCGAAGTACAAGCTCCCCCGCACGGTGGAGATCCAGCACGCCACCTTGCGGGAGATCGACTTCTACCGGCGCACCGAGCGGGCCAAAGTCGTGCACGCCGCAGCCCGCACGCTGCACCGCCACCGGGCCGATCTGTTCGTCGTCGACGACATCAACTCCCGGCAGGGCAAGGTGAGCGGAGTCCTGCACGGGCGCCGGCGGACCTTCACAGTCAAGGACATGGACGTGGCCACCCGCCGGATCGCGGTCATCGAGGGCGACCGGGGTCTGGAGCCGATGGCACTGTTCGTTGGTCGCGGCGGGCGCATGCTGTCCCCTCAGCGCTGGCACCAGGTCTTCGAGGACGCCCACGTGCGGGCCCTGAGGATCAGCAAGGAATACAAGCTCGAGACGGTGGTGCCGCGGGCGTTCAAGATTCACGACCTGAGGCACACGTTCGCGATCTTCATGCTCCAGTTGCTGACCGAGCTGGTCGCGGCCCAGGAAGCAGAACTACGGCGCCTGGGCGGGCACACCGTCTACCTGGCCGACCACATCAGCAAGTCGCCACAGCTGACGGTTCAGCGTTTGCTCGGCCATCGCCAGGCGACGTCGACCATGCGCTATCTGCGTTACATCCGCAAGACGAACCTGCTGGTCGCCCGGGCGATCGCGGACTGGAATGCCCAGGACACCACCTACGCCGACTATGCGGCCCGTCTGGCGCCGGGGAGGGCTGCCTGATGCCGCGCCGAGGAGAACGCAAGAGCCGGCCGCGTCCCACAGTCGCCGCGAAGCCGCCGGCTCCGCAGGAGCGAATCGCGGTCCGGGAACTGGTCTACGTCTACCGGCACCAGCGGATGGTCAGTCGGATCGACCCGGCGGACTTCCGGTGCTCGACCCTGGCGGGCCAGCTGGCCGACGCCTGGCTGGACTATCACCGCAAGGCGGGCCTGACCTCCAGCAACCAGTACGTCTCCGCGATCCGCAGCTTCCTGGCGTTCGTCGACAAGCATCTGGCCGCCGAGGGCCTTGACCCGGGCGTAGCCCGGCTGGACGGCGGATCTGTCGACCTGGCGGAGGTCATCTACCAGTGGGAGGAGGACCTCCTGCCCCGCTACAAGCCAGGCTCGAACCGGCCGAATGTGCTGGCCGGGGCATTGCTCATCCTTGTGGGCCACCGGGCGGTCCGGGACGCGAAGGTGCCCGAGCGTCTGAGGCGGCGGGCTGAAGGGCCCCCGACGTTCCGGGGCGGCACGAGCGAGCCGTTGGACGAGTTCGCCAACCACGAGCGTCTGCTCTTGCGGGACAGCGCCCAGGCGGACATCCGGGCTCTGGAGAAGCGGCTCGCTGTTGGCCGGGCCCTGCTCGCCGAGGGGCAGGACCCGCGAAGTGAGGGCTGGCGGTCGCTGCCGAACCTGGTCTGGGCGGCCCGGCACGGAGTGCTGGACATGCCGGCTCTGCTGTCTCATCTCCCGTCGCACTTCAAGTGGTGGCCGGAGCCTTTGCGGGATGTGGTGGCCGATCCGCTCTACATGGCCCGCTTCGGCGGGAAGTACGGCGTGATGACCGCGGTCAGCTGGCTGCTGTTCCCCAGCGAACTCGACCTGCAGCCGTTCCGTGTCCTGCTCCTGCTGGCCATGGGCGACGCCACTTCCGAAGAGGTGCACGATCTCGCCCTGGATGACCTGGAGTTCAGCGATGAGGGGGTCCGGGTGGTGCAGACCAAACTGCGAGCCCAGCGGATCCGGCCCCACCTGCACGGCTACGACGGGCCGCGGGTGAACGAGCGCCCGCTCGAGGAAGACGAGGCACCTGGCGAGTTGGCCTACCCGGGGACCGGGAACTGGGACGTCCCGGGTTTGCTGCGGCGCCTGATCGCGGTGAACGCCATGACGCGGGAGGCGTTCGAGACCGAGCCGTGGCTGTTCACGGCCGTCGAATCCACCGACTACCGGCGTCACATGATCGCGGGGCGGGCACTGTTCCGAGCTTCCGGACGCCGCTTCTCCGACTGGATCACCACCCATCCGGACATGGAGGGCGAACCGGCGAAGATCTCCCTGCCGCACGACGTGCGGCGCCTGCGCAAGACGTCGAAGACCACCCGGGTCGCCGCCCTGGGCGGCACCTTGAGCGACCTGGCCGGCGACGACCACCACATCGAGGTCTTCCGAGGCCACTACGCCCACGGCACGACCGCACACGTCCTCGCGGGCCGGGCCGTCAACCGGGCTCAGCGCGGGGTCTTCAGCAAGATCAAACCAGGCAAGCCCATGCTGGTCACCGAGGGGGCCGAGGCCATGCTGGCGGAGCCGGAAACGGCCGCTGAACTGGGCATTTCAGCCGAGCAGGGCAAGGCCCTGCAGCATGGCGAGCTCGACATGGGTGTCGTCAACTGCCGTGATCCCCACGATTCCCCCCACACGCCCAAGGGCAGGCTCTGCCATGTCGCGCCGGCGATGTGCATGATCTGCCCGAACGCGGTGGTGTTCACCTCGCAGCTGCCCAGGCTGCTGATGCTCGACGACCACATCGCCCACATGCGCAAGGTGCTGGCCCCGCCGGTCTGGCAGGCCACCTGGGGCGTTCAGGCAGCGGCGCTGAAGGAAGTGTTCACCGAGTGCGCGGAACAGCTTCCTGATGCCCGCCAGCAGATCGAGGAGGGCAAATTCCGCCTCGATCTGCCGCTCGGAATGCGAACGGAGTACGACCGATGACGACCGCCGCAGCTTTCCAGTCGCTGCCCTCGCAGACCATCCCCGACGGCACACCCGTCTTCGGTGGCCACCGCAACCTCATCATCGGAGCGGAGGTCCCGCTCTTCGGGCAGGCCGGGTACTGGCCCGGCGACTGCCTGCGCCGGCCGGCGAACCGGGTGAAGAGCGCCTGGCGGGCCACGTTCCCCGCGGACCCGCTCTGGAACCTGCGGACCCGTGAGATCGCCTTCGGGATGCTCAACTCCAGCCACAAGATCCTCCGGGATGCCGGTCTGTTCTTCCGGGCTGAGAACTGGGGCCTGTCGTCGGTCAGGGTGATGTGCGACAAGATGCGGCTCATCGCCGTATGGGCGGTCAAGCAGAAGATGCCGCACGATCTGGCGGCCTGGGCGGCGGACGACTGGCAGGACTACCTCGACCATCACGCTCTGACGTGCGGAACGTCGACTCTGGCCAACGATGTCCTGACCATTCGCCGCCTCCTGGAGTTCGCTCCGCTCCTGACCGGCGGGGGCCTGCTGGAGGATCCCTGGCCCGGCAAATCCGCTGCCGAGGTGGCTGACCGGACATTCCTGGGAGAGGTGACCACTCCTTCCATTCCCCCGGCGATCTGGTGGCCGCTGCTGCGGGCCGCCTGGTTCTACATCGAGGAGATGGCCCCGCAGATCCTTGAACGCCGCGACCGGCAGACCGCGGCCGTGGCCGAATCGACCGGGACGCGGCGACAGACCCATCACGCCCGGGACACCGACGCCAAGCTCGCCGCCTGGGTGCAGGAACCCGCCTCCTTGGTACCGGTCCACGCCAGGGACTTCCGCGGATACCCGGCGGGCACCGTGATGTGGTCGACGCTGAGCCTGTGGCTGACAGACGGCATCAGCCAGGGCGTGTTCAAGGCCGGCCGGGACTCCGAGCGCCACCAGATGAGGCGCACGATGGTCCAACGGCTGGTCGACGCCGGCCGTGTCCGACCCGTCACAGCCAAGGATGGTCGGGCTGCCCTCGGTGACATCGCCCACCCCGCACGTGGCCGCAACCGGCGGCCCGACGAGCTCGACGTCCAGGTCCGGCAGTGGTTGGCCGATCCTGCGAACCGCATCCCGGTCCGCAGGGAGAACAGCCCCCACGGGCCGGCCGGCGAGCCGGTCTGGCTGAACCTGGAAAGCCGGGTGTTCGGCACGGTGACCAGGGCGAACGTCTTCACGAGCGGCACTGCCCGCACGCGTCAGCGACAGCAGTGGGTCCGTGAGGCGATCAGCGAGGACCGCACCGACTACATCGAGGACGGCGACCTCGAGCACGCCCTGCGGATGGTCCGGGCGGCCTGCTACATCTTCATCGCCGCACTGACCCTCATGCGTGACAGCGAACTACAGGAGATCGAACGCAACTCCGTTGTTCAGCACTTTGGCTCTCCGGCGCTGGCCTCGCGGAAGATCAAGCACGACGAGTCCCGGCCCCGCCTCAAGTGGTGGATCATCGAGCCAGTCGCACAGGCGGTGGCGGTCGCCGAACGCCTGTCATGGCACGACAGCCATATCTTCGCCACCCTGGCCCCGCCCAGCGGGTTCCTGCCGGAAGGAACCCGCGGCCGGGCCGGGTTCGAAGCCTTCCGCGACATCGACTTCTTCATCGAGAACATCAACAGGACGCTGGACCGGACCGGCCTGGAAGCCATCCCCGAGGGGCTGGTGAGGCCGCACATGTTCCGCAAGACCATGGCGATCATCACCGCCCAGCAGCCCGACGGCGAGATCGCGCTCGGAATCCAGCTCAAGCACGCCGCCCGGCGGGCCCTGGCCAACCAGGTCACCGCCGGCTACGGCCGGATCGACGAGAACTGGCGCAAGGAGTTCGACAACCAGCTCGAGCTGGCCGCGGCCCGCAAGCTCGTCGAGCTCCTCAAAGCACGCCGGCAGGGTGAGCCGGTCGCTATCGGCCCCGGCGCCGCCCGGCTGCACGCCGGTCTGGACAAGGTCATCACGGCCATGGACAGCGACCCGCATCTCCAGGCTCAGATCGCGGACGAGCGGATGCAGGTCAGCCTGCTGCGGGATGAGTTCGCCCAGCTGCACTTCGGGACGGTCAACCACTGTCTGTGGCAGGCGTCGACCGCCGAGTGCCAGAACCAGCTGCCGGCCGAGCAACGGGGCAAGCAGCCCCTGCTGGGTGCCTGCCAGCCCGGAAAGTGCCGCAACTCCGTGCTGACCTTGAAGAATGCTCCCTACTGGATCGCTGAAGAAGGTGATCTGAGGGACACGCTGCGACGCGAACGGCTCTCCCCACCGCGACGTGAGTCCATCGAGATTCGTCTCGCCGAGGTGCAGTCGATCACCGCACAATTCGCCACCCTGGAAGGAGGCCTCTGATGCCGGTATCCGCAGCGACCGCCACCAAGATCCGCGAGGCCATGGCCCGGCTGCTGGCCGGGGAGCCCCTGCACACCAACGGCGCCTTGACGAAGGAGAACCTCGCCCGCGAGGCCCAGGTCAGCCATGCCACCATCCACCGGGCCGAGGACATCCTTGTCGAGTGGGACGCCAAGGTCGCCCGCCCGGTCCTGCGAAGCCCGGGCGAAGTCCAACGGGATGAGGAGATTGCGAAGCTCCGCCGACAGCTTCGCGAGTCAAAGGCCGAACTCACTCAACTTCAGGGCAAGTTCGATGCCCTCGCAGCGGTAACGGCGAACCTCTACCACGAGAACTTCGCGCTGAAGAGGAAGCTCGGCACCAGCCGACGCCTGGCCTCGCTCCCGGCTCCCGCCGCGGAGCCCGGTCCCGTTCGAACAGACGGCTGAGCACATAAGTCCGTACGCGACGAGCGGGTTTCATGAGTACGTTCCCCCTCCTCGAGGAGGGGGAACGGCTGCCTCAGGCCGCGATCTGGAGTTCGGTGCGGGTGCGGTCGATGACCTCGCGGAGAGCTGGCTCGCGGCACCAGGCGGCTCACGGACGTAGAAGTTGGGGCCAGCTTTGACTGACGGACTGGAAACGACTTTGAAGGGGATTGGCGTGGCACAGGACCTTGATCCATGGCGGCTGTTCTCCGCCAGCCCCCAGGAGGAGTCGGCGTTCCGACTCCTGAGTGCCCACCTCACGGCGCAGGGGCAGCATGTGGCACTCCGGGGAAAGCCGGATGACGAGAGGGCCCGCTACGAGGCTCTGTTCGAGGTCGACGCGGGGGTCCTCACTGTGGATGCGCATCTCTCAGTGGATGGAATGGACTGGTTCGTGGACCACACGATGGTGCCGCTGCCCGGAAGCACCTGGATTCCGTCAGCAATGCGGGTGGCCTCAGAAACCCTCAACCGCCTCCTTGTGCGCGCGGTGCTACTGAGCCCGACAGGCGGACTCCTAGTCACGGTCACCCCGCAGCAGGGGAAGGTCAAGGAACGCAACCGCTACTTCGCCCGCGTAGTCGCACTGGCCGAGCAGGCCGCACGCTCGGGACAACCAGTCTTCGATACCGAGGATCCCCGCTTCGATCCGATCTCGGCCTACCCAGTCGCGGAACCCTGGACGCCGACGGACCCATCCCAGCCGGTCATGCTGTCGTTCGCTCTGCCCGAACCTCTGCAAGTGCGCCATCGACTCACCCCACAAGGCTGGGTGCATGACCTCGGCCCAGCAGGCGACGCGCTCGCTCGACCCCTCCACGAAAAGTTGACCGATCACAAGGAGAAGACTGGCGGCCATGGCCAGTTGCGTCGCGCTGCCGAACTCGGTCTGAGAACCGGGCTTGTGCTCGACGCGAGGGTCGGCTGGCAGCCCCCGGCCCTGCACACAGAAAACAGCCCGCCGAGGAGGCCGTCTCCGGCCATTGCGCCGCTCCATCCGGACGTGGCCAGACACCTGATGAGGGAGGCCACCTCTCTCTATCCGGGAGTGTTGAAACGGGCCTGGCTAGTGAACGCCGACGACACCGTGCACGAGGTCTATGCCGGTGTGTGACCAGCCCGTATTACGGGGCAATCTGGAGTTCGGTGCGGGTGCGGTGGATGAACTCGCGGACCGCCGGCTCGCGCCGCCAGGGGGCGAGGGCGGTGTTGAACTCGCGGACGTAGTCCTTGGCCCGGGAGGACTGGACGCGGGCGAGGATGTCCACGGACCGGTTGCCCAGGTCCAGGCCCTGGTCCAGGTCGCGGGCCTGGAGGTGGGCGGTCCCCACGATCGCCAGCCTCATTCCGACCGAGCGGGTGAACACCCCGGACGGCATCGCGGCGGCCCGCTGGTTCCAGGCCAGGGCCGCCTTCGGATTCTTCAGGTCCCGGAAGACCTCGGCAGCGTCCGCCGACAGCCTCGCGTGGTGATAGAAGTCGATCCAGGCGGGCTCTGAGCCGCTGGCCGTGTCCGCCTGACCCAGGAGGTCCTCGGAGGCCGCCAAGGCCCGCGAGGCGGCCCTGGCGTCCCTCTCGCGGGCATGGGCACGCGCCTCGATGAGCTTGGTGAACGCCAGGACACGCGGGGCGGCCTGGCCCTTGGCCCGCTCGAAGGCTCCCTGGGCCATATCGACGGCCTCGGAGCCGAAGCCCCGCAGCAGCGACTGCATGGCCATGGTGGTCAGGACATAGCAGCCGAGCTGAACGTCCCCGCCCGCGCGGGCCAGGCGGAGGGCCTGGATGAAGTGCCGCTGGGCGACGTCGTGCTGGCCCACGTCGAAGGCCGTCCACCCGGCCAGGCGGGACAGCTCGGAGGTGACGGAGAACAGGTCGCGGCCGACTGCGTCGGTGAAGGATCCCCGCAGCAGCGGGGCGGCCCGTTCCTGGAGGCAGACGGTGACGGAGTTGGCCTTCCAGTTCCCGCCGCCGTATTTGGAGTCCCAGCGGCGGGCCTCGTCGGCCGCGTCCCGGAGTTCTTCCAGGTCGGCCCGGCCGACCTGCTTCTTGCCGCCGGCGACGTCGGCCGCCTCGTCGGCGGGGGTGACCAGCCAGCGGGTCACGGGGGTGGTGAACGCGGAGACGGCGAAGCCGGATCCGGTTAAGAAGTCGCGGCGGTTCACGAAGCTCCAGAACGAGGTGGCCACTCGGACCGCATCAGCACGGTCCCGCGGGAAATCCAACCCCACATCGGCGTCCGGTGTCTCCGCATCGCCCATACCGATTTCGCCAAGGGCCACCGGTCGGCCGAGCCGTTCGGAGATCGCCTGGGCGAGGAACGTGGGCACCGGCCACTTGGGGATCATGCCCCGCTGGCACCAGTTCGCGATGGAGGTATGCGAGTAGTCCGTCTCCAGCCCGGCCTGCTGGGCGAGCTGGTTGACCCGCAGGGCCAGAGACTTGTGGCTGGCGCCGCAGGTCTCGATGAGCCGGTCCAGGTCCGCGTTCGGCGGACGCTTCCGGCGGCTGGTCGACGCCACCCGAATCCCCTCTTCCACCAGGTCAGCAACGCTGTTGCTGACGAGGAAACGCCACGGGGCCGGATGCTCGACAGGGCATTTCCGGTCGGCGCACTCCGGCTGGGCACGGGAAGTCGCACTCTCTTCCCGCGTCTTGAGGCACTGAGGGTATTGCCCTGCGGACCCTGGGTGAACCTGCTTTGCGAGTTGTGAGCCCCCCTGCGAGCCCTGCCAGGCATGCGGGCCCGGCGGGTGTGATGAGGGCACAGGCCGCCGCCGGGACGCCAGGAAGGGGCTCCCGGCGGCGACCGCCGTCAGGCACCACGACTTCACGCTCGGGGGTGAACCAGATGTGCGGAATCGCAGGACTGGCCGGAGGCGACGCTCTCCGGCACGAGAAGACCGTCGCCGCGATGGGCGACTCGCAGCACTACCGCGGCCCGGACGGCACCATGCACGCCGCCGCCCGCGACGGGCGGGCGGTGCTGGCCATGAACACCCTCCTGATCGTCGACCCGCAGGCCATGCCCGGCCCCTACCTGGACCGTGACACCGGACTCCTGCTGGCCTTCAACGGGGAGATCTACAACTGGCGGCAGCAGGCCGCCGCCTGGGGCATCAAGATCAGCGAGCGGGAGTCGGACGCCCACTTCCTGCTGCGGGCCTGGGCCAAGATCGGCCCGTCCTGCCTGGACGGCCTGGACGGCATGTTCGCCATCTCCATCTATGACCCCCGCACCGCGAAGCTGTTCCTGGCCCGCGACCGGCTCGGGGAGAAGCCGCTCTACTGGCGGCTGGACGGCGGCCGGCTCGCGTTCGCCTCCGAGGTCACCACCCTGACCGGCTACGGACCGGCCCCGCTGGTCTTACGGCCCGAGGTCACCGCGATCGAGACCCCCGTCGGGGTCGACACCCCGTTCCAGGGCATCCAGCTGCTTGCCCCGGCCACCCTGCTGTCCTTCGACGTCACCACCGGCTCCATCGACCAGATGACCTGGTGGCACCTGGAGGACCGGGCCCCGTTCACCGGCACCTACGACGAGGCCCTGGCGAAGTTCTCCACGATCCTGGCCGAGCAGATCCCGCTCAGGTCCCCGGCCTGCGACTTTGCCCTCCTCCTCTCCGGCGGGCTGGACTCGGCCGTGCTGGCCTACCTGATGCGGCCCCCCGTCTGCGTCACGGTCCGCTACCCGGGCCAGGACCGCCTGGACGAGTCCTCCACCGCCGCGATCATCGCCCGGGACATCGGGGCCGAGCTGGTGGTGGTCGAGCCCGACCACGCCGACTTCACCCAGGCCCTGCCCCACATGATGCGGGCCCTGGACTACCCCATGGGGAACGCGTCCACGTTCTCCGAGCACATGGCCTATCGCAAGATCGCCGACCTCGGCCTTCGCGTCGTGATCGGCGGACTCGGGCCGGACGAGTTCCTGATGGGCTACGTCCGCCAGGCCCTGGTCCTCTTCGGACCCGACGCCGTCCTGAACGCCGGCCTGGAGGCATACCGCCCGCTGGCCGCCAAGCTCATGCACACCGCCGGCGAACCCCTCGACCCGGCGGAGGCCGTCACCAGGCTGATCCTCCGCGGCCCCGACCCCGACGGCCGCCTCCGCGACCTCGTCGCCGACGCGATGGCCCGCGCGGGCGGGGACCTGGCCCGCAGCCTGACGCTGGCGGACCTGGCCACGGCCTGGCGGCCGCTGGTGATGACCAGCGACAAGCTCGCCTCCGCCTACGCGCTCGAACGCCGGTCCCCCTACCTGGCCCGCGACCTGGTCGAGCTTTCCTACCGCCTGCCGGCCGACTACAAGATCACCGACCCGGCCCAGGGCAAGCGGATCCTCCGAGACGCCGGCAAGGCCCTCGGCCTGCCCCGCGAGGTCTGGGCCAGCCGCGACAAGCTCGGCTTCGCCTCCCCAGTCCCGACCTGGCTCAACGACAACCTTGCGGCCTGGGCCGACAGCCAGATCCGGATGGCTCTGACCGACGCCCCGACGGGCTTCCGCCCCCTCCTCGAGGGGGGTTTGACCCACGGCAGCCGGTTCGACCGCACCCGGATGCAGGCCCTCATGGCAGCCGCCTGGTTTTCTGACCAGACGGTGAGGGCTGCCGCATGATCTCCAACCGCCTTACTACGGTGAGGGGATGCACTCCGAGAACACCCCCACCGAGGAGTCGGCCCCCGCCCGCGGAGCCGTCGCGATCATCACCAACCGCCGCGGCGAACTCCTCCTCCACCTCCGCGATGACCTCCCCGAGATCGCTTGGCCCGCCCACTGGTCCGTCCTGGGCGGCGGCTGCGACCCCGGGGAATCCCCCGCCGACGCCATCGTCCGCGAGCTCGACGAAGAAGCGGGTCTGACCGTCGAGAACCTGACCGAGCTGTTCGAGATCACCGACCAGCGCGGCTCCGGTCAGATCATCACCTTCTTCTTCGGCTCCTGGGACGGCGACGAGACGGACCTGCTTCTCGCCGAGGGCGTCAAGCTCCAGTTCTTCGCCCCCGACTACCTCGACATCCTCACGATCCCACCGTTCATCCGGGACGGGATCTACCGCTGCCTGGCCGCCCGGCCCTCCTGACCACCCCGCCCTTCTGGGCGGGGCAACGGTGGGGCCGCCCACGGCAGCCCCACCCGAAGGGACACCCGCTCATGAAACTGACCGTCATCGGATGCGGCTACCTCGGTGCCACCCACGCGGCCTGCATGGCCGAACTCGGCCATGAGGTCCTGGGCATGGACTCCGACATCGACAAGGTCCACACCCTCAACTCCGGTCGGGCCCCGTTCTTCGAACGCGACCTGGACGGGCTCCTCGCCAAGCACACCGCGTCAGGCCGGCTCCGCTTCACCGCCTCCTACGGCGAGGCCGCCGACTTCGCCGACCTGCACTTCATCGGCGTCGGCACCCCGAACCAGCCCGGCACCGACGCCTACGACCTCACCCACCTCTTCGACGCCGTCCGTCGCCTGGCCCCCGGTCTGACGACCCCGGCCGTCGTCGCGGTCAAGTCCACCGTCCCGGTCGGCACCGCACCCCGCGTCGCTGACATCCTGCGCGAGTACGCCCCCGCAGGGGACCTCGTGGAGGTCGCCTGGAACCCCGAGTTCCTCCGCGAGTCCTTCGCGGTCGACGACACCCTCCGCCCCGACCGCCTCGTCCTCGGCTTCAACACCACCCACTCTTGGGCCGAGGCCCTGCTGCGGCAGGCCTTCGAGAAGATCATCGAGTCGGGGACTCCCACGATCGTCACCGACTGGGCCACCGCCGAGCTCGCCAAGGGCGCCGCGAACTCCTTCCTCGGCACCAAGATCTCCTTCATCAACGCGATGGCCGAGGTCTGCGAAGCCTCCGGAGCCAACGTCGCCGAGCTCGCCGACATCCTCGGCCACGATCACCGCATCGGCCGCCACGGCATGCGGCCCGGCCTCGGCTTCGGCGGCGGCTGCCTGCCCAAGGACCTCGCCGGCTTCGTCACCCGCGCCGACGAACTCAACGCCGGCCAGGCCGTCGGCATCCTCCGCGAAGCCGCCGCCGTCAACGCCCGCCGTCGGCAGCGCGTCATCGACCTCACCCGCGAAGAACTCGGAGGCGACCTGCGCGGGAAGCGGATCACCGTCTGGGGCGCCGCCTTCAAACCCGAGACCGACGACATCCGCGACTCGCCCGCCCTCGCCGTCGCCCAGGCCCTCCACGACCTCGGCGCCACCGTCACCGTCACCGACCCCAAGGCACTCGACAACGCCCGAAAGCTCCACCCCGAACTCGACTACGTCGAAGACCCCATCGCCGCCGTCGACGACGCGGACCTCCTCCTCCACCTCACCGAGTGGCACCACTTCACCACGATCGACCCCAAGCGACTCGCCACCCGCACCACCAGCCCCAAGGTCATCGACGCCCGCGGCACCCTCAATACCGACCAGTGGCGCGAAGCCGGATGGATGCCCCGAACGCTCGGCCGCCGCTGAGCCCCTCACCACCACGGGGCCGTGACCAGGCATTCGCGCTGGTCACGGCCCCGTGTTCGTCATTCGCCGCAGGCCGACAGGGGCGGAAGGGGCTGAATTCCAGGCAAAGCCGAGAAACCGGCGTGGCAAGGACCGAGAAGGTGCCCGCCTACGGCCATCTCAGGTAACTCGAAGACAAGACGTCCCCTACCGACTGGTCGGGTGCCCCAAGCCCTCGGCCACCCCTGAACCTGACCATGCCCTGGTCAGGCCCCCTCTGGCCCGTAGCTAACGCATGGACGCGGGGAAGAAGCCCGCTCTGCCGCCGCTTACCGTTCCAGTGAAGTGGTAGGTGACGGCTTCGGAGAGCACCTTGGTGGGAGGGTCGCCGTTTTCCATGATGATGGCCTGGCCGGGGAAGGACAGCATGTCCTTGTAGAACCGGTCCACGACGGTGGAGGTCAGCTCCACATCGTCGATGTCGTCGGGTTCCGGGTCGCGGAAGGTGACCACAGGTGAGTCCAAGACGACGAAGCCGAGATGGTGCAAGTCCCGGTCCATGCAGAAGCGAGCCAGCGCGGTCGTGAACGCCGAGTGCAGGACCGAGCGCATCCCCTTGCCGCGTTCTATCCGCTTGCGGCCGCCCGCACGGATCTCGGCGTAGTACTGGTCGTATTCGGCGTGGTCAGCCGCCGGTACCTGCCAGGCGTTGAGGGTCTGCTGGAGGATGGAGTCGAAGGCTCCCACCGTGGCGGTCGGGATGTGCTGGGTCGGGCGTGTAGTGACAACGGCCCCCTCACCGACCAGGCGGGATTTCTTGTCGTCGAGCTCCGCGATGCGGGCCTGCAGCTCCAGTTCCCGCTCGACGATGGAGCGCTCCTCGACCAGCTCTTCGACATTGGAGCGCAGCGCGGCGATGCCGCCTTCCAGGTCGGCGATGATCTGGTCCCACACGCCGATGTCGGACTGCGCCTCCACCCGGCGGCTGATCAGAGCTGTCTGCTCGCCGTCAAGGTCGGCGATGGTGGGCAGTAGGTCGGCAAGCAGCGCGGTCGTCTTAGCTGCCTCTGCCTGGACGGCGATGTGAAGCTGGGTGGTTTCCTCCACCCGGTGGTTGGCCTGCTGGTGCTCGCGTTCGGCGCCGCAGAACGGGCATGTGCCGACCTTGAAGTATCCGAGGATGCTGCCGGCTTCGTTGACCATGGCCAGCCGTTCCAGGTCCGAGCGGTACTGGGCCTCCAACAGCTTGAAGCGGCCCAGCAGGTCACTGACCTCGGTCAGCCGCTCATCTAGGGCGGCCAGTTCCCGGGCGGTTTCCATGCGGGAGTCGACCGCTTCGCGGTGGGATTCGTTGACCTGGCGCAGTGGTGCGGACTGCTCGTCCAGCGCGGTGCGGATCCGGATGAGCCGGTCGCGGAGCTGGCGCTCGTTCTCCTGCGTAACGAGCTTGGCCGACAGGTCGAGGACAAGCTGATCCAACAGTTGTACCTGGCCCTTGTGGACACGGCGTTGCCCGGCATTGAGGCCGGTGTCTACGGCTGGGTCCCCCTCTCCGGTGACTAGGAATCGCATGACGGATAGCTCCGCGGTTCGCGTGCTGGCGGTCCCGGTACGTAGCACCGGCGGGACGTCGCCGATCATGCGCTTCTCGGTGACTAGCGACAGGTGCAGCAAATCGGACAGCGCGAGGGGGCGGGTACCGCCAGCTTCATTCTTGCGGATCAGGACCTCGTCCAAGCCGAGCGCGCGCAGAAGATGGATGGAGAGGCTGTTGCGGCTGCGAGCGTTGTGGACCGCTGTAACCGACGCATCCGGCGTGGCCATCACAAGATCACGCAGATCCGCGTGGTAGAGGAAAATGCTGTTGCTGTCAGGGGCTCGCACTAGCGTCAGCGGGCTGCCATCCGGCATGAGCAGACCCAAAAGGATCTGTGTGTAGCCGTCGCCTTCGGGGACCATCGCCAGGTCGGCGCCGCCCAGCATGTACTCGATCGATTTCACGATGAACGACTTGCCGGTGTCGGAGGTGCCGTAGATGACGGTCAGCTCCGGGCCGAAGACGATCTGCGCCGGTGGGAGATTGGCTCCGCAGTAGGTGAGATGGGTCAGCTGCAGTTCACTCACGGCGGCCCTCGAATGGCGCGGATGCGGACAGGGAGCCACTGATGAGTTCCGCAGTGGCCTGTCTTACGTCGGTGTCGGGAGCCCAGTGGTGCACGGCCCACTCGGCGCGCTCCCGCAGCCGGCCCACGTAGGGGGCCTCAAGGATGTCGACGAAAGCGGGCCCGCGTTCAGTGGCTCGGTACACCAGTCCCGTCTCGTCGGCCTCGACTCCGGCGAGCCCGGCACGAATGAGGACCAGCAGAGCTTGTTCCAGCACGGTGCGCTTCATGCCCAGCTCACCGGAGTGCCCGGGCAAGGAAGGATGCAGGGAGGGAGGGCCGTCGAGGTCGCCGCTGTGGAGGACGGCGTGGTCAAGGAGGGCCAGCTGTGCCAGGTCGAGGGGCTCGGGGTGGATCTCCGCCAGGAGCACCAGGGCTCGCACGCTGATCTCCAGCGGGCTATTGAGCGGGTTCACGCGGCTCCTCCTTCCTCACACCATTTCAGTCGGCCTTCGTTCGCCAGGTGATGGCATACCCCCTTGCGGTCCAGGGGCCTCACGTACCGGGCGAGAACTGTCTCCGTCAGCGCCATGACACCGGCGGCCTCCAGGACGGCCTGCAGGCGGTCCCAGCCGAGTTCGAAGCGCTTGTCGCGCACCTCTACCGCAATCGAGTGGACGTCGTCCATGACCGCGTTGAAGTGTCCGTCGGGGTAAGCGTCCCGGGCGAAGCGCCGCAACGACTCTGCGCTGTAGAACGCCTCGCGCTGTCGACGCATGTGATCACCGGCTACAGGATGCTGCGCGATCAGTTCCAGAGTGTCGGCGTCAGCCTTCCACCGCTCGGCGTAGACCCGCACCAGCTGCTGAACGTAGCGGGCCTCCTCGGGATCATGCTCGTCCGGAGGCAGCATGACGGCGGGGCGATCGCGCTGTACGTCGGGGAACCGCGTGACCCATTGCGGGGTGGTCTTGTGCTGCTCAAGCATCTGATCCATGTCGACTGGCACGAACATCGCAAAGTCTGTCTGCTCGGCCAGCTGGGCCACTGCCTGCTGCTGATCGGCCGTCAGCCGGGTGATGATCTCATCATTCGTGTCGGTCAGTTCCGCAAGGAACTTCTTACGAGTCTGAGCCGGCTTCGCCAGCGCATCGCGCAGACCGCGGGCGAACGCCGGCGCGACGAAGACGTACTGGGTGGGAAGGACGAAATGCCCAAGCACCACACCGGCGAACATCTTGCGGATCTCACCCGCGGCAGTACTCCAGTTCAAGGCGTTCTTGTAGCGCTTGCACTGGTAGTTGTCCCACGGCCCCTCCAGACCCTGCGTGCTGCGGAACGCGGCCACGTCGATGCCGTGGTCTCCGCTGCCGCCCTGGCGCTCCACCCGCACATACGCGGATTGAAGAGCCGGGACCCACTCCTTGACGAACTCCTCGAACTCGTCCGGGTCGTACCCGAAGACGAGCGCCTTGGGGCTCGGCATGTACGGAAACTGCATCCCCGGACCCTTGAGCACCAGCGGCGGTGCGGCAGGACCGCTTTGTGGCGCCAGGGGTTGATCCGACACGTTCCCCCCTCGTGCAGCCCGGTCGGTCGCCGTTGCAGCGGCTGCGACTAGGGATATCACTGATCGATCGCTCACAAAAGAGCCACCTTCGAGATACCGACGGTGACGATGCAGCGCTCCAGCGCACCGGTCAAACCGCCGAGTAGGCCAAGACGCGGCGTCATCGCCGCCACGACCGACGGGCCGTCCTTAGAGATCACGTCAAAGCGCTGGGGGGCCTCCTGGGCGCCCTCAAAGCTCAGCGCGCTGACCTGGCAGGGAAGCCAAGGGGGCCGCGACCTCCAAGATCTCCTGCATCAACGCGATGGCCGAGGTCTGCTGACAGGCCACCGTCTATGGCCGGCCTCGGCCGCAGGCCGGTCATGAATGAGTAAAGACCCTGAGACGGATAGGTCTAATTGCAAGGGCTCCGTCAGCTCATGCTCGACAGGTTCCTGCTGAGACAGGACCGGGGCTGAGACAAGCGAACTGTTCCTAACGCCGGGCTCGTCACCCTGGCCGACCTGGTCCGCCAGGCCCTGCGGATGCGCCCCGACCGGCTGGTGGTCGGCGAGGTCCGCGGCGCCGAGGTGGCCGATCTGCTGGCCGCCCTGAACACCGGGCACGAAGGGGGCTGCGGCACGGTCCACGCCAATGCCGCCGAGCACGTCCCCGCCCGGCTGGAGGCGCTCGGCAGCGCCGCCGGGCTCGACCGGGCCGCCCTGCACAGCCAGTTGGCGGCCGCGCTCACCCTCGTGGTCCACCTCACCCGGGACCGGTCGGGGCGCCGGCGCGTGGCCGAGGTGCACGTGCTGGAGCGGGACCCGGGCGGGCTGGTGGTGACGGTGCCCGCGTTGCGCTGGGGCGCGCGGGGCTTCGTACGGGACCGGGGCTGGGAGCGGCTCGGGCCGCTGCTGCGGGGTGCCCGGTGAACGCCGGGGCGCTCGGGTCGGTGCCGGTCTTCGCCGGCGTGCTGTGCGCCGGGGCCGCCGCCTGGGGGCTGGCCGGGGGCGACGGGACGTCCCGGCGGGCCCGGCTGGTGCTGGCCGGCGGGGTTCCGGTGGTGCCGCGGCCGCCCGCACCCGGGTGGCGGCTGGCGGCGGCGGTGCGGGTGCGGGCCGCGCGGTGGCCGGAGTGGGCGGGACTCGCGGCCGGTGCGCTGGTGGCCGTACTGGGCGGATCGGTGATCCCGCTGGTGCTGGGGGCGGTCTCGGTGCCGCTGCTGCGCCGGTGGCTGCGGGTCCGGGAGCGGGAGCGGGTGCGGGCCGCGCGGGCGGCCGGGGTGCTGGAGCTGTGCGGGGCCGTGGTGGGTGAGCTGCGGGCCGGCGCCCAGCCGGGGCAGGCGCTGACGGCGGCGATACGGCGTACGGCGGCCGGCCCCGGGGGTCCGGGCCCGGCGGAGGCGGCCGTACTGGCGGCCGCGGCGTTCGGCGGGGACGTGGCCCGCGCCCTGCACGAGGCGGCGCGGGAGCCGGGAGCGGAGGGGCTGGCCGGGATGGCGGCCTGCTGGCGGGTCTCGGTGGACGGCGGCGCGGGGCTGGCGGCGGGGCTGGACCGGCTGGAGGGGGCCCTGCGGGCCGAGCGGGACCGGAAGGAGTCGTTGCGGGCCCAGTTGGCGGGGGCCAGGTCGACGACGGTGGTGCTCGCGCTGCTTCCGCTGGTGGGGCTGCTGATGGGGACCGGGCTCGGGGCTGACCCGCTGAAGGTCCTGCTGCACTCCCCGGTGGGCTGGGGCTGCCTGGCGGCGGGTGCGGTGCTGGAGGTGCTGGGGCTGCTGTGGTGCCGGCGGATCGTGCGGACGGGGGAAGGGTGATGGACGGGACGGCGGTCCGCGGGCTGGGGACGGTCCTGTGCCTGACGGTGGCGGTGTGGTGCGCGGGCTCGGCGGTGTCGGCGCGGCTGGGGCGGCGGGCGGCGCGGCGCAGGCTCGCGGTCGTCTTCCGGGCGGCGGAGCCGGTGCGGCGCGGGCCGCCGCGGGGTCTGCGGGTGCGGGCGGCGGTGGTGGGCTGGGCGGGGCCGGCCGGGGCGCTCCTGGCGGGCTGGGCGCTGATCGGCGGGGTGTCCGGGATGCTCGCCGGGTGCGGTGCGGCGGCCGGGGTGCGCTGGTGGGCGGCCCGGCCCCGGCCGGCCCCCGGGGCCGATCCGCGGGAGGCCGAGCGGCAGTTGCCCCTCGCGGCGGATCTGCTGGCCGCCTGTCTGGAGGCCGGCGCGGGCCCGGTCGAGGCGGCCGAGGTGGTGGGGGAGTCGCTGGGCGGGCCGGTGGGCGAACGGCTGGCGCTCGCAGGGGCGGAGCTGCGGCTCGGCGGGGAACCGGGCGCGGCGTGGGGGAGGTTGGCGGGCATACCCGGGGCGCGGGGGCTGGCCGAGTGTCTGGAGCGCGCGGCCCGGACGGGGGCGCCGGCGGCGGAGCCGGTCTCGCGGCTGGCGGCGGCCCTGCGTGCGGACCGGTCCCGGCGGGCGGGCGCCCGGGCGCAGCGGGCCGCGGTGCTCGTCACCGCGCCGGTGGGACTGTGCTTCCTGCCCGCCTTCCTCGCGGTGGGCGTCGCCCCGGTGGTGATCGGAATGGCCTCCGGTCTGCTGCCGGCCGGCTGAAAGACCGAAGTCCTCCGTGAACTGTGATCCGGTCCGGAGTTTCGGAGTCACAACCTGAAATCACATCAAGAACGTAATCCCACAGGAGGGTGTCATGAGGATCATCTGGTTTCGTCTGCGGGCGGCTGTGAGCGGCCGGGGGCGCGATGCGGGAATGTCGACTTCGGAATACGCCATGGGCACGATCGCGGCCTGTGCGTTCGCCGCGGTTCTGTACAAGGTGGTGACGAGTGACGTGGTTTCGGCGGCACTCCAGTCGACCATCGGGAAGGCGCTCGATGCGCCCTTCTGAGCGAAAGCCGCCGGCCGCACCGGACCGGGGCTGCGTGACGGCGGAGGCGGCGCTCGTCATTCCGGCCCTGGTGCTGTTCGCGGCGCTGCTGGTGTGGGCGCTGATGGCGGCGGCCGCGCAGATCCGGTGTGTGGACGCCGCCCGGGCCGGTGCCCGGGCGGCGGCCCGGTCGGAACCGGCCGGGGCGGTGCTGGCGGCGGCCCGCCAGGCCGCCCCGCCGGGGGCGGAGGTGGAGGTGGAGCGGTCCGGCGACCTGTGGCGGGTGCGGGTGGCCGCGCCCGCTCCGGGACCGGCCGGTCTTCCGGTCCGGCTCGGGGCGCGGGCGGCGGCCCTGGCCGAGGACGCCGTGGGGCCGCCGCCGTGAGCCGGGACCGGGGTTCCGCGACGGTGTGGGCCACCGCGGTGGCCACGGTGCTGGTGGCGGTGTTCGGGGGCGTGCTGCTGCTGGGTCAGGCGCTGGTGGCCCGGCACCGGGCGGGGGCCGCGGCCGATCTGGCGGCCCTCGCGGCGGCGGCCACCTGGGCGCACGGGCCGCGGGCCGCCTGTGCGGCGGCCGGGCGGGTGGCGGGGGCCCAGGGGGCGGTGGTGACGGGATGCCGGGTCGGGGGAGAGGTGGCCGAGGTCACCGCGGTCGTCCGGGCCGGCCCCTTCGCCCCGGCGGCCGCGGCCCGGGCGGGCCCGCCCCTGCCCCCGGGCCCGGTGCCGGGGGCCGGGCGGTCAGGGGGCCGGGGCCAGGAGACGGGTGAGGAGGCGGATCGCGCCGCGCTTGTGGAGGGGGTCGTTGCCGTTGCCGCACTTGGGGGACTGGATGCAGGAGGGGCAGCCCGCCTCGCACTCGCAGGCGGCGATGGCGTCCCGGGTGGCCGTCAGCCATTCCCGGGCCGTGTGGAAGGCCCGCTCCGCGAAGCCGGCGCCGCCCGGGTGGCCGTCGTAGACGAACACGGTGGGCAGCAGGGTGTCCGGGTGCAGCGGGACGGACACCCCGCCGATGTCCCAGCGGTCGCAGGTGGCGAACAGCGGGAGCAGGCCGATCGAGGCGTGCTCGGCGGCGTGCAGGGCGCCGCCGAGGATCTCCGGGCCGATCCGGGCCTCGTCGAGCTGGTCCTCGGTGACCGTCCACCACACGGCCCTGGTGCGCAGGGTGCGCGGCGGCAGGTCCAGTTTGGCCTCGCCGAGCACCTCGCCGGTGATCAGCTTGCGGCGCAGGTAGGACACCACCTGGTTGGTGACCTCCACGGAGCCGTAGCAGAGCCGGGCGGCGCCCCAGGGGATCTCGGTCTCGGTCTCCAGGACGGAGATCGAGGTGGTGTCGCGGGCGGTGGTCGAGAAGGGCGGGTCGGCCGCCTCGACCAGGGCCACCGAGTCCTCCAGGTCCAGCCGTCGCACCAGGTAGGTGCGGCCCTGGTGGAGGTGGACGGCGCCGTCGTGGACGGCGGTGTGGGAGGCGGACTCGTCCACGGTGCCCAGCAGCCGGCCGGTCTCGGCCTCCACGATCTGCACCGGGCGGCCCCCGCCGCCGCGGATGTCGGCCAGGTCCGAGGCCCGCTCCCGGCGGGTCCAGTGCCAGGCCGCGGTCCGCCGCCGCAGCAGCTTCGCCGCCTCCAGCTGGGGCAGCAGCCCGGCCGCGGCCGGGCCGAAGAGGTCCAGGTCGGCCTCGGTCAGGGGCAGCTCGGCGGCGGCCGCGCACAGGTGCGGGGCCAGCACGTAGGGGTTGTCGGGATCCAGCACGGTGGCCTCCACCGGCTGGCGGAAGAGGGTCTCGGGGTGGTGCACCAGGTAGGTGTCCAGCGGGTCGTCGCGGGCGATCAGCACCGCCAGGGCGCCCTGTCCCGACCGGCCCGCGCGGCCGGCCTGCTGCCACAGGGAGGCCCGGGTGCCCGGATAGCCGGTGATCAGTACGGCGTCGAGGCCGGAGACGTCCACGCCGAGCTCCAGGGCGGTGGTGGCGGCCAGCCCCAGCAGCTGCCCGGAGTGCAGGGCCCGCTCCAGGGCGCGGCGCTCCTCGGGCAGGTAGCCGCCCCGGTAGGCGGCGACCCTCCGGGGCAGGGACCGGTCCACCTCCGCCAGCCGCTCCTGGGCGATCACGGAGATCAGCTCGGCCCCGCGCCGGGAGCGGACGAAGGCCACCGTCCGGACCCCCTGGACCACCAGGTCGGTCAGCAGGTCGGCGGTCTCCGCCGTCGCGGTGCGGCGCACCGGGGCGCCCTTCTCGCCCTTCAGCTCGGTCAGCGGCGGCTCCCACAGGGCGAAGACCAGCTCGCCGCGCGGCGAGGCGTCGTCGGTGACCCCGGTGACCGGTACGCCGGTCAGCCGGGCGGCGGCCGCCGCGGGGTCGCTCGCCGTGGCGGAGGCCAGCAGGAACACCGGCTCGGAGCCGTAGCGGGCGCACAGCCGGCGCAGCCGCCGCAGCACCTGGGCGACGTGGGAGCCGAACACGCCGCGGTAGGTGTGGCACTCGTCGATCACCACGTAGCGCAGGGCCTTGAGGAACGAGGACCAGCGCGGATGGGAGGGCAGTATGCCGCGGTGCAGCATGTCGGGGTTGGTCAGCACGTAGTTCGCGTACTGGCGCACCCACTCGCGTTCCTCGACGGGTGTGTCCCCGTCGTACACGGCCGGCCGCACGGCGTTTCCGAGGGGTGCGGCCAGCTCGCGGACGGCGCGCCGCTGGTCGGCGGCCAGAGCCTTGGTAGGAGCCAGGTAGAGGGCGGTCGCACCCCGCCCGTTCGGGGCTTCGGCGCCGTCGGCGAGGGCGGACAGCACGGGGGCCAGGTAGGCCAGGGACTTGCCCGAGGCCGTCCCGGTGGCGATGACGACGGACGCGCCGTCCAGGGCGAGCTCGGCGGCCGCGGCCTGGTGTTCCCACGGGTGTTCGATACCCGCCGCCCGGATCGCGGCTACTACATCCGTTCGGACCCGGTGCGGCCAGACCGCATGACGACCCTCCCGAGGGGGCAAGTGCTCCGTATGGGTGATGCGCGCAGCTCGGGAAGGCCCCCGTGACAGGCGGTCCAGAACGGTGCCGGGGGTGGGTCGTGGGTCCGCCGGTGCCGTGGCCGGACCGGGGCGATGAGTGTTGGCCATTGGAACCGAGTGTGTCACCGCCGTGCGGGACAATGGCCTCAAGGCGTCGTGCGCGCCTGCCGGTAAGTGATTGAATGCCATCGCGGCAGCCGATCCCTCCCCTACCTTCGGGTGGGAGGCCCCTGGGGGGCGCCGCTCGATAGCAAGGTGCTGGAGGATCCGTGGACCTGTCCCTGTCGACTCGCACTGTCGGCGACCGTACGGTCGTGGAGGTCGGTGGCGAGATTGATGTGTATACCGCGCCCAAGCTGCGCGAGCAGTTGGTGGAGTTGGTGAACGACGGCAGTTACCACCTGGTCGTCGACATGGAGCGAGTGGACTTCCTCGACTCCACCGGCCTCGGTGTGCTCGTGGGAGGCCTCAAGCGCGTCCGCGCGCACGAGGGCTCGCTGCGTCTGGTCTGCAACCAGGAGCGCATCCTGAAGATCTTCCGGATCACCGGCCTGACGAAGGTGTTCCCGATCCACACCTCCGTGGACGACGCCGTCAGCGCCACCGACTGACGGCTCCCGGCGGGCGCCGCTCCGGCGGCGCGGGAGCCGATGAGGAGCAGGGGGTACCGGACCACGGGTGGTCCGGGCCCCTGTCAAGGCACGCCTGTAGTCCGAGGGGGACGCCATGGCCACCGTTGAACTGCGCTTCAGCGCCCAGCCCGAACACGTCCGCACGGCCCGCCTGGTCGCGGCCGCCGTGGCGCGCAGGGCCGGGGTGGAAGAAGCCGTCCTCGACGAGGTGCGCCTCGCCGTGGGCGAGGCCTGTTCCCGTGCCGTCGGACTCCACCGCAGCAACGGGCTGACCGCGCCCGTCCGGGTGGTGCTGACCGAGGAGGAGAAGCTGTTCTCCATCGAGGTCGGCGACGAGGTGCCCGGGCCGTCCGGCGGCTCCTCCGAGCCGGTGCCCGGGATGGACGCCGCCCTGGACCCGGACGCCGACGGCGAGGACGAGATGGGCCTCGCCGTGATCAGCGGGCTCGTCGACGACGTCTCCGTGACCAGTGGGGAATCGGGCGGAACGATCCGGATGCGCTGGCCCGTCACCACCGGCGCCGATCTTCCGTGAGACCGTGACCGTCCTATCTTCCGATCTTTATCAAGGCCCTGCTGAGCAGGGCCTTTTTCATTTCCCCGGAAATCGTCTCGACCGCTGATCGACCGTCAATGCCTTTGCCCCATTACCTCTTTCGAGGGTAAAGGAGTGACGCGATCTATTGCTGAGGAGCAAGAGAACGCCAATTCCGTTTCACGCCCACTGTTTTGATCGGGGTGCGCTCCCTACAATCCGTCCACATCTTGAGCTCATCACGTCAAGGAGGACGAATGACGGGGCTCTTCACCCCCATTGCCACGGATCACGCCGGTGATCTGGCGGCCGCAGTACTCACCGATGACAACCGGGTCATCGTGTTCGTCATCGCGGGCATCGCTCTGGCCGCACTCGTCGTCGCGCAGATCCTGGTCCGCCAGGTGCTCGCGGCCGACGAGGGCACCAGCAGCATGAAGCAGATCGCCGCCGCGGTGCAGGAGGGCGCGAACGCCTATCTGGGCCGTCAGTTGCGCACCCTCGGCATCTTCGCGGTCGTGGTCTTCTTCCTGCTCTTCCTGCTCCCCGCCGACGACTGGACGCAGCGCTCGGGGCGCTCCGCCTTCTTCCTCGTCGGCGCCCTCTTCTCGGCCACCACGGGCTACATCGGCATGCGCCTCGCCGTCCGTGCCAACGTGCGGGTCGCCGCGGCCGCCCGCGAGGCCACCCCCGCCGAGGGCGAACCCGCCAAGGACCTGACCGAAGTGGCCCACAAGGCCATGAAGATCGCCTTCCGTACGGGCGGCGTGGTCGGCATGTTCACCGTCGGCCTCGGCCTGCTCGGCGCCTCCTGCGTCGTGCTCGTCTACGCCGCCGACGCCCCCAAGGTGCTGGAGGGCTTCGGCCTCGGCGCCGCGCTCATCGCGATGTTCATGCGCGTGGGCGGCGGCATCTTCACCAAGGCCGCCGACGTGGGCGCCGACCTGGTCGGCAAGGTCGAACAGGGCATTCCGGAGGACGATCCGCGCAATGCCGCGACCATCGCCGACAACGTGGGCGACAACGTCGGCGACTGCGCGGGGATGGCGGCCGACCTCTTCGAGTCGTACGCCGTCACCCTCGTGGCCGCCCTCATCCTCGGCAAGGCCGCCTTCGGCGACCTCGGTCTCGCCTTCCCGCTGATCGTGCCCGCCATCGGCGTCATCACCGCCATGATCGGCATCTTCGCCGTGGCCCCGCGCCGCTCCGACCGCAGCGGGATGACCGCGATCAACCGCGGCTTCTTCATCTCCGCGGTGATCTCCCTGGTGCTCGTCGGCGCCGCCGTCTACGCCTACCTCCCGGCCACCTACAAGGAGCTCACCGGGGTCGAGGACGCCGCGATCCTGGGCCACGACGGGGATCCGCGGATCCTGGCCGTGGTCGCCGTCGCCATCGGCATCGTGCTCGCGGCCCTCATCCAGCAGCTGACGGGCTACTTCACCGAGACCAGCCGCCGCCCCGTCCGGGACATCGGCAAGACCTCGCTGACCGGCCCCGCCACCGTCGTCCTCGCCGGCATCTCCGTCGGCCTGGAGTCCGCCGTCTACACGGCGCTGCTCATCGGCCTCGGCGTCTACGGGGCCTTCCTGCTCGGCGGCACGTCCATCATGCTCGCCCTCTTCGCGGTGGCCCTGGCCGGCACCGGCCTGCTCACCACCGTCGGCGTCATCGTCGCCATGGACACCTTCGGCCCGGTCTCCGACAACGCCCAGGGCATCGCCGAGATGTCCGGGGACGTCGAGGGCGCCGGCGCCCAGGTCCTCACCGACCTCGACGCCGTCGGCAACACCACCAAGGCCATCACCAAGGGCATCGCCATCGCCACCGCCGTCCTCGCCGCGGCCGCGCTCTTCGGCTCGTACAACGACGCCATCACCAACGCGGTCAAGACGGTCGGCGCCAAGGCCGGCGAGATGAACCTCAGCCTCGCCATCGCCCAGCCCAACAACCTGGTGGGCCTGATCCTGGGCGCGGCCGTCGTGTTCCTGTTCTCGGGCCTGGCCATCAACGCCGTGTCCCGCTCCGCGGGCGCCGTCGTCTACGAGGTGCGCCGCCAGTTCCGCGAGCACCCCGGGATCATGGACTACTCGGAGAAGCCCGAGTACGGGCGCGTCGTGGACATCTGCACCAAGGACGCCCTGCGCGAGCTGGCCACGCCCGGCCTGCTCGCCGTGCTCACCCCGATCGCGGTCGGCTTCACCCTCGGCGTCGGCGCACTCGGCTCCTTCCTCGCGGGCGCCATCGGCTGCGGCACCCTGATGGCGGTCTTCCTCGCCAACTCCGGCGGCGCGTGGGACAACGCCAAGAAGCTCGTCGAGGACGGCCACCACGGCGGCAAGGGCAGCGAGGCCCACGCCGCGGTCGTCATCGGCGACACCGTCGGCGACCCGTTCAAGGACACCGCCGGCCCGGCCATCAACCCGCTGCTGAAGGTCATGAACCTGGTGGCCCTGCTGATCGCCCCCGCGGTCGTGCAGTTCAGCTACGGCGCGGACACCAGCGCGACCGTCCGGGCCGTCGTCGCGGCCATCGCCCTGCTGATCATCGTCGGTGCGGTGTACACGTCCAAGCGCCGCGGCATCGCCGTCGGCGGTGACGAGGGGGAGGACACGGCCGCGGAGCGCGTGGCGCAGCCGGCCGACCCGGCGACCGTCTCCTGACCCCGCGGAGCCCCTGAGGCGGTCCCGCGGCCCCGTGGGCGGGCCGGCTCGGGGGATGCGCCCGAACGGCGGACGGGCGGCGCGTACTGACGCGCCGTCCGTCCGCCTTTCTGTGTGCTCGGATGGCGGGCGTGTATCTTCCGGCCGAGAGCCTTCGAAGGGACCAATCCGGTGAACAAGAAGCTTGCGGCCGCGGTGTCCTGCGGTGCGGTACTGATGCTCGCGCTGTCCGGCTGCGGCGGTGACGACGACGGCGACAAGAAGGCTGACGCCTGGGCCAAGAAGGTCTGCGACAAGTGGGAGCCCCAGCTCACCAAGATCAAGACCACCAACGACGACCTGAAGCGCGTCGCCTCGCAGAGCAGCAAGCCCGAGGAGGTCCAGTCGACCGACTCGGCCGCGTTCCAGACCCTTTCCGACTCCTACAAGAGCATGGCGGCCTCCCTGACGGCCGCCGGCGAGGCCCCCGTCAAGGACGGCAAGTCCGCCCAGGACTCCGTGGTGAAGAGCTACGGCGAGATCTCCAAGGGCTACACCGACCTCAAGACGAAGATCGACGCGCTCGACCCCAAGGACCAGGCCAAGTTCGCGGACGGCCTCCAGCAGGTGGCCAGCGGGCTCACCGAGGTGGCGGCCAACGAGACCGCGAGCAAGGAGAAGCTCAACTCGACCGGGCTGAAGGTGATCTACACCCAGAAGGGCTGCCAGGTCTCGGCGCCCAAGTAGCTCCGCCGCACGGGGCGCGGGCGGGCGCGGTCCGCCTCCGCCCCGCCCGTCGCGCGCCTGCGCGACCGGCTCCCGCCGGTCGTACGGATCGACGGTGGCAGCGGCCACAATGGACGGGTGAGTACCACCAGCCTCCCCCAGCCCGACCGCGCCGCCGAGCTCCGCGCAGCCTTCCTCGCGGCCGGATTCACCGCCGACGGGCTGCTCGACCTGCTCGGCGCCCCCGCCTACGCCGCGCTCGCCCGCAGCGAGACGGTGCCCGCCCTGCGCGCCACCCGCAGCCACGGCGACGACCCCCTCGCCACCCTGGTCCGGCTGTTCCTCCTCCAGTGCCCCGTCCCCGAGGCGCACGCCGCGCGGGCGCTGCCCGTCGAGGCCGCGCTCGCCGACGGCTGGCTGCGGCGGGAGGGCGATGAGGTGCACGCCACGGTCGACGTGCGCCCGTACGGCGGTCCCGACGGCGAGGACTGGTTCATCGTCTCCGACCTCGGCTGCGCCGTCGGCGGGGCCGGCGGCATCGGCAGCCGCGAGGAGGGGGTCGTCCTCGGCGTCGGCGGGGCCTCCACCACCCTGGCCGGGATCACCGTCCGCGTCCCCGTCGGCTCGGCCCTCGACCTCGGCACCGGGTCCGGGATCCAGGCGCTGCACGCGGCCCAGCACGCCACCCGCGTCACCGCCACCGACGTCAACCCGCGGGCCCTGGAATTCACCCGGCTGACGCTGGCTCTCTCCGGGGCGCCCGAGGCGGAGCTGCTCACCGGGTCCCTGTTCGAGCCGGTCGGGGACGCCGCGTACGACCTGATCGTGTCCAACCCGCCCTTCGTCATCTCCCCCGGCGCCCGCCTCACCTACCGGGACGGCGGCATGGGCGGCGACGACCTGTGCCGGACCCTGGTCCAGCAGGCGGGGGCCCACCTCAACCCGGGCGGGTTCGCGCAGTTCCTCGGCAACTGGCAGCACGTGGAGGGCGAGGACTGGCGCGACCGGGTCCGTTCCTGGGTGCCGCGCGGCTGCGACGCGTGGATCGTGCAGCGCGACGTGCAGGACGTGACGCAGTACGCCGAGCTGTGGCTGCGCGACGCCGGCGACCACCGCGCCGACCCGGCGGAGTACGCGGCGCGCTACGAGGACTGGCTGGACGAGTTCGAGTCCCGCAAGACCAAGGCCGTCGGCTTCGGCTGGATCACCCTGCGCCGCACGGACGCGGCCGAGCCCTCGATCGTCGTCGAGGAGTGGCCGCACACGGTGGAGCAGCCGCTCGGCGAGACCGTCCTCGCGCACTTCGCCCGCCAGGACTACCTGCGCGAGCACGACGACGCCGCGCTGCTGGCCGGGTACTTCCGGCTGACCGGGGAGGTCGTCCAGGAGCAGGTCGGCGCGCCCGGCGCGGAGGACCCCGAGCACGTGGTCCTGCGGCAGAACCGGGGGATGCGCCGGGCCACGAAGGTGGACACGGTCGGGGCGGGCTTCGCCGGCGTGTGCGACGGCTCGCTCAGCGCCGGCCGGATCCTCGACGCCATCGCCCAGCTGGTCGAGGAGGACCCGGTCCTGCTGCGGGACCGTACCCCGGAGGCGATCCGGATGCTGGTCGAGCAGGGCTTCCTGGAGCCCGTGCAGGAGCCCGGCCGGTAGCGGTCCGGGGCGGCGGCGCCGGGCGGACCCGTGATGTAACCCGGGGTTCGCCCGCCGTTCCCCCACGGGTGGCAGGCTCCCGCTCGGCGGGGGATTCGGGGGGATCCCCCGAGCGGCCCGGGTGGAGGGGGAACGGCATGGAACGCGGTCCGGCGGTCTTCGCGGCGGGCGTGTTCCTGCTGTTCGGCACGGCCCTGCTGGTCTGGACGGGGGCGCGCGCGAGCCGCCGGGCACCGGTGGCCGAAGGCGTGCGCCCCGCGGTGGCCGTACCGCTGGCGCTGCTCGCCGGAGCGGGGTCGCTGGCCCTGGGAGTCTGGTGCCTCCAGCGGTTCTGAGGCACGGACCGGCGATGATCTCCGCCGGGGGTGAAACCCGACGTCGCGGCGGGTGCGGGGGCGGGGCCAGACGGCCCCCGGGCCACTCGGCCCGGTGACCGGGAAGGGCCCGGCGCGGCATCCGGGCGGCAGAAATGGCACTTGTCGGGTTACCGTTCGAGTGGCCGTTGCGGGCTTGTGCCGTTTGACACGGGGGCGGGTTGTACCGTCACACTCCGCAGCGTCGCCGTACTGCGACCGAGTGCCGACCGGAGAGAAGAGCCAAGTTGTCCCCGACTAGCGAGACCGCACAGGGCGGCCGCCGACTCGTCATCGTCGAGTCCCCTGCCAAGGCGAAGACGATCAAGGGCTACCTCGGCCCTGGATACGTCGTCGAGGCGAGCGTCGGGCACATCCGCGACCTCCCGAACGGCGCGGCCGAGGTCCCCGACAAGTACACCGGCGAGGTCCGCCGTCTCGGCGTGGACGTCGAGCACGACTTCGCGCCCATCTATGTCGTCAACGCGGACAAGAAGGCCCAGGTCAGGAAGCTCAAGGACCTGCTGGCCGAGTCCGACGAACTCTTCCTCGCCACCGATGAGGACCGCGAGGGCGAAGCCATCGCGTGGCACCTCCAGGAAGTCCTCAAGCCCAAGGTCCCCGTCCACCGGATGGTCTTCCACGAGATCACCAAGGACGCCATCCGGGACGCCGTCGCCAACCCGCGCGAGCTCAACCAGCGCATGGTCGACGCGCAGGAGACCCGCCGCATCCTCGACCGCCTCTACGGCTACGAGGTCTCGCCGGTCCTGTGGAAGAAGGTCATGCCGCGGCTGTCGGCCGGCCGCGTCCAGTCCGTCGCCACCCGTCTCGTCGTCGAGCGCGAGCGCGAGCGCATCGCCTTCCGCTCCGCCGAGTACTGGGACCTGACCGGCACCTTCGGCACCGGCCGCGCCGGTGACGCCTCCGACCCGTCCTCCCTGGTCGCCCGCCTCAACACGGTCGACGGCAAGCGCGTCGCACAGGGCCGCGACTTCGGACCGATCGGGCAGCTCAAGGGCGACGTGCTGCACCTCGACGAGGCGAACGCGCGGGCGCTCGCCGCCGCGCTCCAGGACGCCGCGTTCTCCGTCCGCTCGGTCGAGTCCAAGCCGTACCGCCGCTCGCCGTACGCGCCGTTCCGCACGACGACCCTCCAGCAGGAGGCCTCGCGCAAGCTGGGCTTCGGCGCGAAGGCGACGATGCAGGTGGCGCAGAAGCTGTACGAGAACGGCTTCATCACCTACATGCGTACGGACTCCACCACGCTCTCCGACACCGCGGTGGCGGCGGCGCGGGCGCAGGTCACGCAGCTCTACGGGGCCGACTACCTGCCCGAGAAGCCGCGGGTCTACGCCGGCAAGGTCAAGAACGCCCAGGAGGCGCACGAGGCGATCCGGCCTTCGGGTGATCGTTTCCGCACCCCCGCCGAGACCGGCCTGACCGGCGACCAGTTCCGCCTGTACGAGCTCATCTGGAAGCGGACCGTCGCCTCTCAGATGAAGGACGCGACCGGCAACTCCGTCACCGTGAAGATCGGCGGCCGCGCGGCCGACGGCCGGGACGCCGAGTTCAGCGCCTCCGGCAAGACGATCACCTTCCACGGCTTCATGAAGGCCTACGTCGAGGGCGCCGACGACCCGAACGCCGAACTCGACGACCGCGAGCGCCGCCTGCCGCAGGTGGCCGAGGGCGACGCGCTGGCCGCCGAGGAGATCACCGCCGACGGCCACGCGACCAAGCCCCCGGCCCGCTACACCGAGGCCTCGCTGGTCAAGGAGCTGGAGGAACGGGAGATCGGCCGCCCGTCGACGTACGCGTCGATCATCGGCACGATCCTCGACCGCGGCTACGTCTTCAAGAAGGGCACGGCGCTCGTCCCGTCCTTCCTGTCCTTCGCCGTCGTGAACCTGCTGGAGACCCACTTCGGCCGGCTCGTCGACTACGACTTCACCGCCAAGATGGAGGACGACCTCGACCGCATCGCGCGGGGCGAGGCCCAGTCCGTGCCGTGGCTGAAGCGGTTCTACTTCGGCTCCGAGAACGCCACCGAGGTCGTCCCGGCCGACGGCGACCACCTCGGCGGCCTCAAGGAACTGGTCACCGACCTCGGCGCGATCGACGCCCGGGAGATCTCCTCCTTCCCGGTCGGCGACGGCATCGTGCTGCGCGTCGGCCGCTACGGCCCGTACGTCGAGCGCGGGGAGAAGGACGCGGAGGGCCACCAGCGGGCCGACGTGCCGGACGACCTGGCCCCGGACGAGCTGACGGTCGCCTACGCGGAGGAACTGTTCGCGAAGCCGAGCGGCGAGTTCGCGCTCGGCGCGGACCCGGTCAGCGGCAACCAGATCGTCGCCAAGGACGGCCGCTACGGCCCGTACGTGACGGAGATCCTGCCCGAGGGCACCCCGAAGACCGGCAAGAACGCGGTCAAGCCGCGCACGGCCTCGCTGTTCAAGACCATGTCCCTGGACACGGTCACCCTGGAGGACGCCCTGCGGCTGATGTCGCTGCCGCGCGTCGTGGGCACGGACGCGGAGGGCGTGGAGATCACCGCCCAGAACGGCCGCTACGGCCCGTACCTGAAGAAGGGCACGGACTCGCGGTCCCTGGAGACCGAGGACCAGCTCTTCTCGATCACCCTGGACGAGGCCCTCGCGATCTACGCGCAGCCCAAGCAGCGCGGCCGGGCCGCGGCCAAGCCGCCGCTGAAGGAGCTGGGCACGGACCCGGTCAGCGAGAAGCCGGTGGTCGTCAAGGACGGCCGCTTCGGCCCGTACGTGACGGACGGCGAGACGAACGCGACGCTGCGCCGCGACGACGACGTCGAGACGATCACGCCGGAGCGGGGCTACGAACTGCTCGCGGAGAAGCGGGCCAAGGGGCCGGCGAAGAAGACCGCCAAGAAGGCCCCGGCCAAGAAGGCGCCCGCCAAGAAGGCCCCGGCGAAGAAGGCCACGGCCGCGAAGAAGACCACCGCCGCGAAGAAGACGACGGCCGCGGCGGCCAAGAAGACGGCGGCGAAGAAGACGACGACGGCGGCCGCGAAGAAGGCTGCCGCCGCCGCCCCGGCGGACGAGTAGTCCCCCGCGGGGGCGGGGCGTGACCCCGTCCCCGCGCGGTGGGTCCGGGGTCACAGCGGGCGCCGTCCACAGGCCACGGCAACGGCCCGGCGCAGCGGATAGGCTGGGCGGATGACGCGAGCCGAGCAGCCGACGGTCGTGACCGCCTCCGAGAACCCCGCCTACGACGAAGCCCTGGCCGCGGACTCCCGCGAGCGAGCGGTGCGCGCCCTGCTGCGCACCCCCGGGCTGCGCCGGCTGTGGAGCGCCCAGCTGGTGACCGGCATCGGCGACGCCCTCGCCCTGCTGGTCCTCGTCCTGCTGACCCTTCAGGCGACGGTCACCACCGCCTCCGGAAACCTCTTCGGCGGCGGCTACCGGGGCGCGGCCCTCTCCGTCGCCGCCGTTTTCGCGGTGCGGGTCCTCGCCACGGTGCTCTTCGGCGCGGTCCTCCTCGGCCCGCTGGCCCGGCTCACCGCCCCCGGTGGCCGGCTCGACCGCCGCTGGACGATGGTCGGCGCCGACGGGCTGCGGATCGTGCTGTTCGTCGTCGCACCGCTCTGGCTCGACTGGATCCCGGCGCACGCCACGACCGCGCTGCTGGCCACCGTGCTGGTCTCCGGCGCCGCCGAGCGGGTGTGGACGCTGGCCAAGGAGAGCGCCGCCCCCGGGCTGCTGCCCGCGCCGCCGCCGGAGGGGGCGACCGTGCGCCCGCTCCCGGACCACCTCGACGCCCTGCGCCGCCTCAGCCTGCGCACCGCCTTCGCCGCGATGCCCGTCGCGGCCGCCGCCCTGCTCGTCGCGACCCTGGTCGGGCGGGCGCTGGGCCTGGGCGTGGACTGGTTCGCCGCCAACCCGTCGGCGCTGGGCTCGTACGTCGCCGCCGGTCTGTTCGCCGCCTCCGTGTCGCTGCTGCTGCCGCTGACGCTGCCCGCCGTCAAGACCCCGAGGCCGCGCTCCCCGCTGGAGGGGCTGCGGGCCCCGCGGGCGGGCGACCGGGCCGAGAAGGGCCGTACGGGCGCGTTCCGGCTGCTCGTGCTGGCCTGCGCCGCCGTCGCCGCGGCCGTGGCCGGCGCCGCCTCCGTCGCCGTGCTGCACGCCTTCGACCTGGGCGGCGGCCCCTCCTCGTACGCCCTGATGGTGCTCGCCCTCGTCGGCGGCACCGCCGCCGGGATCCGCGCCACCCAGGCCGGGAAGGTCCTGCCCGGCCTCTCCCGGCGCCGGCTGCTGGCCCTGGCCATGGCCGTCGCCGGGCTGGCGCTGCTGCTGACCGGCCTGGTGCGGGACACGGCGACCGTGCTGTTCCTGGCGCTGCTCGCCGGGCTCGCCGCGGGCGTCGCCGCCAACACCGGCCACACCCTGCTCGACCAGGAGACCGAGGAGTTCCGCCGGGCCCGGGCCACCGAGCACCTGCAGGCCGTGGTGCGGGTGGCCGTGGCCCTGGGGGCCGTCGGCGCCCCGGTGCTGGCCGCCCTGATCGGCCCGCACCGGCTGGGCGGCGGCGCCGTCGTCCTCGTGCACGGCGGCGCGGCCTACACCCTGATGCTGCTCGGCGTGCTGCTGCTGCCCGCCGCCGTCCTGGTCCTCACCCGGGCCGACGACCGCGGCGGCGTACCGCTGCGCCGCGACCTGCGCGACGCCCTGCGCGGCGGGGAGCCCGTACAGGCCCCGTCCGCGACCGGGTTCTTCATCGCCCTGGAGGGCGGCGACGGAGCCGGCAAGTCCACCCAGGTCGAGGCCCTGGCCGACTGGATACGGGGCAAGGGCCACGAGGTCGTCGTGACCCGGGAACCCGGCGCCACCCCCGTCGGCAAGCGGCTGCGCTCCATCCTGCTCGACGTCTCCTCCGCCGGGCTGTCGAACCGCGCCGAGGCGCTGCTGTACGCGGCCGACCGCGCGGAGCACGTCGACACCGTCGTCCGGCCCGCCCTGGAGCGGGGCGCGGTGGTCATCTCCGACCGCTACATCGACTCCTCGGTGGCCTACCAGGGCGCCGGGCGCGACCTGTCCCCGACCGAGATCGCCCGGATCTCCCGCTGGGCCACGGACGGCCTGGTCCCCAACCTGACCGTGCTGCTGGACGTGTCCCCGGAGACCGCGCGGGAGCGCTTCACCGAGGCGCCCGACCGGCTGGAGTCCGAGCCGACCGAGTTCCACCAGCGGGTGCGGGCCGGCTTCCTGACGCTCGCCGCCGCCGACCCCGGCCGCTACCTGGTGGTCGACGCGGGCCAGGACCCCGGCTCCGTGACCACCGTCGTGCGCCACCGCCTGGACCGGATGCTCCCGCTGTCCGAGGCCGAGGTGGCCGCGCAGCTGGAAGCCCGCCGGCTCGCCGAGGAGGAGGCCCGGCGCAAGGCCGAGGCGGAGGCGGCCCGCAAGGCGGAGGAGGCCCGGCTGAAGGCCGAGGAGGAGGCCCGGCTGGCCAGGGAGGCCGAGGAGGCGCGGCTCCGGGCGGAGCGGGAGGCCGAGGAGGCCCGGCTCCGGGCGGAGCGGGAGGCCGCCGAAGCCCGGCTCAAGGCCGAACGGGAGGCCGCCGAGGCACGTCGGCTGGCCGAGGCGGAGGCCGCCCGCAAGGCGGAGGAAGCCCGGCTGAAGGCCGAGGAGGAGCGGCGCAGGGCCGAGGCGGAGGCCCGCGTCCGGGCCGAGGCCGAGCGGCTGCGCGCCGAGGCCGAGGAGCGGGCCCTCGCCGCCGAGCGGGAGCGGATCCGGCTCCAGGAGGCGGAGGAGGCCCGGCTGCGCGCCGAGGCGGAGGAGCGCCGGCTGGAGAAGCAGCGGCGGGCCGAGGAGGCCCTGCTGAGGGCGGAGGAGGCGCGCAAGCTCGCGGAGGCCTCCGCCGCCAGGGCCGCGGAGGCCGCCCGGGCGAAGGCCGCCGAGGCGCCCGCGCCGAAGGTCGTGATGAGCAAGGACCCGCTCCCGGCGGACGAGGCCGTCACGGTCGAGACGCCGGTGGTGCGCCGGGTCGTCCAGCCGGACGACGTGACCCAGACGGTCCCCGTGCCCAAGGTCGACCCGTCGGCGGCGCGCCCGTCCGACGAGACGGCGGTCCTGCCCGCCGTACGGCCCGACGGACCGGGTGCCGCACCCGGCGGGCGGACCCGTCCGGCGGAGCGTCCGACGGCCCCGCACACCCAGGAGCCCCCGGCCGACCGGGTGCCGCCGGGGATCTTCCGGGACTCCGGCAACGACGTGACCCGCGAGCTGCCCGTCTTCGACGGGGACGGCCGGCCGCGCCGGGCCCCGTCCGACTGGGCCGAGGCGACCCCCATGGACGACGTGCCGACCCTGGCGGACGAGCTGCTGGGCCCCCGGCCGGACCACCGCGACGAGCGCGACGACCGCGACGAGCGCGGTGACGACGGCGGCCGGGGCGACGGCGGCCGGGGCGGATGGCGCCGTCGCCGGTGAGCCGGCGGGCGGGCGCACCCCGCACCGGGGACGGATTGTCGGTGGCGCGCGCCACAATGTGAGCAGGCGGGTGCGGAGCGCCCACGGACGTGAGAGGCGGTGGGCGGGATGCCCGTGTGGGACGACCTGGTCGGCCAGGAGCGCGTGCACGCGCAGCTGGCCGCCGCCGCCCGCGACGCCGACGCCCTGGTCACGGCCGCCGCCGAGGGCGAACCGCTGCCGCCCGGCTCCAAGATGACCCACGCCTGGCTGTTCACCGGGCCTCCCGGCTCCGGGCGGGCCACCGCCGCCCGGGCCTTCGCGGCGGCCCTGCAGTGCGTCAGCCCGGACCGCGCCCTCGGCGGGGAGCCGGGCTGCGGGTTCTGCGACGGCTGCCACACCACCATGGCCGGGACGCACGCCGACGTGGAGATCGTCCGCACCGACCTGCTGTCGATCGGCGTGAAGGAGACCCGCGACCTGGTCCGCCGGGCCCAGCTCTCCCCGGCGGTGGGCCGCTGGCAGGTCATCGTCCTGGAGGACGCCGACCGGCTCACCGAGGGCGCGGGCAACGTCCTGCTGAAGGCCGTGGAGGAGCCCGCCCCGCGCACCGTGTGGCTGCTGTGCGCCCCCTCCCTGGAGGACGTGCTGCCCACCATCCGCTCCCGCTGCCGCCACCTCACCCTGACCACCCCGTCCGTGGCGGCGGTGGCCGAGGTGCTGGTGCGGCGCGACGGCGTCGAGCCGGCCGCCGCCGCGGCCGCCGCCCGCGCGACCCAGGGCCACATCGACCGGGCCCGCCGGCTCGCCACCGACGAGGCCGCCCGCTCCCGGCGCGCCGCCGTGCTGAAGCTGCCCCTGCGGGTGGATGACGTGGGCGGCTGCCTCAAGGCCGCGCAGGAGCTCGTGGACGCGGCCGCGGAGGACGCCAAGCAGGTCGCCGAGGAGGTCGACGCGAAGGAGACCGAGGAGCTGAGGGCCGCGCTCGGCGCCGGGGCGGGAGCCGGCGGCCGGCTGCCGCGCGGCACGGCCGGGGTGATGAAGGAGCTGGAGGACCGCCAGAAGCGTCGCCGCACCCGCACCCAGCGCGACAGCCTCGACCTCGCCCTCACCGACCTGACGGGCTTCTACCGGGACGTCCTGGCCCTCCAGCTCGGCTCCGCCCTGGCCCTCGCCAACGACGACATACGCCCCGACCTGGACCGGATCGCCCGCGCCTCGGGCCCCGAGCGGACGCTGCGGCGCATCGAGGCGATCATCGCCTGCCGCGAGGCCCTCGACCGGAACGTGGCCCCGCTCCTGGCCGTGGAGGCCATGACGATGGCCCTGCGGGCCGGCTGACGGGTTCACCCGTACGGGCGGTCCCGGGCGGTGCGCGGGCAGGACCGTACGGTCGTCGCACGGCGGGTCCGTCCCCGGTCGGCGGGCGGCCGCGCGGGCGGCGGCCGACGGACAGGCGCCTCCGCAGGCCGTACGCTCGCCGCATGGACACCAGGCGACTGCTGCGTACCACCGGGACCGTGATCGCAGCCGCCGGGCTGCTGCTCTCCGGCTGCACCTCGGGCAGCCCGGACGTGGCCTCGGCCTCGGCGGAGCCGTCCCCGGTGCCGTCCGGGCTGCGCCCGTACTACGACCAGAAGCTGAGCTGGCGCGACTGCGGTGTCCAGGGCTTCCAGTGCTCCACCATGAAGGCGCCGCTGGACTACGCGAACCCGGGCTCCGGCCAGGACGTGGACATCGCCGTGTCCCGCCGCACCGCCACCGGCCCGGGCAGCAAGCTCGGCTCCCTGGTGGTCAACCCGGGCGGCCCCGGCGGTTCCGGCATCGGCTACCTCCAGGCGTACGCCGGCATCGGCTACCCGGCGCCCGTGCGCGCCCGCTACGACATGGTCTCCTTCGACCCGCGCGGGGTGTCCCGCAGCAGCCCCGTGGAATGCCTGACCGGCCCGGAGATGGACCGTTTCACCCAGGTGGACCAGACCCCGGACGACCAGGCGGAACGGGCCCGGCTGGTGGCGGCGTTCCAGGAGTTCGCGGCGGGCTGCCGGCAGCGCTCCGCGCGGATCCTGCCGCACGTCTCCACGGTGGACGCCGCCCGCGACATGGACCTCCTCCGGGCGGTCCTGGGCGACGCGAAGCTGAACTACGTCGGCGCCTCCTACGGCACCTTCCTCGGCGCGACGTACGCGGACCTCTTCCCGGGCCGGGTGGGCCGACTGGTCCTGGACGGGGCGATGGACCCCTCGCGGCCGGCGCTCGAACTCAACCGCGACCAGACGGCCGGCTTCGACACGGCCTTCAGCTCCTTCGCCAAGGACTGCGCCAAGCAGGCCGACTGCCCGCTGGGGCGGGGGACGCCCCAGGCGCAGGGGCAGCGGCTGAAGGAGTTCTTCCGCACGCTGGACGCCCAGCCGGTCCCCTCCGGCGACCCGGGCCGCCCGCTGGGCGAGTCCCTCGCGACGACCGGCGTGATCGCGGCGCTGTACGACGAGAGCGCCTGGCCGCACCTGCGCCAGGCCCTCACGGAGGCGATGAACGGGGACGGCGCGGGCCTGCTGTCCCTCGCCGACAGCTACTACGAGCGCGAGACGGACGGCAAGTACGCCAACCTGATGTTCGCGAACGCGGCCGTGAACTGCCTCGACCAGCCCCCGGCCTTCGCCGGCCCGGAGGCGGTGGACGCCTCCCTGCCCTCCTTCGAGAAGGCCTCGCCGGTCTTCGGGGCGGGGCTGGCCTGGGCCTCGCTGAACTGCACGTACTGGCCGGTGAAGGCCACGGGCACGGCGAAGCCCCTCAAGGCCCGGGGAGCGGCCCCGATCGTGGTGGTCGGTACGACCCGCGACCCGGCGACCCCGTACAAGTGGGCCCAGGCCCTGGCGGACCAGCTCGACTCGGGCACCCTCCTCACCTACGACGGCGACGGCCACACGGCGTACGGCCGGGGCAGCGACTGCATCGACACCGCGATCAACCGCTACCTCCTGGAGGGCCGGACCCCACCCGCCGGGAAGCGCTGCTGACCCCCCGGACGAAACCTGGTTCGGGGCATCGGTTCGCACCCTGTAGACTTGGCGACGCTGCTGATGAGAGCCTCCCGCAGGGGAATTTTCTCGTCTTCCCAGCGGTGCCGCCTTAGCTCAGTTGGCCAGAGCAACGCACTCGTAATGCGTAGGTCTCGGGTTCGAATCCCGAAGGCGGCTCAGCGAAACCCCAGGTCACATTGTCCGTGACCTGGGGTTTCTTGTGTTCGGATCGATGTGCCCGGACGGTGGTGGTGGGATGCCGGGCAGGGTGGCGCGGTGGCGTGGGGTGGCGGTCGGGGCGGCCGTGGTGGGGCTGGTGGTGGTGCCCGGAGGGGGCGGGGCGGGGCGTGCGGGGGAGCCCGGCGGGCCCGAGGTCCTGGCGGCCGCGCCGGAGGCCGACGGGTTCCCGGAGCTCACGCCGGCGGTGGCGGCGGAGCTGGACGGGGCCGTGCGGAAGGTGCTCAAGGAGGCCGGGGTGCCCGGGGTGCTCGTGTCGCTCTCGGCGCCGGGCAAGGGGGAGTACGTACGGGCCTTCGGGGTCGCCGACAGGGCCACGGGCGCGCCGATGAAGACCGACATGAACATGCGGATCGGAAGCGTCACCAAGACCTTCACCGTGACCGCGCTGCTGAGGCTGGTCGACCAGGGGAAGGCGGGGCTTGACGATCCCGTCGGGAAGTACGTGGCGGGTGTGCCCAACGGGGAGCGAATCACGCTGCGCGAGCTGGCCGAGATGCGCAGCGGCCTGTACGACTACTCCGAGGACGCGGGGTTCTTCAAGGCCCTGACCAGCGATCCGCGGCGGCCGTTCACCCCGCAGGAGCTGCTCTCGTACGCGTTCAGGCACCCGGTGCTGTTCGCTCCGGGGCAGAAGTTCTCCTACTGCAACACCAATCTGGTGCTGCTGGGGCTGGTGGTGGAGAAAGTGAGCGGGCAGCCGCTCGACCGGTTCGTCACCGATCAGGTGATCCAGCCGGCCGGGCTGCGGCACACGCTGTTCCCGACGGACGCCCGGTTCCCCGACCCGCACCCGCAGGGCTACACCGACCAGACCGCCGACGGGAAGGTCCAGGACGCCGCCGACTGGAACCCCTCCTGGGGATGGGCCGCCGGGGCGATGACCTCCGACCTCGGTGACCTGCGGAGCTGGGCCGGGACCCTGGCCGCCGGCACCCTCCTCAAGCCCGCCACCCAGGCCCGGCGGCTGAAGCTGGTCCAGGCCGCGCCGGACGCCGGGTACGGGCTGGGCCTGTTCGACGTCGCCGGGTGGATCGGGCACAACGGCTCGCTGCCCGGCTACGAGGCGCTGGCCGTCCACCTGCCCCGGGCGCAGGCCACGCTGGTGGTGCTGCTCAACACCGACATCCCGTACCGGGGGTCCGAGCCGAGCACCGCCTTCGGCGAGGCCATCACGAAGATCGTCACTCCGCGGCACGTCTTCGCGCTGCCCGCCCAGCCCGTCACCGGTCCCTGAGCCGCGGCGGTGGTGCCGGCCTGCGGTCCCGCGCACAATGGACGGCCAAGCGCGAGTGATCAAGGAGCGTCGGATGGCTGAGCAGGGTGGGGTTTCGGTACGGGTCGCCGGGGAGGCGGACCTCGATGTGGCCGCCGAGCTGTTCCGGGGGTACCTGGAGTTCTACGAGGTGAAGGTCGAAGACCCGGACCGGCCGCGGGAGTTCCTCGCCGAGCGGATCGCCAGGGACGAGTCGCTGGTGCTGCTCGGCGAGGTGGCGGGTCTGGGGACGGTCGGGTTCGCGCAGGTCTACCGGACCTTCTCCTCGCTTACGCTGCGGCCGGCCTGGGTGCTCAACGACCTGTACGTGGCACCGGCGGGGCGCCGCACCGGCGCCGGGCGGGCCCTGCTGCGCGAGGTGCTGGAGCGGGCGCGGCAGGCCGGGGTCGTCGGGGTGCAGCTGGAGACCGCGTACGACAACCACGTCGCGCAGGGGCTGTACGAGTCGGAGGGGTTCGTGCGGGAGGGGTTCCACATCTATTTCCGCGATCTCGGGTGAGCCCCGCTCATTTCGCGTCGGCGTAGCACTCCACGACCGCCGTGGTGAACGGGAAGCGGACGGGGGTGTCGCCGAAGGCGATCCGGCCCGCGCGGTCGCCGGCCGCGCGGATCGCCTCGGCGACGGCCTCGGCCTCCTCGGCCGGGCAGTGCACGATCACCTCGTCGTGCTGGAAGAACACCAGCTCCGCCCGCATCCCGGCGGTGGCCTGGCGCAGTGCCGCCAGCATCAGCAGGGCCCAGTCGGCGGCGCTGCCCTGGACGACGAAGTTGCGGGTGAAGCGGCCGCGGGCGCGGGTGTCGGTCGAGGCGTAGGACGGGGGCCGGCCGGTGGCCTCGTCCTCGCGGTCCTGGGGGAGGCCGGCCTCCCCGTCCTCGGCGGCGCCGGCCGGGGGCGGGCAGGTGCGGCCCAGCCAGGTGCGCACCAGGCGGCCCTCCTCGCCGGCGCGGGCGGCGTCGTCCACGTACGCCACGGCGCGGGGGAAGCGGCGGCGCAGGGCGGCGAGGTTCTTGAGGCCGTCGCCGGAGGTCTGCCCGTAGACGGCGCCCAGCACGGCGATCTTGGCCTTCTCCCGGTCGCCGGAGAAGGTCTGGCGGGAGACGGCCGCGTAGAGGTCCTCCGGGCGGCCGGCCACCTCCATGAAGGCGGGGTCGCGGGAGATCGCCGCGAGGACGCGGGGCTCCATCTGGTCGGCGTCGGCGACGACGAGCCGCCAGCCCGGGTCGGCGACGACCGCCCGGCGGATCACCTTGGGGATCTGCAGGGCTCCTCCGCCGTGGGTGACCCAGCGGCCGGTGAGGGTGCCGGCGGGGACGAACTCGGGGCGGAAACGGCCGTCGTGGACCCAGTCGGCGAGCCAGGACCAGCCGTGGGCGGTGTAGATCCGGTAGAGCTTCTTGTAGAGGAGGAGCGGCGCGACCGCCGGGTGGTCGACCTCCTGGAGCTCCCAGCGGCGGGTCGAGCGGAGTGCGATCCCGGCCTCGGCGAAGGCCTTGACCACGTCGGCGGGCAGGTCGGGGCGGACCCGGCGGCCGAACGCGGCGGAGACCTCCTCGGCCAGCTGCGCCAGCCGGCGGGGCTCGCCCCGGCCGGCGTAGCGCTCGCCGAGCAGCTCGGTGAGCAGGGCGCGGTGGACGTCGGCCCGCCACGGCATGCCGGTGTGCTGCATCTCGGCGGCGATCAGGAACGCCGCCGACTCGGCGGCGGTCAGGAGGCGGAGCCGGTCGGGGTGGGCCGTGGCGGCGTGCCGGCGGGCCTGGTCGGCGTGGACGGCGAGGAGGGCCTCCAGGGGCAGGGGAGCGGCCGGCTGGTGGTGCGGGTCGGCGAGGCCGGCGGCGTCGAAGAGGGAGTCCTGGGTGCGGACGGGGGCGGGGGCGGCGGTGCGGGCCGGCGGGTCCGGGGGGACGGGGGCGTGGGTGAGGCGGGCCCAGGCGGCGGCGGCCGAGCGGGGTTCGCCGGAGCGGCCCTCGTGGCCGAGGAGGAGGAGCTCGGCGTCCTCGATGTCGTAGCAGCGGTCCACGCGGAGGCCGGCGGCCAGGAGGCGGGGGTAGACGGCCGCGGTGGAGCGCCAGATCCAGCGGGTGGCGGGCGGTGCGGAGCGGATCGCCTCCGCGGGGGTGGCGAAGGTGAGGGGGCCCGTGGGGGGTGGGGGGACGGGGGTGGCCTGCCATTGGTGGTCCGGGGTCTCCGTCAGGGCCCAGGGGGTGGTGGGGTGGTCGCTCACGAGTGCGAGTGTCCCACCGGGGGCTGACAGGGAGCCGCTGCGCGGGGCCGTCTCCCCGCCCGGCCCCTCTTCCGTGTTTCCGGGGTCCGGCCCCGGCCGGCGGGGCCGGGTTCCGGCCGGGGCGGGACGGCCGGCCGGTCGTCGCGGGGGCCGTGACACCCTGAGGCGGTGAGTGAGATCGCCGGCCTGGTCGACCGGGCTTTTGCCGCCGCCCTGTACACCCATGACGACGCGGGGCTCGACACCGGCGCCTCCGTGCTGGCCGCCGGGGCGTGGGGAGACGTCGGGCGGGAGCTGCTGCGGCGCGGGGAGGGGTTCCTGCGGCGGGCCTGGGAGCGGGGGTGGCGGCCCGCCGATGTGGAGCGGCTCGTGCGGCGGGACCTCGGGGAGGCGCACCAGCGGGTCCTCGGGGACCTGGTCGCCGCCGAGGCGCGGCGGTACGCACGGCTGCCCGACGGGTGGGGGGCCGGGGACGTGTGGTGGGCGTCGGACGAGGCGTACGCCGAGGCGCTCGCGCGGCGCGAGCGGGCCGACCGGTTCACCCTGGCCACCGCCGTCCTGGAGCTGTACCGGCTGCTGGTCCGGCTGCCGTCCGTCGAGCCGGTCGGGCCCGTCCCGGGGGATCCTGCGGGGGACCTCGCGGAGCACGCGCACATCGAGCCGCGGATGCTCGGGCGGATCCGGGCGCTGCTGGCCAAGGCCGAGGCGACCACCTACCCGGAGGAGGCCGAGGCGCTCAGCGCCAAGGCGCAGGAGCTCATGGCCCGGCACACCGTGGACGAGGCCCTGCTCGCGGTGCGCGGCGGCGGGCCGGCGCGGGTGCCCGGTGCCTGCCGGATCGGGGTGGAGCCCCCGTACGAGGAGGCCAAGGCGGTCCTGCTGGACGCGGTGGCCACCGCCAACCGCTGCCGGGCGGTGTGGAACAGCGCCTTCGGGTTCTCGACCGTGGTCGGCTTCGAGAGCGACCTGGAGGCGGTCGAGCTGCTGTTCACCTCGCTGCTGGTGCAGGGGACGGCCGCCATGACGCGGGCCGAGGCGGCGCAGCGGGCCGGGGGCCGCAAGCGGACCAAGACCTTCCGCCAGTCGTTCCTGCTCGCGTACGCCAGCCGGCTCGGCCGCAGGCTCGCCGAGACCGCCGAGCACACGGCCGCCGAGGCGCCCGATTACCTGCCCGCGCTGGTGGCCCGGGACGTGGCGGTCACCTCCCGGGCCGACGAGATGTTCCCGCGGACCACCACGACCCGGCTGCGCGGGGCCACCGACCACGCGGGCTGGGAGGACGGCACCGCCGCCGCCGACGCCGCCCACATGGGAGGCAGGCGGCCCTCGCTGCCCTAGGCCGTGTCCTGGGCGTTCTCCGAGCGCAGCGCGCGGGCCTCCGACTTCAGGATGCGGGCCGACTTGCCCAGGGAACGGGCCATGTCGGGCAGCTTCTTCGAACCGAACAGCATCAGGCAGACCACCAGGACGATGATCAGGTGCCAGGGCTCCAGGCCGTTGCGGAGCATGGGATACCTACATTCGGGTGAGGGGCGGAGGACAGGGACGCACCGATGATTCGGGGCCATCGAACAGCGCGGCAAGGGTCCCGTACAAGTCTGAAGAAATCCTGAAAACCCTCGGGGCGGTTAGGCTCGACGCCATGGGCTGGCTCCGCGCGCTGAGGGACACCGCGCGGGTGGCCGTGACCGTCGAGCGGCGTCGCCTGGAGCCGCTCGTCGCGCTGCGGGCCGCCGCCGGCCTGGCGGTCGTCATCGGGGCCGGGCTGGCCCTCCTCGGGCCGGGCGCGGCGGCGAGCTCCGCGTTCGGGGCCTTCATGGCCGCCGTGGCCACCTTCCAGCAGAGCTGGCGCCCGCGGCCCGTGCTGGCCCTCGCCGCCGGGCTGACCCTGGCCGTCTCCACCTTCCTCGGGTACCTGGTCGGCTCGGCCGAGCTCGGGCTGTTCCTGCCCATGCTGGCCCTCTGGTCCTTCGGGGCGGGGCTGCTGTGGGCCGCGGGGCCGACCGCCGGGATGATCGCGTCCGGCAACGTCGCGATCATGCTGGTCACCGTCACCCTGCCGACCTCCGTCCCGCAGGCCGCCGGGCACGCCGCGATGATCGCCGCCGGCGGGGTGGTCCAGGCCTTGCTGATCGTGCTCTTCCCGGTCCGCCGCTGGGGCGCCCAGCGCGACGCCCTGGCCGACGCGCTCGCCGCAGAGGCCGACTACGCCCGCCGGCTGCGCCACGACCCGGTCTGCGCCTTCGATCCGGGACCCCTGATGAAGGCCCGGGAGGCGGCCGCGGTCACCGCCCGGCAGGCCCGGCGGCGCCCCGCCGAGCTGCACGGGGCGCGGGGGCTCGCCGAGCGGATCAGGCCCGTGCTGGCCTCGCTCGCCGACCCCGCCGTCGGAGCCCCCGCCGAAGGGCCCGGGCGCGACCGGGTGCGGGCGCTGCTGGCCGCCGCCGGGAGCGTGCTGGACGCCGCCGCGCACGCGATCCGCCACGGGGGCCCCGTACGGCTGCCCGGACCGGCCCTGGAGGTGCTGAGGGCCCCCGACCCCTCGGAGGTGCTCCACGGGGCGCCGCTGCGGGCCGCGCGCAGGCTCGCCGCGCTGCTGGAGGACGTCCTGGAGACGGCCGAGCCGGGCACCGGGCGCCCCGCCGACCCCGGCGAGGTCCGGCTGCGGCCCACCGTGCCGGCCCTGGTGCCGCTGGTGCTGAAGGCCGTACGGGCCGAGCTGCGGCCGGACTCGCCCGTCCTGCGCCATGCCGTGCGGGTGACGGGGGCGGCCTGCGCCGGGTACCTGCTCGGACAGGCGCTGCCGTTCGGGCACGGCTACTGGGCGCCGATGACCTCGGTGATGGTGATGCGGCCCGACTTCACCCAGACCTGGTCCCGGGCCGTCGCCCGTTTCGCGGGGACGCTGGTGGGGGTGGGCGCGGCCACCGGCATCGTGCAGCTGGTCCGGCCGGGGACGTACCTGTCGGGGCTGCTGGCCGTGGTCAGCGCGGGGCTGATGTACGCGCTGATGCGCACCGGGTACGCCGTGACGCAGGTCTTCGTCTCCGCCTACGTCGTGTTCCTGCTCGGGATGGGGGGCGTCGGCTGGGACCAGACGGTTCCCGACCGGATCGCCCTCACCCTGGTGGGCGGGGTCGTCGCGATGCTCGCGTACGCCGTGTACCCGGCCTGGGAGACGCCGCGGCTGCGTACCCGGCTGGCCGACTGGCTCGCCGCCGACGGCCGCTACGCGGCCGCGGTGCTCGGGCCGTACGCCGATCCGGCCGGGGCCCGGAGGCAGGAGGTGCGGGAGGCCCTGCTGGCGGCCCGTGACGCCCGCGTCGCCTGGCAGGAGGCCCTCGCGCGGGCCGAGGGGGAGCCGGTGCGCCACCGGGGCCTGTCCCGGGCGGCCGCCGAAGGTGCCGGGGAGGCCGTGGCCGCGTTCGGCCGGGGCGCCATGCTGCTGGAGGCGCACCTCCCGGACCGGGCCCAGGCTCCCGCCCCGGGGGCGGCGGAGCTCGCGCGGGCGCTGGCCTCGGCGACGGCGGCGGGGGCGAGGGCGGTGCGGGAGCGCCGGGTTCCGGAATGGGAGGAGGTGCGCGCGCTGCTGGACGGGGGGAACCGCGTCCCGGCATCGGGCGTCGTACGCCAGGCGGCGGAGCGGCTCCTGGACTCGCTGGACGAGGTCTCGCGGGCCCTCCGCCCCTGACAGTGATCATTGCGGCACCGCGCGTGCACGTGCATCTGCCCATGCATGCGTGGGTGAACACAGCTATGATCCGGTGGAGTTGACATCTGCACTATCGGGGGCTTCCTGTGGACCACGCGTACAACGGGACGGCAGCTGCAGAACTCACTTCCTTGTATGAGCTGACCTGGCAGAAGAGCAGACACAGCAACTCGCAGGGATCCTGCGTGGAGTTCGCCAAACTGCCCGGCGGCGACGTCGCCATGCGCAACTCGCGCTTCCCCGACGGTCCGGCGCTCGTCTACACGCCGGCCGAGATAGAGGCGCTGCTGCTGGGCGTCAAGGACGGCGAGTTCGACCATCTGATCGGCTGAACGAACAGCGCACCCGGATCGGGCCATGCACGTGCACTGGCCGGGACTGATCGCAAGGATCAGGCCCGGCCAGTGGTGTGCCGTACGGGACGCGGTCGGCCCCGCGCGGCGCGCGGTCAGTCCTGGAGCAGGAACAGCGCCCAGACCACCTTGCCGGTGAGCCGGCCCGCCAGCGGGTGCCAGCCCCAGCTGTCGCTGTAGGAGTCCACCAGGAACAGCCCCCGCCCCGACTCCAGGTCGCAGTTCTCGTCCGTGCGCTCCGGCGCGAACGAGCCCCCCGGTCGGTCCTCGCTCGGGTCGCGCACCGCGCACACCAGCCGCGTGCTCCACCGCATCAGGTGCAGCCGTACCGCCGCCGGCTCCGGCTGCTCGCCGCCGCGGGGCCGGGCGTCGTCCGGGAGGGCGTGCCGCAGCGCGTTGGTGACGAGCTCGGAGACCACCAGGGCGACGTCGTCGAAGCGCTCGTCCAGGCCCCACTGGGACAAGGTCGATCTGGTGAAGGAGCGGGCGCCCCGCACCGCTTCGAAGCGGGCGGGCAGGGCGCAGGAGGCGGACCCGGAGACAGCCGTGGGATCGACCGGGGGCAGCCCCTGCCGTAACGGCTCGAGCATGACCGATCCAATCGTCCCCATGCGAGGCACTCCCGGGATTCGCGGACGAAGCGGTCGGCTCCGGCCAAAGAGAACTGCGGGGTGGGTCCGGCGCCGGCGCGAAGAGCACGCAGGTGCGCGGCACCATCGTTCCGAATGCCGAAGCCGTATGCAAGGGCAGATGCACGTGCACGCGCCGGACCTGTCCACTCCCGTGACGGTTCTTGCTCATTTCTTCCTACGCATACTTACGGACTTCTTTTCCGGGACGCCGGATTCCGTTACAGAACGAGTACGGGCCGATGCGTTTTGGTGGCAGACTGCGGGACCGGGGATACGGGGGCCCCGACGAGGCACGCGCACACCACGCGCACACCATTGCGATGGGGAGGGCAGTACTAGTGACCGCAGAAGCCAGCGGTTCTGTGGTGCGCCGCATCCTCCTGGGCTCACAGCTCAGGCGACTCCGAGAATCCCGCGGCATCACCCGTGAGGCGGCCGGCTACTCGATCCGCGCATCCGAATCGAAGATCAGCCGCTTGGAGTTGGGAAGGGTGAGCTTCAAGGCCAGGGACGTGGAAGACCTGCTGACCCTCTACGGGGTCACGGACGGCGCGGAGCGGGAGTCCCTCCTGGGGCTGGTCCGTGAGGCCAACGCGGCCGGCTGGTGGCACAGTTACGGCGACGTGCTCCCCGGGTGGTTCCAGACCTACATCGGCCTGGAGGGCGCGGCCTCCCTCATCCGCATCTACGAGGTCCAGTTCGTCCACGGCCTCCTCCAGACCGAGGCCTACGCCCAGGCCGTCGTCAAGCGCGGCATGCCGAACGCCTCCCCCGCCGAGATCGACCGCCGCGTCGCCCTGCGCCTGGAGCGCCAGAAGGTCCTCGTCTCGGAGAACGCGCCCGTCTTCCACGCCGTCCTCGACGAGGCCGCGCTGCGCCGCCCCTACGGCGACCGCGACGTGATGCGCGGCCAGCTGGAACACCTGATCGAGATCAGCCAGCGGCCCAACGTGCAGCTCCAGGTGATGCCCTTCTCCTTCGGCGGACACGCCGGTGAGAGCGGCGCCTTCACCCTGCTGCGCTTCCCCGAGTCCGACCTCCAGGACATCGTCTATCTGGAACAGCTCACCAGTGCGCTCTACCTGGACAAGGAAGAGGAAGTGGGGCAGTACGCACGGGCGATGGAGCGGCTCCAGGCCGACTGCCCCGACCCCGACCAGACCCGCGACCTCCTGCGCGGACTGCTCCAACTGTCTTGAACCGCACGTACTATGACGTCTGATCAGTGCTCTATAAAGAACGATCGGTCTCCGGTGCAGCGCAGGGGTGCGCGCTCGCAGTAAGGGATGGCATGTCCATATTCACCGACCTGGCTCACCAGTACATAGACGGCGAATGGCTGGCCGGCACCGGTTCGTGGGACATCATCGACGTCAATCCCTACAACGGGGAGAAGCTCGCGGCCGTCACCGTGGCCACGGTCGAGCAGGTGGACCGCGCCTACCGCGCGGCCGAGCGGGCGCAGCGCGACTGGGCCGCCGCCAGCCCCTACACCAGACGGACCGTCCTGGAGCGCGCCCTGCGGATCACCGAGGAGCGCCAGAAGGAGATCGTCGAGGTCATGATCGACGAGCTCGGCGGGACGCGTCCCAAGGCCGAGTACGAGGTCCACCTCGCGCTGGAGTTCCTGCGGGAGGCGATCCGGCTGGCCGTCCGCCCCGAGGGCCGCATCCTGCCCTCGCCGGTCACGGGCAAGGAGAACCGCGTCCAGCGGCTGCCCGTCGGCGTCGTCGCCGTGATCAGCCCCTTCAACTTCCCGCTCCTGGTGACCCTGAAGTCGGTCGCCCCGGCGCTGGCGCTCGGCAACGCCGTGGTCATCAAGCCCAACCAGAACGCCCCGGTCTCCGGCGGCGGCATCATCGCCAAGATCTTCGAGGACGCGGGGCTGCCGGCCGGCCTGCTGAACGTGCTGGTCACCGACATCGCCGAGATCGGCGACGCGATCCTCACCCACCCCGTCCCCAAGGTGATCTCCTTCGCCGGCTCCGACCGCACCGGACGGCACGTGGGCGCGGTGGCCGCCCGCCACTTCAAGCGGACCGTGCTGGAGCTGAGCGGCAACAGCGCCCTGGTGGTCCTCGACGACGCCGACGTCGACTACGCGGTGGACGCCGCCGTCTTCAGCCGCTTCGTCTTCCAGGGCCAGGTCTGCATGGCCGCCAACCGCATCCTCGTCGACGCCTCCGTGGCCGAGGAGTTCACCGAGAAGTTCACCGCCCGGGTCCGTGCCCTGAAGACCGGCGACCCGCGCGAGGCCGACACGCACATCGGCCCGCTGATCAACTCCTTCCAGGCCGACGCCCTGACCGCCCTCGTGGACCGCGCCGTCGAGTCCGGAGCCACGGCCCTCGTCCGGGGCTCCACGCGCGGCAACCTGGTGGAGCCGACCGTCCTGGCCGGCCTCCCCGAGGACTCGCCGCTGCTGGGCCAGGAGATCTTCGGCCCCGTCGCCCTGCTGGTGGTCTTCGACGGGGAGGAGGAGGCGGTGCGCCTGGCCAACGCCACCCCGTACGGGCTCAGCGGCGCGGTGCACACCCGTGACGTCGAGCGCGGGGTCCGCTTCGCACGGCGCGTCGAGACCGGGATGATCCACGTCAACGACTCCACCATCGGCGACGAGCCGCTGACCGCGTTCGGCGGGGAGAAGGCCTCGGGCCTGGGCCGGCTGGGCGGGGAGGCCACCGTGGAGGCCTTCACCACCCAGAAGTGGATCTCCATCCAGCACGGCCGGACGACTTTTCCGTTCTAGGGGCCGATCAAGGACAGAAGCTGACCGCAAGCGTTCGTAACGTGGTGGCTGTCGGCGGGGAACACCCCGCACACCACCACGGCAAAGGCGGTCGGTCATGGCACACCCCACCCAGGAAGTCGCGGGAGACGAGCGCGGCACCCTCCTGCTCTTCGTCGAGGACCAGCGCGAGGCGCTGCGCCGCGCGGCGGCCGGGCTGACGCCCGAGCAGACCGCGAGCCGGCCCACCGCGAGCGAGCTGTCCCTGGCCGGGCTGATCAAGCACGTGGCCGAGGTCGAGCTGAACTGGCTGCGCATGGCGCAGCAGAAGCCGAACGAGCACCGGCGCGCGCCCGAGGACTGGCACGAGGGCTTCCGGCTGGGCGAGGGGGAGACCCTGGAGTCCGCCCTCGCGTTCTGGGACACGGTCAAGGACCAGACGACCGGGTTCGTCGAGTCGCTCCCGAGCCTGGACGACGAGTTCCCGCTGCCGCCGGCGCCCTGGTTCCCCAAGGACGCCACGGTCTCGATGCGCTGGATGCTGCTGCACCTGATCCGCGAGTTCGCCCGGCACGCGGGCCACGCGGACATCATCCGCGAGACCCTGGACGGCACCAAGGCGATGGGCTGATCCCGCCTCCCCCCGGAAGACGGGCTTGCACCTCACGCGGCGTGAGGAACCACAGTGGAGGGCGTACCCAACCGAAGGAGCGGAAGAGCGATGGGCTACTCCGTGGGCCAGGTCGCCGGTTTCGCCGGAGTGACGGTGCGGACCCTGCACCACTACGACGAGATCGGCCTGCTCTGCCCGAGCGGCCGCAGCGGCGCGGGCCACCGGCGTTACGACGACGCCGATCTGGACCGGCTGCAGCGGATCCTGTTCTACCGGGAGCTCGGCTTCCCGCTCGACGAGGTCGCGGTCCTGCTGGACGACCCGGAATCGGACCCGAGGGAGCACCTGCGCCGGCAGCACGCCCTCCTGACCGACCGGATCGCCCGGCTCCAGCAGATGGCCAAGGCCGTGGAGCACGCCATGGAGGCGAAGAAGATGGGCATCAACCTCACGCCCGAGGAGAGGTTCGAGGTGTTCGGGGACAAGGACCCGGAGCAGTACGCGGAGGAGGCCGAGCGCCGCTGGGGCGGCACCGAGGCCTACGCCGAATCGCAGCGCCGGGCGGCCGCCTACACCAAGGCCGACTGGCAGCGGATCCAGGAGGAGGTCACCGACTGGGGCGCCCGGTACGCGGCCCTGGTGGCGGCCGGGGAGCCCGCCGACGGCGAGGCGGCCATGGACATGGCCGAGGAACACCGGCGGCACATCTGCGACCGCTACTACGAGTGCGGGTACGAGATGCACGTCTGCCTCGGCGAGATGTACGTCTCCGACGAGCGGTTCAAGGCCTTCTACGACGGCATGGGCCCGGGCGTGGCCGAGCACCTGCGGGACTCGATCACCGCCAACGCCGTCCGCAAGGCGTAGCGGACATTCCACCGCCTACCGCCCCCTCCGGTCCCTGGAACCCGGTGGGGGCGGTGTGCGTTCATAATTGAGACCGCCTGCATCGTCGCGTCCCCCACCGCAGACGTCCCCCTGCTGATCCAGGAGAGCCCGGAAACGTGGAACCCCTCTACACGCTTGCCCTCGCCCCCGCGTGGCTGTCCCCGGACTACCTGATCGGGAAGTTCGGCCTGATCGGCATCCTGGTCATCGTCTTCGCGGAGTCGGGCCTCTTCGCCTTCCTGCCCGGGGACTCCCTGCTGTTCACCGCGGGCCTGTTCACCGCCAGCGGCAGCATCAGCCAGCCGCTGTGGCTCGTCTGCACGCTGATCGCGGCCTCCGCGATCCTCGGTGACCAGGTGGGCTACCTGATCGGCAAGTTCTTCGGTCCGAAGCTGTTCAACCGGCCGAACAGCAAGGTCTTCAAGCGGGAGAACCTGGACGCCGCGCACGACTTCATGGAGAAGCACGGCCCCAAGGCGATCGTGCTCGCCCGCTTCGTGCCCATCATCCGCACCTTCGCCCCGATGGTCGCGGGCGCCGGCGCGATGAAGTACCGGGTCTTCCTCACGTACAACGTCATCGGCGGTGTCGCGTGGGGCGCGGGCGTCACCGTCCTCGGCTACCAGCTCGGCCGGTTCGAGTTCATCAAGACCAACATCGAGGCGATCTTCATCGTCATCGTGCTGATCTCGGTGATCCCCGTGATCTTCGAGGTGCTGAAGGCCCGCAAGGCCAAGAAGGCCGCCGCCTCCGCCCCGGCGCAGCCCGGGTACCCGATGGAGGAGCCGCCGTCGGCCCCCGGCCAGCGCGGCCGCCACGCCAAGCGCTGACGTACGGGCGCGCAGGCGCCCCCGCAAGCCGCCACGAGCCCCGTGTGCCCCGGAGACGCCCGTCTCCGGGGCACACGCGTGTCCGGGGGTCCCTCGCGCCCCGGAGGGGGCTCAGAAGCCGCGGGTGCGCTTCGCCGCGGCCCGGCGCTTGGCGGCGCTGCGCGCACCGGGGATCCGCATGAACAGCCGCGAGCTCTCGGAGCCCAGGTTCACCCCGATCGCGATCGCAAGCGCGATGGCCGCGGCGCTGGTGAGCGAGGCGAGCCCCCTGTCCAGCCGGTTCTCGGCGATCGACAGCAGCCCGAAGTACGTCGCCGAGCCCGGCAGCAGCGGGCCGATGGCCGCCGTCACGTACGGCAGCGCCGACGCGAACCGGTACCGGGAGAAGAGCTGCCCGAACAGGCCGACCAGCCCGGCCGCGACCGCCGTCGACGGGACCGGCGGCAGGTCGGCGGCCCGCAGGGCGCCGAAGGTGACCCAGGCGACCCCGCCGTTCAGGGTCACGATCCACACCGTGGAGCGCTCCTGCTGGAGCAGGATCGCGAACGTGAACACCAGCACCATCGAGGCGAACGTCTGGAGAACCGGCCGGTGCGGGATCTGGAGGACCTCGTCGGGGTTGGGCGCGGCGCCGAACTGGAGGCCCACGTAGATCACGACGAGCACGCCGATGATGATGCCGATGAAGAGGTACATGACCTCCAGGAGCCGGGCCGAGGCGGTGATGTAGAAGCCGGTCAGGCCGTCCTGCACGGCCGCGACCAGGGCCCGTCCGGGCAGCAGGGCGAACAGGCCGCCGGTGATCACGGCGGAGGCGCGGACGTCGAACTCGGCGAGCTTCAGGGCCACCCCGATCGCGGCCGGCGGCATCGCCGCGACCACGAACTGGTAGAACTCCGGCAACCCGCGGTCGGCGAAGTACCAGGCCAGCCGGTCGCCGAGGATGGCTCCGAGGGCGGCGCAGAAGAACACCGTCACCCCGCCGCCGACCAGGACGGAGGCGGCCCCCGCGAGCAGTCCGGCGGCGGCGGTGAGCACCCAGGTGGGGTAGGGGTGGCGGTTGCGGCGGATCACGGCGAGGCGGCGGTAGGCCTCCTCCAGGGAGATCTCCACGTCGGGCGCGCTGATGTCGTCCACCAGCCGGAAGACGGCGGCGAGGCGGGTGTAGTCGGTGCCGCGGCGGCGCACGGTGCGGCTCGCGGAGACCGGGTTGCCGACCAGGGAGGGCTGGTGGGTGATCGACAGCAGGGTGAAGGTGACGGTGGGCTCGGCGCGGTCGAGGCCGTAGGAGCGGGCCACGGCGAACATCGCCGCCTCCACGTCCTCCGCGCCCTCGCCGCCCGCGAGGAGCAGCTCGCCGATGCGCAGGGTGAGGTCCAGGACGCGGCCCACGGCCGGGCCGGACTCGGTCTGCCGCTGCGCCGCCTCGGGCACCGGGCGGACGTCCACCGGCATGCGCAGCATCGTGCGCATCCGGTCCTGCCAGGGGGAGGAGGCGGGGAACGACGGGGCGGGGGGCGGGGTGTAGGCGGGCGGGGAGTGCTGGGCGCTGTAGGTGGCCGGTGCCGCGAAGGCGGAGCCCTCGGAGCCGGCGGGGGCGGTCGCGAGGCCCTCCGGGAGCGCGAACTCGGAGGTGGCCTGGTCCTCGTCCGGGACCTCCGGCTCCATGCCGGGCGGCGGGGTGAAGGCGCTGTGCGCCTCGTCGGACTTCGGCTTCCGGTCCTCGGGACCGGGCCCTTCGGCCTCCGTCACGCATCCTCCCACCCTTGATCAACGGCGGTATCAGTATGCGGAATCGTTTCCTCCAAGGCGAAAGAAGCCACGGAGGGGCCACGGACGGGGTCGCGGGGCTGCCGGGAAGCGAAGAGGCGGGCGGCGCCCCCGGCGTGGGGATGCCGCCCGCCCTCCTTCAGCGGTTACCGAGCGGAGCTCAGTGGTGGCCGCCCTGGGCCTCCAGGCGCTTGAACGAGGCCTCGATCTCGGCCTCGGCCTCGGCGCGGCCCACCCAGTTGGCGCCCTCGACCGACTTGCCCGGCTCCAGGTCCTTGTAGACCTCGAAGAAGTGCTGGATCTCCAGGCGGTCGAACTCCGAGATGTGGTGGATGTCGCGCAGGTGCTCGACCCGCGGGTCCGAGGCCGGGACGCACAGCAGCTTGGCGTCGCCGCCCGCCTCGTCGGTCATGTTGAACATGCCGATCGCGCGGCACTTGATCAGGCAGCCCGGGAAGGTGGGCTCGTCCAGGATGACCAGCGCGTCCAGCGGGTCGCCGTCCTCGCCGAGGGTGTTCTCGACGAAGCCGTAGTCCGTCGGGTAGCTGGTCGAGGTGAAGAGGCGACGGTCCAGACGGATCCGGCCGGTCTCGTGGTCCACCTCGTACTTGTTCCGCGAACCCTTGGGGATCTCGATGGTGACGTCGAACTCCACGTCCTGCTCCTCCATGATCAGCTCCGGCCCGGTGCCGAAGCTTGACTGCTCCGAGTGATAGCGCGTCCGGCCCATCCCTGGGGTGGGGTGCCATGCTCGCGGCAAGACGCAGTGGTTAAGTGTCCCTCACGCATATGTGTGATCGCGAAAGGGGCTGGTCCGAGGTGCCATTGGTCAAGACGTGGCAGCTCATCGCGGGGTCGGCCGTCGCCGGCCTCGCCCTGTCGGCGGTGGCCGTCGCCTCCGCCGGTCCGTGGGACTCCGGCCAGCGTAAGGCCGAGCGGGACCGGGCCGCCTCCTGGAGCCGGACGGGTGGCGCAGATCACGCGGCCGGATCCCTCCCGCAGGCCGCGCCGAGCGCGCCCGGGGTGCTCCAGGGCATCGCCCCGCGCTCCGCCGACGCGCCCTCCGCCGCCCTCGCGGGGGTGCTCGGACCGCTGCTCGCCGACTCCGCCCTCGGGACCGTGCGCGGCGCCGCCGTGGTCGACGCCGGCACGGGCCGGGTGCTGTACGAGTCCGGGGCCGGCGACCCCATGACCCCCGCCTCCACCGTCAAGATCGCCACCGCCGGCGCCGCGCTGGCCGCCCTCGGCCCCGAACACCGCATCCGCACCACCGTGACCCCCGGGGCCGGCCCCGGGCAGATCGTCCTGGTCGGCGGCGGCGACCCCTCCCTCACGGCCAAGAAGAAGAGCCCGGCCGGCTCCGGCGGCAGCCTCGTGGCCCTCGCCGCGGACACCGCCCAGGCCCTCAAGGCCGCCGGCACCGACACCGTCGCCCTCGGCTACGACGACACGCTCTACTCGGGCCCCGTGCGCCACCCCATCGGCCGCAACGACAACCTCGCCCCCGTCACCGCCCTCACCGCCGACGAGGGCCGCCCCGACGACTCCACCGCCGGGCCCGTCGCACGCACCGAGGACCCCTCGGGGGACACCGCCCGCGCCTTCGCCGGCCTGCTGCGCGACCGGGGCATCAAGGTGACCGGCGACCCCGCCCCCGCCAAGGCCGCCCCCGACGCCCACCCGCTCGCCACCACCCTCTCCACCCCCCTCGCCGGCCTCGTCGAGCGGATGCTCACCAACAGCGACAACGACATCGCCGAGGCCCTCGCCCGCCAGACCGCCCTCGCCACCGGCAAGCCCGCCAGCTTCGAGGGCGCCGAGCAGGCCGTCACCCAGCGGCTCGGCTCGCTCGGCGTCGACCTCGCCGGCGCCCGCTTCGCCGACGGCAGCGGCCTCAACCGGGCCGACAAGGTCAGCGCCCGCCTCCTGACGGGCCTGCTCGCCAAGGCCGCCGACCCCGCCCACCCGGAACTGCGGCCCGTCCTCACCGGACTGCCCGTCGCCGGCTTCACCGGCACCCTGCGCACCCGCAACGCCGGCACCTCCCCGGCCGCCGGTCTGCTCCGGGCCAAGACGGGCACCCTGACCGGCGTGAACTCCCTCGCCGGCACCGTCGTCGACCCGTCCGGGCGGCTCCTGGCCTTCGCCTTCCTGACCGCCAACGCCGCCGACGGCTCCGCCGCCGAGAAGGGCCTGGACAAACTGGCCGCCGCCGTCGCCTCCACCTCCTGACCGGCCAGGCCCCCCGCCGCCCCGAGCCCGGGGCCGCCCCGAGCGGCGACAGGGCCCCGGCGACAGGCGCCGAGGGGCTCCGCAGCGGCGCGGGTCCACGTACCGTTGACGCATGACGAGCATCGGTGGTGCGGAGATGGTCGACTGGAACCTCGCGGTGGCGACCGCGATCCGGCTCGTGCGGCCGGGTCCGGAGGTCAGCCGCGACGAGGCCCGGGCCGTGGTGGCGGAGCTCCGCCGGCACGCCAGGACCTCCGAGGAGCACGTGCGCGGGTTCACCGGGATGATGCCCGAGGGAACCACCCTCCCCGACACCCCCGTCCTCGTCGTCGACCGGGCCGGCTGGGTCCGGGCCAACGTCGCCGGCTTCCGCGAACTGCTCGGCCCGCTGCTGGCCAAGATGCAGGACCGCCGCGGCGGCGCCCCCGGCGGCGCCGTCCTCGGGGCCGTCGGCGGCAAGGTCACCGGCGTCGAGCTGGGCATGCTGCTGAGCTTCCTGGCCTCCCGCGTCCTCGGCCAGTACGAGACCTTCGCGCCCGTCGGCGCCGACCTGCCCGGCAACCCCGCCACCGGCGGGCGGCTGCTGCTCGTCGCACCCAACATCGTCCACGTCGAACGCGAGCTGGAGGTCAGCCCGCACGACTTCCGGCTCTGGGTCTGCCTGCACGAGGAGACCCACCGCACCCAGTTCACCGCCGTCCCCTGGCTGCGCGCCCACCTGGAGGGCGAGATCCAGGCCTTCCTCGGCGCCACCGAGATGGAGCCCGGAGCCCTGCTGGAGCGGCTGCGCGAGGCGGTCCAGTCCTTCGCCGGAGCCCGCCCCGACGGCGAGCGCGGCGAGGAGGCCCACTCCTTCGTCGAACTCGTCCAGACCCCCGTCCAGCGCGAGGTGCTCGGCCGGCTCACCGCCGTCATGTCCCTGCTGGAGGGCCACGCCGATTTCGTCATGGACGGGGTCGGCCCGGAGGTCGTGCCCTCCGTCGCCGAGATCCGCGAGAAGTTCCAGCAGCGCCGTGCCAGCGGCGCCGGCCGCCTGGACGCCGCCCTGCGCAAGCTGCTGGGCCTCGACGCCAAACTGCGCCAGTACCGCGACGGCGAACGCTTCGTGCGCGCCGTCGTCGGCGAGGTCGGGATGGACGGCTTCAACCGCGTGTGGACCTCCCCGAACACCCTGCCGACCAAATCGGAGATCGCCAGGCCCGCGGACTGGGTGGCGCGCGTCCACCGCAGGGGGAGCGCGCGGCGCGAAGAAGGGTGACTCCGGAGGCGTAAACGTGTCCCACTGGGGGAAGCAGCATCACCCTTCCGAGGGACCGTGAGCCGTGGAAGGGCGTGCGATGCTCGGGGAACGGCTCACTTCTGTCACCATCGACGCACTCTGAGTGACCACCCCGCGCGCAACACCCCGAAGCCTCCGAGCATCCGAACTCCACGAAGGGCACCGGACATGGGTCCCCATCCTGCGGTCGCGGCGATACGCCTGGCGGTCCGCCGCGTACTCCACGACGTCCTCACCGACCTGAGCGGCCCCACGGGCCGCGCGGCCGGCACCCCGCCGCTCGTCCTCGTCGCCTGCTCCGGCGGCGCCGACTCCATGGCGCTCGCCTCCGCCCTCGCCTTCGAAGCCCCCAAGCTCGGCATCCGGGCCGGCGGCATCACCATCGACCACGGCCTCCAGGCCGGCTCCGACCTGCGCGCCGCCGAGGTCGTCAGCCGCATGACCGCGCTCCGCCTCGACCCGGTGGAGTCCGTCGCCGTGCGCGTCGGCCGCGACGGCGGACCCGAGGCCGCCGCCCGTGACGCCCGCTACTCCGCCCTCGACGAGGCCGCCGACCGGCTCGGCGCCGCCGCCGTGCTGCTCGGCCACACCCGCGACGACCAGGCGGAAACCGTCCTGCTGGGCCTCGCCCGGGGCTCCGGCATCCGCTCGCTCTCCGGCATGGCCGAGGTCTCCGGCGGCCCCGGCCGCACCCGGCGCTACCGGCGCCCCTTCCTCCACATCGACCGGCAGACCGCCCGCAAGGCCTGCATGGTCCAGTCCCTCCCCGTCTGGGACGACCCGCACAACATCGACCCCGCCTACACCCGCTCCCGGCTGCGCCACGAGGGACTGCCCGCCCTGGAGAAGGCGCTCGGCAAGGGGGTCGTGGAGGCGCTCGCCCGTACCGCCCAGCTCTCCCGGGACGACGCCGACGCCCTGGACGCCTGGGCCGCCGACGCGGAGGCCGGCGTACGCGACGAGGACGGCCGCCTGGAGTGCGCCAAGCTGTACGCCCTGCCCCCCGCCGTGCGCCGCCGGGTGCTGCGCCGGGCCGTGGTCGCGGCGGGCTCACCCGCGGGTTCCCTCTTCGCCCGCCACATCGAGGAAGTCGACCGGCTCATCACCGGATGGCGCGGCCAGGGGGCCATCAACCTGCCCGGCCGCGTCGAGGCCCAGCGGCAGGGTGGCAGACTTGTCATCCGGCAGGGCTGATTGGTGCTGAAGCACGGCTGAGTCCTCCGGGGACGCCCTCCGGAGCCCCGGCCGACAACGAAAGTGATGCGGGTGGACGAGAAGGACATGGGCAACGACCTCCAGTCGGTGCTCATCACCAAGGAAGAGATCGACGCGAAGCTGGCCGAGCTGGCCGCGAAGATCGACGCGGAGTACGCGGGCAAGGACCTGCTCATCGTCGGCGTGCTCAAGGGCGCCGTGATGGTGATGGCGGACCTGGCGCGCGCCTTGTCCACCCCGCTCACCATGGACTGGATGGCGGTGTCCTCCTACGGCGCCGGGACCCAGTCCTCGGGCGTGGTGCGGATCCTCAAGGACCTGGACACCGACATCAAGGACAAGCACGTCCTGATCGTCGAGGACATCATCGACTCCGGCCTGACCCTGTCCTGGCTGCTGTCGAACCTGGGCTCCCGCCAGCCGGCCTCCCTCAAGGTCGTCACGCTGCTGCGCAAGCCCGAGGCTGCCAAGGTCGCCATCGACGTCGAGTGGGTCGGCTTCGACATCCCCAACGAGTTCGTCGTCGGCTACGGCCTCGACTACGCGGAGAAGTACCGCAACCTGCCGTTCGTCGGGACGCTCGCCCCGCACGTGTACGGCGGCTGAACCCCCGACGTCACCGCGATCGCCCCCGGGGGAACCCGGGGGCGATTCCCGCCGTTGGAGGAGAAGGCGGGTCTGTCAGCCGTCCCACGGGGCGGCGGGTGACAATACAGGGGTACATTCCGAAGAACAGTCTTTACTCACAGCAGCATTTACCTACGGGCAGGAGGGACGGGGTGCCCGGCACCCCGTATGGATGGACGTGAAGCGATACTTCCGTGGGCCGGTCATGTGGATCGTGCTGGCCGTCCTCGCCGTGGTCGTGTTGATGAACGTCGTCGGCTCCGGCGGCGGCTACAAGTCGGTGGAGACCAGCGAGGTCATCAAGGCGATCAACAGTGGCCAGGTCGACAGCGCCAAGCTGACCACCGGCGACAGCCAGATGATCAAGATCGAGCTGAAGAAGGGCCAGAAGCTCGGCAACAACAGCGGCACCAAGTTCCAGGCCAACTACATCGGGGACCAGGGCGTCCAGCTCGCCCAGAACCTCCAGACCAAGTACGAAGCCGGTCAGATCCCGGACGGCTACTCCGTCACGCCGGACAAGACCAGCCCGTTCCTGAGCGTGCTGCTCTCGCTCCTGCCCTTCGTCCTCATCGTCGTCGTCTTCCTGTTCCTGATGAACCAGATGCAGGGCGGCGGCTCCCGGGTCATGAACTTCGGCAAGTCCAAGGCCAAGCTCATCACCAAGGACACCCCGAAGACGACGTTCGCCGACGTCGCGGGCTCGGACGAGGCCGTCGAGGAACTCCACGAGATCAAGGAGTTCCTCCAGGAGCCGGCGAAGTTCCAGGCCGTCGGCGCCAAGATCCCCAAGGGTGTGCTGCTCTACGGCCCGCCCGGCACCGGCAAGACCCTGCTCGCGCGCGCCGTCGCGGGCGAGGCCGGCGTCCCCTTCTACTCGATCTCCGGTTCCGACTTCGTCGAGATGTTCGTCGGCGTCGGCGCCTCGCGCGTCCGCGACCTGTTCGAGCAGGCCAAGGCGAACGCCCCGGCGATCGTCTTCGTCGACGAGATCGACGCCGTCGGCCGGCACCGCGGCGCGGGCCTCGGCGGCGGCCACGACGAGCGCGAGCAGACCCTCAACCAGCTGCTCGTCGAGATGGACGGCTTCGACGTGAAGGGCGGCGTCATCCTGATCGCCGCCACGAACCGGCCCGACATCCTCGACCCGGCGCTGCTGCGCCCGGGCCGCTTCGACCGCCAGATCGCGGTCGACCGCCCGGACATGCAGGGCCGTCTGGAGATCCTCAAGGTCCACCAGAAGGGCAAGCCGGTCGCACCGGACGTCGACCTCTCGGCCGTCGCCCGCCGCACCCCCGGCTTCACGGGTGCCGATCTGTCCAACGTCCTGAACGAGGCCGCGCTCCTCACGGCCCGCTCGGACAAGAAGCTGATCGACAACCACATGCTGGACGAGGCGATCGACCGCGTCGTGGCGGGCCCGCAGAAGCGGACCCGGATCATGTCGGACAAGGAAAAGAAGATCACCGCGTACCACGAGGGCGGACACGCCCTGGTCGCGGCGGCCTCCCCGAACTCCGACCCGGTCCACAAGATCACGATCCTGTCCCGAGGCCGGGCCCTGGGCTACACCATGGTCCTGCCCGACGAGGACAAGTACTCGACCACGCGCAACGAGATGCTCGACCAGCTCGCCTACATGCTGGGCGGCCGCGCGGCGGAGGAACTGGTCTTCCACGACCCGACCACCGGCGCCGCGAACGACATCGAGAAGGCCACGGCGACGGCCCGCGCGATGGTCACCCAATACGGCATGACCGAGCGCCTCGGCGCGATCAAGTTCGGCGGTGACAACACCGAGCCGTTCCTGGGCCGCGAGATGTCGCACCCGCGGGACTACTCGGAAGAGGTCGCGGCGCTGGTCGACGAAGAGGTCAAGAAGCTCATCGAGACCGCGCACAACGAGGCCTGGGAGATCCTGGTCGAGAACCGGGACGTCCTGGACAACCTCGTCCTCGCGCTCCTGGAGAAGGAGACGCTGGGCAAGGAGGAGATCGCCGAGATCTTCTCCACGATCGTGAAGCGCCCGGCCCGCCCGGCGTGGACCGGCTCGGCCCGCCGCACCCCCTCCACCCGTCCGCCGGTGCTCTCGCCCAAGGAGCTCCAGCTGACGAACGCCGCCAACGGCACCTCGGCCTCGGCCCAGTCGGCCGTGTCGGTGGAGAAGGCCCCGGAGACCTCCCCGGAGGACCGTCCGGAGGCCTGACCAGGTCCGGAATGAATGCCGCGCCCCCCAGGTTCTAGCCTGGGGGGCGCGGCACATTTGTACGCCGTCCGTGCACACAGGAACGAGGAAGAGATGACCGACCCAGTGACCCTGACCGGTGACGAGGGCACGATCGGCGAGTTCGACGAGAAGCGCGCCGAGGCGGCCGTCCGCGAGCTCCTGATCGCGGTCGGCGAGGACCCGGACCGCGAAGGCCTCCTGGAGACCCCGGCGCGGGTGGCGCGGGCGTACAAGGAGATATTCGCCGGCCTGTACCAGAAGCCCGAGGACGTCCTGACGACGACGTTCGACCTCGGTCACGACGAGATGGTCCTGGTGAAGGACATCGAGGTCATGAGCTCCTGTGAGCACCACCTGGTCCCCTTCCACGGCGTGGCCCACGTCGGCTACATCCCGTCCGCCGACGGCAAGATCACCGGTCTGTCGAAGCTGGCCCGTCTGGTCGACGTCTTCGCCCGCCGCCCCCAGGTGCAGGAGCGGCTGACCACGCAGATCGCCGACTCCCTGATGGAGATCCTCGACCCGCGCGGCTGCATCGTGGTCATCGAGTGCGAGCACATGTGCATGACGATGCGCGGCGTGCGCAAGCCGGGCGCGAAGACCATCACCTCGGCGGTCCGCGGCCAGCTCCGCGACCCCGCGACCCGCAACGAGGCCATGAGCCTGATCATGGCGCGCTGACCCGGTGGCCGAGCCGGCCGTCTGGGAGCCGCTGAGCGAGGACGTCCGCCGGACGCTGGAACTGCTGCTCGACGGGGACGGCGGGGACCTCCAGGTCTACCGGGCCCAGATCCCGTACGCCCGGATGACGGCCGGCTGCACCTGCGGGTGCCCCAGTGTGGATCTCAGGGTCACGCAGGACGTGCCGGCCGCCCCCGTGGCGCCCGGCGGCAGCCCGGTGGTGGCGAGCCGGGACATCGCGACTCCGCAGGGGGCCTACGTCGGGGAGGCGATGCTCTTCGTCTGGGGCGGGCTGATCGCCTCGTTGGAGGTCTGCCACTGGGAGGACCTGGGCCCGCTGGTCCCGCCCCTGTGGCGGCGCCTGGGCCCCGACAGGCCCTAGGCCGCCGCCTGGGCCTTGTGGGGGTCCTCGTCGTCCGGGAGTTTCAGGACGTGTTCCAGGAAGAGGGCGGCCGCGATGACCGCGGCGCCCGCCAGGACCGAGCCGCCCGCGTACCAGGTCTGGTCGCGGCGGGCCGGGACGTCCAGGGAGTCGGTCAGGAGGAAGACGCCGACACCGCCGTACATGCCGGCGACCAGGGCCGCCACCAGGGCGCTGGCCTGGCCGAAGACCACCGCGCGGGCCGCCATCAGCGGCTCCACGCCCTTGGCCCCCGGGCGGCGCTCGCGCTGCGCCTTCAGGCGGGCGCGCAGCGACAGGGCCGTGGCGAACAGGACCACGGCGATGACCGCCAGCACGATCGGCGCGGCCAGGGGGACGCCCGGCAGGGTGCCGTAGGCGTTCCACAGGCGGGCGCCGGCCCAGGACAGCACCCCGGCGATCACGAAGATGCCCGCCAGGACCGCCGGCCTCAGTTGCTTCACGTTGCCCGTCCCCTGTTCCGTGCGGTGTCGGCTACCTGAACACGCTAACGGCTATTCCGGGAGACGGAGTTCCAGGTCGTCCCGCGCCGTGACCCCGCTCATGCCGATCGCCGCCAGCAGGCCGGCGACGGGGCCGCGGCCGGGGAGCTGGGCCGCGGGGTCGATGTCGTTCCAGGGGGCCAGCACGAAGGCGCGCAGGTGGGCCCGCGGGTGCGGGAGGGTGAGGAGGGGGTCGTCGGAGGCCACGTCGGCGTACGCGACGATGTCCACGTCGATCGTGCGCGGTCCCCAGCGCTCCTCGCGGACCCGGTCGAAGGCCTCCTCGACGGCGTGCGCCCGCTCCAGGAGCGAGGACGGCGGCAGGGTGGTTTTCAGGGCGATGACCGCGTTCAGGTACGAGGGCTGCGTGCCCGGCTCGACGCCCCACGGCTCGGTCTCGTAGACCGGGGAGACGGCCTTGACCCGCAGGCCGGGGGTGTCGCCGAGGGCGTCGATGGCGCCCTGGAGGGTCTCCAGCCGGTTGCCGAGGTTCGCGCCGAGCGCGATCACGGCCCATTTGGGGTTGGAGAGGGTGACGTCGGCCGCGTCGACCGCCTCGACGACGGACGCGGGGACGGGCTGGACGGTGGGGTCGCTCTGGGCGTTCCGGCCGTTGTTCACACGCGGCTCCGGGTGATCGTGACGGTCACGTCGTCGAAGGGGACGGTGATCGGCGCGTCCGGCTTGTGGACCACGACCTCCACCTGGGCCACGGCCTCGTGCTTGAGGCACTGCTGGGCGATCCGCTCGGCGAGGGTCTCGATCAGGTCCACGGGCTCGCCCTGGACGACGTCGACGACCTCCTCGGCCACGACCCCGTAGTGCACGGTCTTGGCCAGGTCGTCCCCGGCCGCCGCCGGCCGGGTGTCCAGGTGCAGCACGAGGTCGACGATGAAGGTCTGGCCTTCCTCGCGTTCCCGGGGGAAGACGCCGTGGTGCCCGCGAGCCTTGAGGCCGCGCAGCGCGACACGATCCACGCGAATCACTCCTGCTTTCGTAGGTGCTTCCGGTCCCGGGACTCCCCGGGTCCTTGGGCCTGCGCCGAGTGCGGTCGGCGTCGTCCACCTTCGAATTTACCTGCGATAAACCTTCGTCCCCGCCCTTGGGGTCAGTCGGAGGCCTCTTCTTCCTCGTCATCGGAGTCCGTGAGCACCGGAGAACCGTGGTGGGACCAGAGCCGCCAGCCCTCCGGTGTGCGTCGGAACACATTCGTGGCGACCACCAGCTGGCCGACGAGCGGGCCGAGTTCCCCGGCCTCCTCGGCGGGGCCGCCGCTGAGGATGTTCTCGGTGCAGGTGACCAGGGCGGTGTCGCCTATCAGGGCCACCTTGGTGTCGGTGAGGAAGAACTGGATGTACTCGGTGTGCGACATGATCAGCGCGTACGAGCGCAGCACCTCGCCCCGCCCGGAGAGCACCGGCCAGCCGGGGTGGACGCAGGAGATCTCGTCGTCGAGCCAGAGCGCCGACAGTGCGTCGAAGTCCCCCCGCTCCATGGCCTCGTAGAAGGCCGCGTTGACCTCTTCGACGGCTTCGATGTCGGTACGGCTCACCGTTCCCCTTCCCTGTGCGTCCGGTCGGTCCGGCGGGTCACAGAGCCCCTTCCACGGCGCGGGCCACCCGAACCGCGTCGGCGGTCGGCCGTACCTCGTGGACCCGGACGGCCCAGGCGCCCTGGTGGGCGGCGATGGCCGAGACGGCGGCCGTGGCGGCGTCCCGCTCGCGGGCGGGCGGCGGGGCGGCGTCGGATCCGCCGGCCAGGACCCGGCCGAGGAAGCGCTTGCGGGAGGCGGCGACCAGGAGGGGGAAGCCGAGGGCGCGCAGCTCGGGGAGGCGGGCGACGAGGGCCAGGTCGTGCTCGGCGTTCTTGGCGAAGCCGAGGCCGGGGTCGACGACGATCCGCTCGGGGGCGATGCCGCCGGAGACGACGGCGTCGATGCGGGCGCGGAGCTCGGCGGTGACCTCGCCGAGGACGTCGTGGTAGACGGCGAGGCTGTTCATGGTGTCGCTGAACCCGCGCCAGTGCATGACGACGAAGGGGACGTCGGTGGCGGCGACGGCGGGGATCATGCGGGGATCGGCGAGGCCGCCGCTGACGTCGTTGACGAGGCGGGCGCCGGCGGCGACGGCCTGTTCGGCGACGCTCGCGCGCATGGTGTCGACGGAGACGACGACGCCTTCGGAGGCCAGGCCCCGGACGACGGGGACGACCCGGCGCAGTTCCTCGTCGGCGTCGACGCGGGTGGCGCCGGGGCGGGTGGACTCGCCGCCGACGTCCACCAGGTCGGCGCCCTGGGCGACGAGGTCGAGGCCGCGCTTGACGGCGGCGGTGGTGTCGAACCAGCGGCCGCCGTCGGAGAAGGAGTCGGGGGTGACGTTGACGACGCCCATGACCGCGCAGCGGTCCCAGTCGGGGAGCCCGGCCACCAGGCCCCGGGGTGCGGGCCCGCGGTTCGTGTTCATGGAGTCCAGGGTAGATCCCGGACGGCGGAACGCCCCCGGGCCCTGGTGGGCGCGGGGGCGTTCGTGGTGCCGGGGCGGTTACGCCGCCTGGACCTCGCGGTCCGGCTGGGCGGGGATCTCGGCGTGCGTGTGGGCGCAGGGGCGCTCCTGCTTCGGGCGCCGGCGGCTCTCGAAGAGGCGGGGGAGGGCCAGGGTGACGAAGCCCTCGGCCTGCATCACGGCGAAGCCGATGCGGGGGAGGTCGCGGTGGTGGCGGTAGACCATGAAGCGCGGCTCCCAGCGGGGGCGGAACTTCTCGTTGAACTTGTACAGCGACTCGATCTGGAACCAGCGCGAGAGGAAGACGAGCAGGCTGCGCCAGGCGCGCAGGACCGGGCCGGCGCCGATCTTCTCGCCGCGGGCGAGGGCCGCGCGGAACATCGCGAAGTTCAGGGAGACCTTCTCGATCTTCAGCTCGGGGGCCTGCTGGAGGGCGGCGACGATCAGCAGCTCGTTCATGCCCGGGTCGGCGCCGCGGTCGCGGCGCATCATCTCCAGGGACATGCCGTCCTTGCCCCAGGGCACGAAGTGCTGGATGGCCTTGAGGTCGCCGAAGGGGCTGCTGTCGCCCTCCTCCACGCGGTGCGCGGTGGCGATGATGCAGTCGCCGTCGCCCGGGTCGCCGATGCGGCCGAGGGCCATGGAGAAGCCGCGCTCGGTGTCCGTGCCGCGCCAGGCCTCGGCCGCGCCGCGCACCTGGGACAGCTCGAACTCGTTCAGCTCGCTGACCCGGCGGACCTTGGTGGTGTAGCCGTTGCGCTCGATGCGCTTGACCATCTGGCGGACGTTGCGCATGGGGCGGCCGGCGAGGGAGAAGTCTTTGACGTCGACGATGGCCTCGTCGCCGAGCTCCAGGGCGTCCAGGCCCGTCTCGCGGGTCCAGACCTCGCCGCCGGTCTCGCTGCAGCCCACGACGGCGGGGGTCCAGGAGTGGGCCTTGGCCTCCTCCATGAACCGCTCGATGGCGCCGGGCCAGGCCTCGACGTCGCCGACGGGGTCGCCGGAGGCGAGCATCACGCCGGAGACCACGCGGTAGGTGACGGCCGCCTTGCCGCTGGGGGAGAAGACGACGGCCTTGTCGCGGCGCAGCGCGAAGTGGCCGAGCGAGTCGCGGCCGCCGTGCTTGGCGAGCAGCTCGCGCAGCTTCTCCTCGTCGGCCGGGGTGAGCCGGGCGGCCGGGTGCTCGGGTCGGAAGGCGAGGTAGATCGTGGTGACGGCGGTCAGCATGCCGAGGGCGCCGAGGGAGTAGCCGACGGTCCAGCTCACCCGTCCGGCGTAGTCGACGGGGCCCTCGAAGCCGAAGAGGCCGTAGACCACGTGGGTGATCTGCTCGTAGAGGCTGGGGTGGCCGACGACCTTGTTCGGGTGGACGTTGACGATGACCAGGCCCAGGCCGATGGAGCCGGCGCTCATCAGAACGAAGTTCGCGAGCGCCTTCCAGCGGCTGCGCGGGTCCGGAAGGGCCTTGAATTCACCCTGATGGCGTACGAGCAGGGCGAGGAGCACCGCCGAGATGACCACGCTCACGAACGAGTGGCGGTAGGCGAACTGGGCGACGGCACCGGCGGGCAGCAGGATGACCGAAGCCCTCCAGGCGCGCCGCTTGCGCCGCTTGAGGCCGTGCGCGAGCAGGAGGATCAGGACGCCCGCGCTGATGGAGAGGGCCGCGGCGAAGGGGCCCAGGGAGCCGGGCAGCACCTCGGTGACCGCGTGGATCCGGCTGTGGCGGAATCGCGGGAAGACGCCTGCCGCGATGTCCAGAAGGCCGACGATCATGACGGCCGTACCTACGAGACCGGGCACCGACTCCGACTTGGGTCCGCGGAAGATTCGCCGGACCTTACTCGGAACCTGTCCCGACTTATCGCCATCTATCCTGCTAGACATCGCTTCCCGTTGCTCCGCGAGAGATCATGTGGCCGAAGGCCGCGACAGCCTCCGGAGTGTGGTGCGTCCACTAGGACGACATCGAGGAGGAGCGGGTTCACTCTTCCGTCGGAAAAATCCAGTCCTGCCATCAGAAAGTCGACTGACTGCTCATGGGTCTCACCAGTAATGCCGTTCTGGTCCTGGCCATCATCGCGGGTGTAGCGCTGTTCGCGGTGACGGTCTGGCTCTGGCCGAAGCTCTCGGGCCGCACCTGGCGGGCGGTCCTCGGCCGGGTCGGCCTCCTGCTCGCGACCCAGCTGGCACTGTTCTCGGCAGTCGGTCTCGCCGCCAACAAGTCGTTCCTCTTCTACGGTTCCTGGGCCGACCTGTTCGGTCAGCAGACGGCGATCGGCAAGGTCGTCGACCACTCGATGAGCAGCAAGGACATCAAGGTCCTCGACAAGCAGAAGCTGGACGTCCCCGGCGGCGGCCAGCCGCAGGTCGGCGGTCAGATACTGAAGGTGGCCATCACCGGGCAGAAGTCGAAGATAACGAGCCCCGGCTACGTCTGGCTCCCGCCGGAGTACTTCCAGCCGCAGCACAAGGACAAGAACTTTCCTGCCTCCATCGTCCTGACGGGTTACCCGGGTACCGCGGAAAACCTGATCAAAGGGCTGAACTACCCCATGACGGCCTTCAAGCAGGCCAAGCAGGGCAAGATGAAGCCGATGATCCTGGTCATGCTGCGCCCGACGATCGCGCCGCCGCGCGACACCGAGTGCGTGGACATACCGGGGGGCCCGCAGACGGAGACCTTCTTCGCGCAGGACCTGCCGCAGGCCATCCAGGGCACGTTCCGGGTCGGCAAGAAGCCGCAGAACATGGGCTTCATCGGCAACTCCACGGGCGGCTACTGCGCCCTGAAGATCGCCGCGCACCACCCGCAGGTCTTCGGCGCCGCCGCGGGCCTGTCCGCGTACTACAAGGCGGCGGACGACCCGACGACCGGTGACCTCTTCCACGGCGACGAGAAGCTGAAGAAGGCAGCGGACGTGCTGTGGAGCGTGGAGAACAAGAAGCCGACCGGCACCTCCTTCCTCGTCACCACGAGCGAGAAGGGCGAGGACAACCTGAACGACACCAGGAAGTTCATCAAGCTGGTCAAGGGCCCGGACCGGGTCTCCTCGATCATCCTCGACAGCGGCGGCCACAACTTCAACACCTGGCGCCGCGAGATCCCGCCGATGCTGGTGTGGATGAGCAGCCGGATGCAGGCCTGAGGCCGGGCGGCAGCAGCGGTGAAGTACCGAGCGGTCAGCCCGCTCGCGCGTGGTCGGGGCCCGACGGGAGTCGGGCCCTTCGTCATGCCGCCGGCGGGTCGGCCCGGCGCAGCGCCCGGTGGACGCCCTCCGGGGTCAGTACGCCGACCAGCGCGCCGGACTGCGGATCCGTGACCCCGATGCGGCCCGCGTCCTCCTGGAGCAGGACGGCCAGCGCCTCGCGCAGCGACGCCCCGAGCGCCACCGAGCCGGCCGGGGCCTCGCCCTCCCGGGCCGCCGTCAGGTCGTCCTCCCCGACCGGGGTGACCGCGAGCCGCTTCAGGCCCCGGTCCGCGCCGACGAAGGAGGCCACGTAGTCGGTGGCCGGGGCGCCGAGGACCGCCGCCGGGCGGTCGAACTGCTCGATGGTGCCCTCCCCGTAGACCGCGATGCGGTCGCCGAGCCGCACGGCCTCCTCCAGGTCGTGCGTGACCAGGAGGATCGTCTTGCGGACGGTCTTCTGGAGGGTGAGGAACTCGTTCTGGAGCCGCTCGCGCACCACGGGGTCCACCGCGCCGAAGGGCTCGTCCATCAGCAGCACCGGCGGGTCGGCCGCGAGGGCCCGGGCGACCCCGACGCGCTGGCGCTGGCCGCCCGACAGCTGCTCGGGGTAGCGGCCGCCGAACACGGCGGGGTCCAGGCCGACGAGTTCGAGGAGCTCGGCCGCACGGGCGCGGGCCTTGGCCTTCGGGGTGCCGATCAGCTGCGGGACGGTCGCCGTGTTCTCCAGGACCGTCTTGTGCGGGAACAGCCCGACCTGCTGGATGACGTACCCGATGCGGCGGCGCAGCTCGACCGGATCGGCGGCGGAGACGTCCTCGCCGTTCACCAGGATCCGGCCCGAGGTGGGCTCGATGAGCCGGTTGACCATCTTCATCGTGGTCGTCTTGCCGCAGCCGGACGGGCCCACCAGCGTGACCAGCTCGCCCTCCGCGACCTCGAACGACAGGTCCTCGACCGCCGTCGTCCCGTCGGGGTAGCGCTTGGTCACATGCTCGAATCGGATCACCCCGCCATCCTGCCCCACCGGTGTGCGCGGCGGACCAAGGCTTTGTGAGGGGAGTGTTGCACGTGTGCGAATGATTCCGGCCAGAGCGGGCGCCGGGGGTTATGGTCGCACTGGCCGGGTCTTCGGGTACGCGTGTGCGAGGAGAGTAGGGGGGTGGGCGGCATGGCGGTACGGAACTGCCTGGTGGCGAACGACTGGATCTGCTGGGACTACGTCAGCTCCCGCGCTCCGGAACTCACCGACGCCACCCTCGAACACGTCTGGATCACGGCGGTCTCGGTGCTCATCGGCGTCGTCGTCGCCGTCCCGCTCGCCCTGCTGGCCCGCCGCGGACGCCGCTGGGCGGCCCCCGTGCTGGGCCTGACCACCCTGCTCTACACGGTGCCCTCGCTCGCCATGTTCTCCCTGCTGCTGCCCCTCTTCGGGCTCTCCGCGGCGCTTGTGGTGACCGGACTGGTGCTCTACTCGCTGACCATCCTGGTCCGCAACGTCCTGGCCGGACTGGAGGCCGTACCCGAGGAGGTGCGGGAGGCCGCGCGCGGCATGGGCTACGGCCCGGCCCGGCTGCTGTGGCAGGTCGAACTGCCGCTGGCGCTGCCCGCGCTGCTCGCCGGGGTGCGGATCGCGACCGTCTCCACCGTGGCGCTGACCACCGTCGGGTCCATCGTCGGCAAGGGCGGGCTGGGCAACCTGATCGCCCCCGCCGTGAACAGCTCCTTCAAGGCGCAGGTGCTCACCGCCTCCGTGCTGTGCGTCCTGCTCGCGCTGGTCGCGGACCTGCTGCTGCTGGGCCTCCAGCGGCTGCTCACCCCCTGGACGAGGGCCGGCCGTCCGGCGCGGACGAAGGGGGCCTGAGGCCGTGGGAGTGCTGGGGAAGGCCTGCGACTGGCTCGCGGACGGCGCCAACTGGTCGGGTGCCGACGGTGTCTGGCACCGGCTCGCCGAGCACCTGCTGGTCAGCGGGATCGCCCTGGGCGTCGCCTGCGCGGTGGCCCTGCCGGTGGGACTGTGGCTGGGCCACGTCGGCCGGGGCGGCGCGGTCGCCGTGAACGTCTCCAACGCGGGACGGGCCGTGCCGGTGTTCGCGGTACTGGCCCTGTTCATGGTCTCGCCGCTGCGCAGCGCCGGCTACCTGCCGACCGTGGTCGCGCTGGTGCTGTTCGCGGTGCCGCCGCTGCTGACCAACGCCTACGTGGGCATGCGCGAGGTGGACCGCTCGGTGGTCGAGGCGGCCCGGGGCATGGGCATGTCCGGCCGGCAGCTGTTCTGGCGCGTGGAACTGCCGCTCGCCCGGGGGCTGGTGATGACCGGGCTGCGCTCGGGCGCCGTGCAGGTGATCGCCACCGCCACGATCGCCGCGATGGTCGGCCAGGGCGGCCTGGGCCGGATCATCACCGCGGGCTTCAACACGTACAACACCCCGCAGGTGGTGGCGGGCGCCCTGCTGGTCGCGCTGCTGGCCCTGCTGGTGGAGGGACTGCTGGTGGCGGCGGACCGGCTGCTGCTGCGCCGTGGCCGCCCGGCGGCGCGCTGAGGCCGTCCCTTCCGTCGCTTTTCCCCTGAATTCCAAGGAGCATGATGAGCAAGTCCACGCGCATCCTCGGCGCGACCCTGGTCGCGGCGGCCCTGACCGTTTCGCTCAGCGCGTGCGGGGGCGACAGCCTGGAGAAGAGCAAGGACGGCGGCTCGTCGTCCTCGTCCTCCTCGTCGGGGGGCGGCGCCAAGGGCAGGCTGGTGGTCGGCGCGGCCGGGTTCACCGAGTCCAACGTGCTGGCCGAGCTGTACGCGCGGCTCCTCGCGGACGCCGGCTACGACACCTCCGTCACCACGGTCAACAACCGCGAGCTGTACGAGCCTTCGCTGGAGAAGGGCGAGATCGACGTGGTCCCGGAGTACGCGGCCACCCTCGCGGAGTTCCTCAACGCCAAGGTGAACGGGCCGAACGCGCCGAAGGAGAAGCCGGTCGCGTCGAGCGACCCGGCCGCGACCGCCGCGGCGCTGGAGAAGCTCGCGGCGCCGCTGGGGATCAAGGCGCTCCCGTTGGGCGCCGCCGTCGACCAGAACGCCTTCGCGGTGACCAGGGAATTCGCGCAGAAGAACAACCTGAGGACGCTTTCCGATCTCGGAAAGTCCGGCCAGAAGGTGAAGATCGCGGCGGGCGACGAATGCGCCGTCCGCCCCTTCTGCGCACCGGGGTTGGAGAAGACGTACGGAATCCAGGTTTCCGGTATCGACCCGAAGGGCGTGGGCACCCCGCAGGCCAAGCAGGCCGTCAAGGACGGGGTGGACCAGCTCGTGCTGACCACCACCACCGACGCCACCCTGGACGGTTTCGGTCTGGTGCTGCTGGAGGACGACAAGAAGCTCCAGAACGCCGACAACGTGCTCCCGGTGGTCAACGCCAAGGACGCAGGGGCCCCGGAGATCGGTGCCGCGCTGGAGCGGCTGACGAAGGTGCTCACCACCGCCGACCTCGTCGAACTCAACCGCAAGGTGGACGCGGAGCGGGCGAAGCCCGCCGACGTCGCGAAGGCCTATCTGGAGTCCAAGGGCCTGCTGAAGAAGTAGCGGTCACACCGTCGACGGCCGAATGCGGGGAAACCGCGCGGGAAGAGATTGCCGGGCGGGTACCCCACAGGAGGTCCACGCCCTGTAAATTTCAGGCCATGCCCCGTGGACGTCACCGCAATCCCGAGCCCCTGCACCGACTTCTCACGCCGACGGCCGTCGGCGGGGTTTCCGTCGCCAGCGCCGGCGCGGCCTGGCTCCTCGCGGAACCCCTCGCGCTGCGCCTGCTCGTGGCCCTCACGGCGGCTGCGGGCCTCGGCGGCGCCGTCCTGATGCGCTCCTGGGACCGGGCGGCCGGCCGCCGGGTGGCGGAGCTGGCCCGCGAGCGGGTCAAGGACGAGTGGAAGACGGACGAGCGCATAGCCGAGCTCGAATCCGACCTCGAAGAGGCCCGGGTCCTGCGCGCCAGGCTGGACGCCAAGCTGCGCGCCAAGCGGGTCGAACTCGCGGGCCTGCGCGGCGAGCACGCGGCGCTGCTGCGCCGGTACGCCACCGCCGAGACCGAGCGGGCCAGCGCGCTGGAGAAGCGGCGGCTGCTGGCGCTGGAGAACGCCGGCGCGCCGAAGGAGCTTCCGGCGGTCTCGGAGGAGCGCACGGGCAGCGGGGCGCCGACCGCGGTGGGGTACGCGCGGGCCAACGCGGCGATGGCCGCGCTGCTGAAGAAGTCCGAGGCGCGCGCGGCGGCGGCCGCGGCCGCGGCTTCCGCGCCGAAGGAGCTGGCCCCGGCGGCGCCGGCCCCGGCCCACACCCGTACGGCGTCCGCCGCCTCCGCCGCGGTGCCCGTGCCCGCCTCCGCCTCCGCTCCCGCCCCGGCTGCCCCGGCGCGGCGGCCGGCGGCGCCGGTGGCCCCGTACGCGGCCCAGCGGCGTTCGACCTCGCGGGTGGAGGGCGGCTTCGACTTCTTCGGCACCAAGAACGCCGCCCAGGCGCGTGCCGCGATCGAGTCCGTGCAGAACGAGGACCTGGCGGACGTGGTCGGCGCGGAGGCGCTGGCCGCGCACCAGGCGGAGTCCGCGCAGGCCGCCCGGGCCGCCGAGGGCGGTGCCGAGACCGGTGCCGAAGCCGGTGCCGCGCCCCAGGACGGGCCGGAGCCCGCGCCGGATGCGGCGGAGCAAGGCGAGGGCGGCCAGGTCATCGACCTGACGGCCCACGACGAGACCGAGCCGATCGACGTGGTCCGCCTCCGCACGGCCATCTCGTAGGGCCGCCGCCCGCCCGGCCCCCGGCGGGTCCCGTCAGGGGGCGTACGAGGCCACCAGGCGGGAGAGGTGGCGGCCCGCCAGGAGCAGCGGGGTGCGGGACCGGGTGACCTGGGAGGTCATCTCGGCGCCCTCCAGCGCGGCGACGACGGTGACCGCCAGGTCGCGGGAGTCCTCCTCGCCGATGCCCGAGGCGCGCAGCTTGGCCGCCACGAGCTCGTGCCAGTTGCCGAAGGACCGTGCGCACGCCTCCTGGAGCTCGGGCAGCCGTCCGACCGACTCCAGGGCCGTGGCCGTGACCGGACATCCGTCGCGCCAGTCCGAGGCCGCGAGGGCGTCGGCCAGGACCCCGGCCGCCGCCTCGATCGCCCGGGCGGCGTCCGGGTCGCAGTCCAGTGCCGCGCCCAGCAGCTGCGCGAACTCCCCGTCGCCGTAGCCGATCGCGGCGACTGCGAGCTCCTGCTTGCCGCCCGGGAAGAAGTGGTAGAGCGAGCCGAGCGTGGCCTCCGCCTCGCGGACCAGCTGTTTGACCGGGGTGCTCTCGTATCCGCCGTGCTGCATCAGGCGGGAGGCCGTGCGCACCAGCCGCTCGCGCGTCCCCGGTTCCGCCTGCCGCCCGGCGCCCGCCGTCTTCGCGGTGTCCGCCGTCTTCCCGGCTCCCCGCGCCGTCCCTGCCCCTGTCGCTGCCATGCGGAGGATTCTAGCCGGGGAAATGGATAGAGCGTTCGTTCTAGCCCGTGCTACGGTCGTCCCGGGCGCTGGATAGAGCGTTCGTTCTAGAAGGATCACGTGGGGAGCACTCGTCATGAACCAGGTTTCGATCATCGGCCTCGGCCCCATGGGCCAGGCCATGGCCGCCGCCTACCTCGACGCCGGCTACGCCGTCACCGTCTGGAACCGCAGCCCCGGCAAGGACACCGCGCTGGTGGCCCGCGGGGCACGGCGGGCCGCGACCGCCGCCGAGGCCGTCGCCGCGAGCACGCTGAGCGTCGTCAGCCTCATCGACGTCGACGCCGCCTACACCGCGCTCGCCGACGCCGACCTCGACGGCCGGGTGCTGGCCAACCTGTCCTCCGACGTCCCCGAGAAGGCGCGGGCGGCCGCCGGCTGGGCCCGGGAGCGCGGGGCCTCGTACCTCACCGGCGGGGTCAACGTCCCCCCGGCCGGCATCGGCCGGGAGGGAGCCTCGATCTTCATCAGCGGCCCCGGGGAGGTGTACGGGCAGCACCGCGCCGCGCTCGACGTCCTCGGCGCCACCGACTACCGCGGCGCCGACCCGGGCCACGCGCAGCTGTACTACCAGCTCAACATGACCATGTTCTGGACCGCGTACACGGGCTGGTACCAGGCCGTCGCCATCGCCCGCGCCAACGGGCTGACGGCGGCCGACATCCTCCCGTACGCCGGCTACACAGCCGACAGCATGCGCGCCTTCTACGAGGGCTCCGCGCCGCTCGCCGACGCGGACGACCCCGACGGCACCGCCGCCCGCCTCGCGATGTGCGCGGCCAGCCTGGACCACGTCGTGCACACGGCCGCCGACTCCGGCGTCGACACCGGGATCCTCGCCGCCCACGCCGCGCTGTACCGGCGCGGGGTCGACGCGGGCTACGGGGCCGACGGCACGGCCCGCCTGCTCGGACTGCTCGCCTCGCCGCAGGCGGCCGCGGCCCGGTAGCCGCGCGGGCTCAGAACAGGGGGAGCTGGCCCGGGTGCGGGCCCAGGGTGAAGCCGTCCAGGGTCGGGGCGGAGGCGCCCAGCACCACGCGCGCCCGGGAGCCGGGGCAGGACACCAGGCCGGCGCGGCGCCCCGCCGGGGGGTCGTGGCGGGCGATCCGGCCGGCCGTCACCGCGCAGTCGCGGCCGCAGGCGGGGCAGGCCCGTCGGGGGGAAGCGGACATGCCCCCAGTCTGCCCTGCCCCACCGACACCGCCCCGCCGGCCTACTTGTCGATGTCGCCGACCACGAAGAACAGCGAGCCGAGGATCGACACCATGTCCGCGACCAGCTGCCCCGGCAGCAGCACCGCCAGCGCCTGGATGTTGTTGAAGGAGGCGCTGCGCAGCTTCAGCCGGTACGGGGTCTTCTCACCCTTCGAGACCAGGTAGTAGCCGTTGATGCCGAGCGGGTTCTCCGTCCAGGCGTAGGTGCTGCCCTCGGGGGCCTTCAGCACCTTCGGCAGCCGCTGGTTGACCGGCCCCGGCGGCAGCTGCTCCATCCGGTCCAGGCAGGCCACCGCCAGGTCCAGGGCGTTGTGGGTCTGGTCGAGGAGCACCTCGAAGCGGGCCAGGCAGTCGCCCTCGGTCCGGGTGACCACCTTCAGGACGTCCTGGAGCTCCCCGTACGCCAGGTACGGCTCGTCGCGGCGCAGGTCGAAGTCCACGCCGGAGGCGCGGGCGATCGGGCCGGAGACCCCGTACGCGTGCACCGCCTCGGCCGACAGGACCCCGACGCCGCGGGTGCGCCCGCGGAAGATCTCGTTGCCGTGGACGAGCTTGTCGTAGACGTCCATCCGGGTGCGGACGTCGGCGATGGCCGCCCGGGCCCGGCCGAGCCAGCCGGCCGGGAGGTCCTCCTTGAGGCCGCCGACCCGGTTGAACATGTAGTGCATGCGGCCGCCGGAGATCTCCTCCATGACGGCCTGGAGCTCCTCGCGCTCGCGGAAGGCGTGGAAGATCGGGGTGATACCGCCCAGTTCGAGGGGGTACGACCCGAGGAACATCAGGTGGTTCAGGACCCGGTTCAGCTCGGCGAGGAGCGTACGCATCCACACCGCCCGCTCGGGGACCTCCATGCCCAGCATCCGCTCGACGGCCATGACCACGCCGAGCTCGTTGGAGAAGGCCGACAGCCAGTCGTGCCGGTTGGCGAGCATGACGATCTGGCGGTAGTCGCGGGCCTCGAACAGCTTCTCCGCGCCCCGGTGCATGTACCCGACCACGGGCTCGGCGCTGGCGATGCGCTCGCCGTCCAGGACGAGCCGCAGCCGCAGCACGCCGTGGGTGGAAGGGTGCTGCGGTCCGATGTTGAGCACCATGTCGGTGCTCTCCGCCGCGCCGCCGATGCCGACCGTGGTCTCCGTCATGCGCGCATTGTCGCAGTCCTAGGCTGGGGCGATGGAAATGGGGACGACGGGTGAGACGGACCGGCCCGAATGGGTGGGCCTGCCGGGTGGGCTCCTGGCCCTGCGACGGCTGCTGCTGGTGGTGTGGACGGTCCTCCTGACGGTGGCGACCGCGCTTCCCCTGGCCCTGTTCGCCGGTGCGGGCTGGGCGGCCTTCGGGGCGATATGGCCGCTGGCGCTGGTCTGGGGGTGGGTGCTGCTCGGGCGGAACTGGCGGTCCTGGCGGTACGCGGAGCGGGCGGACGACCTGCTGATCAGCCGGGGGGTGCTGTGGCGGGAGGAGACGGTGGTCCCGTACGGGCGGATGCAGCTGGTGGAGGTGACCTCGGGCCCGCTGGAGCGGCGCTTCGGGCTGGCCTCCGTGCAGCTGCACACGGCGGCGGCGGCCACGGACGCCAGGATCCCGGGCCTGGCCCCACAGGAGGCGCAGCGGCTGCGCGACCGGCTGACGGAGCTCGGCGAAGCCCGATCGGCCGGCCTGTGACGGCCCCCGCACCGACCCCGCCGGGCACCGAGCGGCGGCTGCACCCGCTCACCCCGCTGCGCCGGGCCTGGGTGCCGGTCGCCGCCACCGCCGGCGTGGTCGTCCAGCAGGGGGAGCGGGCCCAGGAGTGGGCGCTGGCGCTGCCCGTGTGGTTGCGGCTGCTCGTCCTCGCCGGGGTGGTCCTCGTCTTCGGTGCGTACGGTTTCCTCGGCTGGTGGTTCACCCACTACGCCGTCACCGGCACCGAACTGCGCATCCGCACCGGCCTGGTCTTCCGGCGCACCGCCCACATCCGCCTCGACCGGGTCCAGGCCATCGACGTCACCCGCCCCCTGCTGGCCCGCCTGGCCGGGGTCGCCGCGCTGCGCATCGACGTCATCGGCACCGAGGACAAGGACGAACTGGCCTTCCTCGGCGAACGGGACGCCGTCGCCCTGCGGGCCGAGCTGCTGGCCCGGGCCGCCGGGTTCGCCCCGGCCGAGGCCACCGCGCTCGGCGAGGCCCCCGAACGGGAGCTGCTGCGGGTGCCGGTGCGGGACCTGGTGGTCTCCCTGCTGCTCAGCCTGGACGCGTGGGCCGCCCTCGTGGGCGGGCTCGCGGGCCCGGTGATCGTGTGGCGGCTCAGCGACAGCCTCTGGGCGGCCGTGGTCACCGTGGTGCCGCTGCTCGGCGCGGTCTGGCGGGGCAGCGTGGACCGCTTCCTCTCCGGCTACGACTGGCGGGTAGCCGAGTCCCCCGACGGGCTGCGGCTGGACCACGGGCTGCTGGACCGGTCCCACGAGACCGTGCCGCCGGGCCGGGTGCAGACCGTGCGGATCGTGGAGCCGCTGCTGTGGCGGCGGCGCGGGTGGGTGCGGGTGGAGCTGGCCGTGGCGGGCTCCGAGAACGGGGTCCTGGTGCCGGTCGCCACCCGGGACGCCGCCCACGCCCTGATCGCCCGGGTGCTGCCGGGCGCGGACCCGGCGGCGCTGGTCTTCGCGCCGCCCCCGCGGCGGGGTGCGCGGTGGGTGGTCCCGGTGTGGTGGAAGGGGTACGGGCTGGCGGTCTCGCCGGAGCTGTTCGCGACCCGGCACGGGCTCCTGTGCCGGCGTACGGAGATCGTTCCGCACGCGAAAGTGCAGAGCGTGCGCCGTACGCGGGGTCCTTGGGAGCGGATCTGCGGGGTGGCCGACGTGCACGTGGACACCGGCGCGGGCAACACCGTCACCGCCCGGCTCCGGGCGGCGGACGAGGCAACCACCGTGCTGTACGCCCAGGCGAGCCGTTCCCGCACCTCCCGCGCGGCGGCGCGGCCCGACCGCTGGATGGCCTGAAACCGGGCTCCGACGATTTTCGGACAGAGGTTCCGGCCAACTGAAACCGTGTTTGTGTTCGCAACGTCCCTTCGGTAGACAGGTAGGCACGGATGTGACGGCGCAACACGTCAGGGGTGGGTGCATGAAGTTCGACATGGGCAGCACGACGCTGTCCGAGCTGGGCAAGGCCACGAGCGGCTCCAGCGACGACCTCGGCACGCTGATCAAGCTGCTGATCGCGGCCGCCGACCCGTTGGAGGGCAAGTTCAACGGAGTGGGACGGGCCGCCTTCGACTCGTTCAAGCGGCGTTCGGACGCCGTCACCGCGGAGCTGAACGGCTCCCTGCGTGCGATCCTCGGCGGTCAGCGCGGCATGGACACCTCGTTCACCACCGGTGACCACGAGCAGGGTGACAACGCCCACCAGAACATGGGCTCCGCGAACTTCGACGCCGCCCGCTTCGGCGCGCGCTGAAACCCCGGGGGATAGAGGAGACATGGGACAGAACCAGGACCGCACCTCGTACGACGTCGCCGCCTCCGTGGAGGTCCAGGGCGGCCTCGGCGGGATCATCGGCCAGCTGGAGCGGGTGCTCGGCGACCGTGACGCGGCGGTGAAGGCGGCGATGGCCGAGTTCACCGCCGACGGGGTCTCGGACGAGTACCACGGCAAGGAAGTCCGCTGGAACAAGGCGGCCAACGAGGTCCGCGACATCATCCGCCTCGTCCGCAACACGCTGGAGCAGAACGACGCGACCGCGCAGGCGACGCTCGCGAAGGCCAAGGCGGCGGTCGACGGCATCGGCTGACGCCGGCCCGAGCAGCGGACGCAGGAACACGGGGACACGGGGGTAGGTCATGGACTGGGACATCAAGCCGTCCGGCGTGCAGGGCGTCGTCAACAAGACGATCACGGCCGCCGAGGGTTTCCAGAAGGCGGGCACCTCGCTCCAGAAGGAGCTGCCGGAGGCTGCCAAGCACGCCGGCACCGTCACGCCCGGCGGCGGAACCGGCGGTGAGGGCGGTGGCATGGGCCCGATCGCCGGGGCGCTGGGCGAGCTCATGGCCTCCCACCAGCAGCGGCTGGGCTTCATCTCGGCACGTACGGAGGCCTCGCTCAACGGGGCCATCAAGGCCACGACGGCGTACGTGCACGGCAACATCGAGCAGGCGGAGAACGCCCAGCGCGAGGCACTGAAGGAGCCCAAGGTCGATCTGCCGGGGGCGGAGAAGAAGTGACCGACCACGTACCGATCAATCCGTGCACGATTCCGCAGTTCACGGGTGACCTGGACGCGTTGGAGAAGAACAAGACG
>NZ_JBBDHD010000249.1:0-4410 GCF_044129415.1 Streptomyces racemochromogenes
AGGTCGTCCACCTCGTCCTTGACGGGGCGAATCTCGACAAGCTCGGCCCGGGGTTCGAGCGGCTCACCTCGCGCGTGGACCTGAACCAGGGCGACGTGAACATGTTCGAAATGTTCGGCGAGGAGGAGGACGAGCTGACGGTCTTCTCCGCGCAGATGGAGAAGCTCAAGCTGATGTTCGAGCAGCTCTACGAGACCACCGACGGTGCCGTCGGCTCGATCATCCGCAGTGCCCTCGAAGACACGGCCACGGACTTCTACATCGAGCAGGGCATGTGGCGGCACAACGCCAAGGAGCAGCGCAACCGCCTGCGCGTGGTGAACATCCCGCACACCCAGGTGCCGCGTCTTCAGATGTTCGTCTCCTACCTGGCGACCGCGCACAAGGCGCTGTTGAACTCCAGCAAGACCGACCCGGACCAGCTGCGCGCCTACAACATGCTCAGAGGCATCGCCAACGCGATGCTGAGCACCAACGGCGACCTGTTCAACAACCACACGGCCTCGTCCGTGGACGGGGTCCGGGATTCGCGGCGCGTGGTCTACGACTTCTCGCGGCTCATGCGCCGCGGCAAGGGCGTGGCGATGGCGCAGCTGGTGAACATCGTCGGCTTCGCCGTCGGCAAGCTGGGAATCGGCGACACGGTGATCATCCACGGCACGGAGCACATCGACGACCGGGTGAAGAAGTACCTCAAGGACCAGTTCGACCACATGCACGAACGCGGCGGCCGGGTGGTCTACAGCTACAACGACGTCGACAAGATGCTGGCCGACAGCGACTTCAACAAGTTCGACGCTGCGGACTACACGCTCTTCGGCCCGATGCGCGACAAAACGGTGGCGGAGTACCAGAAGCAGTTGCACCAGCGGATCCCGCCGGATCTCGCCCGACTCATCACGACCAAGGACGAGAACCTCACGTACCTGCGCCGGGGCGTCTCCAACGTGGTCTTCCACCTGGATCTGGCACTGGGGATCAACCCCTACCGCGAGGCCCAACGCAGGCAGGTCCGACTGGAGGCGGCCAAGGCCGAAGAGACGGCGCGGATGGACTCGATCATGCACGACAAGCCGACGCCGGGCGCGAACCTCACCAGCATCCGGAAGCACAGCGAGGGCGACGACGGTGGGGCCGACGCGGGCCAGGCTGACGCGATCAAGCGCGGCGACGGCAAGAGCCTGGCGCGGCCAGAGGACAAAGCGAGGCGACCGGCAACAAGGCCCAGGCCCAGGCCCAAGAAGCTGGAAAAGACATGAGCGAGGTCGGCACCGATACGAGGACGAGGAGCAGAGGAGAGAGCGTGAACCGGACGATCACGGCGGTGGCGAGGCTGCGTGCCCGGGCCGGCCACAGCGTGGGTGCAGTCCGCCCGGGCAGGCCCGCGCGCGGGCTCGCCCTCATGCTCCTGGCCGCGCTGCTCGTGCCGGTGTTCATGATCGCGACGTCTTCGCCGGCGTCCGCGGACGACAAGAAGGAGCGCGACAACTACAGCCTCTACCAGCTGGCCTCGAACGCGAGCTCGTACTTCAGCGAGAAGAACTCGCCGCAGAACGACAAGGGCATGCACGAGAACTGGAAGCCGGTCACGTCCAGCCCGGCCTCGGGCGGTTCCATTCTCGGCTACGCCGACCCGGAGTTCAGCCTGGGCAACATCGTGGGCTGGTTCTTCGCCGAGGTGTCGGGGTCCTCGCAGACCGTCACCTACGAGACCCTGGCCGCGAAGGACGACAAGGGCAACGCCAAGTACGCGGGCATGCTCGACTACGCGCACTTCGGGGCGGCCAACAACGACCTTGGCCTGGACACGATGTCCTCGGGCATCGGCGGCCAGATCGTGAGCGTGATCGGGGGGTCGATCATCTGGGTCCTCTACGCCCTGGCGCTGGCGGTCGGCACGCTGTTCTACGTCATCATCCAGTTCCTGAAGCTCGTCAACCCCTTCCTGTGGTTCTACAACGCGGTCGCGGCGGTGAATCCGACTTTCGCCGAGGGCATGACGGGGGGCGATACCGGAGGCGGCGCGCTCTCGGGTCTGCAGCACTGGATCAGCGGCTGGTACGGCTTGCTCGTCGACATCTCCTGGCAGGCGCTCGTGCCGATCTTCATCGGCTTCCTGCTCATCGGCCTGGTCCTGTTCAAGAAGATGGACCGTGGCTCGGCGATCAAGAAACTCATCGTGCGCGTCGTCTTCATCGGCGTCGGCCTGCCGCTCGTCGGGTCGATGTACTCCGGCGTGCTCGGAAAGTTCGACGACTCCGTTCTCGGTCAACACGCCGGCCCGACGCGCGTCGTGCTGAGCACCTACGTCGACTTCGAGGCGTGGATGATGAACGACCGCCTGGGGATTCCGGACCAGGCCACTGTCTCCTGGGACGAAGACCAGGCCAGCCCGGACGCGATGATGTCCGTCCGCACCAGTGCGCTGGCGATCAACAAGCAGTCCCACGGGGCGACGTTCAACGGCATCAACATCGGGACGAAGGCCAAAGACGCCGAGTCGGCTTGGAAGGACGGCACCGTATCCGTCAACGGAGGCAGTGCCTCGGACGACTTCAAAGCGGTGTTCTCGACCTTCGGGATCATCGGCAAGTACATCGCGAGCAACGAGATCGCAGCCTCCGACTTCGAGTCGGGGATCAAGACCTCGATCACGCAACTGGACGAGAGCTCGGACACCAAGAAGAGCTGGTTCGTCGACAAGAAGACCTACGGCGACGTGAAGGAGTTCGGTGAGGAAAAGGGGCCGAAGCCGGCCGATCACCCGGTGATCTCGACCGACGGCACGGGCTTGACCTCCTCTCGTCCCGGTAAGGACTCGACGGTCTTCACGACGACGGGGACGAAGGGTGGCTGTGGCTTCACGGTGGGCAAGACGCCCTCCTCGTGCAACCTGTCCCCCCTGGCGGCGTACAACTACCTCAACACCGGGTTCAACCCCGGCTCACTGGCCATGTACTCGTCCAACAACGCCACCAGCGGGTTCACCCGCGAGAACCACATGGCCGTCAGCCAGGTGGGCACGGGGCCGGCGAAGTTCATGTACTGGAGCAACGCGGCCACGGTCCTGGGCTCCATCGTCCTGCTCGGCTTCTGGTACGCCATCGGCATGCTGGCCGGGGCGATCAAGCGGACGTTCGGCCTGGTGGCCGCCGTACCGTTCGCGACGCTGGGCGCCCTGCAGGCGATCGCCAAAGTGATCGTGTACTCCACAGCGATGATCATGGAAGTCCTCGTCACGCTGTTCGTCTACCAGTTCGTCTCGGAGTTCCTGATCTCGGTCCCGGACATCATGGCCGGCCCCGTGTCGAGCTTCATGAGCCCGGGTGGCTTGTGGGGCAGCGCCGCGCTCGGCGGGATCATCGTGGTGGTCCTGACCCTGATCTCCTCGCTGGTGATCATAGGCATCACCTTCGCCCTGCTACGGGTGCGCAAGACTGTGCTGCAGGCCATGGACGAGGTGGTCACCAAGCTCGTGGACAAGTTCCTGGAGACGAACAGCACGCCGAAGCCGGACAAGGGCGGGCTGATGCCTGCTCTGGCCTCGGGTGCGGGGGCCGGCGCGGGTATGGCCATGGGCAACAAGCTCGCCAACGGGTTCGACAGCAAGACCAGCGGTCCGGCGTCCCCGAGCGGGGGCAAGCCCACGGGCAAGGCGGCGTCGACGAACGCCGGCGGCACGAACGGTGGCGCCACGGAGTTGACGTCCGGTAAGCAGCGGCTGACCCTCGACGGCGGCGGGCAGGAGGGAGCGGATGGACCGGACAGGCCCGCGCTGGATGGTGGTCCTGGTGGGAGTGGCTCCGGCGGCGGCAGTGACGGCGTCAAGGCTCTCCCGGGCGGCACCGGGCCCGCCGGTGTTCTGGGCTCGCCCGGTCACGACCGACCCGCGGACAAGGGTGGTCCGCTGCAGCTGACGAGTGGCGGAGCGGGCAGCTCGCGCTCGGACAAGCAGACGGCGCAGGGTCTGAGCGCCCAGGGTGGCCTGTCGCACCTCGGGTACACCGCGGGCGGCCACAAGGTCATCCAAGGTGAGGTACTTTCCTCGTCGACGGACCCGTCGAGTTCTCGTGCTGGCGCTCAGGGCGAGAGCGGCGCCGACGGCGCTGGTTCTGTCCCGACCAGCGGAGCCCGTGGGGCTGTCGCCGGTCAGGCGGGACCGACGCAGTTCGGCGCGGGTTCCCAGGGTGCGCAGAGCCAACAGGACGGCAACCAGCAGGCCGCACCGCAGCGCTTCGGCCCCGACGCCGTGCCTGCCCCGGCACCTGCTCAGGCTCCGACGCGGCCGGGTGCGCCGAGCGCGCGTCCCACGCAGTTCGGCGCGGGTTCCCACGGTGCGCAGAGCCAACAGGACGGCAACCAGCAGGCCGCACCGCAGCGCTTCGGCCCCGACGCCGTGCCTGCCCCGGC
>NZ_JBBDHD010000353.1:0-351 GCF_044129415.1 Streptomyces racemochromogenes
CTCGCTGGCCGGGCAGGCGGAGCGGCTGGCGGGGTTCGTGGAGGGTGCCGAGGGGGTGTCCTTGGCCGAGGTGGCGGGGGCGCTGGCGTCGGGCCGTTCGGTGTTCGGCGAGCGGGCGGTCGTCACGGCGGATTCCGCCGAGGAGGCGTTGTCCGGGCTGCGGGCGCTGGCCCGGGGCGAGGACGCGGCCGGGGTCGTGAGCGGCAGTGCGGGTGCGCCGGGTTCGGTGGTGTGGGTGTTCCCGGGTCAGGGGTCGCAGTGGGCCGGGATGGGGCGTGAACTGCTGGATTCGTCGCCGGTGTTCGCGGCGCGGATCGCGGAGTGTGCTGCCGCGCTGGAGCCGTGGGTGGA
>NZ_JBBDHD010000250.1:0-4259 GCF_044129415.1 Streptomyces racemochromogenes
GTCACCTGCGCGATGTTCCGCACCTGTGTGGTCAGGTTCCGGAAGACCGTGTTCACCGAGTCGGTGAGGTCCTTCCAGGTGCCCGCCGCACCCGGCACCTGGGCCTGGCCGCCCAGCGTGCCCTTCGCGCCGACCTCACTGGCCACGCGCGTGACCTCGTCCGCGAAGGTCCGCAGGGTCTCCGTCATCTGATTGATCGTTTCGGCCAGCTGCGCGACCTCTCCGCGCGCGCTGACCCGGACCTTCTGCGACAGGTCGCCGTTGGCGACGGCCGTCGTGACCTGCGCGATCCCGCGCACCTGGGCCGTGAGGTTGCCCGCCATCGTGTTGACGGAGTCGGTCAGGTCCTTCCAGACGCCCGCGACCCCGGGCACCTTCGCCTGACCGCCCAGCTCGCCCTCGGTACCCACCTCGCGAGCGACCCGGGTCACCTCCGAGGAGAAGGAGGACAGCTGGTCCACCATCGTGTTCACGGTGTTCTTCAGCTGGAGCATCTCGCCGGCCACGTGCACCGTGACCTTGCGCGACAGGTCGCCCTTGGCCACCGCCGTCGTGACGAGCGCGATGTCCCGCACCTGGGCGGTGAGCCGGTAGGCCATGGTGTTGACCGAGTCGGTCAGGTCCTTCCACGAACCCGACATCCCGCGCACCTGGGCCTGACCGCCCAGCTTCCCCTCGGTACCGACCTCCAGCGCCACCCGCGTCACCTCGTCGGTGAACGCGGACAGCTGGTCGACCAGGTTGTTGACCGTACGCCCGACCTTCAGGAACTCCCCGCGCAGCGGGTGCCCGATCCCGTCCGGGGCCTGCGTCCGCAGGTCCATCCGCTGGTCCAGGTCGCCCTCGGCCACCGCCGACAGCACCCGCCCCACCTCGGACACCGGCCGGGCCAGATCGTCCACCAGCTGGTTCGAGGCGTCGATCGCCGCAGCCCAGGAGCCCTCGCAGGCACCGGTCTCCAGCCGCTCGCTCAGCTTGCCCTCGCGGCCCACCATGCGCCGGACCCGCGACAGCTCCCCGGTCAGGTGCAGGTTCCGGTCGGCGACCTCGTTGTAGACGGCGGCGATCTCCGCCATCACGCCCTCGCCGGACACCGTCAGCCGCTTGCGGAAGTTCCCGTCCCGCATCGAGACCAGGGCCGTGAGCAGCCGGTTCAGTGCGGCGGTATCGACTTCCGTCGTCCCGTTCCGCCGGGACCTGCCCCCCTTGGGGCGCGTTCCCGTACGCCGCACCGCTGCGCCTGACTCCACCGTGTCCCTCCCGAAAGGGTCGACCGCTGTTCCACCGGATCCCCGACTGTCCAAGAGCCGGCTCTCCAAGCCTGCCCAGTGTTTCACCCCGGCCGAACCCGGCCATAACACTTCGGCACCTTCGCACACGCTCCGCACCCTGCGGGTGGAATACCGGACGACGGCCTCACGGCGACCGCGAAGGTAAGTAACCTGGCATCCGATGTCCCACCGCGTCGAAGGAGACTCGTGATCACGGCACGGGCGGCTGCCAGTTTCACCCCGCAAGGGCGGTCGGTCGCCGCTGCCCGCGCGTTCGTCCGCGACACCCTCCAAGGCTGGGGCTTCGCGGACATCGTCGACGACGCGGTGGTGCTGACCAGCGAGCTCGTCACCAACGCCGTCGTCCACGCCGGAACCGAGGCCGAGGTCCTGTGCCTGCGCACCGAGGGCGGCGTACGCGTCGAGATCGCCGACCGGTACCCCGAGCGCGAGCTCCCCCTGCGCCACCCCGACGAGCGCCCGTACGCGGACCCGGACCGCGAGAACGGCCGCGGCCTGATGCTCTGCGCCGCCCTCGCCACCCGCTGGGGCGTCGAGTACACCGCCACCCACAAGCACGTCTGGTTCCGCCTGGACCTCCCGGACCGTCCGGTCGGTACCCGCTCGGCCGGCCCGGTCGTCCCGGACCAGTTCCTGCCCCTGGCCGACAGCCGGGTCCGCGTCCCCGTCATCCAGATCGACGCCGCCGACTCGATCTCCGCCTGGAACGAGGACGCCGAGCACGTCTTCGGATACGCCGCAGAGAAGGTCCTCGGCCGCCCCCTCGCGGAACTCGCCGCCTGGCCCCAGACCCCCGGCACCGGCACCGGCATCGCCGAGGCCCTGCGCCTGTCCCGCTGGGAGGGCAGCTACGGCATCCGCGGAGCCGACGGCCGCGTCATCCCCGTCTACGCCTCCCACCTGCGGGTCCGCGACGCACACGGCGAACCGTCCATCGTCTGCCTCCTCGTCCACGACGACGAGCGCGCCCTCCTCCAGACCCCGGTACGGACGGCGCCCGCCGACGGCCAGCTCTCCGAGCCCCGCCCCGCGGACCCCTTCGAGGTGTTCATCGGCTCCCCCGCCCCCGACGATCTCGAAGGCCTGCTCCAGCGCACCGTCGAACGGGCCCGCGACATGCTCGACGCCGACGCCGCGTTCCTGCTGCTGGCCACGGACGACGAGACCGAGCTGGAGGTCCGCGCCACCACGGGCCTGCCCTCCACCCGGCAGCGCTTCGCCCGCGTCCCCGTCGAGGCCGGCACCAGCCGCTACGGCTCCGCCCGCCTGCCCGCCGTCCACGACGACCTCTCCGCGGTCCCCGGGGCCGTACCGCTCCTGGAGTCCACCGGCATGCGCTCGGTCGTCACCGTCCCCCTCAAGGTGGAGGGCCGGCTCACCGGCTCCCTGGGCATCGCCGCCGAGCTCCCCGGCCGCTACTCGAATGAGGAGGCGCTGCGCCTCCAGTTCGCCGCGGACCGCATCGCGCTCGCCGTGGAGTCCGCGCGCCTCGGCGAACTGGAACGGCTGCGCCGCGGCTCCCTGTCCTTCCTCGTCGAGGCCTCCGACCTGCTGGCCGGCACCCTCGACCGGGACCAGACCCTTGCGCTGATGGCCCAGATGACGGTCCCGACGCTGGCCACCTGGTGCGCCGTCTACACGATCGCCGACCCGACTTCCGATCCCTACCTCGCCTACGTCCTCCACGAGGACGAGGAGCGCATCGACGGCCTCAAGGAGCTGCTGTCGCGGGTCGCCCCGCCCGAGCCCGTCCGCGAGGCCGGCGCCCGCCCCTGGCCGGCGACGGCCGCCGCGGTCGGCGGCGAGACCGTCGTCCTGCCCCTTCTGGCCCGCAACCGGGTCATCGGCATGCTCACCCTGGGCAAGCCCAGCGAGGAGCACTTCCGCCGGGAGATCCTCGAACTGGCCGACGACCTGTCGCGCCGGGCCGCCCTGGCCCTGGACAACGCCCGCCTCTACTCGGAGCGCACCGCCATCAGCCGCTCCCTCCAGCGCAGCCTGCTGCCGCCCGGCTCCCCCGCCATCCCCGGGATGGAGGTCGAGGTCATCTACCGCGCGGCCGGCGAGGGCAACGAGGTGGGCGGCGACTTCTACGACGTCTTCCCGATCCGCGACGGCGCGTACGGCTTCGCCATCGGCGACGTCTGCGGTACGGGCCCGGAGGCGGCCGCGGTCACCGGACTGGCACGCCACGCGCTGCGCCTGCTGGCCCGGGAGGGCCTGGGCGGCCCGGCCGTCCTGGAGCGGCTGAACGCGGCCATCCTCGACGAGGGGGCCCGCAGCCGGTTCCTGACCCTCCTCTACGGGGAGCTCCACCCGCAGCCGGACGGCGGCGCCCTGATGAAGGTGGTCTGCGCCGGCCATCCGCTCCCGCTGCGCCTACGCCCGGACGGCGAGGTCAGCGCGGCGGCGGAACCGCAGCCGCTCCTGGGCGTCCTGGACGACCTGGAACTCTACGAGCAGACGCTGTCCCTGGACCCGGGCGATGTCCTCCTGTGCGTCACGGACGGCGTGACGGAGCGCCGTGAGGGCACCCGCATGCTCGGCGACGACGGCCTGGCCGACGTCCTGACCACGTGTACGGGCCTCACGGCGGGCGCGGTCGCCGCCCGCGTCCTGCGGGCGGTGGAACGCTTCGCGGCGGAACCCGCCTCGGACGACATGGCGATCCTGGCCTTCCGCGTCCCGCACCCCCGGGAAGGCGCGTAACCCGCTCCACTCCGGCCCGGGCCACGCCCCGGGCCGGCTCTTCCTCGCCGCTTCCCCGGAAACGCAAAAAGGCCCCCGCCAAGAGGCGGGGGCCTTTTCTGTTGGAGCCCTTTAACGGAATCGAACCGTTGACCTTCTCCTTACCATGGAGACGCTCTACCGACTGAGCTAAAAGGGCGGGTTGTTCGGCGGCGTCCTACTCTCCCACAGGGTCCCCCCTGCAGTACCATCGGCGCTGAAAGGCTTAGCTTCCGGGTT
>NZ_JBBDHD010000251.1:0-4107 GCF_044129415.1 Streptomyces racemochromogenes
CCCCCCCCCCCCCCCCCCCCCCCCCCCCCCCCCCCCCCCCCCCCCCCCCCCCCCCCCCCCCCCCCCCCCCCCCGACGGCGTGCGGTACGCCCGGGGGCGTGTCAGGCTGCGATCTGCTTCGGGCTGGGCCCGTACGCGTTCGGACCGGCGTCACCCTCCGTGGCCATCAGGATGATCATCCAGATGAACCCGATGAACGGGATGAGGCTGACGAGGTACCACCATCCGGACTTCCCGGTGTCGTGCAGCCGTCGGATCGAGACCCCGAGGGAGGGGAGGAACACGGCGAGGGTGTAGATCCAGGTGAGGACCGGGTAGCTGCCGAGCGCGTAGTCGAGGATCGTGAGGACGATGACGATCGGGATGTTCCAGAGGAGGAACATCCAGTACTCCTGGCGGCGGGCGCGGCCCTGGAAGTCGGCGTACCGCTTGATGACGTCGAGGTAGTAGTTCACGAGTCCCCCCTTGGGACGGAACCTGCGGCCCCTCCCCTGAAAAACGGGGCCGGGCGGAGTTATGCCCTCACGGGGGCGCCCTCAAGCCACTTCGAGCCATCCGAATAAGGCCAGCACCCTTGGTTTCAACGGCAGTTGGGCTGATCAGCGCCCCACGGTCAGCCGATGTGGAAGGAGTCCCCGTACACCTTCCAGTCAAGCGGGGTGTTCAGGTTCAGGTTGCCCTTCTTCAGGAAGACGCGCTGGGCGGTGTCGACACGGCTGGTGTCGCTGTGCGCCTCCTCCTGTTTCATCGCCCAGACGCGGGCGTCGAGGAAGGCGTTCAGCCAGGCGGTCTCGTTGCCGCCCTGGGCCGGGGGCTTGGCCTTGGACAGGGCCCGCTTGCGGATGTTGCGGAAGCTGGTGGCGTCGCCGCCGTCGCCGTGCATGACGATGGCGTCGTAGTAGGCGAACTGGCCGAGGGTGCCGACGCCGTCGGACTTGCCCTGCTTGACGGCCGGGTCGAAGTAGACCCGGTCGCGCTCGTGGTCCTGGGCCTTCCTGAACGCGGCGTCCTGGGCGGCCTTCGCCCAGTCCCTGGTGAAGTTGGGGTCGAGGCCGGCGTGGGAGTCACCGCCGTTGACCTTGCGCAGGGCCGGGAGGTACTTGGCGAGCACGTTGCCGGGCTTGACCTGCGTGTAGTACTCGACGAGGTCGAGCATGTCGCCGGTGCCGGAGCAGAAGCCGATGATGCCGGCGGTGTAGCCGCGGCCGTCGCCTATGTCCTCGATGTACTTGTACTGCGCCTTCCAGTCGAGGGAGGAGTTCTCGGCGCTGGAGACGATCTGCATGGCGATGTCCTTCTTCGCCGGGTCGTCGAGCCCGGTCGCCGCGCGGGCGGTGACGGGCGCGGGTGCGGCGGGTACGGCCTGGGCCGCCGCCGGTACGGCGAGGAGGGCCGCGCCGAGGAGCGCGCCGAGGGTCAGGGTGGTACGACGAGGGGTGAACACGAGGCCTCCGTAAGGGGGTTGAGCCTTCCCTGTTCCGTTAGGAAACTTTCCTACCAGATGAGGGAAGCGGAGAACACCCCTGGCGCGGCCCTGTCCGGAAGCCACTCGTCCGCGCTCGGGTCCGCCCTGTGCCGGCGCGGGATCCCCTCCGGCCGCCGGACGGGATCAGAGCCAGCCGTTGCGGCGGAAGCCCCGGTGGATGAGCCAGCAGGCCACCGCCATGACCGCGAGGACCAGCGGATAGCCGTACGTCCAGTGCAGCTCCGGCATGTGGTCGAAGTTCATGCCGTACACCCCGCACACCATCGTCGGCACGGCCACGATCGCCGCCCACGCCGTGATCTTGCGCATGTCCTCGTTCTGGGCGACCGTCACCTGTGCCAGGTGCGCCTGGAGGATCGAGTCGAGGAGACCGTCGTACGCCCCGATCTGCTCGGTCGCCCGCGTCAGGTGGTCGGCCACGTCCCGGAAGTACGCCCGGACCTCCGCCGGGATCACCGGTATCGGCTGCGTCGCCAGGTGCTCCAGCGGCCGCCCGAGCGGGGCCACCGCCCGCCGCAGTTCGAGGAGTTCGCGCTTGAGCTGGTAGATCCGGCCGGCGTCGCCCCGCCCTCCGTGCTCGCTGAACACGGCCGTCTCCACGGCGTCCATGTCGCTCTGCACCGCGTCCGTGACCGCCACGTAGTCGTCGACCACGTGGTCGGCCATGGCGTGCAGCACGGCCGCGGGCCCCTTCGCCAGCTGCTCCGGCTCGGCCTCCAGGGCCTCGCGGACCGGGCCGAGGGTGCCGTGGCCGCCGTGCCGGATGGTGATGACGAAGTCCTCTCCGACGAAGGCCATCAGCTCGCCGGTCTCCACCACCTCGCTGGTCGCCGTCAGTTCCTCGTGCTCGACGTAGCGGACGGTCTTGAACACCGCGAAGAGGGTGTCGTCGTAGCGCTCCACCTTGGGCCGCTGGTGGGCGTGGACGGCGTCCTCGACGGCCAGCGGGTGCAGTCCGAGCAGCTCCGCGAGCCCGGCGAGTTCCAGCTGCGAGGGTTCGTGGAGACCGATCCAGACGAAGCCCTCGCCCGTCTTGCGGACCCGGCGCAGCGCCTCCTCGACCTCGGCGCAGCCGTCCTGGCGGATGCCGTCCTGGTAGACCACGCAGTTGACCACCGCGCTGCCGAGCGGCGAGCGGGCGGGGTGGCTGAGGTCGACGGCCCGCCGGTAGCCGCGGCGCACGGCCCGGCGCAGGTTGCTGAACATGGACAAGGAGGTACTTCCCTTCGGCGGATCAGCGGTCAGTCTGCCACCGCCACCCCGCCGGGCCCGCCGGAGGTCAGCCGCGGTCGACGAACACGCTGGTCGACTTGACCCGCGCCGTGGCCCGCGAGCCGACCTCCAGGCCCAGCTCCTCGACCGCCTCCCGGGTCAGCAGGGAGACGACGCGGTGCGGCCCGGCCTGGATCTCGACCTGGGCGTCCACGGTGCCGAGCTTCACACCGGTGACGATGCCGGGGAATGCGTTGCGCGCCGAGGTGTACGGGGCCTCGTCGCCCTCGGCGCCCTCCTGCGCGGCCTCGACGCAGAACGCGGCCAGGTCGGGGCCGTCGACCATGCGGCGGGTGCCCTCGCGACGGGTGGGGAAGCGCTCGGCGTCGGCCCAGCGGCGGGCCGTGTCGACGCTGACGCCGAGCAGCCGGGCCGCCTGGCCGATGGTGTAGGACTCCATGGCCGCAGCTTAGGCCGGGGGTGGGCGGGGGGCTAACAGGCGGGGGACGATCCCTTCTGGCCGGTCAGGTCGCGGTTGTAGAGCCAGCCGGTCTGGTTGGTGCCGTCCACGCGGACGAACGTCCACTGATTGCCGTACGAGTTGACGATGTAGCAGTGGTACCAGAGCTTCGTGCCGCTCTTGACCAGGCTGCCCTGGGCGCACTGCTGGTAGGGGGCGGCGAGGAGGTGGTGGTCGCCGGATATGAAGCCGTAGGTGCCCGGCTTGGGGTCCTTGTGGGTCCAGCCGGCGCAGCCCGTCGGCACCGGGCCCGGCTTGGCCGCGGGTGAGGACGCCGGGGCGGAGGGCGAAGCCGTGCCGGGCTTCTTCGAGGGGGCGGCGGAGGGGCCGGTCCTGGAGGGGGAGGGGGACGGGCCGGGGGTCGCCGTGGCCGGGAGGTCGCCGGGGGTCGGGGAGTCGGGGGCGGCGGCCGGCGGCGTGGCCTTGGCGTGCGCCTTCTTCCCGGTGTCGCCGCCCCCGGAGGTCACGGCGTACGTGACGCCTCCGGCGGCGAGGACGGCGACCGCGGCGACGGCGACCGCGATCCGGCCGCGCCCCCGGCCGCCGGCCTGCGGCCCGGCCGGGCGGACGGCGGTCGGCGGCTGCCCCGACGGGCCGCCCCACGGGGGGAGCGGGGCGTAGGGGGAGGGAGCGTGGGAGTGCGGCGGAAACGATCCGCCGGCACCCGCAGGCGGCCCGAACCCGGGCTCCGGCCCGGGGCCGGAGCCCCCGGCGGGGGCGGCCCCGGGTCCGTACCCGGGGGTGGCGCCGAACGGCGGCGGCGCGGCGGCCGAGGCGGCGGGGGGCCCCCCCGCCCCGGCCCCGTGATATAAAAAAAAAAAAACCAACCCACCCCCATAATATATTGTTGATTACAGTGGTCGACGTCTAATAAAAAAAATAGGGGGGG
>NZ_JBBDHD010000252.1:0-4071 GCF_044129415.1 Streptomyces racemochromogenes
CGTGGCCGTGGACTGGGCCGCGCTCCTGCCCGCCGCCACCGCGCGCGTGGAGCTGCCCACGTACGCCTTCGACCACCACCCCTACTGGCTCCGGACGTCCGACGCGGCCACCGACGCGGCCTCGCTCGGGCAGGCCGAGGCCGACCACCCGCTGCTCGGCGCGGTCGTCCAGCTGCCGCAGTCCGACGGCCTGGTCTTCACCTCGCGGCTCTCCCTGCGCACGCACGCCTGGCTCGCCGACCACCGGATCGGCGGCGTGGCCCTCGTTCCCTCCGCCGCCCTGGTGGAGCTCGCCGTACGGGCCGGCGACGAGGCCGGGTGCGGGGAGCTGGAGGAGCTGCTGATCGAGACGCCGCTCGCGCTGCCCGAGCACGGCGGCGTCCGGGTCCAGGTCGCGGTCGGCGCGCCCGCCGAGAACGGTGCGCGCACGGTGGAGGTGTACTCGCTGCGCGAGGACGCGGCCGAGGGGGCCGGGTGGACGCGGCACGCCACCGGCGTCCTGTCCTCGGCCCCGGCGCCGCGGGCCACGGACTTCGACTTCGCCGCCTGGCCGCCCGCCGGCGCCCGGCCCGTCGAGGCCGGCGACTTCTACGGGGAGCTCTCCGGCCGCGGATACGGCTACGGGCCCGCGTTCCAGGGCGTGCGCGCGCTCTGGCGGCGCGGGGAGGAGCTGTTCGCCGAGGTCGCCCTCACCGAGGAGCAGCGGGGCGGGGCCGGTGCGTACGGTCTGCACCCCGCGCTGCTCGAAGCCGCCCTGCACGTCGAGACGTTCGGCGGGGCCGACACGCCGGAACTCCGCCAGCCGCTCGACTGGAACGGGCTGGTCCTGCACGCCGCGGGCGCTTCTGCGCTGCGGGTGCGGCTCGCTCCCGCGGGACCCGGCGCGGTCTCCGTGGAAGCCGCCGACGAGACCGGCGGCCCGGTGCTGACGGTGGACTCGCTGGCCCTGCGTCCCGTGTCCGTCGAGCAGGTGGGCGCGGCAGCGGGCACGGCGGCCGCCACCTCCCTCTTCGAGGTGGAGTGGACGGAGACGGCCGCGGCCGGGGGAGAACCCGTGTCCTGGGCTCCGGTGGCCACCGCCGACGATGTCACGGCCCTGGCGGCCGACGGGGCGGCGGCGCCCGCCGTCGCGGTCCTGGAGGCCGTCGGCGGGTCGGGCTCCGCGCTGGAGCTGACCTCCCGTGTGCTGGGGGTCGTCCAGGCGTGGCTGGCGGGCACCGGTCTGGAGGAGTCCCGGCTGGTCGTGGCCACCCGGGGTGCGGTGCCGGCCGGGGAGAGCGGTGCGGTGACCGACCCGGCCGGGTCGGCGGTGTGGGGTCTCGTACGGGCCGCGCAGGCGGAGAACCCGGACCGGATCGTCCTGCTGGACACCGACCCCGCCGCCGAGGACGGGCCGGATCCGGTCCTCGGCGCGGCGTTGGCCTGCGGAGAGCCCCAGGTCGCGGTCCGCGGCACCACCCTGACCGTCCCGAGGCTGACCCGTGCGGAGGGCCGGGCCACGGAGGCCCCGGCCGTGTTCAAGCCCGGGGGCACCGTCCTGATCACCGGCGGCACCGGTTCGCTCGGCTCCCTGGCGGCCCGCCGTCTCGTCTCCGTCCACGGCGTACGGCACCTGCTGCTGGCGAGCCGTCGCGGCCCGCAGGCCGAAGGCGTCCGGGAACTGGCCGCCGAGCTGACCGAACGGGGCGCCACCGTCTCGGTGGTGGCCTGTGACGTCTCCGACCGGGCCCAGGCCGAAGCGCTCCTGGCGTCCGTGCCGGCCGAGCACCCCCTCACCGGGATCATCCACACCGCGGGCCTCATCGACGCCGGCGTGATCGAGGCGCTCACCCCCGAACGGCTGGCCGGCGTCTTCCCGCCGAAGGTGGACGCCGTACGGCACCTGGACGAGCTGACGCGGGGCCTGGACCTGGACGCGTTCGTCGTCTACTCCTCGGTCTCCGCCGTCTTCATGGGCGCCGGCAGCGGCAGTTACGCCGCCGCCAACGCCTTCCTCGACGGCCTGATGGCACACCGGCGGGCCGCCGGCCTGCCGGGCCTCTCCCTGGCCTGGGGCCTGTGGGACCAGACCGACGGCATGGCCGCCAACACCGACGACCTCACCCGCAACCGGATGAACCGGCGCGGCGGCCTGCGGGCGATGACCCCGGCGGAGGGCATGGAACTCTTCGACGCCTCCATCGGAGCCGGTCAGGCGCTGCTGGTCCCCGCCCGGCTGGACCTGCGCGCGGTACGGGCCGACGCGGCGGCGGGTGGCGGCGTGCCGCACATGCTGCGCGGACTCGTCAAGGCCGGCCGGCAGCAGGCGCACACGGCGGCCGCGGCCGACGAGGGCCGGCAGCTGCACGACCGGCTGGCCGCACTGCCCGCCCCCGAGCGGAAGAAGCTCCTGCTCGACCTGGTCCGCACGCAGGTGGCAGCCGTCCTGGGCCACTCCGGACCGGAGCGCGTCCGGACGGACCTGGCCTTCAAGGACGCCGGGTTCGACTCGCTCACCGCGGTGGAACTGCGCAACCGGCTGCGCGACGCGACGGGCCTGAAGCTCCCGGCGACGCTCGTCTTCGACTACCCGAGCCCGCAGACCCTCGCCGCACACCTGCACGACGCACTGCTCCCGGAGAGCGGCGACGCGGGCGCACCGGACGTGGACGAGGCACGGCTGAGGCACGCGCTCGCGTCCGTCCCGCTCGCCCGGTTCCGGGAGGCAGGACTGATGGACGCCCTGGTCGGGCTGATCGCCCAGGCCGACGGCGCACCGGAGATCGGCGGTATCGACACGGCCGATGAAGAGAGGGCCATCGCCGAGCTGGACGTTGACGATCTCGTCCACCTGGCGCTCGGCGAATGAACACCTTCGAAACCGCTGAAAGAATGGGGAATTCAACGTGAGTGCGTCCTACGAGAAGGTCGTCGAGGCGCTCAGGAAGTCGCTGGAAGAAGTCGGCTCGCTGAAGAAGCAGAACCGTCGGCTCCGCGACGCCTCCCGTGAACCGATCGCCATCGTCGGCATGGCCTGCCGGCTGCCCGGCGGGGTGGCCGGTCCGGAGGACCTGTGGCGGCTGGTGTCCGAGGGCCGGGACGCCGTCTCCGGATTCCCCGAGGACCGCGGCTGGGACCTGGAGGGCCTGTTCGACCCCGACCCCGACCGTGCGGGCACCTCGTACGTCGACCAGGGCGGGTTCCTCCACGAGGCGGGCCTGTTCGACGCCGGGTTCTTCGGGATCTCCCCGCGCGAGGCGCTCGCGATGGACCCGCAGCAGCGGCTGCTGCTGGAGACATCGTGGGAGGCACTGGAGCGGGCCGGCATCGACCCCGTCTCGCTGAAGGGCGCCGACGTCGGCGTGTTCTCCGGGGTGTTCGGCCAGGGCTACGTCGCCCCGGGCGCCAGCATGGTCACGCCCGAGATCGAGGGCTTCGCCGGCACGGGCGGCTCCACGAGCGTGGCGTCCGGCCGGGTCTCCTACGTACTCGGTTTCGAGGGCCCGGCGGTGTCCGTGGACACGGCGTGCTCCTCGTCCCTGGTGGCCATGCACCTGGCGGCGCAGTCGCTCCGGCAGGGCGAGTGCTCCATGGCCCTGGCCGGCGGCGCTACCGTCCTGGCCAGCCCGGGCGTCTTCGCCGAGTTCTCCCGGCAGAAGGGCCTGGCCGCCGACGGCCGCTGCAAGGCGTTCGCCGACGCGGCCGACGGCACGGGCTGGGCCGAGGGCGTGGGCGTGGTCGTGCTGGAGCGCCTGTCGGTGGCGCGGGAACGCGGACACCGGGTGTTGGCGGTGCTGCGCGGCAGCGCCGTCAACCAGGACGGGGCTTCGAACGGTCTGACCGCCCCCAACGGTCCGTCCCAGCAGCGCGTCATCCGCGGGGCGCTGGCCAGCGCCGGGATCTCCGCCTCCGACGTGGACGTGGTGGAGGGCCATGGCACGGGCACCGCCCTCGGTGACCCGATCGAGGCCCAGGCCGTCCTGGCGACGTACGGGCAGGGCCGCGACGCGGACCAGCCGCTGTGGCTGGGTTCGCTGAAGTCCAACATCGGGCACACGCAGGCGGCGGCGGGCGTGGCCGGCGTGATCAAGA
>NZ_JBBDHD010000354.1:0-350 GCF_044129415.1 Streptomyces racemochromogenes
GCCCCGGCCGAAGCTCCGGAGGAGGCCCCGGCACCGGTTCCGGCCCCGGTGGCGGGTGGTGTGGTGCCGCTGGTGGTCACGGCGCGGAGTACCGCCTCGCTGGCCGGGCAGGCCGAGCGGCTGGCGGGGTTCGTGGAGGGTGCCGACGCGGTGTCGCCGGCGGACCTGGCCGGGGCGCTGGCCTCCGGCCGCGCGGTCTTCGGGGAGCGCGCGGTGGTGCTCGCGGGCTCGGCCGAGGAGGCGTTGTCCGGGCTGCGGGCTCTGGCCCGGGGCGAGGACGCGGCCGGTGTGGTGACCGGCGGCGCGGGTGCGCCGGGCCGGGCCGTGTGGGTGTTCCCGGGTCAGGGGGC
>NZ_JBBDHD010000253.1:0-3938 GCF_044129415.1 Streptomyces racemochromogenes
GGACTTGAACCCCCACGCCCGATAAAGGGCACTAGCACCTCAAGCTAGCGCGTCTGCCATTCCGCCACCCGGACCGGGTGTGTGCCTCCCGGCCTCGCGGCCGTTCCGACGTGGAAAACATTACCAAACAGTCCGGGGTCCTCGATCACACCCCCTCCGGCTGACGGACCGCCCTTGGGGAGAGCGCCCCCGGGCGGGAGGATGGGGAGACAGCCGGTACGTGATCAGTGGGAGGAAACAGCGTGAGCGCATCGGGCGCGGGCCACACCGTCTCGGGCCAGGACGAGGTCGTCGACCTCTGCCGGGACCTCATCCGGATCGACACCAGCAACTACGGGGACCACTCGGGCCCCGGCGAGCGCAAGGCGGCCGAGTGGGTCGCCGAGAAGCTCGCCGAGGTCGGGCTGGAGCCGCAGATCTTCGAATCGCACAAGGGCCGCGCCTCGACCGTGGCGCGCATCGAGGGCGAGGACCCCTCGCGGCCGGCGCTGCTGATCCACGGGCACACCGACGTGGTCCCGGCCAACGCCGCCGACTGGACCTACGACCCCTTCTCGGGCGAGATCGCCGACGGCTGCGTGTGGGGCCGCGGCGCCGTCGACATGAAGGACATGGACGCGATGACGCTGGCCGTCGTGCGCGACCGCATGCGCAGCGGGCGCAAGCCCCCGCGCGACATCGTGCTGGCCTTCCTCGCGGACGAGGAGGCGGGCGGCACCTACGGCGCCCGCCACCTCGTGGACAAGCACCCCGGGCTCTTCGAGGGCGTCACCGAGGCGATCGGCGAGGTCGGCGGCTTCTCCTTCACCGTGAACGAGAACCTCCGCCTCTACCTGGTGGAGACGGCCCAGAAGGGCATGCACTGGATGCGGCTGACGGTCGAGGGCACGGCCGGTCACGGCTCCATGACCAACACCGACAACGCGATCACCGAGCTGTGCGAGGCCGTCGGCCGCCTCGGCCGCCACACCTGGCCGGTCCGCGTCACGAAGACCGTTCGGCACTTCCTCGACGAACTCTCGGACGCGCTCGGAACCCCGCTCGACCCCGACGACATGGACGCCACCCTCGCCAAGCTCGGCGGGATCGCCAAGATGGTCGGCGCGACGCTGCGCAACTCGGCCGCCCCGACGATGCTCGGCGCCGGCTACAAGGTCAACGTCATCCCCGGCCAGGCCACGGCGCACGTGGACGGCCGCTTCCTGCCGGGCTACGAGGACGAGTTCTTCGCCGACCTCGACCGGATCCTCGGGCCGCGCGTCAAGCGGGAGGACGTGCACGCGGACAAGGCGCTGGAGACGGACTTCGACGGGAGGCTCGTGGACGCCATGCAGGGCGCCCTGCGGGCCGAGGACCCGATCGCCCGCGCCGTCCCGTACATGCTCTCCGGGGGCACGGACGCCAAGTCCTTCGACGACCTCGGCATCCGCTGCTTCGGCTTCGCGCCGCTCCAGCTGCCGCCGGAGTTGGACTTCGCGGGCATGTTCCACGGCGTGGACGAGCGGGTTCCGGTCGATGGCCTGAAGTTCGGCGTACGCGTGCTCGACCGTTTCCTCGACCACGCCTAACGCCCGGGATTCGGGAAGGTGTGCGCATTCCACTGAGAAGAGTGAATGCGCTCATACGCTCGTAGCCCCGGTGATCCCTCCTCGTTACAGGTGGTGCGGTCCGCGGCTGGGACCGCATTGCCTACTAGGAGGAACAATGCTCAAGAAGGTTGTCGCCGCTGCGGCTGCCACCGGTGGTCTCGTTCTCGCGGGCGCCGGTCTCGCCGCCGCCGACGCGGGTGCCCAGGGTGCGGCCATCGGCTCCCCCGGTGTCGCGTCCGGCAACGTCGTCCAGGTTCCCGTGCACGTGCCGGTCAACGTCTGCGGCAACACCGTGAACGTGATCGCGCTGCTGAACCCGGCCTTCGGCAACACCTGCGTCAACGCCTGACGCTTCTGAAGTTCTGGCCCCGGAGCGCAATCCAGCGCTCCGGGGCCGCCGGGCATTACGGCCCGGATCCGGATCATGTCGGCGTGGCAGGCGGGGGAGCCCGCGACAGCCTGTGCGCGCCGCGCGAACGCACACACCAGGGGACGAGTACAGATGCGACGACCTGTCCAGGTCACGAGGAAGACGCTGATCACGATGGCGGCGGCAGGGGGTGTCCTCGCCCTCGGCGGCGGATACGCGCAGGCGGACGCCGGAGCCTCCGGGCACGCCGCGAACTCCCCGGGCCTGCTGTCCGGGAACAACGTGCAGGCGCCGGTGGACGTGCCGGTGAACGCCTGCGGCAACACCGTCACGGTGGTGGGGGGCCTCAACCCGGCCTTCGGCAACCGCTGCGCCAACGAGTCCGGCGGCCCGCAGCACCCGGGCCACCCCGGGAACCCGGGCAACCCGGGGCACCCCGGCAACCCGGACGACGGCGACGAGGACTGCGACGAGGACGAGCCGGAACACCCCGGGCACCCCGGCGGCGAGCACCCCGGCCACCCGGGCAACCCCGGCACCCCGGGCGGACACACCCCCGGCGGCAACCCCGGCACCCCGGGCGGTCAGACGCCCGGCACCCCCGGGACGGGCACCCCGGGCGGCCAGAACCCGGGCGGCGGACAGCACCCCGGCACCCCGGGCGGTCAGACCCCGGGCACCCCGGGCACGGGCACCCCCGGAACGGGCACCCCCGGTACGCCCGGCACCTCCACCGGCCCCGGATCGGGCGGCTCCACCACCCCGGCGGCCCACACCGGTACGACGCCCGGCGCGGGGCTCGCCGCGACCGGCGCCGGTGACGCCATGACGGCCGGCCTCCCGCTCGCGGGCGGGCTGCTGCTGGCCGGCACCGTCCTCTACCGGCGCGCCCGCAGCGCGGCCTGACGCACCGCCACGACGCGGGCCCCGGACCACCGGGGCCCGCGTCGTCGCGCGAGCGGCCACCGCACGGTCACCAGGTGGCTCTGACCTGGCGGATGATCCGGCGGCGCAGCCGCGCGCGGCGGCTGCCGTCCTGGTACAGGGTCAGGCGGTCGAGCTCCCAATGCCCGTACTCGGCATGGTCGGTCAGCAGGCGGGTCGCCTCCTTGCGGGGGGTCCCGCGGGGCACGTACACGTCGACGAATTCGTATTCCGGCATCGCATCTATTGTGCGGGCACCGGCCCGCTACGGATAGCGTCTGCACTATGTCTGATGCCGCTCTGCCCACTGTTGCCGAGGTACGCGCCGCCGCCGAGGCGGTCAAGGCCGCTCTCGACCGTCACCTCGCCGCGGTCGAGAGCAGGATCGGGGACGAGGACCCGGCCGTCTACGCCGCCTTCAACGAACTCGCCGCCGCCGCCGAGGAGTACGACGAACTCCTCTACGACCGCTACGACGAGGTCACCCCCTTCGAGATCCCCACGCCCGAGACCGGGGCCCGCTACACCGGCCCCGCCGAGCCCGCCGCCTTCAGCGTGCTCATCCGCCGCGACTACGCCGTCGTCGAACCGGCCCGGCTGATCGCCCAGGCCGAGCGGGTCGCCGCGCACGACCGCGACGCCGAACTCATCGACGACGGCGGGACCGGCGGAGCGCTGGGCGTGCTCTTCGGGGAGTACGAGCCCGACGAGATCGCCTCCCGCTCCAAGGACTTCGGCCTGGAGGAAGGTGACTCCACCCTCTGGATCGCCGCACTGGAGGAGGTGGCGGAACCGGGGGACTGGCTGGGCTCCCCCTTCGGCCAGACCGATCCGCAGGACGTCCTGCACCGGTTCGACGTCAGCTCCGTCTTCGACGAGGACGGGGAGTACTTCGAGGACGACGACACCGACGGCAGCCCCGCCGCGCCCTCCGGACTGGCTCCCGCCTGAGAACGCGGTGGGGGGCCCCCCCCCCCCGGGGGGGGGGCCCCCGCCGGGGGGGGGCGGCCCCCCCCCCCCCCGGGGGGGCCCCCCGGGCCCCCCCCCGGCCCCCG
>NZ_JBBDHD010000254.1:0-3865 GCF_044129415.1 Streptomyces racemochromogenes
CCCCCCCCCCCCCCCCCCCCCCCCCCCCCCCCCCCCCCCCCCCCCCCCCCCCCCCCCCCCCCCCCCCCCCCCGGGGGTGGTTCAGCGGCCCGCGCGGTTGACGGCGGAGATGACCGCCTTCAGCGAGGCACGGGTGGTGTTGGCGTCGATGCCGATGCCCCACAGGACCCGGCCGTCGATGGCGCACTCGATGTACGAGGCGGCGACGGCGGAGGCGCCCTCGCTCATCGTGTGCTCGGTGTAGTCCAGCAGGCGGGCGTCCACGCCGATGCCGGCCAGCGCGTCGAAGAAGGCCGAGATCGGACCGTTGCCGGTGCCGTTCAGGACCGTCTCCACGCCGTCCACGACCGCCTCGACGGTCAGCGTGTCCGTGCCGTCCTTGTCGGTGGTGGTGGAACCGGAGCGCAGCTGGATGCGGCCCCACGGGTTCTCGGGGTTGGGCAGGTACTCGTCCGCGAAGACCTCCCAGATCGCCTTCGGCGTGACCTCGCCGCCCTCGGCGTCGGTCTTGGCCTGGATGATCCGCGAGAACTCGATCTGCATGCGGCGCGGCAGGTCCAGCTTGTGGTCGTTCTTCAGGACGTAGGCGATGCCGCCCTTGCCCGACTGGGAGTTGACGCGGATGACCGCCTCGTAGGAGCGGCCGACGTCCTTCGGGTCGATCGGCAGGTACGGGACGGCCCACTCGATCTCGTCGACGGTCTTGCCCTGGGCGGCCGCGTCGGCCTCCATGGCGTCGAAGCCCTTCTTGATGGCGTCCTGGTGGGAGCCGGAGAAGGCGGTGTAGACCAGGTCGCCCGCGTAGGGGTGGCGCGGGTGGACCTCCATCTGGTTGCAGTACTCGCTGGTGCGGCGGATCTCGTCGATCTGCGAGAAGTCGATCTGCGGGTCGATGCCCTGGGAGAACAGGTTCATGCCCAGGGTGATCAGGTCGACGTTGCCGGTGCGCTCGCCCTGCCCGAACAGGCAGCCCTCGACGCGGTCGGCGCCGGCCATCAGGGCCAGCTCGGCGGCGGCCACGGCGGTGCCGCGGTCGTTGTGCGGGTGCACGGAGATGCAGATGTGCTCGCGGCGGGTCAGGTTGCGGGCCATCCACTCGAAGCGGTCCGCGTGGGTGGAGGGCGTTGAGCGCTCCACGGTGGCGGGCAGGTTCAGGATGATCTCGCGGCCCTCGCCCGGCTGCCAGACGTCGCAGACGGCCTCGCAGACCTCCAGGGCGAAGTCCAGCTCGGTGTCGGTGAAGATCTCGGGGCTGTACTGGTAGCCGAAAACGGTCTCGGGGCCCAGCAGCTTCTCGGCGTACTCCATGACCAGGCGGGTGCCGTCGACGGCGATCTGCTTGATCTGCTCCTTGGAGCCGCGGAAGACCACCCGGCGGAAGGTCGGGGCGGTCGCGTTGTACAGGTGCACGGTGGCGCGCTTGGCGCCGACCAGCGATTCGACGGTCCGCTCGATCAGGTCCTCGCGGGCCTGGGTCAGTACGGAGATGGTGACGTCGTCCGGGATCGCGCCCTCTTCGATGATCGAACGCACGAAGGCGAAGTCGGTCTCGCCGGAGGAGGGGAAGCCGACCTCGATCTCCTTGTAGCCCATGCGCACCAGCAGGTCGAACATCTCGCGCTTGCGGGCGGGGGTCATCGGGTCGATCAGCGACTGGTTGCCGTCGCGCAGGTCGGTGGAGAGCCAGCGGGGGGCCTTGGTGATGCGGGCGTTCGGCCAGGTGCGGTCCGGGATGTCCACCTGCTCGTACACGCCGTACTTGTGGATCGGCATCCCGGAGGGCTTCTGGGTGTGGGTCGCGTTGGTGATGGGCGTGGGGCGACCGACAAAAGGCTGCTGGCTCATGGCGTTGGGCTCCTCGCGTGTCCGCGGTAGTTCGCTGGGACGGCCGACGGCGGTAGTGAAAACCGCAACACCAAACTCCGCGGGGAGGGGGCCGGCCTACGACTACAGACCCTCGCCGCGGCAGCTAAGGAGAAGCAGCCCGAAACGCATGATGGGCCGAGCCTAACCGAGCCGCGCCGTATCGCGAGGACCTGTTTCAGTATGCAAGACCCGCGCGTCCGATTTATACCCTTTGTGACTCAAAACCGCTTTCCTCCGCCAAGGTCCGGCGGATCCGTCAACACGGCGCGACGCCTTTGAGACAACCGAATGAATCATGCTCGCCGCTAGTGACACCGCCATCACCCACTGCCACATTTCCGGGCATGGATGCCTTCCTTTCCCACGGACCCGCCCCCCACCACCCCGTCTTCTGCACCGTGGTGCCTCCGCACCTGCTGGACAAGGCCGCCCGCTCCGCCGACTCCACCCGGGCCGACTCCGCCCAGCGCACCCTGGAGACCGACGCCCTCCTGCGCACCCGGCGCCGCATCAGCACCGTCCGCGGGATCGCCCCGGCCGCGGCGGACCCGTCGGCCCCCGAGGGGCCGCGCCGCACGATCTACGACGCCCAGCACCACACGCGGCTGCCCGGCAAGAAGGTCCGCGCGGAGGGGGCCGACACCTCCAAGGACGCCACCGTCAACCGTGCGTACGCCGGGCTGGGCGCCACGTACGAACTCTTCCTCAAGGGGTACGGCCGCCGCTCGATCGACGGCTCCGGCCTGCCGCTGGACGCGAGCGTCCACTACGGCGAGGACTACAACAACGCCTTCTGGGACGGGCAGCAGATGGTCTTCGGCGACGGCGACGGGGACCTGTTCCTCGACTTCACCGTGTCGGTGGACGTCATCGGCCACGAGCTGACCCACGGCGTCACCCAGTACACGGCCAACCTCGACTACCACGGCCAGTCCGGGGCCCTGAACGAATCGATGTCGGACGTCTTCGGCTCGCTGATCAAGCAGTACTCCCTGGGGCAGACCGCCGACCAGGCGGACTGGCTGATCGGCGCCGGGCTCCTCGGCCCCCACGTCACCGGGGTCGCGCTGCGCTCGATGAGGGCGCCGGGGACGGCGTACGACGACGACGAGCTCGGCAAGGACCCGCAGCCCGCGACGATGGACGGCTACGTGACCACCTCGCGGGACAACGGAGGCGTCCACATCAACTCGGGCATCCCCAACCACGCCTTCTACATCGTGGCGACCGAGCTCGGCGGCAAGGCCTGGGAGCGGGCCGGACAGATCTGGTACGACACCCTCACCGGCGGGCAGCTGGAGTCCCGTGCGGACTTCAAGGACTTCGCCAGGCTGTCGACAGCGGCGGCCGTCGCCCGCTTCGGGGAGGGAGGCGCCGAGCACCAGGCCCTCCAGAAGGCCTGGGCGACCGTCGGCCTGGGGTAGGAATGCGGGCATGAAGATCGAAGTGGTGCGGACGGGCGGATTCGCGGGGATCGAACGCCGGGCCGAGGTGGACACCTCGGGCCGGCCCGACGAGCAGGAGTGGGCGGCCCTGGCCCTGCTGGCACTGCGGCCCGACCCCCGCGCCGCGGAGGGGCCGGGCGGCGTCCGGGACGGGTTCTCCTACCGCATCACGGTGGACGGGCGGACGGTGTCCTGCCACGACCCCCACCTCTCGGACGCCCAGCGCAGCCTGATCACACGGGTGCTGAAGGAAGGCGCGTAGCGGATGACCGCGACGGCCCCCGGAGGCGACCCCGGCGGACGAGCGGAAGGTGCGGGAGGGGCAGCGGGAGCCGGAGGTACCCGAGGCCTTCGCATGGGTGGCCGAAAACAGCCCCTCCTCGCGGGCCGCCGTGGACGCGGCGGGGCTCGCCCCCGGGGGGGGGGGGGGGGGGGGGGGGGGGGGGGGGGGGGGCGGGGGGTGGGGGTGGGGGGGGCGGGGGGGGGGGGGGGGGGGGGGGGGGGGGGGGGGGGGGGGGGGGGGGGGGGGGGGGGGGTGGGGGGGGGGGGGGGGG
>NZ_JBBDHD010000255.1:0-3848 GCF_044129415.1 Streptomyces racemochromogenes
GGGGCGGGGAGGGCGCCGGCCGGGGGCCGGGCCGGGGGGGGGGGCGGGCGGCGGGGGCCCCCCCCGGGGCCCCCCGCCGCCCCCCGGCCCCCCCCGCCCCCCCGCGGCCGCGCAGAGCGGCCGCTACTTCGGCGCCGCCATCGCCTCGGGCCGACTGGGCGACTCCGCGTACACGACGATCGCGGGCCGCGAGTTCAACTCGGTGACGCCCGAGAACGAGATGAAGATCGACGCCACCGAACCCCAGCAGGGCCGGTTCGACTTCACCGCCGGTGACCGCGTCTACGACTGGGCGGTGCGGAGCGGCAAGCAGGTGCGCGGCCACACCCTGGCCTGGCACTCCCAGCAGCCCGGCTGGATGCAGAACCTCGGCGGCGGCGCGCTGCGCCAGGCGATGACCAGCCACATCAACGGCGTGATGGCCCACTACAAGGGCAAGCTCGCCCAGTGGGACGTCGTGAACGAGGCCTTCGCCGACGGCAGCTCGGGGGCCCGGCGCGACTCCAACCTCCAGCGCACCGGCAACGACTGGATCGAGGTCGCCTTCCGCACCGCCCGCGCCGCCGACCCGGGTGCCAAGCTCTGCTACAACGACTACAACATCGAGAACTGGACCTGGGCCAAGACCCAGGCCGTGTACGCGATGGTCCGGGACTTCAAACAGCGCGGCGTGCCGATCGACTGCGTCGGCTTCCAGTCCCACTTCAACAACGACAGTCCCTACAACAGCAACTTCCGCACCACGCTGCGCAGCTTCACCGCCCTCGGCGTCGACGTGGCCGTCACCGAACTCGACGTCCAGGGTGCCTCCGCCACGACCTACGCCAACGTGGCCAACGACTGCCTGGCCGTCCCGCGCTGTCTCGGCATCACCGTCTGGGGCGTGCGCGACACCGACTCCTGGCGATCGGAGCAGTCGCCGCTGCTGTTCGACGGCAGCGGCACCAGGAAGCCCGCCTACACCGCCGTGCTGACGGCGCTCAACTCCGGCTCCTCCACCCCGGCCCCGTCGCCCGGTTCCGGGCCGGTCAAGGGTGTGGGTTCGGGCCGCTGCCTGGACGTGCCGGGTGCCGCCACCACCGACGGCACCCGGCTCAGCCTGTGGGACTGCAACGGCCGCGCCAACCAGCAGTGGGCGTACACCGCGGCGGGCGAGCTTCGGGTCTACGGTGACAAGTGCCTGGACGCCGCCGGTACCGGCAACGGCGCCGCCGTCCAGATCCACGGCTGCTGGGGCGGCGACAACCAGAAGTGGCGGCTCGACTCCGACGGGTCCATCGTCGGCGTCCAGTCCGGCCTCTGCCTCGACGCCACCGGCAACGGCACCGCCAACGGCACGCTGATCCAGCTCTACTCCTGCTCGAACGGCAGCAACCAGCGCTGGACCCGCACCTGAGACGCGTCACGGCGAGGGTGGGAACACCCTCGCCGTGACGGTGGCCGCTCAGGAGCAGACCGCACCGCCCAGCGTGAAGCGCGACGGGGGCGCGTTGGTACCCGAATACGTCGCCTGGAAGCCGAAGCTCACGCTGCCGCCGGGTTCCAGGGTGCCGTTCCACCCGGCGTCCCGGGCGGTGACCGTGCTGCCCGCCTGGCTCACCGTGGCGTTCCAGGCGTTGCCGATCCGCTGGTCACCCGCGAAGTTCCAGCCGAGGGTCCACCCGGAGAGCGTCGAGGTGCCGGTGTTGCGCACGCTCACCGTCGCCGTGAAGCCGTTCCCCCAGGCGTTGTCGATCCGGTAGGCGACCGCGCAGGGGGCCGCGGGCGCGTCGTCGTCCGCCTCCGTCGCCGTGAACGTCGCCGACTGCACACCGGGGCCGCCGGCGGTGAACGTGGCGCTGCCCGGCAGGGCGTCGGCGTCCTGGGCGGCGGAGACCGGAACCTGCTGCGCCGTCGCCCAGTCGGCGGGGGTGAACACCAGGGTGGCGGCCGCCGACAGGTCCACGTCACCGGAGCTCCGGGCCACGGTCACCGTGACGTCCCGCGCGGGCGCCGTCGAGAGCCGTACGCCCACCGGGGCCGAACCGCCCTCCGGGACCGTCACGGCCGCCGGTGCCACCTGGACCACGGGCACCGCCGCGGCGCCGCGCCGCTCGGCGGCGAAGGCCGCCAGCCAGGCCAGCGACGCGTTCCAGTTGATCGCCACCTCGTTGGTGGAGTAGGAGCCGATGTCGTCCACGTAGCAGGTGGCCGGCGCGCAGCCCGCGAGCTTCTCCCTGGCGACCGGGTCCTCCAGTGCCGCGTTCGGGCCGCCCGCGAAGGAGCCGGCCGGCGGGTGGGGCAGCGAGGCGTCGTTCTGGTGTGCCCAGAACCGGTGGTGCTGGTTCTGGGAGTGACGTTCGCCGTAGCCGGTGACGTAGGAGAGGTCGAGGGCGTTGCGGCCGAGCAGGTAGTCCAGGGACTCCAGCGCCCCGGCCCGGTAGCGCTGTTGGCCGGTCAGCTCGTAGGCGACGGCCATCAGCATCGCGTTGTTGGTGACGGAGCTGTTGGAGCCCCACGCGTAACCGGTGGCGGGGAGCGGCACCGGGTAGCCCTGTCCGGCCATGGTGGACAGGTGGCCGTCGGCGGCCGTGGTCAGCAGGCCGCGCAGCCGGGCGACGTCGTCGGCGGGCAGGCCCACGCCGGGGACGGTGGCGAGGGTGATGCGGCCGAGGGTGGCCGTGCCGCCCCACCAGAACCCGTCGGCGGGCTTGGCGTGGTGCGGGGAGGCGGTGACGGCGTCCCGGTACTGTGCCTCTCCGGTGGTGGCCAGGAGCTCCGCCGCCGCCCAGTAGAACTCGTCGGACACGTCGGCGTCCTCGTACGCGCCACCGCCGGTGTTGTCGGCCGCCGGGGCGTACACGTTCGGGTTGGCCCGGGCGGCCGTCCAGGCGCGGCGGGCCGCGTCCAGGCAGCGGGCGGCGAAGGCGGCGTCGTACGGCGCGTACACGCGGGCGCACTGCGCGGCCGAGGCCGCCAGGTTCAGCGTCGCGGCGGTCGACGGCTTGTGCAGCTCGCGCTGCTCGGCGTCGAGGTCGGGCCGGGTCGGCAGGGCGGTCCACTGGGCGTCGTGCACCTTGTGGAAGGCCATCCCGGCCATCGGCTTCCCGGCCGGGACCTGCATCCGCAGCAGGAACTCCAGCTCCCAGCGGGCCTCGTCCAGCACGTCCGGCGTTCCGTTGCCGCGCTCCGGCACCCGCAGCGTCGCATCGCCGAGCGCCGCGTCGCCGCCCGAACGGCGGGCCCGCTCGTAGGAGTTGACCAGCTCCCAGACGGAGATGCCGCCGTTGACGACGTACTTGCCGTGGTCGCCCGCGTCGTACCAGCCGCCCCGCGCGTCCGTGCGGTAGTCGCACACCCCCGCCTGGCAGGGGACGTCGCCGTCGCCCTTGTTCGGGGCGATGCCCAGGTGCCCGGCGGGGCGCGCGTAGGCACTGCCGCCGGCCAGGGCGGCGTCGATGGCGATGCCGCTGCGCTGCTGGTAGAAGAACGACATGCTGTCCGCTCGCAGGGCGTCGTACAGCGACGGGGAGATGTCGAAGGGGTGGCTGGTCCGGCCGTCGACCCCCAGGGTGTAGCCGGTTCCGGTTCCCGTGTAGGCGCCGAAGTCCACCAGGTGCGCGGACTGGCCGGACGCCTGGTCGGCGCCGCGCACGGCGGTGGTACCGGAGGCCACCACCACGCCCGCCGCGTCGCGCAGTTGCCAGGCGAGCGGGGCGGTCGCCGCGCTGGCCACGGTGGCCCGCTTGGGGCCGTCGGGCAGGTAGCCGAGCTGGTTGACCCGCACGGGTGTGTCGGGGGGGGGGGGGGGGGGGGGGGGGGGGGGGGGGGGGGGGGGGGGGGGGGGGGGGGGGGGGGGGGGGGGGGGG
>NZ_JBBDHD010000256.1:0-3746 GCF_044129415.1 Streptomyces racemochromogenes
CCAGCAGCGCCTCGCCCGGCAGGTGTTCGTCCACCTCATCGCCCTCGGTGAGGGCACCGAGGACACCAAACGGCCGGGGGGCCGCCCGGGCCCCCCCCCCCGCCCCCCCCGGGGCCCTCCGCGTGCGTCCGGACCTTTCGCTCCCGGAGCCTTTGCCGGGCCCGGGGGCGCGGCTAGGGTCGGCGCCACGAGTGGTGTGCTGTGAGGGGCTGACGCATGGACCTGATCCCCGTACCCCGGGTGGCCGTTCCCGACGAGGAGGGGCGCCGCCACGTCTTCGGGCCCGAGCCCGTGCTCGACGCCGGGCCGGGCTGCGACGGGGTCGCGCGCTGGCTGCGCCGGGAGGTCGGCGGCGCCACCGGGTGGGCGCTGCCCCCGGCCGGAGCGGGCGCGCGGGGCGACGTACGGCTGCGGCTGGAGCCGGAGGGGCTGGAGCCCGAGGCGTACCGGCTGGAGGTCGGCTCCGGCGGCGTCGAGCTGACCGGCGCGGACCCGGCCGGGCTGTTCTGGGCCGCCCAGACGCTGCGTCAGCTCCTCGGCCCCGACGCCCACCGGCGCGCCCCGCTGCGCCCCGGACGGAGCTGGGACCTGCCGTACGTCCGGATCGCCGACGGCCCGCGCTTCGGCTGGCGCGGGCTGATGCTGGACGTGGCCCGGCACTTCATGCCCAAGGACGGGGTGCTGCGCTACATCGACCTGCTGGCCGCGCACAAGCTCAACGTGCTGCACCTGCACCTGACGGACGACCAGGGCTGGCGCATCGAGATCCAGCGCCACCCGCGCCTCACGGAGACCGGCTCCTGGCGGCCGCGCAGCCGGTGGGGGCACCGGGCGTCCCCGCTGTGGAACGAGACCCCGCACGGCGGCTTCTACAGTCGCGACGACATCCGCGAGATCGTCGCGTACGCGGCGGAGCGGCACGTGCGCATCGTCCCCGAGATCGACCTGCCCGGGCACTCCCAGGCCGCCATCGCCGCCTACCCCTGGCTGGGCAACGCGGACGTCGTCGACACCGCCGCCCTCGGGGTGTGGGACGACTGGGGCATCAGCGAACACGTGCTCGCGCCCACCGAGGAGGTCCTGCGCTTCTACGAAGGGGTCTTCGAGGAGGTGCTGGAGCTGTTCCCGCCCGAGGTCTCGCCCTTCGTGCACGTCGGCGGCGACGAATGCCCCACGTCCCAGTGGCGGGCCTCGGCGACGGCGCAGGCGCGGATCCGGGAGCTGGGCGTGGACGCGGAGAGCGGCCTCCACGCCTGGTTCATCCGGCACTTCGACCGCTGGCTCGCCGACCGGGGCCGCCGGCTCATCGGCTGGGACGAGATCCTGGAGGGCGGTCTCGCCGACGGCGCGGCCGTCTCCTCCTGGCGCGGCTACGCGGGCGGGATCGCCGCCGCCGAGGCCGGGCACGACGTGGTGATGTGCCCCGAGCAGCAGGTGTACCTGGACCACCGTCAGGCGGGCGGCCCCGACGAGCCGATGCCCATCGGGTACGTACGGTCCCTGGAGGACGTCTACCGGTTCGAGCCGGTGCCGCCGAAGCTGTCGCCGGAGGCCGCCGCGCACGTGCTGGGCGCGCAGGCCAACGTGTGGACCGAGGTGATGGAGCACCAGGGCCGGGTCGACTACCAGGTGTTCCCCCGGCTGGCCGCCTTCGCGGAGGTGGTGTGGTCGCGGCTGCCGGAACCGGAATCCCGGGACTGGGACGGTTTCGCCGCGCGGGCCGAGGCGCACCGGGCGCGGCTGGACGCCCTCGGGGTCGAGTACCGGCCACCGGGCGGACCGCTGCCGTGGCAGCGGCGGCCCGGGGTGCGGGGACGTCCGATCGAGGGCGCGCCCCCGATCGTGTGACCCGGGGTCGCGGGAAGCGGTACGGGCCCCCGGAGCGCCCCCGGCACCCGGAAGCGGAACTCTTCGGGAACCATGGGAACTGTCGCTCGAACAAGGCGGATCCGGAGGAAAACGGACGTTCGGGTCGGTCTCGTACGAGAGCGGTACGGGCCGGGTCGGGAGGGGCGCTCCGCGAGGCCCGGCCGGGGCGCGGCCACGGCTCGGCCAGGGGCGGAGCGAGCGTGGAGGGCGGCCGCGGGAGACGGCCGGACGGGCCCCGCGCCGGGCCCGGGAGCGAGGGGGAGGCGGCGCCCGGGAGACCCTCGCGCCGGGTGGTCCCGAAGATGTGCCAGAGTTGCCACGTCCCGGCGGTGAGCACGTACCGTACGGCGGACAGGCGTGAGCGCCGGGACCGGGACATCGGGAAGGGGCAGCTGGGTTGACCACGCACGCACCGCACACACCGCATTCGGCTCAGGGGCCGCACACCCCGCACGCGTCGCCGGGGCAGGCGGCGCAGTCCGTGATGCTGCCGGTCTCGCTCGACGAGGCCGTCGCGGCGCTCGCCGCCATGCCCGCGGCCGTCCCGGTGGCCGGCGGCACCGACCTCATGGCCGCCGTCAACGCCGGACTGCTGCGGCCCGCCGCACTGGTGGGCCTGGGGCGGATCAGCGAGATCCGCGGCTGGCAGTACCAGGACGGGCACGCGCTGCTCGGCGCGGGCCTCACGCACGCCCGGATGGGACGGCCGGATTTCGCCGCTCTGATCCCGGCGCTGGCCGCGGCCGCGCGTGCGGCCGGCCCGCCGCAGATCCGCAACGCCGGAACCCTCGGCGGCAACATCGCCACCGCCGCCCCGACGGGCGACGCGCTGCCCGTGCTGGCGGCCCTGGAGGCGGTGCTGGTCATCGTCGGCCCCGGCGGCTCGCAGCGCGAGATCCCCGTCTCCCACCTGCTCGCCGGACGGGACATGCTGCGGCCGGGCGAGCTGATCGGGTTCGTGCGGGTGCCCCTGCTGCACGCCCCGCAGGTGTTCCTGAAGGCCACGGGGCGCACCGGGCCGGGGCGCGCGGTGGCGTCCGTGGGGCTCGTGCTGGATCCCGCGCGCCGCGGTGTGCGGTGCGCGATCGGCGCGGTGGCGCCGATGCCGCTGCGGCCGCTGGAGGCCGAGCAGTGGGTGGCATCGCTGATCGACTGGGACGGGGACCGAAGCCTGGCCCCGGAGGCCCTGGAGGCCTTCGGCGAGTACGTGGCGGCGGCGTGCGTGCCCGACCAGGGGCAGCAGGTCTCCGCCGGAGTACTGCATCTGCGGCGGACCGTCGCCGTGCTGGCGCGCAGGGCCCTGGGGAGGGCGCTGACCTCATGAGTGAGAACGAGAACGTGAGCGGAACGACCGGGGACACGGGGAACGCGGGGAACATGGGCGACGGCGGCGCCGCGGGGGCCGGCTGGGGCTGGGAGCCGGTGCCGCAGGGGGGCGACTACGACTCCGACGCCACGGCCTTCGTCCAGCTGCCGCAGGACATGCTGGACGCCCTCGACACCGGGGAGCCCCTGGCGGCACCCGGGCACGGCTTCGTGCCGCCTCCGATGATCATGCCGCTGGGTTCGTCCGGCAGTACGGATCCCAGCGCCACCGGGACCTGGACGATGCCGGCCCAGTGGCCCGAGGCGGGCGGCGCGCCTGGACAGGCACCCGCCGGCGACGCGGCTCCGGCCGCTCCGGCGCGCGGGCCGATCCCGGCGTCCATCCCGCTCCCGGCGTCGGTGGGGGGGGGCGGGGCCGGCCCCCCCCCCGCCGGGGGGCGGGGGGGGGCCGGGGCCCCCCCGCCCCGCGGCCCCCCCCGCCGCCGGGGACGTGCTCGAAGCCCTCCTGGTGGAAGTGGACGGTGATCTCGGGGGTGTCGCCGATGCCCGGG
>NZ_JBBDHD010000257.1:0-3531 GCF_044129415.1 Streptomyces racemochromogenes
ATGCGCCCGCCCGGCGTCCCGAAGGGGCCGGCCACGAAGCGTCCGGCGGTCTGCGCCGCACGCCCCAGGTAGCCCCGCGCGAGTCCGGCACCGCCGATGTACAGCTCTCCCGGTACGCCGACCGGCACCGGCTGGAGCCGGGCGTCGAGGACGTACGCGGTGGTGTTGTCCATGGGGCCGCCGATCGGCGGGATCCCCCGGTAGTCGTAGGGGCGCCGGACCAGGTGCCGGGTGGCGTACGTGGTGGACTCGGTGGGCCCGTACACGTGCACGACCCGGGTGTCGGGGCAGTGGTCGACGGCGTGGCGCATGGCCGTGAGCGATCCCGCCTCGCCGCCGGTCCAGACCTCGCGCAGACTCGCGAGCGGGTTGCCGGGCTCCTCGGCGAGCAGGTTGAACAGTGCGGTGGTGAGGAACACCGCCGTCAGGCCCTCGCCGTCCAGCATCCGCTTCAGCGCGTCGATGTCGACCTCGCCGGGCGGGGCGATGATCACCTCGCCGCCGGCGAGCAGCGGTACCCACAGCTCGTACGTCGAGGCGTCGAAGGCGAGGGGCGAGTGCAGCAGCACCCGCTGGTGGGCGCCGCCCCCGAAGGATCCGTCGACGGCGAGCGCGGCGATGTTGCCGTGCGTGACCGCGACGCCCTTGGGGGTGCCGGTGGAGCCGGAGGTGAACATCGCATAGGCGAGCTGTCCGGCGTCGACCGGCACGCCGGGGTCGTGGTCGGGCCGGCCGTCGGCGGTCGGTTCCAGGGTCCGTGCTCCGTGCGGGAGTTCCAGGTCGGTCCGGTCCGTGACGACCATCGTGATGGCCGCCTCGTCGAGGATGACGCGGAGCCTGGACGCCGGGTAGCGCACGTCCAGCGGGACGTACATGCCGCCCGCCTTGAGGATGCCGAGGATCGCGACGACGGCGTCGAAGGAGCGTTCCAGGAAGAGCGCCACCCGCGATTCGGGGCCCACGCCCTCCTCGATGAGCCGGTGGGCGAAGCGGTTGGCCCGCCGGTCGAGTTCGGCGTACGAGAGGGTGTCGGGGCCGAGGCGCAGGGCCGGGGCGTCCGGGGTGCGGGCGGCCTGTGCGGCGAAGAGCCGCGGCAGGGAGCCCGCCGGGACGGGCCGGCCGGTGTCGTTCCAGGTGTGCAGCAGGGTCCGGCGTTCCTCCTCGGTGACGATGGCGAGGGCCCCGACCGGCTGTTCCGGGTCGGCCGCCACCGCTTCGAGGACGCGTACGAGGCGCTCGGCGACGGCTTGCGCGGTGGCGCGGTCGAAGAGGTCGGTGGCGAAGCCGAGGTTGCCGCCGACGCCGTCCCGGTCCTCCTGGAAGGACAGGACCAGGTCGAACTTGGCGACGCCCGCGCTCAGGTCCTCGGTGCGTCCGGTGACCCCGGGCAGCGCGAGGGATCCGTCCGCCCCGTCCTGCTGGACGAGCATGACCTGGAAGAGGGGGTGGTGGGCCAGCGAGCGGACCGGGTTGACGACCTCGACCAGCCGCTCGAACGGCACGTCCTGGTGGGCGAACGCCCCCAGGTCCACCTCCCGGACCCGCTCCAGCAGCTCGCGGAAGCTCGGATCCCCCGAGGTGTCCGTCCGCAGCACCAGCGTGTTCACGAAGAACCCGACCAGATCGTCCAGCGCCTCGTCCGAACGCCCCGCCACGGCCGTGCCGATCGGCACGTCCGTGCCCGCGCCCAGGCGGGTCAGCAGCGCCGCGAGCGCGGCGTGGACGACCATGAAGACGGTGGTGCCGGTGGTGCGCGCGAGGGCCTTGAGCGCCTGGTGCGCGTCGGTGCCGATCCGGAAGGGAATCAGCTCGCCGCGGTGCGAGGCGACGGCCGGCCGGGGCCGGTCCAGCGGCAGTTCGATCAGTTCGGGGAGTCCGGCGAGCCGGCTCGTCCAGTAGCCGACCTGCCGGGCGAGGGGGCTCTGCGGGTCGTCCTCGGAGCCCAGCACCTCCTGCTGCCACAGCGCGTAGTCCGCGTACTGCACCGTGAGCGGCACCCATTGCGGGGCGTGCCCGCCCCGACGGGCGGCGTAGGCCTGCGACAGGTCCCGCAGCAGCGGGCCGGTGGACCATCCGTCGGCGGCCGCGTGGTGGATCAGCAGGAGCAGGGCGTGCCGCCCCGGCGCGTGCCGGAACAGGGTGGCCCGCACCGGCGGTTCGGCGTCCAGGGTGAACGCGTACCGGGCGGCCTGGCCGAGCGCCGTCTCCAGGGCGGCGGGCGTGACGTCCTCGACGTGCAGGTCCACGCGGGCGCGGTCGGCCGGCAGGATCTCCTGGCGGGGTACGCCGTGTTCCTCGGTGAGGAGGGTGCGCAGGCTCTCGTGCCGGGCGACGAGGTCGCCGAGCGCGGCGCGCAGGGCGGCGGCGTCCAGCGGGCCGTCGAGGCGCAGCACGAGGGGGACGTTGTACGTGGCGTTCGGGCCTTCCAGCCGGTTGAGGAACCACAGGCGGCGCTGGGCGGCCGAGAGCGGGATCCGTTCCGGGCGCGGCTGCGGCACGAGCGGGATCCGGGCCCGGGCTGCGGTGTCGATGCGCGCGGCCATCTCGCGGACCGTGGGGGCCTCGAAGAGGGTGCGCAGGGACACCTCGGCGCCGAAGACCGACCGGATGCGGCCGATCAGCCGGGTGGCGAGCAGCGAATGTCCGCCGAGGTCGAAGAAGTTCGCGTCCACGGCGACCTCGTCGAGGCCGATGACCTCGGCGAAGAGTCCGCGCAGGATCTCCTCCCGGGCCGTGCGCGCCTGGGGTCCCGCGGCGGGGGCGGAGCGCTCCGCCGGGGCCGGCAGGGCGGTGCGGTCCAGCTTCCCGTTGGCGGTGGCGGGGAACTCGTCGAGCAGGACGACGGTGTCCGGGACCATGTACTCGGGCAGCCTCTCGGCCGTCCAGGCGCGCAGTTCGAGCGGGGCGGGCGCGGGGCCGGCGGGTACGGCGTAGGCGACGATCCGCTTGTCCCCGGGACGGTCCTCGCGGACCACGACGGCGGCCTGGAGGACGTCCGGGTGGGCGCCGAGCACGGATTCGATCTCACCGGGCTCGATGCGGAAGCCGCGGACCTTGACCTGGTGGTCGACCCGGCTGATGAACTCCAGGAGCCCGGCGGAGTTCCAGCGCGCCAGGTCGCCGGAGCGGTACATGCGGGCGCCGGCGGGTCCCCACGGGTCGGCGACGAAGCGGCCGGCGGTGAGCTCGGGGCGGCCGTGGTAGCCGCGGGTGACCAGGTCGCCCGCGATGTAGAGCTCGCCCGCCACCCCGGCGGGCACCGGCCGCAGCCGGGAGTCGAGGACGTACATCCGGGTGTTCCAGACGGGGCGGCCGATGGTGACCACTCCGGCCGGGACCGGCTCGCCGGGGCCGATGCGGAACTCGGTGCAGCCGACGGTGGTCTCGGTGGGACCGTACTCGTTGATCACGGTCGCCTCGGGGTGGGGGGGCGGCCGCGGGGGGGGGGCCCCCCCCCCCCGCGCCGCGCCGCCCCCGCCCCGCGGGGGGGGGCGGGGGGTCGCGCCGGGCCGCGCGCTATCGCGGGGGCGG
>NZ_JBBDHD010000258.1:0-3312 GCF_044129415.1 Streptomyces racemochromogenes
CACCCCCGTACGGGAGCCGCGCAGGGTCGCCGGGTCGATCCCGGCCCGCTCGAACACCTCCCACGAGGTCTCCAGCAACAACCGCTGCTGGGGGTCCATCGCCAGGGCCTCACGCGGCGAGATCCCGAAGAACCCCGCATCGAACTCGGCCGCCTCGTACAGGAACCCGCCCTCACGGGCATAACTCGTCCCCGCGTGATCCGGATCCGGGTGATACAGGCTCTCCAACGCCCAGCCACGGTCGACCGGGAAACCACCGATCGCATCCCCGCCCTCCGCGACCAGCCGCCACAGATCCTCCGGAGAACGCACCCCGCCCGGATAACGGCAGCTCATCCCCACGATCACGATCGGATCGTCGGCCACCGCCACCTGGCCCGCCACGGCCGTGCCGGCCGGGACGGGGTCGGTGTCGGTGTCGGCACCCAGCAGTTCGGTGAGGAGCAGGCGGGTGAGCGCGTCGGGCGTGGGGTGGTCGAAGACGAGGGTGGCGGGCAGCCGCAGACCGGTGGCGGTGTTGAGGGTGTTGCGCAGTTCGACGGCGGTGAGCGAGTCGAAGCCGAGGTCCCTGAACTGCCGGTCCACCGCCACGGACCGGGCGGACGTGTGGCCGAGGACCGCCGCCACCTGGGTGCGGACCAGGTCGAGGACGGACGTGTACCGCTCGTCCTCCGGCAGGGCGGCGAGCCGGCCGGCCAGCGGGGTCTGCCCGGGCGCCGTCTGCGGGGACCCGTCGAGGCTGCGCCGTACGGAGGTGCGGACCAGCTTCCGCAGCAGCGGCGGCAGGGCGCCCGCGCGGGCCTGGGCGTGCAGTGCCCCGCTGTCCAGGCGGACGGGGACCAGCACGGGCCGTTCGGAGCGGCAGGCGGCGTCGAACAGCGCCAGGCCCTCGGCCGCCTCCAGGGCGATCAGTCCGGAGCGGCCGATCCTGTGCCGGTCGGCGGCGGCGAGTCCGGCCGTGAGGGTGCTGCTCTGCGCCCACAGGCCCCAGGCGAGGGACACGGCCGGGAGTCCCTCGGCCCGGCGGGACACGGCCAGGGCGTCGAGGAAGGAGTTCGCGGCACTGTAGTTGGCCTGTCCGGCGCTGCCGAGGGTGGCGGCTGCGGACGAGAACAGGACGAAGGCGGACAGCTCCATGTCGCGGGTCAGTTCGTGCAGGTGGAGGGCCGCGTCCGCCTTGGGGCGGAACACCCGGTCGACGCGGTCCGGGGTGAGGGCGGGGACGGTGCCGTCGTCGGTCACACCGGCCGCGTGGACCACGGCGCTCAGCGGGTGCCCGGCCGGAACCGTCGCCAGCAGGGCGGCCAGCTCGGCGCGGTCGGCCACGTCGCAGGCGGCCGTCCGTGCCTCGGCGCCGAGTTCGCGCAGCTCCTCGGTGAACTCGACTGCCCCGGGGGCGTCCTGGCCGCGGCGGCTGGCCAGCAGCAGGTGCCGCACGCCGTGGACGGTGACCAGGTGGCGGGCGACGAGCCGGCCCAGCGCTCCGGACGCGCCGGTGATCAGCACCGTTCCGTCGGCGGGGAAGGGTACGGGCGCGTCCTCGGCCGCCGGGTCGGGTTCGCCGGCCCGCACGAGCCGCGGCACGAGCAGGGCTCCGTCACGGACCGCGACCTGGGGCTCCCCGCAGGCCACGGCGGCCGACAGGCCCGCGGTGTCGTCTCCGTCGGCGTCCACCAGCAGGAACCGGCCGGGGTTCTCGGACTGGGCCGAGCGTACGAGGCCCCAGACGGCGGCCTGTACGGGGTCCACGGCGCGTGCGGCGGCCCCGGTGGCGGCCGGGTCCGCCTCGACCGCGCCGCGGGTCACGACGACCAGCCGCGAGGCGGCGTAGCGGTCCTCGGCCAGCCACTCCTGGAGCAGTTCCAGGGCGCGGCGCGCGGCGTCGGCCGGTGCAGGCCGCTCCCCCGTGCCCGGCAGCGTGACGGCCACGTGCGCGGGCACGGGCGCCCCGTCCAGCTCGGCGAGCCGCTCGCACCGGAGCGGCGCGGCGGACTCGCCCCCGGCGACCGGTTCGCACCGCTCCCACACCACGCGGTACAGCGCGTCCCGCACGCCGGCGTCGCCCTGGGCGGCGGCTCCGGCCTCGGCGAGCTGCTCGGGGGTGACCGTGCGCAGGAGCAGCGAGTCGACCGAGGCGACGGGCCGTCCCAGGCCGTCGCTGATCCGCAGCTCCACCGCGTCCGGCCCGGTCTTGGCCCGGGTCAGCCGGACGCGCAGGGTTTCGGCTCCGCTTCCGTACACGCTGACGCCGCTCCAGGCGAACGGGAGCCGGCCCGCGGGGTCGGTGCCGAGGAACTCTCCGGCGCTGAGGGCGTGCAGGGCGGCGTCGAGGAGCGCGGGGTGCACGGCGAACCCGTCGGACGGGGTTCCTTCGGGCAGCGCGACCTCGGCGAACAGGTCCTGCTCCGTGCCCCGCCAGAGGGCACGCAGCCCCTGGAACACCGGGCCGTAGCCGAAGCCGGCGTCGGCCAGCCGGTCGTAGCAGTCGTGGAGGTCTACGGCGGTGGCGCCCGCCGGGGGCCATGCGCCGTCCGTCTCCGGCGGGGTCCGGTCGGTGTCGGGGACGAGGAAGCCCGTGGCGTGGCGGGTCCAGGTCTCCTCACCGGCGGTCTCGGCGGCGGTCTCGGTACGGGAGTAGACCTTCACCGGCCGCCGTCCCGATGTCTCTTCCTCCGCTCCGACGACCACCCGGACCTGGACCGCTCCCTGCTCCGGGAGGACCAGGGGCGCGGCGAGGGCGAGTTCCTCGACCCGGCCGCAGCCGAGTTCGTCACCGGCGCGTACGGCCATCTCCAGGAAGGCGGTACCGGGCAGCAGGGTCACGCCGGAGACGGCGTGGTCCGCGAGCCAGGGGTGGGTGTCGAGGGACAGGCGTCCGGTGAGGAGGGAGCCCGCGCCGTCGGGCAGCAGGGCCGTCGCCCCGAACAGGGCGTGTCCGGCGCCGGCCAGTCCGGCGGCGGTGACGTCGCCGGTGCCGGCCGGGGCGTCGAGCCAGTGGTGAGCGTACTGGAAGGGGTAGGTGGGCAGGTCCACTCGGCGGGCGCCGCGGCCCGCATGGACGGCGGCCCAGTCGACGGGGGTGCCGTGGACGTGGAGCCGGGCGAGGGCGGTGGTGAGGGCCAGGTCCTCGGGGCGGTCGGCGCGCAGGGCGGGAACGGTGACGGCCTGCTCGTCCACGACGTCCCGGGCGAGGGCGGTCAGGACGCCGCCGGGGCCGACCTCCAGGAAGGTGCGCACTCCTTCGAGGGCCAGGCAGTCGACGGCGTCGGCGAAGCGGACGGCCTCGCGGACGTGCCGCACCCAGTACTCGCG
>NZ_JBBDHD010000026.1:0-82185 GCF_044129415.1 Streptomyces racemochromogenes
CCCCCCCCCCCCCCCCCCCCCCCCCCCCCCCCCCCCCCCCCCCCCCCCCCCCCCCCCCCCCCCCCCCCCCCCCCCCAGGGAGCCCAGCCAGCCGCCGGCGGCCTGCGCCGCGCTGTCGATCAGGTCGTCGACCTGGATGTCCTCGTCCATCAGGCACGCACTCCCAACCGAGCCCGTTCCCCTCCATCGTGGTCCGCCCGGCACCCCGCCGCCTCTCGGCCGGACACGTGGTCCGCCCCGCGTTCGAGACCACGGGGCGGCGCGTCGGCGTCTTCCCAGGAGAGGTACGGACAAACGCCGGGGAGTACGTTCTAAGGGGGGTGCGAGGAGTGTGCGTCATGAGCGACCGGCACGACGGGAACAGGAGCCGGGACCAGGACCGGCAGCAGGACCAGGGCCAGGCCCGCGGGCAGCGGGGCCGGGGGCGTGCGCCGGGTCCCGGGCAGCCGCGGACCGGCGGGCGGCCGCGCAGCCCCGGCGAGGTGGCGCACGAGCGGGGCCGGGAGGACGCGACGCTGCGCGACGTGATGAGGGACCTGGACGAGGAGGACCTGTACGACATGCGCGACGACCGCTGAACGCGCCTGCGCGCGACTGCGCCCCGCCCACGCGGGTATGTGCCCGGTCCGAAGCGAGGAGAGCCTGATGCGTGCGCTGACGATGGGCGTGGAGGAGGAGTTCCTGCTGGTCGACCGGGTCAGCAGGCGGCCGGCCGAGCGGGCGCCCGCGGTGATCGCGGCGGCCGCCGAGGAGCTGGGCGAGCAGGTCCAGACCGAGTTCTTCGCCGCCCAGGTGGAGGTGTGCACCCGGCCCGTCGCCGACACGGCCGGGCTGCGGGCCGAGCTGGCGCGGCTGCGGCGCGTGGCCGGCGCGGCCGCGGAGGAGCACGGCTGCCGGCTGGTGGCGACGGGGACTCCGGCCGTGCCGCCCCTGCGGCCGCTGACCGTGACCGACACCGACCGCTACCGCCGCATGGCCCGCACGTTCGCCTCGCTCGTCGGACCGTACGACGGGCTGGTGTGCGGCTGCCATGTGCACCTCGGCACCATCGACCGGGCCACCGCCCTGTCCCTGTCCCACCACATGCGCCCCTGGCTGCCGGTCCTGCAGTCCCTCACCGGGAACTCCCCCTTCGTGCTGGGCCACGACACCGGGTTCGACAGCTGGCGCTACAAGGCGTTCTCCCGCTGGCCCACCGTCGGACCCGCCCCGGTGATGCGCGAGGCGCAGTACGAGGCGTACGTGGCCGCGCTGGTGGAGCACCGGGTCCTGATGGACCGGCGGATGCTGTACTGGTACGCGCGCCCCTCCGAGCACGTGCCCACCCTGGAGATCCGCGTCGCCGACGCCAACGCCGACCTCGACACGGTGGTCCTGCTGACGGCCCTCGTCCGCGGCCTCGCCCAGGCACTGCTCATCGACGCCGAACACCGGCAGCCGCCCCCCGAGGTCTCCGACCGGCGGCTGCGCGCGGCGCACGAGCTGGCCGCGGTCGAGGGGCTCCACGGCTGGGGGCTGGACCCGGTGAGCGGCGAACGGCTGCCCGCCGGCACCCTGGTGGACCGCCTCCTGTCCCGGGCGGCGCCTGGACTTGAGGCCTCCGGGGACCTGGCCCTGGTCGAGGACCTGCTGCGCCGGCTGCGCCATGAGGGGAGCGGGGCCGACCGGCAGCGCGCGGTGCTGCGCCGGCACGGCCGCCTCACCGAGGTCGTCGACGCCCTCGCCACCACCACCGCCTCGGCGTAGCGCGTCCCGTGACCGGCGGTGACCCGCGCCGCCCGGCCCGCCGGGCGCCCCGGGGCGGAGGCACGCCGGTGCGGTGTCCGGCACCGCACCGGTTCGGAGTACGCGGGCCCGGCGCGGGCAGACGCCCGGACGGAACCCACCCGTGTCACAGTGGAGGCGACGGCTCCTCTTCGGGACTGACCATGGACGAGACAGACAGAACGCTGGAGCAGTTGCTGGCGGGCCTGATGGCGGTCCGCGACGGCAATCTGGACACCCGGCTTCCGGAGGACGCCGGCGGCCTGCCCGGAAACATCGCGGCCGTCTTCAACGGCATGGTCGCCCAGCTGTCCCAGGTGACCACCGAGGTCACCCGGGTGGCCCAGGAGGTCGGCGGCGAGGGGCGGCTCGGCGGGCAGGCGCGGGTACCGCCGGTCGGGGGCGTCTGGCGGGAGCTGACCGACGCCGTCAACAGCATGGCCGACAACCTGACCTCGCAGGTGCGCAACATCAGCCAGGTGGCCACGGCGGTGGCCAGGGGCGACCTCACGCAGAAGATCAGGGTGGACGCGCGCGGGGAGCTCTTGGAGCTGAAGGACACGATCAACACGATGGTCGAGCGGCTGTCCTCGTTCGCGGAGGAGGTCACCCGGGTGGCCCGGGAGGTCGGCACCGAGGGGAACCTGGGCGGCCAGGCCACCGTCCACGGAGTGTCGGGCACCTGGATGGACCTGACCAACAACGTGAACTCGATGGCCGACAACCTCACCAACCAGGTCCGCAACATCGCGCAGGTCACCACGGCCGTCGCGGAGGGCGACCTGACGCGCAAGATCGACGTGGACGCCCGCGGGGAGATCCTGGAGCTGAAGACGACCATCAACACGATGGTCGACCAGCTGGGTTCGTTCGCCGCCGAGGTGACCCGGGTGGCCCGGGAGGTCGGCAGCGAGGGCCGGCTCGGCGGCCAGGCCGAGGTGGCCGACGTGTCCGGCACCTGGCGCCGGCTCACCGAGAACGTCAACGAACTCGCGGGCAACCTCACCCGCCAGGTACGGGCCATCGCCGAGGTCACCAGCGCCGTGGCCCGCGGCGACCTGACCCGTACCGTCGCGGTCGAGGCGCCCGGCGAGGTCGGGACCCTCAAGGACAACATCAACTCCATGGTGGAGTCGCTGCGCGCGACGACCCGGGCCAACGAGGAGAAGGACTGGCTCAAGACCCAGCTCGCGCGGATCTCCGGCGGGATCCAGGGCCGGCGCGACCTGACCACGGTGGCCCGGCTGATCATGCGCGAGCTGCCGCCGCTGGTCCACGCGCAGTACGGCTGCTTCTTCCTGGCCCAGGACGGCCCCGGCGGCCCCGACGGCGACGGGGGCACCGGGGGGCCCGAACTCGTCGCCATCGCCTCGTACGGGCTGCCCGACGACCCGACGGCCGCCTCCCGCCGCTTCCGCGTGGGCCAGTCCCTGGTCGGCCAGGCGGCCGCCGACCACCGGGTACTCGTCGTGGACGAACTGCCGCCGGGGTACGCGCCGGTCCACACCGGCACGGGCTCCGCCGACCCCAGCACCCTGATCGTGCTGCCCATCGTCTTCGAGGGGCAGGTGCTCGGCGCCCTGGAGCTGGCGTCGCTGCGCCCGTTCGCGCCACTGCACCGCGACTTCCTGGAGCAGTGCACCGAACTGCTGGGCGTCAACGTCAGTTCCCTGACCGCCAACGCCCGCACCGACGAACTGCTGGAGCGCTCGCAGCTGCTGACGGCGGAGCTGAGCGCGCGGTCCGGGGAACTCCAGGCCCGCCAGCGCGAGCTCCAGCGCAGCAACGCCGAACTCCAGGACAAGGCGGCCCTGCTGGCCGACCGCAACCGCGACATCGAGCGGAAGAACCACCAGATCGAGCAGGCCCGCCAGGAGCTGGAGGAACGCGCCCAGGAACTGGCCCGGGCCTCCCTGTACAAGTCGGAGTTCCTGGCCAACATGAGCCACGAGCTGCGCACCCCGCTCAACAGCCTGCTGATCCTGGCCCAGTTGCTCGCGCAGAACGCCGAGGGCAATCTGACGGAGAAGCAGGCGGACTACGCGGCCGTCATCCACTCGGCCGGCTCCGACCTGCTCCAGCTGATCAACGACATCCTCGACCTGTCCAAGGTGGAGGCCGGCCGGATGGACGTGCACCCCGAGCCGGTCTCCCTCCAGCGCGTCCTGGACTACGTGGACGTCACCTTCCGGCCCGTCGCCGACGAGCGGGGCCTGGAGTTCACCGTCAGCCGTGCCCCGTCGGCGGGCGAGGGACTGGTCACCGACGAGGCCCGGCTGCGCCAGGTGCTGCGCAACCTGGTCTCGAACGCCCTGAAGTTCACCCGGACCGGCGGGGTCTCCCTGCGGGTGCAGCAGACCGCCCCGCAGGACGTCCCGGACCCGCTGCGCGGCACCGGTCCCGTGCTCGCCTTCCGGGTCATCGACACCGGCATCGGCATCGCCGCCGAGCAGCTGGAATCGGTCTTCGACGCCTTCCAGCAGGGCGACACCGGCGTCGACCGGGCGTACGGCGGCACCGGACTGGGCCTGTCCATCAGCCGCGAGGTCTCCAAGCTGCTCGGCGGCACCATCACCGCCGAGAGCACCATGGGCCGGGGCAGCTGCTTCACCCTCTACCTGCCGGAACGCGACGGCAGGGCACAGTCCCGGCAGGCCCCGGGCGGGTCCGGCCGACAGCGGGACGACGACGCCTCCGTGGCCCCGCCCCCCGAGGCCGTCGACGAGGAGGGCCTGCGGGACCGGACGGTGCTCCTGGTCGACGACGACACCCGCAACGTCTACGCGCTGACCGAGGTGCTCAAGTCGGCGGGGATGCAGGTGCTGACCGCCGACAACGGCGAGGCCGGGATCCGGCTGCTGGCCGCGCACCCGGAGGTCGACCTGGTCGTGATGGACCTGATGATGGCCGGTCTCGACGGCTACGCCACCACCCGGGCCATCCGCGCCATGCCCGGGCTGGCGGACCTGCCCGTGGTGGTGGTGACCGCGAAGGCGATGCCGGGCGACCGGACGGAGGCCCTTGCCGCCGGGGCGTCCGACTACGTGGTCAAGCCCGTGGCCCCCGACCGGCTGCTCACCGCCCTGCGCACCTGGCTCACACCCCGCTGAGGAGCCGGCATGGCCCTGCCCGAGAGCGGACTCACCTCGGCCGTCGCGGACCTGACGGCCGAGGTGGCGGCGCTGCACGCCGACCGGGCCCGGCGCAGCCTCCTGGACCTGGCCTGCGGGGTGCTGATGGCCCAGCTGTCCCTGTCCCCCGACGAGGCGGCCGACCACCTGGTCCGGCTGGCCGTGTCGACGGGGCTCAGCGCGGCCGACCTCGCGGCGGACATCCTCAACGCGGCCGCCGGCCCGGACGCCGCGCGCGACCCGGTCCCGGGGGCCCCGGAGGCGGTGCCGACGGCGGAGGCCCGCCGGATCCGCCGGGGCACCACCGCCGTGCTGACCTCCGACACGGCCGCCGCGGCGGCGTCGGCCCTGCTGGAGGGCGGGCTGCGGCGGCTCGGCGCCGAGTCCGTCTACCTGTGGCGGCGTACGGAGACCGACTGCCTGGAACTGGCCGGGCAGGCGGGGGCGACCCCCCTGGAGGCCGCGCACTGGCGGTGGGTGCCGCCGGAGACGGGCGGGCCGCTGCACCGCGCGCTGGCGGTGGGCCTGCCCGCGTGGTTCCCCGACGGCCCGGGAGCCGAGGGCCGGCTTCCCGGTCCGCGCCCGGAGGCGGCGCGGGGGCTGGTCCCCCTGGACCGCGGCGGCCAGGGCGTCGGGCTGGCGCTGGTCGTCTGGCCCGGTGCCCGGGTCCTCGACAGTGGGCTGCGTGCCACCACCGCCGCCCTGTGCCGTCCCGCCGGCCAGGTGCTCGAACGCGCCGACGCCGGCGCCGGCGCCGGCGCGGTGCCCCGCCTCACCGCCGTCCTGTCGGAGCTGGTGCTGCCGGCGATGCTGGTGAGCGTGGCGGTCCCGGCCGGGGACCGGGACGCCGTGGGCTTCGGGCGGGCCCACACCGTGGACTACCTCAACCCGGCCGCGCTGCGCGTCCTGACGCCCCCGCCCTCGCCGGAGGGGCGGCCCGTCGCACAGCTCTTCCCCGCCGTCTACGAGGAGCTGGTCGGGCTGCTGGCGCGGGCGAACGCGACCGGCGCCCCGCAGTACGTCCCCTCCCTGCCGGCGGCCCCCTCCCACGCGCCGCCGGCCAAGGCGGGGACGGCGACCGCGCCCCTGATGGCCGAGGTCCGGGTGCTTCCGCTGGGCGGGGGGCGCGCCGCGGTGCTGTGGCACGCCGACGACCGGCGCGGCCCGCCGGTGACCCGGGCGCTGGCGCGGCTGGACCAGCTGGCGGTCTTCGAGGAGGACCTCGTCGCGGGCACCACCGTGTGGAGCGCGCACGCGTACCCGGTGTTCGGGCTGCACCCCGAGGACCCGGCGGTGCCGCTGCGGTCCCTGGGGGCGCGGCTGCACACCGAGGACTCGGTGCGGCTGGGCGGCCTGCTGGCCTCGCTCACCGACCGGCACGAGGGCGGGCAGGTCCTGGTGCGGGTGGTGCGGCCCGGCGGCGGGGTGCGCCGGGTCCGGGTGGCGGCCGAGCCGGTGCTGACGGGCAGCGCGCTGACCGGGATCGTCGGCGTGTTCCAGGACGTCTCGGCGCAGCACCACACGGAGGTGGCGCTCACCGCCACGTACGACCAGCTGTCCGCCGCGCGCACCGAGGCCGAGCTGCGCGACCACCTGGTGCTGGGGCTCCAGCACGCCATCGTCCCGGAGGCCCCCGCCCTGGAGACCCCGCCCGGGTTGCGGGTCGCGGCCCGCTACCGCCCGGCCGCCGCGGAGTACCGGGTGGGCGGCGACTGGTACGACGTGCAGTCCCTGCCGAACGGCAAGGTGCTGGTCACGGTGGGGGACATCGCCGGGCACGGCATCGAGTCCACCACCGCCATGATCGCCCTGCGCGGGGCGCTGCACGGTCTGGCCTTCACGGGGAACCCTCCCGGCCGGCTCATGGAGTGGCTCAACGACGTGACGCTGCACACGCCCGGGCAGCCCACCGCGACGGCCGTGTGCGCCCTGTTCGACCCGGCGGACCGTTCGCTGTTCTGGTCCGGGGCCGGCCATCCCCCGATCCTGCTGCTGCGCGGCGGGCGGGCCCGGTTCATGGCGGGCGCGGCGAACGTCCTGCTGGGCGCGCTGCCGGGGGCCCGGTACGGGGAGACCTACACCGAGCTGCGCTCCGGGGACACCCTGCTGCTGTACACGGACGGATTCATCGAGCGGCGGCACGTGGGGCTGGACGAGAGCCTGCAGGCGTTGCGCAGGGCGGCGGAGAGGCTGCGGCCGGGCCCTGCGGAGGAGCTGGCGGACCGGCTGATGGCGGCGGTTCTCGGGGACACCGACGACGACACCAGTCTGGTGGTGGTGCGGGTCTCCTGAGGCACCGCGTAAAGGAAAGGGTCATATCGGATAGAACGGGTATGAATCACGTGATACCTACACGGGCCGGAGGTCCGTTCCATGACCCGAATCCATCAGACCAGCACCCGGCAGACCCGCACCCGCCCCGCACCCGAGGCCCCGTGCGGCGCCTGCCATACCCGTCCGCCGCAGGAGCCCCCGGTGACACCCCTGGGGGAGCCGGTGGCGGACATCCTGGCCGAGCCGCTCAAGGCCAGCACCACCGACGCCAGGACCCTGTCGCGGGCCCTGTTCCACCGGCTGGGCACCCTGGAGGAGGGCACGCCCGAGTACTCCTACGTGCGCAACACCCTCGTCGAGCTGAACCTCAGCCTCGTCAAGTACGCGGCCCGCCGCTTCCGCGGCCGCAGCGAGCCCTTCGAGGACATCGTGCAGGTGGGCACGATCGGCCTGATCAAGGCCATCAACCGGTACGACGTCACCCGCGGGGTGGAGTTCACCACCTTCGCGCTGCCCACCGTCACCGGCGAGATCAAGCGCTTCTTCCGCGACACCAGCTGGGCCGTGAAGGTCCCCCGCCGGCTCCAGGAGCTGCGGCTGAACCTGGCCAAGGCCTCGGACGAGATGGAGCAGGACCTGGGCCGGGGCGCCACCGACGCCGAGCTGGCCGTCCGGCTCGGGCTGACGGAGGCCGAGCTGGCCGAGGGACGCCGGGCGGCCCAGGTGTACGCCTCGCGCTCGCTCGACGCGCCGGCGCAGGAGGACGCCGACTCCGGTACCGCCCAGCGCCCGCTGGGCGAGGAGGAGCCGGTCTACGAGCGCATCGAATGCCTGGAGTCCCTCAAGCCGCTGCTGGCGGAGCTGCCGGAGCGGGACCGGGAGATCCTGTCGCTGCGCTTCGGCCAGGAGCTCACCCAGTCGCAGATCGGCGAACGGCTCGGCATCTCGCAGATGCACGTGTCCCGGCTGCTCAGCCGGACCCTGGAGACCCTGAGGACGGGCCTGCTGACGGACGAGCCGCCGGAGCCCTCCGAAGAGGGGTCCGCGGCTCAGACCAGCTCGGGCTGCGCCGCGCGCCGCGGCTGCGGCACGGCTCCCGGCAGGGGCTCGCGGTCCCACAGCGCGGCCGTGCGCACGTAGCCGTAGACCACCGAGGCAGTCGCCAGGACGAGCAGCGGTCCGCCCAGCCACGGCAGCGCGGCCAGCTGCTGCGACAGGAACCGGTAGGAGAGCAGCAGCACGGTGAAGACGACGGCGCCGTAGCAGGCGAGCAGGGTCCCGCGCCGCTCCCAGCCGCGGTCGAAGGCGCGCAGCGCCGTTTCGATCGTGACCGTGAACACCACGCCGGCGAGGATGTCGGCGCCGTAGTGGTAGCCGAATCCGAGCGTCGCCCCGAGCGTGGCGACCAGCCAGAACGCACCGAGCCAGCGCAGGGCCCGCGGGCCCTTGCGGGAATGGATGAAGATCGCGGTCGCCCACGCCGTGTGGAGGCTCGGCATGCAGTTGCGCGGGGTGAATCCGTCGAAGGGCATCGCCTGCGGGGTGCCGAGCGGCGGAGGGGTGTTCGGCCAGAGGTCGGCCAGAGCCCACTGCCCGCCGTCGGCGCCGTAGGCGAGGATCGGCCCGACCACCGGGAAGACCATGTAGATGCCCGGTCCGAGCAGCCCGATCACCAGGAAGGTGCGGACCAGGTGGTGGGTCGGGAAACGGCGCTCGGCCGCCACCCGGCGCAGCTGGTACAGGGCGACGACGACCGCGCCCACCGCCAGCTGGATGTAGACCCAGTCCAGGACGTGCTCACCGACGGCGCCGGTGGCCCGCACGATCCTCCCGGCCACCCACGAGGGGTTGCCGAGGGCGTGGTCGGCGGTCGCCACGTACTGGTCGAGCACCATCGGACGGGTCTTCGCGGTGATGTCGAGCCAGGTGTAGCCGGTCTTGCGGCCGGCCACCAGCAGCAGGGCGAGCCCGACGCCCTTCAGCAGCAGCGTCCGCTCCCGGCCGGTGCGGCGCGTGACGGCGATGACGGCGCAGGCCAGGGTGACGATCAGGGCGCCGTTGCCGAACATCGTCGGAGTGCCGGCCGCCCAGCGGCCGAGCCAGAAGAGCAGGTCGATGCCGACCGCGGCGCCGACGGCGATGAACCGCTGCCGCCAGGTCAGCGCCACGAGCATCAGCGTCATGGCGGCGTAGAGCACCGTCCCGGAGCGGGGCGGGAAGAACACCTCGCGCGCCTGGGCGGTGATCGGGCCCGGCGTGCCGTAGTGGCGCGAGGTGATCTCCAGGGCGACGAGGAAGCCGACTCCCACCACGGCGGCGGCAGCCCACAGCACCACCCGGGCCCGGCTCCGGGGCACCTCCCCGTCTCCCCCGTCCGTTCGTGAAACCGCTCGCGATATCGCAGATATCAATTCTTCAGCCGATGTTCATGTTTCAACTTGGTCTTGGTCGGTCCGCACATGCTAATCCCCCGAGCGGCGGCGACGGCGCCGCACGTGCCACACGCAGCCGGACAGGAGGGTCAGCGCGACCACCACGGCGGAGGCCACCGGCCAGGTGCCCCCGGCCACCCCGAGGTCGACGGCGGCGACCAGGAGCACCGGCACACCCACGAACATCAGGGCCCGGGCGACGGCGGCCAGCATGCCGGGCTCCAGACGCGAGCCGGAGCCGCGCTGGCGCGGCAGCGGCGCGTCGGTGAGGTAGTACGCAGCGGCGCGGCCCAGGACCTGGCGGCTCGCCCTGCGGTAGGAGACCGCCATGTAGGGCAGCCACACCAGCGGGACCACCGTGCCCACCAGGAACGTCAGCCCCAGGAGGGCCCAGCGGCCCGCCATGCCGAGCCGCTCGCGGGCGGTCGGCCGGCCGTCCTTGGCCCGGGGCGGCATCAGCCCGAGGAGCTTGGCCATGCGCAGCGTCAGCGCGATCAGGGTCGCGGACCTCCGGCGCCGCGGCGGGTCCCCCGACGGCTCCGGCGGCCCGCCGCCGCCCTCCTGTGCGGTCAGGGCCCGCTCCGCCGCGTCCTCGTCCGCGTAGACCCCTTGCAGCACCAGGAGCTCGGCGGCCCGCCGCGGCGCTGTGGGGTCGCGTCCGGCCAGCGCGGCCAGCTCCAGGGTCGTCCGGGCCTGGCTCAGCAGCGCCGCGCAGAACGCGACCGGGATGAAGAGGAGGAACGGGCCGCCGACGAAGGCCCCCTCGGCGACCGTCCTGCGGATGCCGCGGTCGACCGCCGCGGCGCCCAGCGCGCCGGCGTCCGCCTCGGGCCGCTCGGCGCGCAGCCGGGCCACGCTCCGTGCCGCACGCGGTCCTGCGTGGCGCAGGGCGAAGCCGGCGAGCAGTTCGGGCATCCGGTCCGGCCTGCGCACGATCGCGCGCAGCAGGACCTCGGGCGCCCCCTCCGGGGTGGCCGCCATCACGCGCCTCCTCGGGCGCCGTCGGGTCAGTGGGAGGCGAGGACCCTCGTCCCGGCCCGCGCCTCCGGCGGACCGCCGCCCCGGTGTCCGGGGCGGCGCCTGCCTGGCTGTTCCAGGCTCCCCCGTCCGCCGTCCGTCCGCATCATCCGCCACGGGTGGGGCGGCCGGGCTGCGCTCCGTGGGGCGCCCCGTCGCCCGGGGCGGCCGCCAGGACGCCGAGGAGGACCAGGACGAGGACCACGATCCCGAAGACGACGGCCACGACGGCGGGCGTCGGATGGTTCCAGAGCAGCAGGGTCAGCGCTCCGGCCCCGATCACCACGCCGGTCGTCCACGCCCCGTGCCCGGCCAGCCACCGCCCCGTGGAACCGGTCCGCACGCCGAGCCGTTGCAGGTGGCGGCCTCCGGCGCCGGTGGCCCGGCGCGCCTCGGTGCGCACGACGCGGGCGCCGCGCCCCGGCCCGTACAGGTACGCGGCCAGGAGGGTGATCACGGCGACGACGATGAGCGTGCGGGCGCTCTCCCGCAGGAAGCGCACCAGCGTGTCGTAGATGACGGCGGCGGCGTCGGGCGGCAGGGTCTCCGGCGGCACGGAGTCGAGGTAGATCCTCCGGGCCACGGCCAGGGCGACGAGCAGGACGCCCATCATCACGCCCACGCCGATGGCGGTGGCCATCAGCCACACGCGGTGGGCGGGGGCGCACCAGATGGCGAGGGCCGCCAGGGCGAGGGCCACCACGGGCAGCCAGACGCCCACGACGTTCAGCAGCCGCATGGCGTCCTGGGCCTTGTCCAGCTTGTCGACCTTGAGCAGCGGGATCTGCTTGTCCACCTCGGGGATGGCCGACGCCTTCTCGAACCCGGCGTCGGTCAGCCGCTGCTTGAGCTGGTCGGTGAGCGTGCCGAGGTCGAGGACGATCGTGTCGCCCTTGGCCGCGACGGCGCTGGACCCCTCGCCGGTCAGCACGTTGACCACGGCGGCCTGGGCCCGCCGGTTGGCCTCGGTCCAGACGGTGTCGAACTGGTCGCTCGCCACCACCTTGGCCACCACGGCGTGGACCGCCGAGGTGAGGGCGCTCTTCAGGGGGCCTTCCAGGGCCTGCGATTTCTCCACGACCAGGGGCGGCGCGTCGGCCTGTTGCAGGGCCCGGCCCAGGGCCTCGGTGATCGCCTTGACGTCGACGTTGGCCACCACGCGGGCGGTCAGCTTGTCGTTGACGGCGTTCTGCACGGCGGGCTCGTCGGCGAGGGGCGCCACCGTCTGCACGTACCGGTCCGTGTCGGTGATCGTGTCGTCCACCCAGGCCGACACGACGGCGAGCGGGGACAGCAGGAGCGCGAGCAGCAGCAGGACCGAGGCCCCCGCGTAGTGCAGGCGCCGGTGGCGAACCGAGGCGGCCTTGCGCAGCCGTGCGTATTCCGCGCGCTCCTCCGCGCTGAGCGGGGGGTGCGGCCCTTCGGGGCCGGAGGGGACCGGGGCAGTCGGGTCCATGGTTCGTCCTCCTCTTCTCGGTGCCCGCCGCCGCGGCCCGCGGGCGGTCGGTCAGCCCTCGGCCGTCGCCACACGGCCGGTTCGGGCGGCTTCGAGGAACGCGTCGTAGTCGCGCAGGTTCTGTTCGGCGTACGCCTCGGCGTAGGCGGCGACCGCCCGGTCGAAGGTGTCGGCCATGCCGAGGTAGCCGGCGATGGCGATGGGATCGCCGGACCGGGCGTGGCCGCGGGCGAGGGAGAAGCCGCAGGCCCGGGCGAACAGGCTGAGGCCCTCCGGGCGCATCGTCTCGGCGCGGATGGAGCCCTTCCAGTCGAGCAGTTGGCGGACGTAGAAGTCGCGCTCCCTGCCGTCGTTGCCGGTGACCCGCATCCACCCGAGGAAGATGTCGCTGGCGGCCTGCATCAGCCGCTGCCCCGCCACCACGCGCAGGCCCTGGCTCCCGTAGCCCGCGGGGGCGGTGTAGGGGGCGAGGACGGATTCCTGGGCCTCCTTCGCCTGGAGCAGGAGCGGGTCGTCCTCGTCCCGGCCGGTCAGCAGGACGATCCAGCAGCGGGTGCCGACGCTGCCGACGCCGACGACCTTGCGGGCGACGTCGACCGGGCGGTAGCGGGCCAGCAGTACGCGGCGCTCGGGCGCCAGGCTCTGCGCGTACGCCTCGATGAGCCCGCGCACGACGGTGTCCTGGTCCGTGCGGCCGCCCTCACCCAGCACGTGGGACAGGGGCACGACCAGGGGCGGGGCGGGAGCGATGCGCAGTTCCCCGCCGACGCGGTGGGTGAGTTTGGCGAGGGCCTGGAGGTGGTCCCGGCTGCGGGCCTTGGCCAGCGTGCGGTCCGTGCGGCGCAGCACCCGGTCGCCGCCCTGTGCGGCGATCAGGCGGAGCTCCTCGGAGTCGTCCTGGGCGTACCAGATGTCCAGGACGCGCATCTCGGCGAGGCGCCGCATCCGGCGCCGGTACGCCGAGACGGCCTCGGCCACGACGGCGGCCCGGTCCTGGGGGGTGAACCCGTTCTCGCGGCCGGCGACGGCGAGGCTCGCCGCGAGCCGCTTGACGTCCCATTCGAAGGGGCCGGGGTAGGTCTCGTCGAAGTCGTTGACGTCGAAGACGAGGGAGCGCTCGGGCGAGGCGAAGAGGCCGAAGTTCATGACGTGGGCGTCTCCGCACAGTTGCACGGTGAGGTCCGTGTGGGGTGCGCGCCCCAGGTCCGCGGCCATGACGGCGGCGGCGCCCCGGTAGAAGGAGAAGGGTGACTTCAGCATGCGCCCGTGCCGGATGGGCACCAGTTCGGGAACCCGTGAGGCGGCCTGCGCCAGCAGGACCTCCACGGGGTCGGGCCGGTCGGGCCCCGGGTCGAACAGGGCCTGGCCGGACCGGGGTACAGCCGCCCGCGCCGCCTTGCCGCGCTGGGCGCGGTCGGCCGGTGTGGGGGCTTCGCCCGGGGCGACTGGGAACGTGGTCACGGTGCTCCCGCCTCCTGCCTGCGTGGGTCTTGGGCGAGCGTGCCCGGTCAGTCGGGCAGGCGCCGCATCTCCTCGACGTGCAGCCCCAGGTCCCGGAACCGTCCGAGCAGGCCGTAGAGGTGTGCCTCGTCCGTCACGGTGCCGAAGAAGAGGGTCTGACGGGCCGCCGGGAACTCCCGGAGCTCCGGGAAGGCATGGGCGACGGGCTCGGATACGCGGCCCGTGATCCGAAATTCGTAGCGCATGGGCAGCCGTCCCTCTCTCCCAGTCGCCGCAGCCCGGTCGGGCCCGCCGCGTCCATCGTGGCCGCCGGCCCGCCGCGGCACCTCACCCGTCGCAGGTGAGGAACGGCCGCGCGGGTGGCGGCGGGGTCACAGCATGTGCAGTTCGCGGGCGCGTTCCACCGCGTCGCGCCGGCGGGAGACGCACAGCTTGCGGTAGATCCCGCGCAGGTGGGTCTTGACGGTGTTGACGGACAGCTGGAGCTCGGCGGCGACCTCGTCGGTGGACATCATCCGCGCCACCTGCCGGAGCACCTCCCGCTCACGCGGGCTCAGCTCCTCGACAACCGGCCGGTCGGCCGGGGCGTGCGGGGTGCCGAGCCACGCGGCGGAGCCGCTGCGCCCGTCAAGGCCGCGGACCAGGTGCCGCACCCAGGGGCCGGCCTCCGTGAACGGCCGTCTGAGTCCCTCGGGGCGTGCGGTGTCGAGGGCCTGGACGAGCAGGTCGCGCGCCGTGTCCTCGTGTCCGTCGAGGAGCGCCTGGTGGGCGCGGAGCAGGAGCAGGCGGACCCGGTCGGGCACGGTCACCGCCTCGGACTCCTCCGCGGTCTCGATCAGTTGCAGGGCCTGGACGGGGTGGTCGGCGGCGGCCCGCACCTGTGCCAGGGCCACCGTGTGCGAGGGCGGGGCGTCGTCCGGCCGGACGCGGTCCAGGGCGGCGGCCGCGGCGTCGACGTCCCCCCGGGCCAGGGCCGCGGTGGCGTGGGCGACGGCCAGGCGCGCGGCCGGCCCGGGGGAGGCGGCGGCCGTGCCGTCGAGGTGGCCGTCGAGGTGGGTGAGAGCGGCCTCCCAGCCGCCCCGGGCGATCTGCAACTGGGCCCGGAGCACCGCCCGCTCGATGACGAGGTCGGGGTCGCGCCGGGTGTCGGCGAGCAGATCCGCCTGGTCGAGGTGGCCGGCCGCCGCGGCGAGTTCCTCCCGCTCCAGGGCCACGGCGGCGAGCGCCAGGCCCGCCGCGCCGGAGCGGTGGGAATCAGGGATGCCGTGCTGGTCGGCGAGGGCCAGGGAGGCGGCCCCGTGCTCCTCGGCGCGGGCCAGCTCTCCGGCGGCGGCGTCGGCCAGGGCCAGCCGCCCCAGGCACCGGTGGCGCAGCAGGACCGCGGTGTCCCCGCAGCAGGCCCCGGCCGCCTGTTCGAGGAGTTCGCGGGCGGGTTGGAGGCGACCGCCGCGCAGGCGGGCACAGGCCTGGCCGTAGAGGCGCAGGGGCTCCAGCTCGGGGTGGCGGGCGCGCTCCTCCGGCGGTACGCGTGCCAGGAGCTCGGCCACCCGGCGGGCCTGGTCGTCGGCGGCGCCGGGGGCGGACAGCAGCCGCAGCAGGGCGGCGGTGAGCCCGTCGGCCGGTTCGGCCTCCAGGGCGGTGGCGCCGGGGGCCTCCTCGGCCCGTTCGAGCCGGGAGCGGCAGCCCGCGACGTCCTGGCGGGCCATGCAGCAGGCGGCCGCGACGAGGGCCGCCCTGGTACCCGGTACGTCCTCGGGCATCCGGGAGAAGTCGTCGGCGGACGGCGAGGTCCCGGAGCCGGCGAGGAGGGGGATGACCAGCAGGTGCTGGACGGTCTGGGCGGCGGCGAAGCTCCAGTCGCCGCCGGCGGCGGCCTCCTCCACCGCCTCGGCGCTGCGGCCCTGTCCGGCGTACCAGCGGGCGGCGCGGCGGTGCAGCAGGGGTTCCAGCTCGGGTTGCCTGCTGCGCAGGTGGGCGCGCAGGACCTCGGCGAACAGGGGGTGGAAGCGGTACCACCGGGTGCCGGGGAGCGGTTCCACGAACGCGTGGCAGCGGGCCAGGTCCTGGAGGATGCGGCCGGAGTCGCTCCGGCCGGTGAGGGCCGCCGCGAGGTCGGGGTGGACCCGGTTCAGGACTCCCGTGCGCAGCAGCAGCTCGCGGGCCGGCTCGGGCTGGGCGGCGAGGACCTCGGTGAGGAGGTAGTCGGAGACCGCCTGCTCGGAGGCGGTGAAGGAGCGGGCGAAGGCGGCGGGGTCGTCGGAGCGCGCCATGGCGAGCGCGCACAGGCGCAGGCCCGCGGCCCAGCCCTCGGTGTGCTCCAGGAGGACGTCCACGAGCTCGTCGTCCGGGGCGGCCCCCTGACCGCGCAGCAGTTGGACCGCCTCGCTGCGGGTGAACGCCAGGTCGTGCTCGCGGATCTCGTGGACGCGGTCCTCGGCGCGGTAGCGGTGCAGTGGCAGCGGCGGGTCCTCCCGGCTGACGAGGACCAGCCGCAGGGCCGGGCCGGCGTGCTCGGAGACGAACCGCAGGCCGTCGGGGACGGCGCCGCCCCGGGCCTTGTCGAGGCCGTCGACGACCAGCACGAGCGGCGCGGGGGCGAGTTCGAGCGCGGCGGCGAGGCGGACGAGCAGAGACCGGTCGACCTCGTCCGCGCAGACGGGTGTGCCGAGGTCGTCCCCGGCCAGGGCCCCGGAGCGCCTGAGTCCTTCGACGACGTAGGCCCAGAAGACGCCCGGGGTGTCGTCCTCGTCGACGGTCACCCAGACCACGGGGTCGGCGGCGGACGCGGACCGGGCCCAGGAGGCGGCCAGGGCGGTCTTGCCGACCCCGGGCGCTCCCGTGATCAGCGTCAGGGGCCCCCGGGTGCCCAGGGTGAGCCGGTTGAGCAGCCGCGGCCGGCGCACCAGGCCGGGGGCGTGGCAGGGCACGGCGAGTTTGGCGGCCAGCAAGGGGTCGCCGGTGAGAGGCACGGTCATGAGGTCATACCCCCGGTGGGGCGGCTCGTCATGGGCCGGGCCTTCCTCCGGCTCTGGTGTCCGTGTCCGCGCCCGCCGCCGGAGCCGCTGGGGAGCGGTGGCGGGGCCCCGAGCAGTGCCCCTCCATGGTCACGTCCCGCCGTCTTGATCGCACGCCGCGCACATCGCCCGGCCCGGGCGATGCGGACCCGGCCCGCGCGGGGGCCAATGGAGGGGTCGTGGTGCGTCGGGAAGTGGAGGTGGGCCGCGTGAGCATGCACGCCAAGGCCCGGTTGGCGCTGCTGGCGGGTACGGCGGCGCTGGTCGTCATGCTGGTCTTCGCCGGGCTGCGCGGCATCGTCCTGGTGGCGGTGGGAGTGGCCGGGGTGGCCGTCACGGCGGCGGCCGTGTGGCTGTTCCTGGCCCACCGCGGGCCGATCCGCTGGGCGGCCCTGGTCCTCGCCGTGGCGTCGCCCGTGGCCGTGATCGTCTCGTACGTGCGCGCGGAGCTGCTGTGGGTGGTGCTGTGCGCGGTGGCCCTGTGGGGGCTGGCCGTGGCGGCGGGCCGCTCGGCCCTGGCCGACGAGGGCCGGTCGCGCATGCCCGGGCGTCCGGCGCCGCGGCCGCGGCAGCCGTTCCTGATCATGAACCCGCGGTCGGGGGGCGGGAAGGTCGGCGCCTTCCGGCTCCGCGAGAAGGCCGAGGCGCTCGGCGCCGAGGTGGTGCTGCTCGACCCCGACCGCCACGAGGATGTCGCCGAGCTCGCGCGCCGGGCCGTGGACCGCGGTGCGGATCTCGTCGGGGTCGCCGGGGGCGACGGCACCCAGGCCCTCGTCGCCGCCGTCGCCGCCGAGCGCGGCGTACCGTTCCTGGTCATCAGCGCCGGTACCCGCAACCACTTCGCGATGGACCTCGGGCTGGACCGGCGCGACCCGTCCACCTGCCTGGACGCCCTCACCGACGGTGTCGAACTGCGGGTCGACCTCGGCCGCGTCGGCGACCGCGCCTTCGTCAACAACGCCTCCTTCGGCACCTACGCCGAGGTGGTCCAGAGCCCGGCGTACCGCGACGACAAGATCCGTACGACGCTGAGCCTGCTGCCGGACCTGCTGGCGCGCCACACCGGCCCCCGGCTGACGGTGCGGGCCGGGGGCGCCGCGGTCGACGCCCCGCAGGCCGTCCTGGTCAGCAACAATCCCTACGGGACCGGCGACCCGGCGGGCCTGGGCCGGCGCAGCCGGCTCGACACGGGCGTCCTCGGCGTCCTCGCGATCAAGGTGAACAACGCCGCCCAGGCCGCGGGCATCCTGCGCGGCGCGCGCTCCACGGGGCTGACCTCGCTGACCGCGCGCGAGGTGGAGGTGGACTCCGACGCGCCGCAGGTGCGCGTCGGCATCGACGGCGAGTCGATCATGCTGCCGGCTCCCGTGCGCTGCCGTGTGGAGCCCGGCGCCCTGCGCGTCGTCGTACCGAGGCGCCGGCCGGGGAACCGCGCCGGCGTGCCGATGGACTGGGCCGGTGTGCGCCGGCTGGCCCTGACGGTGGGACGGGCGGCGGGCCGCCGCCGCCCGGAGCCGCCCGCCGCGCCCGGGGGCGCCGCCCGGACGGCGGCCGGTGCGGCGGGTGCGGCCGCGCCCCACAGGGGTCACTGGCACTGGCACCGCTCACCCGACCGGGCACCCGTCGACTACATGGGCGCCGTCTACGGGTCGATGCTGGCCGCCTCCGTCATCGTCGGGGCCGGTGTACCGGGCGGCCCCTACCCGCGGGGGGAGCTGGCCGGGCTGCTGCTGTGCACGGGCCTGGTGTTCTGGATCGCGCACGTCTACGCGCACCTGTTCGGCATCTCCCTGGCCAACGGTCACCTGACCTGGCGCGAGTTCCGGACGGTGTGCAGGGACGAGCGGTCCATCCTGGAGGCCGCGGTGCCGCCGGCCGTCGCCCTGGGGCTCGGCCCCCTGTTCGGACTCGACGTCAAGGGGACCGTGTGGCTGGCGCTGGGCGTGGCCCTGTGCGGCCAGATCGGGTGGGCCGTCGCCGGATCGGTGCGCGCGGGGGCGCCGCGCCGTCTGGTCGCCGTGTCCGCCCTGTTCAACCTGCTGCTGGGCGCCGTCATCGTGGCCGCCAAGTCGGCCCTGTCGCACTGACGGGACGGCGGCGCGCGCCCATCCGTGTGCACACCGGGACCCACGGCACCGTATCCCCGTCATCCGTGACGGCGTGGTCCATGCTGTCACCCAGGACGGGCGAGGGTCGGGCAGGAGGCCGGGATGGACGCGACGGACCCCACCCCCGACGGCACCCCGCCCGCCGCGGCCGCGGCACCCCGGCAGGAGCGGCGGGAGCGGCGGGGCCGGGCGGCGCTGGTCGTGGCCCTGCGGTGCCTGGCCACGATCACGGTCCTCGTCTCCGCGTACTTCCTGCTCCCCTTCACCCGGCGCGACGTCGACGTCAGGGACCTCGTCGTCGGCCTGAGCGCCGTCACGGCCGTCTTCGCCCTGCAGATCCGGTCGATCGCCCGCTCCGCCCACCCCCGGCTGCGGGCCATCGAGGCGCTCACCACCACGATGCCGCTGTTCCTGCTGATGTACGCGGCCACCTACTTCGTCATCGAGGAGACCACGCCCGGGAGCTTCAGCGAGTCCCTCACCCGCACCGACGCCCTGTACTTCACGCTCACCGTCTTCAGCACGGTCGGCTTCGGGGACATCGTGGCCCGTACCGAGCCCGCGCGCGTCCTGGTGATGACGCAGATGGTGGTCAACGTCCTGGCCGTCGGCGTGGCCACGCGGATCCTGTTCGGCGCGGTGGAGGCGGCCGTCCGGCGCCAGACCTCCGGCACCCGGGACCCGGGCTAGCGTCCGGCGGCGGGGCCGCCACGGGCCCCTCGAATCACCCGTCGCGGGTGAAGGCACCACCCGCCCCGGCACCGATCCTGAAGGCGATCGGCGGGGGCCGCCCCGCCCGCACGTCGCTGTGCTGGAAGAAGGAGGCGCACGATGGAGAGCCAGCTCCTCGCCTACGACTACCCGCTGTTGGGTGCGTTCTGGACGGTCCTGTGGATCTTCCTGTGGGTGCTGTGGTTCATGTTGCTGTTCCGCATCATCATCGACATCTTCCGAGACGACGGGATGGGCGGATGGGGAAAGGCCGGCTGGCTGATCTTCGTGGTGATCCTGCCCTTCCTGGGCGTCCTGGTCTACATCATCGCCCGCGGCAAGAGCATGGGTGCCCGCGAGATCAAGCACGTCCAGGAGCAGCGGGCCGACATGGACGCCTACATCCGTGCGACGGCCGGCTCCGGCAGCCAGGTCGACGAACTGGCCAAGCTGTCGCAGCTGCGGGCCAGCGGGGACATCACCGACGCCGAGTACGAGCGGGCCAAGGAGAAGATCCTGCGCTAGCGCCCGCCCCCGGATCGGCCGGCCGGGCCCCAGGCCCCGGCCCGTGAAGAAGAAGGATCACCATGGCACACACACCGACCACGCCTCGGGGCCACTCCGACACGGCCCTGGCGGCCGCCGGAGGGCTGGTGGTATTCGCCGCCGTGATGCTGCTCATCGCCGGAGTGCTCGGGATCTTCCGCGGCATCATGGGCATCGCCGAGGACGAGGTGTTCGTCCACACGCCGAACTACGTCTTCCAGTTCGACCTGACCACCTGGGGATGGCTGCACCTGATCTTCGGCATCATCGCCGTGGTCGTGGGGGCCGCCCTCTTCAAGGCACCGCTGTGGGGGCGGATCGCGGGGATCGTCATCGCGTCCCTCGTCATCCTCGTGAACTTCCTGTCCCTGCCCTACTACCCGTTCTGGGCGATCGTCTCCATCGCCCTCAGCGGCTTCGTCATCTGGGCGCTGTGCATCATCTCCCCGGAGGACATGCGATGACGGGACCATGAAGCCCCGGGTCGGGACCGGGCCCGCACCACCCGCCCAGTCCCCTCCCCCGCCCCCTCGGGCACCGGACGCCGGTACGCGGCACACCGCGTACCGGCGCCGCACGTCCGGGGGTACGGGAGTACTCGGGTACGGGGGTCACCCCTGCGGGGCGGGGGCTCCCCCGGGCGAGCGCGGCTGGGCGGTCGGGATCCGGTGGGTGAAGAACAGCGCGACGAGCGCGGTGAAGGCGAGGATCCCGAGCGCGGCGCGCAGCCCGTCCAGCCGGGCCTGCGCATTGGCGTCCAGGGCCGCCTCGGACACCTGGGGACTGGCGCCCGCCTGGTCGAGGGCGGTCCTGAGGGCGGCGTCGGACAGGAAGGGGACCCCGCTCGCGAGCTCCGCGGACGCCTGGGTCTTGACCGGGTCCGGGACCGCCGGGTTCTGCTCGATGCTGGTGAGGAACGAGGACGTGAGCACCGCGAGCATGACCGATCCGGCGAGCGCCGTCCCGATCGAGGCACCGAGGTTGGTCACGGAGTTCTGCACGCCGCCGACCTCGGCGCTCCGCTCGTTCGGCACGGCGGACACGGTGACCGAACCCAGCTGGGAGGCCAGCGCGCCCATACCGAGTCCGATCAGCAGCAGCGGGAGGGTCACGATCTCGGGGCCCGCGTGCAGGTCGAGGGCGGCCATCAGGACCACCGCGCCGGCCAGCAGCGCCAGGACCCCCAGTCGCACCACCCGGCGCGGGGACACGTCCGGCAGCATTTTCGGGATCAGGATCGCCGCGGCCATGAGGGTCAGCGACAGCGGGAGGATGTGCACCCCGGTGGACAGGGCCGACAGGCCGAGCGCGACCGACAGGTACAGCGGGACGAGGAAGAACACGCCCATCTGCACCAGGTACTGGAAGAAGAACATCGTCAGACCGCCGGTCAGCTGACGGTTGGCCAGCAGGCCCGGGTCCACGAGGGGCTCCCGGCCGCTCCGGGCGACGCGGCGCTCCCAGGTGAGGAAGGCCCAGACCAGGAACAGCCCGGCCCCCATCAGCCACGCCGCGGGCGAGAGCCCGAGCCAGGACGGTCCGTCGGTCTTCGGCAGGAACCAGCCCCACACCCCGGACCGCAGCACGCCGAAGACGAAGAGGCCCAGGCCGAGGACGGACAGCAGGGCGCCGACGAAGTCGATGGAGGGCCGGGCCTCGGCCGGGGCGTCGGCGACCTGCCGGGAGAGCAGCAGGATGACGATCACGAGGACCACCTCGCCGGCGAAGACCCAGCGCCACGAGAAGTAGGTCGTCGCCAGGCCGCCGATCAGCGGACCCACCGCGATCGCGACGGCACCGGCCGCGGTGACCAGGCCGTACGCGGCCGGCCGGCGTTCGGGGGCGAAGTTCTGGGCGACCAGGGCCACGATGGCGGGCAGGATCAGGGCCGCGCCGACGCCCTCCAGGAACGACCAGCCCAGCAGCAGCACGGGCAGGTTCGGGGCGATCGAGGTCGTGAACGAACCGCAGCCGTACACCACGCCACCGATCATGAACGCCCGCTTGCGGCCGATCAGGGCCCCGACCTTCCCGCCGGGGATCATGAACATCGCCATGACGAGGGTGTAGGCGGTGATGGCGCCCTGGATCCCCGTCACGGTCGAACCCACGTCCTCCGCGACGGTCGCGATGGAGACGTTCATGACCGAGCTGTCCAGGGCCATGAGGAACTGCGCGGACGCGAGTGCCACCAGGGTGGCCCGAGGGGACGTCGTACGCGGTGGCGTGCCGTGGGAAGCCATGCGGGCCAGCATCCCAGCCGCTCCCGGCCGTCCCCTGGCGACGCGCCGCCGCGCCGGCGGTGGCGTCCTCTCACAGGGCGGGGGCGCCCCACAGCGGGAACCAGCGGGTCAGGTCCCGCTCGATGCGCAGGTCGTCCTGGAGGAGGGCTTTGACCTGGAGTTCGAGGGGGTTGTCGCGTCTGTTTCCGGGCAGCGGGGCGAAGGGGTAGAAGGTGCCGCGCTTGTAGAGGTAGACCAGGGCGAGGGGGCGCCGTTCGGGGTGGCTGAAAGCGACCAGGGAGCAGAGGAGCTGCGGGCCGAAGCCGCTGTCCTGAAGTGCGGTGTTCACCGCGTGCAGGTCGCCCACGAGAGCGGGCAGATCGTCGGGGCGGCGGCGGGAGACCAGCCACGAGTACCCGTACTCGTCCGCATTGAACTCCACCGGTGCGTCGGCGCGTTCGGCGTCCGCGAGGAGGAGGTCGCGCACCTCCTGCCGGACCTGGGCGAAGGCGCCGCCCTCGATGGCGGCGAAGCAGACGGAGCCCGCTCCGGTCGGGGTGAAGCCGAGGGCGGCCTGGAGGGTGACCGCCGCCGAGGGCAGGCCGAAGAGCTGGTCCAGGTCGGGCGTGACCGGCTTGCTCCGGCCGAACAGGACGTCCAGGAAACCCATCGGCGTCAGCTCCCTTCCGGCCCCGTGGTCACGTCCCGGAGCGCGGTTCGCCGCCGGCCTCGCCGAGCCGCGCGGAAAGCTCCGCGAGTGCCTCGACGCGGCGTTCCAGGGTGGGGTGCGTGGAGAACAGGTTCGCCACCGCGGTGCCGGGGCCGAGGGCGGGGGTGAAGAAGAACGCGTTGAACGCCTGGGCGGTGCGCAGGTCCTCGGTGGGGATGCGCGCGATGTCGCCGCTGACCTTGGTCAGCGCCGAGGCCAGGACGGACGGCTTGGCGGTGAGCATGGCCGCGGCCCGGTCGGCGGCCAGCTCGCGGTAGCGGGACAAGGCCCGGATGAGCAGGAAGCTGACGGCGTAGACGAGGGCGGAGACCGCCATCACGGCCGCGAAGACGACGGCCGTGTTCTGGTCGCGCTGATCACGTCCGCCGAACAGCTGGGAGTAGAAGGCGAAGCGGACGACGAGCCCGGCGATCACGCCCAGGAACGAGGCGACGGTGATCACCGCCACGTCGCGGTGGGCGATGTGCGAGAGCTCGTGGGCGAGGACGCCTTCGAGTTCCTCGGTCTCCAGGCGGCGCATGAGGCCGGTGGTCACGCAGACCACGGCGTTGTCGGCGTTGCGGCCGGTGGCGAACGCGTTGGGCAGGTCCGTCTGCGACACGGCCACCCGGGGCTTGGGCATGTCCGCGGTGGCGCACAGCCGGTCGACGACTCCGTGCAGCCGGGGCTGCTCCTCGGGCGTGACGAGCCGGCCGTGCATGGCGTAGAGGGCGATCCGGTCGGAGTACCAGTACTGGGCGCCCAGCATGGCGGCGGCGATGACGACGACCAGGACGACGGACTTCAGCAGCGCGACCAGCGCCGCGATGAACGCCACGTACAGCAGGCCGAGCAGGAACATCGTGACCACCATGCGGGCGGTCAGCTGCCGGTCGGGCTCGAAACGGCTGTGCATCACACACCCGCCCGGGGGTCAGGCCCGCGGCGGGGAGCGGTGTCTCGTGCGCAGGCCGCCGCCTGCGGGGCGGTGGTGTCCACCTGGTCGAGGTCGTCGAGGTGCTCGCCGGTGATCTCGTACCGGCCCTCGCCGGGAATCCGCATGCTCATGCCGTCGCCTCCTGTGGAGCCCGGCCTGTCCGCGGGACAGCCCGGGACGTCCCGCGCGACACCGGCCCGCCGCCGGCCCCCGCCCGGAACGCGTCTCCTCCATTGTCCCTCGGAACGCGCGAAAGGCCGTTCGCTGGTCCCCGGCACTGGTCCCCGAGCTGAGGGTCTTCGCACGGCAACATCCTGCGCAGTCGGCCGCCTGCGCGAGGGCGACGGTCCGTGTGGTCCGCAGGCACGTGAGCCCAGGAGCTCTCGGAACCAGCGGACGTCGATCCGGCTGGTCACCGGCGGCACGTCCCTCGACGCCCGACCTGCAGGCAGCGTCGCCGCCCTCGCGGGAGTCGACGCGCCCCTTCTGACGGACGCGCTCGTCCTCGCGGCTGCGGCGGCCACCGGGGCGATGACGCCCAGCCTGCCTGCGGAGTGCTGCCGGCTCCGAGCCGACTCGTATTGCGCCCAGTCGATCCGGTGCACCCTGCGCGCGTCCCGTTCGGAGTCCCGCTCCACGATCGGCAGGCCGGTCGGCCGGCGGGGTTCCCGATGGCACGCTTGACCACCGGTTCCTTACGGGGCGGAAGCCTCTGATCCCCAATGCCCGCCGGAGCGGACCAAGCCCAACAGGCAACGATGGCTCATCGGGCAGTCTCTGCGTGCGCCCTCGGGTCAGCGCAGGCCATCCGTGTCGTCGGACTCTTCGCCGACCGGGAGTGGCCGATGGTCCTCCTCCGCGGCCTCGCCATAGACGACCGAGGAGACCGCCCTGTCGTATGCCTCGTCGAGACCGTTCCCGCTTGTGCCGAGGATGTTTTCCCAGTCGATTCCCATACCTGCGATCCTATCCGAACTGCCCGACAGTCTTGGTGATTTGGGACACTACGGCTGCACGCGATGCCGCCCCGGCACGTCGAGCGGCCGGGAAGGATCCGCCGGATCACCAGGCCGGCCGGTGGCGGAAACCGGGACGGTGAACGTCTGCGACCGGAAGTTCAACCCGGCCGCCCGCACAGCGTCATGCGCCGGGGCCTGGGCCTGCGCCCTCTCCCGCCGGCTTGTTGCGGACATCACGCATCCGGACATCGAGAGCGGCCTGGGTCTCCGGGTCGAGCTCGTGGTCGCCGGCGGTTTCAGGGTTGACGCTCAGCGCGTGGGAGCGGAAGGCCTCCCGCTCGGCGGAGAGTTGCTGGATGGTCTGGGTGATCCGGTGGATCTTCTGCAGCAGCCTCTCCCGCTCCTGCTCGGCGATGGCGAGCTCGGCGAGCTGTTTCTGGATCTCAGCCTCGTTTTCCCGGGCGTAGTTGTCGCTGACCAGTGTGATCAGCGGAACCCCGAGAGCCTCGGCAGCGGTGACCGCCTCATCGAGCCTGACCGCACGGGTCTGCTGCTCGATGCGCGTGATGGCAGTGGAGTCAACGTTCGCGCCAAGCAGTGCGGCCATACGGCGCGCCAGCTCTGCCTGGCTGATGCCGAGGCGTTCGCGCTCTTGACGAAGCCGACGGGCGAAAAGGTCACCGGGCAGTGGGTTCATGGCGGTTTGACACTTCCTGGTCAAGTTCGCGATCGACGGGGGCAGGCGGGGGCGGCCCACCTCGGAATCGAGCAGACAGACGTTGCGGCACTGCTGGAGCAGCACCTTACACATCCCGAACTGCGGATTCCACAGCCACCCGTCGCACCTCAACGGTCGCGCGCCACCTCCACGACCACACACCGCGACGTCGATTCGCCTCACCCCCGAGATCCTTTCGATGGCCTATCGATACATCTGACACACCACTACGATCGACGATTCGAATGGTGTACGTTATCCACTCAGGATGCTCACCTATACGAGTCAGCAAGAGGAGTCGATGACGCCATCGACCTACTCGGCCCCTATCACCACCTGCCGCGGCAGGTAGTCAGCGCTTGTTGCCTTGCGACTCGATGTCACACCACTGAATGAATCGAAAGGCGAGAGGAAAGAAGTATGCCGAAGACCGACGGGGCAGCCGTCCTCACACAGGCACCCCTGCCGAGCGCTGCCTGGGACCTGACCAGCTTCCTGCAGAACGCCAAGTCCCAGGTGCAGCTCTGGGGAGGTTCTGTACTCATGCTGCTCGGCGTTGTCGGCCTGGTCTGGGGCGGCGTGCTCTTGATCAAGAAGCTGATGGCCAACCCGCAGTCCGCCGGCCAACAGCAGGGCTGGGGCACGATCGCGCTCCTCGTTCTCGTCGGCGGAGCTTTGGGCACCGGCGGCTGGACGCTGATCTCGACGATCGGCTCCGGCGGCCAGCAGACCATTACGGATCTCGGCGGCGGCACGGTGATCGCGCAGACCTTCGACCAGGTCACCGGATTCCTGAGCGGCCCTTCCAAGTAAGGGGCCGTCACGGACTGCGCACACGAACGGTGACGGGCCATCGAGCGAACCGGGCCGGTTGAGGCGCAAGGCCTCTTCCGACCCGGTTCGCCATACCCGGGTCGCAGCACGGTGCAGGCGCGAAAGAGAGCAGAACATGGGGATCAGGAACAAGGCGCTGGGCTTCAGCAGGAAGTTCAAGCTTGACTCGCACCACGCGATCGAGCGTTTTGGGGTGTTCTTCGGCATCTTCGCGGTCACGGGCGCGATCGCGATCGGCGCATCAGGGGTCTCGGCATACCAGGCGGGACGTGACTCGCTGTCACAGACGGCGCTGTACACCAGCGACTTCAAAACGTCGAAGACGAATCTCGACGGCACCGTGGACGGGGTCTACACCAACGAGCGCGGCAACAAGGCGCTCGTGATGATGCACTTCAGCCCGACCGCTCAGATCTCGTACAACGCCGCGGACTACAGGGCGTTCCTGCTCGGGTCGGACACCTCACTCAACAGCGAGCCCGTCAGCACCAGCGGGATCAAGGGATCCCTCTACGCCTTCGGCTCGACCGGCTACATCGGGGTCCTCCTGAACGCCGACCGGCCCTTCGACCGTCAGGTGTTGAATCTGACGGTCCGGGCGAATGCCGAACTCACCGCGCCCGGAACCCAGCCGAAGCAGGCCAGCGGCAAGCTGGCCGGTGACGAGACCTTCACCAAGTACGACCAGTGGCGGGTCTTCTTCAACCCCGGTGCGTCCGGGGTCCAGAAGATCGCGGCGCTCAACGCTCCGACCTTCGATCCCGCGCAGGCCTACTACGGGGTCGCGCTCAAGAAGAAGGAGACCGAGGCCAGGAAGGCCCTGGACCAGAAGCTCGTCGAGATGCGCGCGAATCTGACGCAGATTCGGTCTTATACGTCCGACCTGCAGACGACGAAGATCGACGGGTTGTTCCTGCGTCCGCCGGCCGTTCCGGCCTCGATCGCCACCGACAAGATCACGGGGGTCTCCGCAGCCGAGGCGAAGGATGGTGTCTCGACGCTGGCGCTGCAGACCAAGCACGTCACCCGCGGCGGCTTCGGCCTCAACTGGCGTACAGGCAACGTCTACGACGGCTACCTCCATGCCCTGGCGCCGGCCGGACAGAGCTACGCCCAGGTGTTCGCCAAGAAGCGTGACGAGGGATCAGATCCGACGATTCAGCAGATCTCGGACATGCAGTGGATTCTCTCGGACGGCACCAGCCTCACCAAGGACTACCAGTCCTCCGACGTGACGATGCGCCCGCTCATGAACATCATGAACAACCTTTCACATGCGTATCAAACCTACTCAGCGAACAAGTCCAAGTACCAGTCGGACCTCTCACTCGACCTGCTCCGACTGGACGTGAGTCTGCGGGACGTGCAGTCCAACAGCACCGTTCGTGACGACAAAGACTTCCTCACCACGCTCCACTGAGTGCGGCGGAGAAGTGTCGGATCCTGCTACCTGGATTGAGCCGGAAAGGAAAACAGCATGGCCGCCGACCAGCCGAATCGGAGCTCCGAGACGGGGACGACGAAGGACCAGCCGGACACGTCGGCGAGTCAGAGGATGCCCCGGCAGGGTCGCGGTACCAAGAGCCTCGATTCGGCGGCGCCCCTGCGCCGGAACAGCGGGACGGAGGCGGCGGCGCCCACCCGAACGGAGGGCATCGAGAAGCCTCCTGGGGGCAAGACCGCCGTGCCCAAGCAGCTCCCGGGGCGGGAGGCTGATCCTTCCCGTCCTTCCCGTCCTTCCCGTCCTTCCCGTCCTTCCCGTCCTTCCCGTCCTTCCCGTCCTTCCCGTCCTTCCGGTCCCTCCGGTCCTCCCGGCCCTTCTGACCCTTCCGGTCCTCCTGTTCCTTCCGGCCCTTCTCGTCCTTCCGGTCCTTCTGACCCATCCGGCACGGCGAACACCGCGCGACCGAAGATGGCGGAGGCCGGGTCGAAGGTACCGGACAGTGCAGACACCGCAGGCAAGACAGCCGGGGCCGCGAACGCCGGGGCGACGATCAAGCAGGGTATGAACGGCGTCGCCGGGAACCTGGCCGGAGGCGCGACCCAGAAGGCGATCGAAGGAGACGGCAGCAGCGCGGCCCGTCGTAACGCCGGGCGTTACGCGGGAGCTGCTGTCTCCGGTGCCGTGGCCGGCGCACAGGCCGGCGGGCTTCCGGGAGCCGCCGTTGGTGCAGCGAAGAACCTCGCTGTCGAGGGTGCCCAGGACACGGTCAAAGGCGTGTCCAAGGCCACCGGCGGCAGCCCGGACGCCAAGCCGGCCGACCAGCGCGAGCTGGGTGCCGGCGGCACGGGCTACGAGCGCGGTGCGACGAAGGACGACGGGGGCCTGGGCGCGAAGGCGGCCAAGGGCGTCGCCATCGGCGGTGGTGCGTCCGCTGCTCCGCCGGCCATGGGCCTGGTCATGGCCATGGCCTTACTGAACTGGCTCAAGTCCATGTTCTTCGCAGCCATGGCGATGGCCGTCAACGCCGGGAAGCTGCTGTGGATTCTCTTTGTCAACATCCTCAAGGCGGTTGGTCATGCGATCGCCGCACCGTTCATAGCGATCGGCAGCTTCCTGGCCAAGGGGGTCGGCGCGGCCCTGGGCATCACCGTCACTGCGACGATGGCCCCTGTAGCGGCAGCGCTGTCGGGTGCGGTCGCCCTGACCGCCACCGTGGCCCTGCTGGGCACGGTCCTGACCGGTGTCCTCAACTCGACGGCGTTGACCGAGGGCAGCATCAACGCGAACAGGGCGGCGTGCGTCGTCAACGCGGACAACGTCGGCAACGGTTCCGGTGCCACAGTCCCGGCGAACGTGGAGAAGAACGCCAAGGAGATCTACTCGGTACTCAGCCACTGGGGGATGCCGAAGGCGAACATCGCGGGCATCCTCGGGAACTGGTCGCAGGAGTCCGGGATCGACCCGACGAGTGTGCAGAACTTTCCGACGGGGACGTATGCCATGACCGCCGCGAAGGCCGGCGCCGCGCAGAACACGGACAACGGTATCGGCCTTGGGCAGTGGACGTTCGGCCGCAACACGCTGCTGCGCCAGTACGCGCAGCGCAAGGGCGTCGACTGGTTCACGATCAAGGCCCAGTTGGCCTTCATGGCCGATGGTGACAACCCGGGCGACGTTGCGGTCTTCAAGGACATGCTCAGGAAGTCGCAGGGCTCGCCGCGTACGGCGGCGCTGCACTTTCACGCGAACTGGGAGCGCTCCGCCGACGGCGCGGCCGGGCTCGCTGTACGAGGCGACAACGCCGAGATGTGGTTCGGCAAGATGAGCGGCTGGTCGGTCGACAGCTCGGTCGTCGGTGGCGTCGAGGACATCGTCGGCGGGATCATCGACAACATATCGAACGGGATCGACACGATCCTGGGAAACTGCGCCTCCACGGCCCGCGGTTCCGTCTCTCCGAAGGACGGCGGGATGACGCAGGAGGAGGCCCAGGCCCTCGTCGACCTCTTCAACAAGGAGGGCGACAAGTTCCTCGACGACCGGTACGGCCCTGGCGGCGGCCCCGGTTCCTGCGGCGACAACCACGCGATGAACTGCGTCAGCTTCTCGACCTACTTCGTGAACAAATACACGACGTTCCAGGCCTACCCGGCCGGTGATGGCAAGGAGACGGCCTACACGATCGCCAGGGAGACCGGCAAGACGATGCAGTCGACCCCCGTCCCCTACTCGGTCGGGTCCGGGCCGGGATCCACTTCCGTCGGCCACACCCTCGTGGTGCTCGGCGTCCAGGGGGACAAGGTCATCCTCGGTGAGGCCGGCTACTGCGCCTTCATGGGCCGGGTCCGCGTCGACAGCGCGGCGCGGCTGGCTGCCGCAGGCTGGAAGTTCGTGGACATGTCGGATGCGATGCTCACCTCCGACAAGATCAAAACGGCCTGATGCGCGGCATCTCTTACTGAATGAATCCACACTCGGCCATGAATGGCTTTTGATATAGGCTTCACTCGTTTACGAGAACAACCCGGAGTGAGGAGCGTTCCGTGACGACAACCCCTGTCGAGTCCGAGGGCATCGGATCGGAGCAGGAGAGCGAGTCGACGCCCAGGGAGAAGCCCGCGGTATCGAAGACGCACACAAAGGTCACCGGAGTCGAGCTCGAAGAGCGTTTCGCGGGCTGGATGATGCGCCGGCGAGAGAAGGGGCAGGCCCGCGTCCCGGCGGACAAGGCGCGCCTACTCCGCCGCGGCGTCACCGCGGTGATGAGTGCCGGGATCCTCGCCCTGGTCATCACTGCGGGCGTGACCGGTGAGAGCTTCAAGACGACCACAGCGGACAACAAGGCCCGGATCCTCCAGCTCACGCAACAGTTGGACGATGCCCGGTCCAAGCCCGCGAAGGCGGACATCGGCGCGCAGTTGTCACAGCTCGCCGAGGCGGCGGCCGCCGACGCGAAGAAGGTCGCGGCGGGTGAGCAGACCTTCGCCGAGTTGTACCACCAGGCCGATGTCCAGCCCAGCTCGAAGAACGGGGCTCCGAACCAGGCCACGCTGGAAATCGTCGAGCACCGACGGGACTTGGCGCCGCTGTTCGGCAAGAACTCCTTCCTCGTCAGTGACAAGGAGGCGTACGGCACGTCGTCGCTGACGCCGTTCGACGCGACCACCGAGATCGATCCGCGCCACGCCTGGTACATCCGCTACGACGGCGACAAGGCAGCTGCCCCGAGCACGTACGCATGGAAGGTCGAGACGGTGATGCCCGATCTGAGCGTGAAGGGCGGCTCCGGCGCGACGAACCAGGCAAAAGTCATCTGGCTGTGCCGGGACACGACGAGCGGCGAGGTGCTCGCCTGGGCGAGCGCGCGTTACGTACGCAATGGCACGGCGGGGGCCTTCGACCACGTGGCCCTCGTGGTAACCGCCGCCGGGGCTCCGCACGAGAACCCGGCGGTCAGGATGCCGGCCGGGTCCGGAGTACCCGAACTCAGCGGCACGGGCACACAGGAGGCGGGCGGGAAGCGATGACGGAGCAGACGGCAGCACCCGCGCGGCGGGGATTCCTCCGGCGCAACCTCTCGGTCCTGGGGACGGCAGCGGTCCTCACGGTGGTCGCGACGGTGGGCGGAGTGACCTGGAGCAGCCGGCACACGGCCCTGGTTGAGCAGGAAGCCCGGATCAACGCTGTCGAGGGACATCTGGCGGCTGTCCGGAAGAGTGACGCCGAGCAGGTGAACGCGGACGTCATGGCGGCCCTGGGTGTCAGCCGGAGTCGACTGAGCACCGACCGTGAGCGCATCAAGTCGCTGCTCTCGATGGTCTTCACGTGGGACTCGGGGCAGAGCTACGAGGCTGCGCGCGAGAGGCTGAAGAGTCGGTTCGACCTCACCGAGAACGAGATGTTCCTGAAGTCGTTCATGCCCCCGTCGAGGTTCAACGAGGACTCCCAAGGGCGGCGTTACCACTACATCGACGCGGTTGGCCTGAACTCGGCCCTCGGCGCGGATCCGGACGTGGAGGTCATCGACGCCAAGGCGGGCGTCTACACCTACGCCGTCCTTGCCGACGTCGAGGTCACCTCCGACGCGACGTCCCAGAACAAGGCGAGCAAAGCCAGTGTCACGGCGTACCGGCGCGCGCTCCTCTTCGTCACGGTCGACGCCCAGGGCAAGGTCACGAACCTCTCCGGCGTGCCGGCGAGCGGCGAGACTCGCCATTCCAAATGACTCAGACGCCCTTTCGACTCGCTTCACTGATAGAGTTGGACTGGCATTTGAGTGAAACGGCGAGTTGAGGAACAATGGCGTCGACACAGACCGATGAGTCGGGCGGGTCCGCGGTACGCAAGACGCGCTTCGTCGCGACGTCCAGGTCCTCGCAGGAGGGAGCGGACACTGCTGAGCGCATGGAGCCCACGGGCAGCCTGCGCAAGCGCACCGTTGCGGCCGGTCTGGGCATGGGTGTCGGCGCGCTGCTGTGCTTCCTCCTCTCCGCAGGAATGTCCGACGGCCAGAGCGCGGTGCGCGGTACGGCTGTACCGGAGGTGTCCTCCCTGCGGGAGCAGCTCAGGATCACCGAGGCGAAGACCGCGGCGCTACCGAAGGCCGACGACGCCGAGCGTGGTCTGACCGCGGCCCTGAGGGCGGCTGGTCAAGTCGCGAAGCTGCAGAACGACTACCGCTACCTGACGCCCAAGGTGGCGGCAGACGGCGGCAAGCTCGACGCGGCGACGTCTCAGTCGACGCTACGCAATCTCCTCCCCTACTTCGCCCCCTCGGTACACCAGGAAGACCTGGGTCCGTGGTACCTGCTCGCCGGCGACAAGGACGTGCCAGCCGGCGTCGGGATCCCCATGAGCTTCGACTCGGGCTTCGAGTGGGCCGGCCAGGTGCCCTATCTGGTCAACGACGACGGCACCGTTGCGGTGACCTGGCTGGCGATGGAGACCAGGACCGGGGCGGGCGAAAAGCCGGCGGTGCTGGCCTGGGCCCGCGCCGACTACGACGTGGTCCGCAACGCGTTCGTGAACATCCGGACCGGTACGACGGTCACGGGCAAGGCTCTGGAGCAGGAGGTGCGGGCACCGTGAAGGAGGAGGTCAACGACAGGTTGCGCCTGCACGCCGGGAGGATCCTGCTCGGCGGCACCGGGGCGCTGCTCGCGCTCTCGGTGGTCACACTCGGAGCCGGCCTGCTCAGCGACGGTCCGGCGGTCTCGGACACCCGGGACAACGCGGTCGTCCAGAAACTCGAAGGCGACCTCCGCGACGCCCGGACCGAGCTCGCAGCACGGCACACGGCGCTGCTGGCCCGGTTGCCGGGCGTGGACATCGAGCGGGTGAACCGTGACAGGACGACGGGCCGGTCCCTTCTGCTCGGCCTCACGGACAGCTCGGCGTCGAGCCGGACCGTCAAGGAGCAGCAGGCGCTACTCGACGCGCGCTACGGCTTCCTCGACCACGAGTCCCGGGTACTGACCGAGTTCGTGCCGGAGTGGATGGCTGCGACCGGAGCGACGAAGGGCACCGGGACGACGTACGCGCTTGCCGATCTGGACGTTCATGTGAGTCGAGTGCAGGGCCTGAACTACTCCTACACGGGGGTGGCCCGTCTGGATCCGGTTCGCGTCGGGCCGGACAAGGGCAGCGCCGCCAAGAGCGAGTTCGTGGTCCTCACTTACTCCACCTCTCAGGACGGCACGGCGACATCGCTGGACGCCTATCGGGCCTCCGGCAAGACCCGCGACGCCCTCGTCGGGGCCGGCGGGGAACAGTCCTCCCCCAAGCCGAAACGGTGAGCGAAGCACCCACCGTTTCGGCACGCACCCCAGAAGCCCCCTACGAGACGTAAGGACACGAACATGTCGACTCAGGCCCTGGAGAAGACCGAGACGACTGTCCCGACGAGCACGGCCTCGGCGGCGAGGAAGACCACGGCCAAGCCTGAGAAGGAGCCCACGGCTGCGAAGCCTCGCACCGGATGGCGGCGCCTGGCTCCGAGGAATCAGGCCGGTGGGTTCTCCGTCGTGGTGTGGGCGGGGTTCTTCCGGGCCGTCGTCCTTCTCGCCGACTACCTGCTGGCATGCATCACGGCCGTGGTCATCATCCCGCTGCTGGGCGCATGGCTGCACCGGCAGTCGGGCGCATCCCGGGTTGCGCTCAGCGCGGATGGAACCATCGCCATGTGGCTGATGCCGCTCCTCTTCCTGGTCGCACTGCTCGTCGCGGGCGAGATCGTCGTGATGCGCGGCATGTGGCGCTGGGCAACACGGATGATCGCGAAGATCCAGGACGCCCGGGCCGAAGCGACCGGGACCGACGTCACACCGGAGGCCACGACCAGGACCCCCAACCAGAGCAGGACCAACCGCAAGAGGAGCAAGTGATGCGCACCGCCGGACTGACGATGAACGACGTATGGGCCCACCGTGTCCTGCGTGAACGAGGAGTGGAGACGTACCGGCTGGAGGGGGTGGTCGCCGAGCTCGGCGTCATGGTCGAATCGCTCGACCTCAAGCATCGGGGCCGGGAGGAAAACTACCGTCCTTATCTGCACATGACGGGCGAGCTGCGCTCGGTCACCCCTGCGAAGGCCCTGCCGTTCGGTATATCCCAGGTGATCTACTCCCCCGGCCAGGGCGAGAAGGTGGACGCCTTCTACGAGTTCGACGACCAGCAGCTGGTGGTGCTGGCCGGCAAGGGATACTTCACGAGTGGCTTCACCGTGCCCGAGCAGGTCACCGGGATCGAGTGGGAGCTGCCGGCCACGGCGGACGTGCTCGTCCTCGCTCCGTCGGAGGTGCAGACCGAAGGCGATGTGCCCGTGGTCTTCACCCGGATCCACGGCATCGGGGGCTTGGAGATCGATCTTGAGTCCAGCGGCTACGACCTCGCCGGCTACTTCGCCGACCAGTCCAAGGACGGCGTCCCGCGGGCCGAGGCCGTAGTCGACGCACGGGGGCTGAAGTCACGCTCGGACGCGATCAACCCGCTGTTCACCGAGGACGAGCTGGGCCTGGACACCGAGACCAAGCAGGTCGTCGGAGCGCCCGCGCCCGAGGCAGCGCCGGTGGCTGACGGCATGAACGCACGCTTGCGGCAGATCGAGGCGGAGATCGCCGCCGAACGGGAGCAGTACCAGACCGAGCGTGCGAGCACCGAGGGCACCACGGAGAACCTCTACCGGGAGCGCGTGGCTGCACCACTGCACAAGGCTGAAGAGCAGGGGGAGCCGTCCGCTTCCTCGGTCCCGACCCGTGAGGCGCAACGCGACCTGAACCTCGATCCCGACCTGGAGGAGGAGGCACGCCGACATGAGGTCGAGCCCGCCCCGAGCCTGGACGAGCGCAAGCTCCAGGTGGCCCAGCGTGCGGCCGATCTGGACTTCGGTGTTGACGACGAGCAGAGCTTGGGCTCCTGAGGACGGATCCGGCATGACGTGCGCGGCCCGGGGAGCCGGCTGACAGCAGGCGGGGCCCGTAGTGCATCGGTGGCGAGACAGGAAGGAGAGCGACGATGGGCCTGAAGCAGGACATCGTGATCGTGAATGAGTTCAGCGTGCCGCTGCCCGGCGGCAAGGGATCGCGCGGCGCGACGCCGGGCGACTACGTCACCCGCTACATGGCCCGCGCGCAGGCGACGGAGTCCCTGGCTCCGATCCAGCGTCTGCGCACCGACGACTTCATCCTGCGCTACACGGCGCGGGAGTCCGCCGTCGAGCGCGTCGGCATCTCGCGGGGTGCGACGAAGCACGAGATGCGCCAGGCGCAAGGCGACGGCGGCGTGGCCTTCGGCTACGGCTCGGTCTCGCTCTCGGACGAACAGCTCAAGGCGGCCGGCAAGGACATCCAGCACCACTTCGACGCGGGGCACACCGTGTTGAAGACCGTGCTGTCTTTCGACGAGGAGTACCTGCGGAAGCAGAAGATCATCGACGTTGACTTCCGCTGCGAAGCCCGCGGTGACTACCGCGGCCACATCGATCAGATGAAGCTGCGCATGGCGATCATGTACGGCCTGGAGCGGATGGGCTCGGGCACCAGCGGCTTCGACGACCTGCGGTACGTGGGGGTCATCCAGGTCGACACCGAGCACGTGCACTGCCACCTGGCCATGGTCGACGGCGGCCGGGGCCAGGTGACGAAGAACGGCACGCAGCGCGGCAAGCTACTGGACCGGCACAAGTCCCGGCTCCGCCGCGGCGTCGATGCCTGGCTCCACGAGAAGCAGGCGGTCGCTCACCTCTCCAGCGCCGTCGGCTACGAGCGGCGCAACGTCACCACCTTCATCAAGCGGTGGGCGCACGAGCGAATCCGTGCCGAGTCCCTGCCGCAGTTTCTGGTCGCCTGCCTGCCTGGGGACCGAACGCTTTGGCGCGCCGGCTCGGACGACGCTCGCATGCGCAAGGCGAACCAGCTGGTGACCGAACTCGTGAAGGAGCAGCTGGAACGTGCCGGGTCCCCGATGCCCGCGGCCATGGAGCGCATCGTCGACTACGCCAACGAGCGCCGCGCGAAGGAGTCTCTGAGCACGGAGGAATGGCAGCAGCTGGTCGAGCAGGGACGTACGCAGATCACGGAGCGCGCCGTCAACGGCATCTACCGGATGCTTCGGGCCATGCCGGAGTCGGAACTGCGAGTGCGCACGCCGATGCTCGAAGTCATGGGGATGGACTACCGGCAGATGGCGGCGCTGGCTGCAGATCGTCAGGGGGACCACGAGAACACGGAAGCCGATCTGGTCTCCTTCGGCTTCCGGCTGCGCAGCTACGCCTCACGTCTACGGCATCACCGGGAGAAGGTCGGGGTCTACCGCGATCTCACCCACCAGTGGGAACGGGCCGAGAAGGCCGGTGTGGCCGCCGAGGATTCGCGCCCGCTCTACGACTTCTATCGCTTCGAGGAGGGCTACCACTGGAGGCTGATGAGCAAGTACCGGCACTTCCTGCCCTTTGTCGGGGGTGCGGGCGCATGGTACGAGCAGCAGCAGGACGTGGCGGCTTACGGCCGGCGGCTGCTCTCGCTCATGGCCCTGCGCGCGGATGCCTCTCTGCAGCGGATGAAAGACTCCGAGGAGGCCGAGAATCTGGGCCGGACGATCTACGGTCAGCCCGGCGGCAGGCTCCTGACCGAGGGCATGCGCGGCTGGGCGGTGCTGGACGCGCGCATTCGGACGATGAAGCAGTCCTATGACCGGAAGTTGCACGGCCTCCGGGCCGATCTCGCTTCCTCCGGCCTGGTGCTGCGCGTGGGGTCGAGCGCCGAGCATCGGGCGGGTACGGAGACGGACGCGGTCAGCACGGACTTCACGGTGGTCGCCGGTACCACGTATGACTTCGACGAGGTCAAGGGCTTGGATCTACATCACCTGGGCTACGACTTCGTCACCGACGTCCGCATCGGGCCGCGCGCACACCAGGCCTTCGTCGAGACAGCCAGGGATCGCCGACGGCTGCTGCTCGCGGCGATGGACTACCTGGACCAGTCCGGTCAGGCAGAGGCAATTGCCGATCTGCCGGTGAACGATGTCGCGGCGATGACACGGGTGTCCCGGGAGCTGACATCCCAGCAGACGGGCCGGCGATCCGGCTCGCTCATGTTGCGTTCCAGCATCGCGGAGCTGCGCGCCGGGCGCGAACAGGCCGAGGGAATGCGGCGGACCAAGGCTTCCTCACTGGACGCCGGTCTGGTCGTGCAGGTCCAGGCCCGAGTCGATCAGGCTGTGGCCACAGCAGACACCGAGATGGCATTCGACTCGCATCAGCCGTCCATCTCAACCGCTTTTGAGCCCTGACAGACGAGCTGATCACAGTGGGGACAAGTGGAGGGAAGAGATCATGGCACTTCTCAAGGGCCCGGGCGCGATGACCGGAGTCAACCTCATCGCGATAGCCTACAAGAAGGGCTTCACCAGGGATCGCACGTCCCAGTACGCCGACGTCCAGCTTGACGCGCGAGACCTGCGCGGCCCGAAGCAGACGAACCTGCATCTGAAGTCCGATCGGGTTCAGGGCGAGGACGGCAAGGTCCGCTACACCAACGGCGCCCCGTACTCCACCCGTCAGATGGAGGAGATCGCCGAGGCCGCGGGGCCGAACACCGAGCCGATCCTGGACAAGGACGGCAACGAGATCGGCACCATCTACGGCTTCAAGGGCAATGTGATGCCCGCGACGCGCGGCACCGGCCTGGTGGTCAACACCAAGTCCGTCGAGGCATCCGAGTTCATGGTCGACAGCAGAACGCTGGACCGCCAGTCGGCCTCCATGCGCGCAGCCCGCGAGGCCCAGGCCGCGGCCAGGGAGTCACAGGCTCGGACTTCGGCTCCCGAGACCGGGCGGGAGCAGGCAACCGAGGTCGAGGTCGACCAGCCGACAATCGGCTGAGACCAAGGGCGAGGCCGAGTCAAGCCCTCGAAGGGCCCCTGGAATGACATCCAGGGGCCTTTCGCGACCTACGACCACGAGAGGTCGAGCACTGATCGCGCGGCCGCCTTCCAAGCCCCACATCCGAATGCCCTCACAAGCTCTTCTCGGCCCCTATTGAGCGCCCTATCGAGTGCGGCTCATGATAGGTTTTGACTGATTTCGCAGTCGAAACGCCAGCCCTGTCGAGAGGTCTTGTGCGGCATGTTTCAAGAGGTGCACCTCAACGAGCGCTACCGGCTCCTGTCCACACTCTCGGAGCCACTGAAGAAGGCCGAGCGCGACATCGTCGGCCGCGAGCACGAGACGACACAGCTGCTGGCCTCGCTGAGCCGTCCCGAGCTGTGCAACGCGCTCCTGTTGGCCGAGGCCGGCACAGGCAAGACGGCCCTGGTCCAGGCCACGATGCTGGTGGACAAGGACCGCCTCTACCTGGAAGTGGACCCCGCGCGCATGATCTCCGAGGCGGGCACCGCCGAGAACATGGCCGCGATCCTCAAGGGCTTCTTCGACGAGGCGGAGGACTTCGTCAGAAACGAGAAGCACGAACTGGTCCTCTTCATCGACGAGTTCCATCAGGTCGCCCAGCTCTCCGACGCCGCAGTCGAGGCGATCAAGCCGGTCCTCGCCGCATCGGGAACCCGCGGCATCAGGATCATCGCGGCGACAACCTACGAGGAGTTCCACAAGCACATCTCGCCGAACCAGCCGCTCGTCGAGCGACTGCAACGCATCAACCTGAACCCGCCCGACCAGTCGACGACCATCAAGATCCTGCAGGGCATGGCGGAACGATATGGGGTGGCCGACGAGTTCTACGACGACCACATCTTCCGGCAGATCTACGAGTACACCCAGCGCTACATGCCGGCCAGCGCTCAACCGCGCAAGTCGATCCTCGTGCTCGACTCCATGGTCGGCTGGTCTCGCCTGACGCACCGGCCGATGGACCGGGACCTGCTCTCGGACGTGCTCATGGAGACCCTGAACGTCAACGTGGCCTTCAAGGTCGACGGCGCGAAGATCAAGAAGCAGCTGGACGAGAAGGTGTTCAGCCAGGAATGGGCGACCGGCGCGGTGGCGCGTCGCCTACAGCTGGCGGTGGCGGACCTCAACGACAAGGGAAAGCCCATGGCGAGCCTGCTGTTCACGGGCTCCACCGGCGTCGGCAAGACCGAACTCACCAAGCAGCTGGCGAAGCTGCTGTTCGGCGATGACCAGCGGCACCTGATCCGTTTCGACATGACGGAGTACGCCGAGGACTCGTCATTCGCGGCCTTCCGCTCCGAACTCACCAAGCGGGTGTGGGACCTATCCCACGCCGTGCTGCTTTTCGACGAGGTCGAGAAGGCCTCGGCGATGGTCACGCGCGTGCTCCTGCAGGTGCTCGACGACGGCCGGCTCAACGACGACAACAACCGCGAAGTGAGCTTCCTCAACACGTACATCGTTCTGACGACGAACGCCGGCACGGAGATCTACAAGAGCATCTCGCAGTACGCCGCCGACGACACCGGCTCGGGCAAACAGCTGAGGGAGTACGAGAAGCTGATCCGCCGCTCCATCTCCTCGACGACGGGCGACAACCGGTTCCCGCCCGAGCTGCTGGGCCGCATCGACGCGATCGTACCCTTCCAGCCGCTGTCGCTGGCGACGCAGCAGAAGATCGTGCGGAAGAAGCTTCGGCAGATGGTGCAGGAGGTGTTCATCAAGCACAACGTGCGGGTCGATGTCGATGCGAGGGTGCTGCAGTACCTCATCGAGGACAAGGGTGACACCGACTCCGATGCCGGCGGCGCGCGTGCGGCCGTGGCGAGGCTGACCGACGAGGTCACGACCGCGGTGGCGACCTTCCTCAACGAGCACCCCTCGGAGCGACGGATCCGCATCGACGTCGTCGGCGACTTGGTCAGCGACGACAAGAACCTGCTGAGTTCCGATGCCTACATCGAGGTCAGTGCGGTGCGATGAGTCGGTAAAGGCCGGCACGGCCCAGTCGACTGGCAAGTCAATAGCCATTAGACGCCCTATAGTTGCTTACCTCGACAAGGCGGCGATAGGATGCTCGTAAACCAGGCGGACTGTGTTCTTTCGGCGAGGGGATCGGCATCGATGGGCATTCTGGGAGCGGCGGCGGTCCGTCAGAAGAAGGAACGGAAGAAGAAGCCCAATGAGCTTCTGGCCTCCGTGGTGAGAGAGACGGCGATCCCGGCAGCGGTCGAGTTGCTGCGGTCGAACACTCCGTTCGTCTTTCCCAGCGGCACGGCCTGGGTGATGCTCGTGCTTGCTGCCGAGGAGATCGGCGGCTTGAGCATGCGGCACGGCCGGGACGAGGCGAAGGGCTCGATCATCGAGCTCATCACCTCCGACCAGATCCGCACGGTGGCCACGGCAGAGATGCTCGAAGAGGAGGTCTTCGGCATCATCCCCACCGACGAGACTCTCGCGCGCATGGAGGAGTACTCGCTGCTCACCGGTGCCACCTACGCCTGGGCCGTCGTGTGGCAGCAGCCCGGCGGCGATCTGCTCGTCGATCTGGTGAACGATGCGACCTTCGCCCAGGCGCGCTTCGTCGCCGCAGGTATCACACCCCTCGAAGAAGCCGTGGGTAAGAAGGCGTGGGAAGAACACAGCGGCCTGGTCGCCGAGGCTGGGACCGCCGATTCCACCCCGGCGCTCCTCGATGAGGACGAGGGGGATGCGATCTTCGATGAGATCCCCGGTGACGGTGGGCCTGAGGAGGACCTGGACGACGCGCCGCGTTTCAGCGACGTCGTCGACGACGATGAACGGGTGGACGCACCCGTGTTCGACGCGGACGACGTGGGCACCGTTTCGGTCGAGTCGGAGCCGGACTACGACGGCGACGAGGTGACCGGCTACGAGGGCTTCGACGAGACCGACGCCGGCTACGACATCGAGGGCGACCGCCAGGAAGCCGGCGACGCCGTGCCGCTGGCGGATCAGGCCCAGGTACGCGACGTCATCGCCCGCCGGTTCCTCTCCGAGGAGCTGGACTTGGACGTCCGGCTCGACGAGTTCGACGCGACCTTCGCCATCGGCGCACCGGTCGTACAGATCGCCGTGCCCGAGGGAGCGACCGAGTGGCTCGGCGACCAGGTCGCCCAGCTCAACCGGCAGGCCAACGCGGACTTGACGCAGCTCCGTTCCGCGCACGAGGTCGAGCTGCGTGCGCTCTACGTCAACCTCATGTCGGCGCACACCGAGCAGGTCATCCGTGCGGTGGCCACCGACCGCGAGGGCTCCCGGTACAAGCTGTTGAAGGACGCGGCTGAGGCTGAGCACCAGCAGCGGCAGGCAGAGAGGGAGGAAAAGGCCCGGGCCCGCCGGGCGGAGATCGCCAAGGACTATGAGGCGCAGGCCGCCAAGGTGGCCCAGCAGGCGGCGCTTGCGGCGGAGCTGCAGTACAAGGAGCGCAACCGCTCACGGATGGAGCGCGAGCAGATCGACTCCGTTGCCCGGATCGAGCGGGACATCGAGGACACCCACGCGCACAACCAGCAGGAAATCCTGCGGGTCCGGCGGTCGGACGCGACGCTGAAGATGCAGACCGGGCAGACGCGGATATTCGAGGTGCTGGCCGAGCGGCAGTCGGAGTACCTGGCGGCCGAGGAAGAGCGCCTGAGCCGGTGGAAGTCCGAGATCCAGCGAATCGTCGACGACAACCGCAAGGCGGACATCGCCCAGTTTGAGGCGCTGGCCGAGCACCAGCGGACCACGGACGAGATCGGCATCCTGCGCCGGGAACAGCAGGACCTCCTGGAATCGATGCGCTCTGAGCACGCCGACCGGATCCGCCGAATGGAGGACGAGCTCGAACGCAACCGCAAGGACGCCATCACGCAGATGGCGACTCGGGACGCCGAGTGGCAGCACAACCTCAACCTGGAGAAGGAGAAGACCAACTTCCAGGTGACGCGGGTCACCGACCTGCTCAAGCAGCTGACGACGGTCGAGGATTCGGCGGCCAGGCGGTACGAAGCCCGTCTGACGGAGATGCAGGCCGACAAGGAGGCCTACGCCAACGAGCTGGCGCGGGCTTCCGAGATGCAGAGCCGCTCGAACAAGATCCTCGTCGTCATGATCGTCACGCTCTCGCTCCTGATGGGTGTGGCCGGCTTCATCGTCGGGGTGCTCTACATCCGTTGAGCGATCCGGTCATGACCGACGGGGTGATCTGACGGCGCACGGGGGGCGTTCCCCATGCGCCGTCGTCGTCTGCGCAGCCGGGCGCAACGGACAGCGGGACAGCGAAATGGGCGAGGGTCGAGAGTAAGGAATCACGATGGCCACGAACAGACGGAAGGCGGCACGGCCGAAGGCGAGCAGCTGGGAGAAGATCTCGGCGCGGGAGCCCGGCGAGACGCTGACGAACCGAGACGTCCACGACAACCAGCAGTTGGACCGCAGCAAGTTCCTGACCCTGAGGTCGACCAGACCGGGCATCGTCGTCGCGGTGATTACCGGAGTGCTGGTGACGGTGGTTGCCTGGGTCCTCTACTCGTTCATCGCCGCGGCGGTGCTCTCGGTGGGCGTGTTCGTGGGCTCGGGTGTGTCCGGCAGCGGCAGCGGCACGCCGAGTGCGTACTACGTTCAGGACACCATGACGGGTGCGGGCGGTTCGGTCGTGAAGTGTTACCGACCCCTGACCCAGGACGGCAACCCGGACGTGAAGGCGAAGTGTCACCCCAGCGCTGAGGCTGTTCCGGTCCCCGTCTGGTTTACCGCGGCGAAGGACGGCAAGCTCGGCGGCGGCAGGCCGGCTGAGCCCAAGAAGAGCGCGACGACGGTCGGAGAGCAGCTGGCCGAGGTCTCGGGGTTCAAGCTTTTCATCACGCTGGGCTCGGGTCTGATGGTCGCCCTGGCCATCGGCACGTGGTTCTCGCGGAGGGTCGCCGCGGCCAACCTGATGAACACCACGAGCGACATCAACCAGTACCAGAACGACCAGCACATCGCTCTGCCGGAAGAGATCCAGCAGAACTACGACTGGTTCCCTGACGCCGGTGCTCACTCCAGCGTGCAGGTCAGCTCGATGCTCAGCCACATGATGCTCAGGCAGAAGGGTCTGGGCACCGTCGAGGTCGCCCAGCGCGCCAAGGAGGACGTCACCGATGAGGAGGGGAACCTCGTCTATTACGCCGGCGAGGTCATGGACGACGACGAAGGCAGTCCGCTGACGCGGACCCTGCCGATCATCGACGAAGTCTTCGGCGACGAGCTGTTCGAGGCTTCCGGCCTCCCCGATGACAAGACCCTGCGGCAGAAGTACGACGCCACACGCATCCCGTACAACCCTGACGGCAAGAACCGGGACAAACTCGGCTTCGGATCGAGCACGCACAAGACCGTCGCTGCCCTGATCAAGGAGGACTGGACGTTCCCGGAGTACGAGGTCCAGCGCCCTGCCGGGGCGTACGTAGTCGATACCGCGCCGGTGAACACCATGGTGCTGGCCATCACCCGAGCGGGTAAGGGCCAGACGTACATCGAGCCGGTCATCGACATGTGGTCGCGCGAGAAGAAGCCCTCGAACATGGTCATCAACGACCCCAAGGGCGAGCTGCTGGTGAAGAACTACGTGCCCCTGGTCACGCGGGGGTTCGAACCGGTGCAGTTCAACCTGATCAACTCCATGAAGACCGACATCTACAACCCCCTGGGGCTGGCGGCCGACGCAGCGCGTGAAGGCAACTTCACCAAGTGCGCACTGTATGTGGAGAACATCGCCGGGATCTTCTTTCCGCTCGACGGCGGCGAGGACCCGGTCTGGCCCAATGCCGCCAACAACGCCTTCAAGCGCGCGGCCTACGGACTCATCGACTTCTACCTCGAAGAGGAACGGGAGCTGCGCAGCGCCGCAGCCGTGCTGAACATGGACCCGGCGCTGCTTGAGCAGAAGCTCGATGACCTCTGGGGCAAGGTCACGCTCTACAACTGCTACCAGCTCTTTGTGCAGATGAGCTCGAAGAAGATCAAAAACCCTGAGGCCGAACTGGAAAAGCGGGTCAAGGCAGGCGAGTTCGAGAACGACGCGGACGCCCTGGCCGAGGAGCAGGAGAAGGCTGCGTCCCGGGCCTTCATGTGGGAAGGCAAGGCCGATCAGGACATGCTCAGCCTGTACTTCAACGCGAGCGAAGCGCTGCCCCGCAACAACATGCGCACGATGGTGGGCAACGCCCACAACGCGCTGCGCTCGATGGCAGGCGCAGAGAAGATGCTCGCCTCTGTGTACGGCATCGCGATCACCGCCATGTCGTTCTTCACCGACCCCACGATCTCGACGCTGACCTCGGGCAAGCCGTCGCAGAACACCGACCTGGCCGGCCTGAGCTTCCCGCGTCGGCTCGGCGTGCGCTTCGCGCCGAACTACGTCAAGCGCGATCACCTCGTCGGTCAACAGGCCGTGTGGTCCGCCTACGCGGACCCGATGTTCACCAGGAACCTCGGCAAGGACTTCGAGCACGAGGAGATCGTCGGCCGCGAAGGTTGGGCCCGGTACAACTTCAAGGGCAGGTTCCCCGGCGCCGAAGCCTGGCTCAAGCTGGAGCTGGTCAACCCACAGACGAAGATGCTGCTGCGCACCTTCTACTTCAGCTTCACGAAGACCCACCAGGTCTCGCTCAATGGCCGGCACTACGTGGTCGAGCCGGTGACGGGCAAGAAGATCGTGAAGAACGGCGTGATGCGCGAGCTGAAGCCGGTGCGTGAGGGTGGCACTCGGGACGGGAAGATCCTGTCCTTCCAGGCCGGGGACACGCTCTACCCGGACACGCGACTCGACTTCTCCGGCGGCGGCAACCCGGAGAAGGTCTCGTATCAGGCACGGGCGATCACGCAGAAACTGTCTCGCTACTCGGAGTCCCCGAAGGCGCTGTTCCTGGTGACTCCGCCTCACCTGATGAAGTACGCGAAACTGATCCTGATTCTGGTCAAGCAGCTGTTCGACGTGAGCGCCGACCAGTCGTACATGACGAAGTCGAACCAGAAGCCGCTCTACCGCACGCGGTTCATGCTCGACGAGCTCGGCAACCTGCAGTCGGAGGGCAAGGGCATCGACGGCTTCGCGACGATGCTCTCCATCGGCCTGGGCCAGGAGCAGCAGTTCACGCTCATCCTGCAGACCCTGCAGCAACTGCGAGACGTCTACGGCGAGAGCGTCGACAAGATCGTGCAGGGCAACACCTCGAACATCGTCTTCTTGAAATCCACGGACGACTCGATGATCGAGACGCTGGAGAAGATGAGCGGCAAGACTCACCGCTCGTACAGGGACAGCAAGCAGATCAGCCAGGATCTCGACAAGGTCATCGGCGGCAAGACCGAGGGCCGGGTCTCCTACACGATGAGCACCAAGGAAGAGCCGCTGATCAGCTACAACGACATGGCCTTCCTCTCGCCGCGCAACTCGATCGTGTTCCGGGCCGGCGATGCGCCGATCTGGAACCGCAACCAGACGATCCTGCCGATGTCGGTCCGGCTACTGAGGGACACGATCAGGCACCCGGGGCACACGTACTCACTGCAGACGATCCCGACGCTGTCCAGTGCCGTGGACTTCGACGTGCGGATGAACCAGCCGGACTTCGTGAAGATGCTGGAGAAGCGCATGCGGCAGGCGGTCAAGGCCGCGGACGCGAAGGCGCAGTACAAGGAGATCTACGGCTACCGGGAGGTCGACATCGAGCGCCTGGACCCGGATGTCTACGCCGACGAAGTCATGGAGGTCATCACGACGATGACCACGGTGGACGAGGGCCATGACCCCAACGCTCCGGTGGTCGTCGACCCCGACGAGTACGAGGGGATGAGCATGTTCGACGAGGACCAGTTCATTGAGAACGTCGAGGTCGGTGTCGCAGTCGCCGAGAGTCAGGCGGTCAGCGTCGAGCGGCAGCGTCTGCTCTACGCGGAGGGGACGATCAGCAAGGAGATGCTGGTCAATCCCGACGGCTCGGCAAAGGTCAAAAGCCTGGACATCGAGATCGCTGAGGCCTACAAGTCCGCGCAGACCGAGTTGGAACAGGATCGCGAGCACTTCTCGGTCGGCGGCGGCGGCGAACTGCGCAGCGCCGATGGGTCTCAGATCTACATCAGCCGGATCCGCTCCGACGCATACGCCGAGGCCGCCCGCCGGATCAACGGTCACGTGAAGGACGTGGACTCGCGGGTGTTCGCGGAGGAGGACGTCACCGAGGAGGACCTGAAGTCGCTGGCGACGGTGAAGGTCCACTCGGCCTTCTACCAGTACTTGGCCTCGCTGCCGAGCTGGGAGGTGCTGGCCGACGGCCGGTTCGACAGGGCGATGGCCATCGAGATGAACTCGAAGTAGCCGGTGGCCGCTGGGGGTCGGACAAGGATCACAACCAGTGCCGAGGCCCTCTCTCCCCCAAGATGGACAGCCCCGGCACTGACCTGTCGAATAGCTTCCCACTCTCTTTCGATAGGCGATGTAAGCTCTATGCAAGCCGGAGCGTCCACAGGAAGCTGATTGACTATGAAGAAGGCACGCGGACTGCGGAAGTACTTCTACGAGTACGTCTACTACAAGGCAGTCGAGCAGGCCCGGGTGCAGGCCGGACAGGTCATTCCAATCTCTCAGGCCAAGGCGATCCGCGTCCGAGTCGACGACATCCTCGGCCGGCGGGGCACCGCACTGGCCGACCCCCGGCTGGGCATCGCGGACTGCCTCTCCGCCATCGACCAGGCGTTCGCGGAGAGGGTGTCCGACTACGAGCCGCAGTTCGGTGATCATTCCCCCCGGAACGAGCGCTATCAGCAGTTGCAGCGGGAGTTCACCCGCGTCACCGGTGTCGGTGCCCAGGTCGACTCCCAGTCGGCCCGGCTGCCGATCAGCCCCTATGACCCCGACTGGTCCGAACGCGCGACCGTGAAGCGCGCCGGAACCGCGCTGCTGTACCTGCCGGACGAGACGATCGGACGCGTGGCCGGCGGCGAGGTGGAGACCCTGGCCGACCCGCGGCGCGGAAACATGGTGCTCTGGTGCATCGACGGCAACGGCCGGCCGTTCGAGGCAGGCCGCGCGATGACGAACGACGACGCCGCGGGACTCACCGCGCTCATGGACAAGATGAGCCGGCAGGAGTACGCCCAGGTGCGCGAGTGGGTCATCGACGGCGGCCGGAACCCGCAGACGAACCGCGTCGACGGCAACCGCTTCATGTCCCGGCGCGCCGTGGCGCGCTCGGCAGCACTGCTCGAAGAGCTGAAGGCCCAGGGCGTGTCCTACGCGGTGATGCGCGACCGCGAGCCAGGTCAGATCAAGGCGAAGATCGCTGGGACCGGCATGGAGATCCGCCTCATCGACACACGCCAGGAGGAGTACGCCGGAGCTCGGATATACGACAACGGCACCGTGCTGCGCTACTCGACGAACCACCGGGTTCCCGGCGGCATGGCGGTCTACTCTCCCTCGCCGGCGGAGGCCGTCCAGCTCCTGCGCTTCGCCCAGGGACATCGCGTCGAGCGTACGGATCTTCCGGGGCGCGCCGCCGGCGAGACCGGCGCGACGCACCAGGAGCCCGGCCGTGGCCGCATGGTGGTGGATGTGCCCGACAGCTACCACCTTGACCGTGAGTCGATGTTCGTGGTCGGCGACTACGTGGCCCCCGGTGAGTCCGGCCCTCGGCCCGGCTCGAAGGTGATGCTGCGCCGGGACGCGAAGAACCGCTCACTGCCGGCCTTCTTCCTCGACGCCGAGTCGGCCGCGGCCTATGCGAAGACCGCCGTCGAGAGCGCTCGGGAGAACCTGCGGGCAGCCCTCGGCGTCGAGGAACTCATTGCCCGTGCCGAGTCGGAGCTGGAGCGAACCGGCGGACAGCTGGATGCGATCGAACCGCCGGAGTACTCGGCTGACTCCGAGGTCGCTGCGATCCAGCGCTCGTACTGGGACGTGCTCACAGGCGCGCACAGCGAACTGCTGCGCCCGGGTGCGACCGAAGAGATGTACCAGCAACGGCTGGAGGGGATCGGCGAGCTGCAGGCCGAGGAGGCGCCCGAGATGGGCAACCTTGTCTACGGTGGCACCGCCGTCGGGAAGGTCCGGCAGCACGCTGAGGACGTTCCCTTCGAACTCATCGGGACCTGGGAGGCGCAGCCCCACGACCTCGACGGCGAGTGGGTCGACCAGCGCTTCAACCCGGAGCGGGTGGCGCGATACATGACCAGCCCCACCGGGCAGTGGTCGAACCTCGACAACCTCGCCTCAGCGCTTCGTCGTTGCGAGATCTCCCCTGACGAGATGATGGGCTCGACCTTCCAGACGACCCGGTTCAAGGACCGGCTCGTCCGCTTCAACGCCGAGCGTTCGGTGCCGATCGCCGATCACGAATCCGCGTTCATGCGGCGTATCGGGGTCACGGTGCGCGAGAGCATCGAGCGCAACGCGGCGACAGTCGCCGAGATCCTGGTCGACGATCACGGCGTCATTCGCTGGAGTGGCGAGAAGCTTCGCCGTGACGGCAAGGGAACTCCGATCTCGGGCGAGATCGGCCAGGTGTTCGATGTCGGCGAGTACGGCGAGATCACCACCGCCTTCGCCGGCGGGCAGAACGCCCTGATCGTGCCCGGCTACGAGGCCACGATCACGGCCCAGACTCCGGGCGAGGCTCCGACCTCGGTCGAGGAGCGCACGCGCCTGCGCGGCTACGAGCAGCTCATGCACGAGCGCATCCAGTACCAGATCGCCGGTGACGTCATCACCGGGCGGAGCGAGACCGGCGAGCCCTCCTCGCTCAACTCGGTCTACTCACAGCTTTACGGCACCAAGCACCCCATCGACTACATCGAGCGCGCCACCACGTACCGGCGGGACGAGTCCACCGGCGAGATCAGGGCACACCTGGACGAGTGGGCGGCAGCGATCCTGCAGACCGAGGCGCGCCGTGTGCGCTACTCCAACGAGGTCAAGGCCGGCTCGACCGTCTACGCCGAGTACAGGGCCCAGCGCGACCGAACCGACCCGGCTGATGACAACCACTTCGACGCCTGGCGGCTCACCGGCGGGCGGAACATGGCGGTGCTCACCGGCAAGGACCGGAACAACGTGGCAGCGCCCAGCGGCTACTTCGACCCGGTGATGACCGGAGGCGGGACCAACCAGGGCATCGTGCGGTACCTGACCACTCAGGCCCAGGTCGACAGCGATGGTCGGATCGTGCCGGGCGACGAGAGCGTGGCCGGACGGCGTGCGCCGCTCATGGCTCTCCCCGAGCTGGAGACGCTGCGGTACGACCCGTTCGACCGTCAGCAGATGACGGCCTCGACGATCATGCAGTCCTCTGAGGTCACCGCGCCGGCGAAGACGGCGCTGATGACCTTCGGCGGCTGGACGGCTGACGACCCGATCGTGGTGTCGAAGGAATTCGCCGGGCGCCACCGCATCCGCGGGGCCGGCGGTCGGGAGCGCGCTCTCGTCGTGGGCGACAAGATCTCGGATCTGCACGGCAACAAGGGCGTGATCTCGCTGATCGTCGACCGGGACATGCCTCTGCACGACGCGCGGCAGCAGGCCGTTGTCGAAGAGGTCAACTGGTTCCGGGCCAACCCGGATCTGGACGTGGTGATGAGCCCGTTCAGCCTCATCTCCCGGCGCAACGCGGGCTCGGCGCGCGAGCTGATGAGCGGGAACGTCTCCGATCTGCGCTCGCCCAACGGAGAACTGCGGCCGAGTGCCCTGGGCGAGATGCGCTTCGTGGTCACCCATATGGCCGTCGACGAGAAGACGAAGATCTACGACGACGAGCAGGTGCGTGCCGGCAAGGGCCGTAAGGCCTCCGCTCAACTGGCGTGGGCGCTGCAGTCTCAGGACTGTCCGGCGATCATGCGCGAGTTCTACGGCCACAACAGCGGCGCCGAGTCGAGCCTGCGCGAGTACCTGCTGGTATCCGGCATGGACATGGACGCTGACGGCACGCTGCGCGTGATCGGCCAGGCCGAGGGCCTCGACGAGCGAACCGAGCGTCGGTTCATCCCGATGCCGGACTTGCTGCGCACGCAGCCGCGCAAGGCGGGCCAGCTCCCGGGACTGAACACCATGGCGATGCGCAAGTCCTTCGGCGACCTCATCGGCGACCGCGGTGGCGACATGGAGATCCCGTTTCCGCTCACGTATCCGACCGGCGAGCAGACCGAGACGGCGAGCACGAGCTCGTGGAAGCTGCCGGTGATGTCCTCGCATCTGCGTAGTGGTCAGGAGTTCGAGGATGGGTCCTCCGTCACGCACGACTACACCCGCAGCTACCAGGACGTCTTCGTGGAGGCCTGCCGCTACCGCTACATGGCCGAGCAGCTGGACGGCCAGGGTCTGTCCGCCGAGAAGCGCGCCGAGGTGCGTCGCGGCATGAGCGAATCGGTCTCGCGCGCTCAGCGTGCCTTCGAAGCGATCACGACCGACGTCCAGAACCGAGTGCTGACGGGCACGAGCAACATCTTCAAGACCGGGCTGATGTCCTCACGGCTCACCGACTCGGCGACGATGGTGTGGACCGCAGACCCTCGGCTGGACGTCGACCAAGTCGCGCTCAGCTCGGTCAAGGCTGCGAAGTTGGGGCTCACCGAAGGCGACCACGCGCTGGTGTGGCGTGACCCGGTGCTCCGTGACGCCGGTGTGCGCTACATGCGGGTCGCCATCGACGACCGGCTCACCGGCGCGGCGATCAACCCGGTAATGGACGCTTGCTTTGACGGCGATTTCGACGGTGATGCCGTCGCCGTGGTGAAGCTGCACAGCGAAGCGGCCAAGGCTGAAGCCCTGGCAAAGCTCTCGGTGCCGGCCAACCTGTTGGACACCGGAGTGGTCAAGGGCGATGGTTCACACCCGCTGGCCATGCAGGTGTCGCTGGACACACAGGTCGCGCTCTCCAAGAACGCACGAATGGCTCATGAGTTGGAGAGTTCGCGGAGCGAGGCCAACCGGCTCCGGCTGCGGGCAATCACGGGTTCGGATTCACCGCAGGACATCAGGCTCGCCCAGCAGACGGTGACGGAGGAGCTGAGCGGGCTGTACCGCCGGGCGCAGCGTGGCGAGTTCGGTGCGGCTCTGACGTTCTCGGATCGCGAGGCACACCTGCAGAGCGTGCGCGAGGTCTGCGTCAAGACCGGCGCGAAGGGGAGCGAGAAGAAGCTGGAGGACTACGCCCGGAACCTGGGCGATGCACAGGGCACGCCCGGCATCACCCAATCCGACCAGGAAGCCTCGATGTTCGCCACGGCGATCAAGACCCACGGCACCGGCCTGGGTGGCTCGTTCAGCCAGCGCGCCGTGCGCGCGCTGCGCGGCGAGGATCTCAAGGCCGTCCTGGAGGTCACCTACCCGGTGACCCAGTCGATCCTGCAGGCGAAGCACGACGCTGCCGAGGCCCGGCACAAATACGCGATGCTCCAGGGCCCCGGCCGTGATCTCTGGAGGGGCCGCAGCATCGAACGTGTCGGCCCGGGCCAATGGCGCACGGCGTTCATGGACGGTGAGCCCGTCCAGGCCACGGCCGAGGAGTGGGAGAAGCAGTTCATCGAGTTCTACGAATCCAAGGACGGCTTCGGAGTCAGGGTCAACCCGGAGTACGTGGCCCGCGTGGCCAGTGCGCTGGAGGACCCGGCGACCGGGCTCATCCGCAACCTGGAAGAAGACCTGTCGCTGCGGGGGACCCTGATGGACCGGATGGCCTACGTCGGCACGTTCGCCGATCTGGTCGAGGCGGCCAAAAACCGTGAGAGCGTCTACGACGGTGAGAAGAACGAGCAGTTCGCGTCCTCGGCGGCTCTGAAGGCTCGGGTGCGGATGTCGTGGCAGCTCGATCGGCTGGGCTCCACCGAGAGGCACGGCCTGGACCACGCCGTGATGGCCGTCGATGACTCGGTGGTCAAGCGCGACGTGATCTCTCCGGACGCGGCGGCATCCCGCACCCGCGGCCCGCAGCGCCGCTCCGCGCATGCGGTGGTCGTGGGCGCGAGGCGCCCGGTCTACACGCCGAGCATCGAGATCGATCAGCCCGAAGTCGACGACGACTACGGGATGGGGTACTGAGATGGCACAGCACAAGGAACTGGGAACAGGACCCGCGGGCCGCCGGCGCGCGACCAAGGTGCTTCCGGTTGGCGACGATCGGCTTCGGACCGGTGCGCCGCGGGGCAACACCTACGCCCGCTGGGACTCGCGCTCGGACGAGCCGATCGACACCGAGGTGATCGACGAGCCGGGGCCGCAGGACGCGGACGGTGCGCGCGCCTGGCGTGAGCGGCTCCGGGACCGTGCCCGCGCATTCTTCGGTGAGAAGACCCGGAAGCGGATGGCCGACCGTGACCGCGTGCACGGGATCGACGTCGACCGGGCCGAGGACGAGAGCGAGACCCTGGATCAGCGCGAGCAGTTGCTCAAACTCAGGGCGGAGACGCGGCTGGCCTGCGAGAAGTACATGGCCTCGCTGCGTGACTCGAAGCTGTTGGTGCCCGGCTTCACCGACGAGGAGCGGACGCAGGATCTCGGCGTCATGCACCACGTCTACATGCAGATGATGATGCAGTCCTGTCTCAAGCCGCTCTCGCGCGGAGTGAATGCCAACTCGATCATCCAGACGGTCGGCATGGTGATGACGATGCGGATGCTCGCCCCGGATTTCAAGAAGGAGATGGACAGCTACCTCCAACCCCTCAAGGACAAGATCCAGGAGCGCATCGACACCCGGACCCGTGGCATGGTGGCCTTTGCCGAGAGCGGCGTCACGCACCGGCAGAGGATCTTCAAGGACCTGCCGAGCGGGGCCCGGCGCGAGCGCCTGATCGGCAGCACGGATCCGCGTGACCACCTGTCGAAGAAGTGGCGCACGCGCTTGGACGCCATGCAGCATCGTGAGCGCGGCCACCGGGAGATGTTCACTACGGACTCGGCAGCCATGACCGAGGTCGCTCTCATGGAGAACGCCTTCTGGAAGATGCGTGAGCCGGGCGCGGACGTCGGCCTGATCCGCGAGAGCCACCGGGCGCTGCGCAAGCGCCTGTACGAGCAGATCAGCGAAGACGGCCTGGAGCGCCGGGAGGTCGTCCAGCGCGCCCGAAAGATCATCGGCGAGCGGATGGAGTACGAGCCCGAGCTGCGCACCATGTTCAACGGCGTGGCCCACGGACGGATCGTCAAGGCCCCCGCACACGAGGCGCGGATCGCGGGCTCCGACCGGGTCCACACGGTTTGGAGCGGGGAGTTCCACGACCAGTTGGGCCGGCGTCTGCCCGAGGACGGGATGTTCACACTCCGCCGGCCCATGGACGCGGACGCCCACCAGGTTCAGCTCGCCGAGACGATGAAGACCTCGCTTCTCGACGCGCTGGGCCGCGGCGACAAAGAGGCCTACGGAGGCAACATGCTCGGCTACCTGGTCGGCTTCGCGGCGCAGAAACAGGGTCTGGACACCAGCGGGCTGCCCACCACGCTCCAGCACCGCCTGGACCAGTCCGAGGTGATGATCGCGAGCATGGACATCGACGGCCTGCCACCCGAGGAGCAGCAGCGGGTCTACTCCAACGCCTATGTCGACGCGATGGAGGCAGTGAACGAGAAGTACCCGGATCTGGAGGCGGAGCTGAAGCGGAGCCTCGGAGAGAACTGGCAGCGAACACTGCAGACGGCGGTCTACGACCCCGGGGCCTTCTTCGAGGAGCAGCGGCTCAGGCCGCGGTCGCGCCCTACGGGTCCGTCGGCCGAGCAGGAGGCCGGCCCGCAGAACGACGGCCCGAACGCCGAGGCCGACTCCGAGGACTTCCAGCGAACCTGAGCGCGATCCCAGAACACGAACGAGGAGCAGGAGGAAGGGCTTGAACCAGGAACAGAACGAGGGACAGCAGGTCAGGTTCGGATCGCGCTTCGCGCGGATGTTCGGCTACGTCACACCGGAGGATCGGAGCCGATGGGAGCAGCAGCGGGCGCAGAACAAGCCGCACGTCAGCGCGCTCCGGCAGGGCGCGACGTCGGCACTGAGTTCGATGATGGAGTTCGGAGAGCGCAACATCGGCGCGAAGCTCGATGCGGCCCACCGCGTGGCGGCGCAGCAGCGGTTCGAGGAGTCTCACGACAAGGTCCTGAACCAGCGCCGCGATCCGAACACGCGGAACATCATCGAGTCGGTCGTCTATGAGCCCAAGGGCGACCGGGAGGGCATCGAGCCAGATCTGGAAATCTAGCCGGATCGGCAACGGCACTGGAGCGGTCAGGGGCGGTGAGGCGGTCACACTCACGAGCTTCGGCCGCTTCTAGCTGCAGGAACACAAGGGTCACAAGGTGCGCTTCGGTACGACGCCTCAGCACGGACTCAGAGAAGGTCGGGGATGCCGGCAGAGAAGAAAACACCCGTGATACCTGCAGGCATCACGGGATTTTCTTCCTGGATGAGATGAGTGGAGGTCACTCGAACTGGTGGTCAGGCTCGTTCATGGATGGCGTGTCGAAACTGCCGGTCAAGCGCTGCCTGGGTCGCGAGGGACTCGCAATCGGCTCGCGCTGCGCGGCCAGCTCGGCGAGAGTGAAGCCCACAGGGCGGCCCAGACGCTGGCCGGCCATGTAGTAGGCCTGCCCGTTCGCGCGTTCACCCAGGGCGATGATCTCGCGGATGACGGGCTCGCCCGGGCCCTGGGGCGCGCGCTCCCGCCAGACGATCCGGTGCGAGGGCTTCGCATTCGGATCTGCGCCGACGTACGTGGTCTCACAATCGGAGAGATCGGGATAACTGGGCATGTACCCCAGCGGGTGCGTGCCCGGCGCGCCTTGCTGGATCCGGGCCAGCTGGTTGAGAGCCACGCGCAGGAGTCGGCCCTCCGGTCCTTGAGGTTTCCTCAGCGCAGCGTCGTGGAGAGTCTGGAGGTCCTGCTTGAGACCGGCGGTCGGCAGGATGCGGATGACAGGCCGACGCTCACTCATGACGCTTGTTCTGCTGGGCAGCACGATGGTCATCCGCCCACTGCTGACCGAGCGGGCCGAGGCTCTCGGCCAGCTCCTCGACGGTCATGCCCGCCTCGCCGGAGGCGTCGGACTCCTGGATGCGATGGGAGAGCTCGGCCTGGAAATCAGCCTCAGCGTGGACGTGCGCCGCGTGGTCGTACTTCATGAGGCGCACGAACGCCGCGAAGGGGATGATCGCGGCCTCGGGCTTGTTGCCGTCTCCGAAGATCAGCGGCGTGACCTGGCCGCGGCGATAGAGGTTCAGGACCGTGGCGAGGTCCTCGCGCCTGAGCTGGTCTGTCGGGACGACATTGACAGAGAACTTCGGGAGCTCGGCGCCGGGACTGCTGCCGCCGTGGGCCTTGTCGTTGCGAGTCATACCTTCATTATAGTCAGTCTGGATTGACTCGTTGTCGACTCGCATACGAGGGTCATCGTCGAGTCTGCATGGACGTCGAATGATGGCTCACTCCATCCCTGAGAGGCGAGCCAGGCAGGAGAAGGAGCAGCTCGTGCTCAAGTCCCGCACGGTGCGGACTGGGGCACGGGCTCCGATTCATGGACAGTCACGACGGCTCGCACTTGACGGCGTGGTCGGGCGTTCGGCCTGGCGATCGATGGTTCGAGGAGCCCTTGGCGACTCCCTCGGACAGGGCTCGCACTACCATTCAATTCCTTATTGCATCGACATGGATTAGACTATGATTAGAGTGTTAATGTTACACGCGAGTGACTCGGCATGCTATTCATAGAGGAGTGGGGACAGGGATGGCGGCTACGGTTCAGGGGCCGGAGGGGCCGGCGTCGAAGCCGACGGCACAGACGAGAACAACCGCCGGGAGTCGCACCGGCCCGATGGGCTTCGGCAACGGGCCGCTGATCGCGGTCGGCGTCATGGCGGGCGGAGCGGCGCTCTTCGCCGGCTGGAGCCTGACGCAGCTCGCGACTTCCGACGGCGGCTTCAGCCGGACACTGCGGGGCAATCACGCCCCGGCCGAGGTACCGGGGAACTCCGACGAGAAGTACGCCGGAGGCAGCAGCGCCCAGCAGCCGAGCGAGGGCGCCACGGGGAAGCAGGACGAGAGCGGGGCGAGTCCGGCTTCGAGGCCCGGTCGCGGCGGCGAGGACGAGCCCAACGGATCGAACACACCGGCCCAGCCCGCGCCGAAGTCGAAGCCGGACACCGTCGCGCCAAGCGATACGCTCGCCGCGATCTCAGAGGCGACGGGGGTTCCGATCAGCATTCTGATCGAGGCGAACAAGATCCCGGATCCGGACTTCATCGACGCGTGGGCCTCGTTGCTCCTCCCACCGGCATGACGACGCGACAGTGCCATCAGGGCGTCGTCGTCTCTTCACGGACCCGCGTGAGCCGGCCCACGGCATTCCTGTACTCGACCCGGGTTCGACGCGCGGATCAGCTGTGCCGATCCCCCTCGTCGCGAGATCGCAGCGCCTTGACGGCGACAGGGATCGGGCGACCCCGCCGGCAGCCTGACCGGCGGGGTCGCCCGATGGACGGGATCGTGATCCCTCACGCCGCATCAGCCTCATCGGACTCACCGCGACCAAACAGGAATCCGCGGACCTCGCCGTTCTTCATCATGTCCTGCAGGTGCACCAGGAACACCGCGCGCTGCGTGGCCCGACGATCGGCCACGGGCTCGTACGCGCGCAGCACCTTCAGGTTGACGACCCAGCCGTTCTCCCGAGAGATGGCCTGGTCAAGCTGCGAGTCCGGCACGACGTCCATCCCGGTGAAGTCATGGTCGAACTCGGAAGCAACGTCCAGGTGTTGGTTCGGTCCGTCGACGTAGAGCGTGTCGACGCCGACCTGCCGGCCGGCCTCGTCGAACGCCACGAGGAACACGCGATCTGCCCGAGTGGTGTTGTCGACGTGGACCGCTGCGACGTTGACATCAGCGAGGAAGCTCGTCTCCTCGAACCGCTCGGAGACGCGGGCGCGAGCCTCGTAGCACCACATGATGCGCCGGGCTTCGTTGAAACCTTTGAACTCGCCAGAGTTGGACACCTCTGGGTGAGACTGGATCATCGGTGGGATCCTTCCAGGTTCCTGGGCCGTTGCTTGACCGGGTCCGGTGGACCCGCCTTGTACAGGGCGGGTAGTTCAGCGATGGACTAACCACAGGGCATAGGATCGACGCGCGAGCAGAGCCCCACCATCAGGTGCGCGATACAGAAACGTACGTTAGATGCATGGATCGATCAAGCCGGTTTCCGTTAGGGTTCTCTCATCGCCAGCCGAGGTCTAGACCGCCAAGTCGCAGGAGTACATGTGCCACGTCAATTCGACGGCAGCCGAGTGCGAGCTGTCAGACGGGGCAAGGAGCTCAGCCAGAAGGAGTTGGGCGCGAAGGTAGGCGTCCGCGGCCCCACCGTGGCGCGATGGGAAAGCGGCGAGGAGTTCCCCAAGGGGGAGAAGCTCCCGGGGATCGCGTCGGCACTGGGTCAGGACCTTGACGTCCTCTTTCCCTACGACGGGCCCGTGGACCTGCAGTTGCTCCGCTGCGACGCCGGCCTCAGCGTGGCGCAGGCCTCCGAGGCCATCAACGCCAGTCGCGTGCCGTTGAGCAACGCGGAGTCCGGCAGGCGTCGGCTCCAGGACGCCTACGTGGGACCTCTGTCGCGCGCCTACGGGGTGACGGCGGAAGAGCTGCTGGCCGCGCAGGACGTCTCGTTCGGGCTCCGCAGGGCGCGGCCGCCGAGGGAAGCTCGTCCGTCTGCACCTCGCACCGTCGGCGAGAAGATCAACTATCTGCTGGAGCACGGGTACGCGGGCCGGACACCTCCGTCCAACGAGCAGATCGCGCAGGCCGTCAACGAGCACAGCGGCACGACGCACATGACTGCCGATGACATCGCCACGCTGCGTTCGGGAGCCCCGACGACCGCCTCGGGCGCAGTACGCGCCGGCCTCGCCCATGCTCTCCAGGTCGACATCGCCCTCTTCCAGGACGACGCCGAGTTGAGCCCTGCGGCCGGTGAATTCCTCGAAGCCATCCGCTTCCTGGGGTCGATCCACCAGGGCCAGATCCTCGGCCTCGCCGCCCGGGGCAACCAGGCGGGTCTGTCGGCCGACATGATGGCCAAGATCAACGAAGTCGTCGGAGAGCTGAAGAACAAGCTGCCGGGCGAGCAGAGCGAGCAGTGACGCCGGCGCCACGCCTCGACAGCGCCGCCAAGCCGTCCGCCCGGCCGTCGACCACCTCGCAGTGAGGTGGTCGACGGCCGGACCGGGCGCCTGCTCGGGGGACGGCTACGGCGCGGCGGTGAGGTCCACGCCCAGCAGGTTCGACAGGTCGACCACCGTCTGCTTGGGGTCCTTGTTGTGCACCCCCGCGAAACCGAGCTGCTCCGCCGCCTGGACGTACGCCTCGGTGTCGTCCACGAAGACGCACTGCTCGGCAGGCATCTCCATGAGCTTGAGCGTGATCTCGAAGAGCTCGGGGTCGGGCTTGCGCAGCTGGTGGTGCTCGGAGATCACCACGACGTCGTACAGCTTTTCGAGGTCGTAGCCGTCGTAGAGGTCCCAGGGCGCGAGGCCCACCGAGTTGGACAGGATGCCCACCTTGATCCCCGCTCGCCGCGCCGCGGCGGCCGCGTTGATCAGCAGCGGCTCCGGACGCAGCCCTCCGAAGATCCTGCCCATCAGGTTGTCGGGAGAGACGCCCAGCTTCTTGCCGGCGAACTCGTTCCACTCGGTCTGGCTGACCGCTCCGCGCTCAAGGTCGCTGGTGATCCGGACGCCCTCTTCGTCCTGGTACAGGGCCGAGATGCATGCACCCTGGGGAAGCCCTTCACGCTGCTCGAAGGCGAGCACCACGGGCAGGAGCGGTGTGGTGAGCACGCCTCCGAAGTCGAGGACGAGGCCGGTGTGCTGAGACATGCGGGAACTCCAGTGCTGAGAATGTGGGCGCCGCCCGTACCGGACAGCGCTGCGGCCCCGGCATACGCGTGGCGGCGACAGCGCCTGCGCTTCGCTTTCCAGGGTCGGCGGTATTTACAGGGCGGAAGACGATGCCACCCACTGTCTGGCCCACGGCACAAGCCACCTCTTTGCGGGACTGGCGGCCCCGCCCGAATCCGAAGGACGGCAAGAGCACCTGCGGGCTGTTTTCTATTTCACGCGACCTCCCCATTGAGTGGACTTCTTCAGCGTTTTACGCGTCCGGTTCAAGACTCAGCTCCGCAGACTGCTCCAGAAGCTCTTGAGCGTCGCCCGGGGTGATGACCGCGTAAGCCTTGCTCACTCGCACGAGCCAAGCCGCCTCGCTGTTCGTGTCGACGAAAGGTTTCTCCTGGAGCGGGCTCGTCGCGTATTTGCTGGGCTTCGTGGTGGCAGCGGCACGGAGCGCCGCGGCGATCCAGTACGCCTCGGCGCCCGGCTCGGGGTCGGGGTGCGACGCGGCTGCCTCCTCAGCAGCCCACAGGAGCGTCTCCGGGGCGTAGTACCGGAGCTTCTCGCTGGCATCAGCGATGTCCTGGGTCCATCGGTCCAGGCGCACATCGCTGGGGACCCGCATGTGGATCAGCTCGGCCAGGCGCGACCCGGGCGGGTAGAGACTCGTTCCGGGGAAAGCCTTCACCAGGTCGAACCAGAGAGGGTGAAGCCGGTAGAGGGTCTTCCACGTCTTCCAGCGAGCGGCAACGACGCTGGTGGTGGGGATGCTCGCGCCTACGGCCACGATCAGGAAGAGCAGGTTCATCCACATCGCCGTGAGATCAATGAGCATCTCCATGGTGGAATGACTCAGCGGGACAAATACCGCCGTCCACACGATGACGATTCGGGCCGTGGTATGGAGGAGCCCCATCCACATCGAGATTCCCATGAGCCTGAGACCGAGTCGCATACTGATCGTCTCGGCTTCTCGCGCCCCCCGCGACCACTGGTAGCCGCAGACGGCGCTTGTGACGAGCGGGAAGAAGTAGAAGACGCTCATATACACAGCGGCGCCCCATTCCCCTGCGTGATCGCTGAGGAAGTCCTCACTTTGCCGCCGGCGGTCCACAACGGTGAAAAAGAGAGTGGTGAGCAGGGTCACGCCGATCGCGCCCACCGGGTAGGAGGCACGGGCGATCCAGCGCGACACCGTGACGTGTCGTGGCACCACGGCTTCGGCGCTCTTGCCGTAGCTGGTCGCAACGTACGTCAAGGACGCGATGATGGCGGCGGTGCTGGCGAAGTGTCTCAGGAGAGCGTTCAGATCGATCACGGGGATGCGGTCCACGGCCTGCATCGCTGCTGGTGTGTAGAGCCACAAGGCAACGGAGAATCCGGCGTAGCCGCCCCAGAGGGCTCGGCGGTGCGCGTCACCGTACCGGACGGCGGGGAATCGCCAGACGGCTATGAGGGTCATCACGGCCGCGGTCAGGTACCTGAAGAAGTGGAGCATGCCGTCCGCTATTCGTTCTTGGGGCCACGCCGCGGCGGAGCAACCGGGTGGGAGAGCGAGGACTCCAAGAGGCTGACCATGTCGTCGCCGGCCAACGGATGACGGCGGGCCGACCGCTTGATCAGGGACGCCGACAACTCGGCCTGCTGCTCCTCCGGGCTGTCGTAGTTCACGCGGCCTTGCACCAGAGCCAGGGGGAATCGACGAAGGACTTCCTCCCGGATGTGCTCAGGGACGTATCGCTCGACCTCTTCATCGGTCAGGTTGCTCCCATGGTCCAGCCACTCGTGCGCCAGCTCATGAAGGATGATGTGCTCGGTCTGGTTCCGGCTGGACCGGCGCCGGTAGAGCACGACCGTGAACTCCGGCGTCCTGACTCGAAGGCCGCAGGCTGTGCCCAGCCCTCCATCCGGGTCGTCAAAGGGCACCAGCCGAATCTGACGCTTCAGCGCATGCTCCATGTTTCGGACCAGCGCCTCGACACTGAAGGGAGTGGGCACAGGCAGATCGGCAAGCAGCTTCTCGCATTCCTTCAAGAGGGCGCGTCGCGAAGGGTCCCTACGCCACTGCATGACTGCTCTCGCAAGGTACATCGGCGTTCTACCGCCTGGTTCTGCACGCAACCCGCCACCACTCTCCCCGCTCCGGGCGGTCCCCCGTAGAGCAGCCCACCTCATCGCCGCGTCCCCCTCGCCCCTGCCCCGTTTGCTTTCGGAGCTCCAACCCGCCCCGCGCTCAGTCATGCGTCGGCAGGCTGAGCCAAGTAGTCGTCAGACCTTTCGCGCGTGCAGTGAACCCTCGCTTCGCTGCCCGGCGTGACGACGTGTGGTGACCATGTGCAGCACGTCGTAGACGACGTCCGGCACCATCGCCACGGCATTCACCGCCCGCCCGGGTGTCTGCTTGACCGCGCCGCCCCGCTGCGCCGCGCAGACCGCGACGGCAGCGGTGCAGAGACAGAACAGGCCCATGCCTATCGGTAGACCCAGGACGCCAGCGCGCGGTTCCATGAAGTACGGGATTTCAGCGCCAATCTCGAACGCAACGGTGAACGCGGAGGCCAACGCGATGACGGCGCCCGTGAACGCCCGGGCAACAGTGCGGTGGACCGGTCGGGGTCCACGGACACTGCGCGGGTGGAAGATGTCGTCAAACGGCCGCGCCCGGCGCTTGGCCTTCTCAGCGATGTTCCCGGCCGCCCGGCGTACGGCACGGTGGTTGATCGTAGGCCCCTTGCCGACGCGGCGAACTTTCCACCGCATGTACTGGCCTTACCCCCCGTTACGGAACAGAACAGCGTGGCCGGGTCAACCAAAGGTGTTGATTCTCCAGCCCACTTGAGAGCTCGTACGATATCGCTACACACAACGATCCTGTCAAGTCGATTGCATTTAGCGTGTGTTCTGGTGTAGCCGGGACCTGCGCTCGCCGCTTCAGACTGCCGACGGCGAGCGCCGCGGGCACCATCGTCGAGGGGACCCGGCGTGGTGACGTCCGACTGCGGCGAGGGCGACGACGTTGAGTGATCCCATGGGAACGCCCGCCCGAACAGGGCTGCCGTCAGGGCGCGCAGGCCGGGGGAAGACGTCCTCGATCAGCCGGGTGGCCATGCGCGGAGCCTTGGGCCGGATCAGCTCGACGAGTCTGCGGCGGCCGGCCTTGCGCAGTGCGGCCGCCTGCTCATCCAGTTCCTCGCATGAATGGAAGCGGGTCCTGGGTGTCGCGGGGCCGAAGCTTCCAGGCCGGTGAGCTCGGCGGTGATTTCGTCGCTTTAGCTCAAGCGAGCGCGGGCTGTGCGGCATTGTCCGGGCCGCATCCGCGATCACTGCCGCATCCTTCGCATCGGCTTTCGCCTCGCCCGGGTAGAGGTCGGCGATCCGCCGCATGGCGAGTCCGGGTGGCCGTCGGCTTGTCGAAGACCTTCTTCCGGCCGGGGTGAGCCCGTGGCCGGGGCGGTCGGTCCTGCCGACGTCCGTTCCGGGGGAGCCGCCTATGCCTCCGGTGCCCAACTTCGCATGCTGCCGCAGGCGTTGACCGTGTCGGCCTGGGCGGTGGCAGGCACCGTGCTCGCGCATCCACCTTGTGCGGACCTGTCGCCCGCGGACCGCCCGGCATTGCGCCGGATCGGGCGGCGGCCGGGTCTCTCATCAGCGTGGGATCGCGAAGCGGGCGTCGGCTCGGCGTCCGGCGAGGCAGAGGAGGGCTTGGGCGTGGCATCAGCTGCGGGGGGTCGGGTGGCCGGGGCAGCGAACGCAGAGAGGAAAAAAGCCCGTTTGGCCGCCCCTCGCTCACTGCATCGCGGACTCGTCTCCCGAGGCCTTGACCGCGCCCGGCGCAGTCAAGCCGGCGACCCGCCGGTAGAGCCCAACGGCGCAGCCGGCGAAAGCCAGGTACAGGAACGCCGCGGAGACGGGGTTCGCCAGAGGGAGGAGCACCTGGGCCGGGACAAGGGCGGCAGCGAGGTTGAAGCCCAGGTGCAGGAGCACACAGGGCCACAGCACGCGCGTGTGTTCGTAGATCAGGGCCAGGAGCACTGCCAAGGGCAGGGTCGAGGCGAACTGCACGGCGTTGCCGTGCAGCAGGCCGAACACCACGGCGGTGACCAGCGTGGAAGCGAGGATGCCCACCCGCTTGCGCAGCAAGGGGTAGACCAGCCCCCGGAACAGGGCCTCCTCCCCCGCAGGAGCCGCGACCATGGCGAGCAGCAGGGTCGTCAGCAATCCGGCCGCGTGCCTCGTCTGGGTCGACGTGTCGAAGCCCGTGGACCCGGTCGTGGCGTAGATCCACAAGGCCGTCGACTGCCCGGCGAGGAATGCCAGAACCGCGCAGCCGACGGCGGTCCACCCGAAGCGCGGAACTTCCACGCGCGGCTGCGGGGCCGGCGCATGCGCGAGCCACTGGGGCCGCTGGATCCTCACTGAGCCGACCAGGATGGCAACGAGCAGGCCCAGGACGCAGGTCGCGACGATCGGCTCTCCGACGAGGCTGACTGCGACGGTGCCCAGACCGAGGTAGACCGCGACGACGGCGAGCGGCACGAGGGCGCACCACCCGATGCCGAGCAGACGCGAAGTGGTCGGTGGCGTCGTCATGGTCTCCTCCTGTACGGGGCTCAAGCACCCGTGGTGATGTGTTCCGGTCTCGGCGACCGGCGTCGTGAAGCCGTGCCCCAAGGGCTTGAGGCCCTCGGTCCGGCGCGCCAGTTCGAACAGCGGCCGCAGATCTTGAGGCGGCTGCGTCGGTATCGACTGCTCGATGTCGGTGGCATCGGGGTCGGCGTCGAACCCAGCCCAGGGACGGGGGATGGTCTTCGGCGCGGCGACGCGCAGCAGGCGGATCTTCCAGGGCTTCTCGGGCAGGTGCACGCGGGTGTATGCCTCGATCACCCGATGGAGGATGCGGGCACCGCGGACCCCGGTGTGGGCGTAGGTCTCGTCGATCCGGCGCAGGTCGACCGCGATGTCCGCGGTCGAGCCCGGCGCGTACTCCTGGTGGCCGGTCACCAACGTCGTCCAGCCCGGGACACGCGCGGCGGCGACACCGCGGTGGGGGTCTCCGGCGTAGCAGGTGAGCACAGCCCGGGTATCAGGCCCCTTCGCATGGATCTCGGCGACGTCCTCGGGCGCGGGAGATCCGACCATCCTGTGCACTGACACAGCGGCGTGAAGAGGTCGATGTCCTCGTCGGTGAGCGAGTGGTCGTCGGCGGCATGAAGCGTGGACATGGTGGAGGCCCTCTCGACGGGGTCGCTGGCCGGTGGAGAACGAGGTACGAGACACCCTTGCACGTTGCTGCGATTTTAGCAGTAACAGTCACTTCTTCTGCCAATCCATCAGCATCTTTGGGCATCATTCGGCTTCCAAATGGCGCACTTATATCGAATGACTTCGACAGGCTTTCCAAAGTCCTTGCGCATCGGCTACCCTCACCGGTATGGCTATTCGAAGCATTGTCGAGTCAGATCTCAGCGGTAAGCCGGATGCGGCCACCGTGACCTTCGGCCTGGGAGACACCTGGTATGAAGTCGACCTCACAGCTGAGGAGAAGAAGGGCCTTGAGGCTGCGCTGAAGTCGTACCTGGAAGTCAGCCGGAAAGCCGGGAAGCCTGCGCCCAAGAAGCGAGTCGTGCCTGAGACGACTGCCGAGGAGCGAGACAAGATCCGCGAGTGGGCCAAGGGAGAGGGCTACGAGTTCGCGGAGCGGGGCCGCATCCCGAAGAAGGTCATGAAGGCCTACGACGAGGCTCACGGCATCGATCGGAGCAACTAGCGCCGAGCCTGATGTTCGCCTCCTGGCCGATTTCTCTTATTTCACCCCCGATGGGCCCTGCAGCACATTGCAGGGCCCATCGCGCGTCTTCGGGCCGGATGGATCACATGGGTCGTGTGGTCACCGCAGCTCACACTCAAGCCCTGCAGCGGATGGTGCCGTGTGAGAAGTGCCCCGGCGCATCCGGCATGAGCTGCTCCTGGCTTCGCTTCGGGCTTCCGGGCTTCCGGGCTTCCGGGCTTCCGGGCTTCCGGGCTTCCGGGCTTCCGGGCTTCCGGCAGAGATCGAAGAAGGCCTGCACGGCACCTGAGCCCCGGCCTCGTCCCGCCACATCGGTTCCGCCCTCGGGTCAGCCTCCTTGGGACAGCGCCCCGAAAGAAGCGCCGGCCGGGTGACGTTCCTGGGCCCCCAGCCGCGCCGGGCGTCGTCGAACGCCTTACGCATGCTCTTCGCCTCGTTCCAGCTGCGGGAACCGGTGACCAAGGCGACGTGCGAGAACGATTCTGGAATCATTTCAGCAATCATTCGAGTCTCCACTCCTGGTGACTCGACGGTCTCCACAGCTGGAGTCGAGAGCCGCGGTCCTGGCGTCTGCGCAGGCGCGGCGGCCTGCGTGCCGCTGCCCATTCCGGCCGCCCGGTAACGGACCCGATGACGGCCAGGGCCTTCTCCCGCTGGAGCTCGACGCGAATCCGATCATCACCACACATCGACATGAGGTGGACGATGTACATCCCGTCACCGCTGCGGGGGATGTTCACGGTGACGGCCGTGCTGTTCTCGTCGTCAGTTGAGTCGACGTCGTCGACGTCCCCGACTTCGCCGGAGCGCATCCTCGGCAAGGGCTTCGCTGTTTGACTTCCACAACTTCGGGACGCAGCGGGCTCCTCCATCGCAGGACGAGTTCAGGCCGGGGCCATGTCGTGGTGTGCCTCTTCGTGGACGCGAGTGGAGTGGCGACCATCGAGTGCGGACCTCGGTGCATCCGTGCGATCTCGATGTTCAGCCCAGGCTCCCGCGGCGGCCCTGCCGGCTGACGACCCGAAAGGTCCGCTGGAGTGATCCACCCCGGGCCGGATCGCACTCCGGCCACCGCGCGATGCGTCACTTCTCGGCTGAGCCAGGCGCTGCGTGCCTGCCCATCCACTACCGCACCCTTCGCCCCTGCCCACACGTCTGTGGACGACTGCGGCGGGGCGGTGTCGGGGGTCGTCCCTCAAGCGCAGGGCCGGCATGGCCAGAGGAGGCGCCGGCGACCGACGGACCGGCGAGCCGATCGACCGGTGGGGCCCGTCGGCCATGTCTGACACGTCATCGGGGCGCGGTGAAGGGGCCGAGCGGAGCAAGGATCCGCAGGACACGTGTTATCAGATTCCCTTATGCCCTTTCACTTCTCTGTCACCGCACCACCGTTCCACGGCTGGAGCATGGGCGGAAGCCTGGAACATCAGGGGAAACGGGCCGTACCCTCTCGACTCGTACCCCTCCCCTGTTTCGTGCAGCGGGGGTACGGGACAGGCGGTCTTGCCTGGTCATCACGTCTTCTGCCGGTACTGCTGTTTCGTCGTTCGGGATAAGGCCGTACCCCCGTGCCGAGCCGTCCTCGTGGGGCACGAACGAGGCGGGGTACGGGTCTGCTCCCGACGGGGCACAGCTCCGGTGCGTCCCCTTGCCGCCGCAGGCGGCACAGACCCCGCCCAGCAGCGGATCCGTCCTCTCGCGACGCCGACGCTTCGGCTGTGGATGACGCTCGACTTCATCGCTCGGCGCTGACGGCGCAGCCGGCCTCGCACCAGCGTGCTGCGCCGGCTGCACCGACCTGGCTTCGCTGTGCTCCAGTCGTTGCTCCGGTGCTGCTGCGGCAGCGTGCCGGCGTTCGTCACGCACCGCGGCCGAGGCGGGCGTTCGGCACTACCTTGTCGACACGATCCGGCCCCGGGCCGTGTTTCGCTTCGCTCTTGCGCGGCGAGCCCGGGGCGGTCTCTCGTGGACACGTCGGAAGAAGAGAGCCCCGGCTGCTGCGACCGTCTGCCCATCGGGGACAGCGAGCAGCTTGAGGGGTATCGGAGCGTTGTCGCCTTCCTCCAGGCGGTGGCCTCCGCAGCGACGCCTCCGAGCGCCTTCCACCCCACGGACCATGCTGCGCACGCGCGTCGTTCCTCCCACGGTCGCTGGGCGTGGGGAACCACTCCCCCCTTCGACCCTTCTCTCTCCACGTAACCTCGTCGGGTCGATGACGCCCCTGCGCCGACCGCCGCACCGGCACTGCGCCGGTGTCTCGCTCAGAGCTGTGCCGGGCCGGGCCGGCCATGCTCCGCCGGTGTCCGTGACCGTCGCAACGTAGCCGCCGGATGGCTGCGGCAAGGGGTGCGGTCAAGCCTCACGGACCCGTGAATCAGCGCTCACCTCGCGTCTCTGCGGTGACCCATCGGAACGTATGGGAGCCGTGACCGGGACACGTACAAAACACCGACTGCTGCTGTCGGGCCCCTCGAAGTCCCGTGCGTGTCCGCACGGCATCTCGCGCGCGCTCCAACGGTGCCGCCCCGGTGTCGCACGCAGTGCCCTCGGAGGACACAACTGCATCGGGAAGCCGGGTGGTGTCTCTCACGAGACACGGTCGGGACACGAGTGGAAGCCGGCGTGTGCCCCCGTGCGGCTACCCCGAGACCACGCCCTGGCACCAGGTGTCTCGCAGGTGTCCCGTGGGAGCCCTTGCTGCGTTGCATGTGGGACTCATGGGCGCATGGCGCCCTCGGCTTGCGCCCAGCCGTCTCCGGCAGGGGCATTGCGGCGTCTCACAGGGGCCCCCACCAGAGACGACTGGCGACATCAATGGAGTCCGACTCGTGTATCGAGTGGGACTTGCATGGGCCTCGATAGGGACACTAGAGTCGACTCACGGCGATTCGCATTCAAAAGAGAACATGAAGGTCGGTGAGTCCATGTGACAGGGCGAGAGACATCCGGCGAACGACCGGATGGAGTGCAGGGGCGAGTTGCGGGGCGAGGTGGGTGCGATGGCGAATCGGCCAGGTGAACCTCGCAAGGTCCGCTGGACCGTGCCCGCTGCCGACACCTCGGTGATCGAGTGGCTCGATCAGCAGGAGAACATCTCGCAGTCGCTGCGACTGCTCATTCGGGAGTCCATTCAGCGCGACGGATACGTCGACGTCTACTACAAGCCCGTCGAGCAGCTGCCGCGTCGCGGCCGGCCGCCGCTGGAGAGCACCGAGCAGCGCGAGGACGACGAGGCGGTCACCGAGCGCCGTCCGGCCGCCGTGCCTGGTCGGCGGCCACAGCCCGCGGTCTCCGACCAGGCCGACGCCGTCGTCGAGAAGACGGCAACAGCACCGGTAGCCCAGCCCGACTCGGTTGCAACACCTGTCGAGACGGCCGCGGTTCCTGGGGTAAGTGCCGCCGGCCCGAACCCGGAGCCTCCGAAGCAGGCCTCCATTGACGAAATCATGGCGAGTACTCGGCGCTGAGTGACGCGGTGAACTTCATTTTCCAGGCAGACGACACAGACACCGAGGGACCGAATTCATGAGCGCCAACAGCAACGACATCATCACCCTCACCGGCGGCATCGACGTCGGCAACGGCTACGTCAAGGGCGTCATCCAGAATACGAAGCGGGAGATCTTCGACGAGATCGATCTGCCCAGCGCAGTCGTCTCGACTTCCCGCACCTCGCCGAAGGTGCCGCTCCCCGACGCGGATGCGGCCTCCGTGATGGCCGGCGACTTCTACAACCAGATCGACTGCTCACTCACCACAACCCTGGTAGCCGCGTCGGACCGCCGAATCTTCGGCCGGGCAGCGCTGAGCGTGCGCGGCTCGAAGTTCACCGAGTTCGAGGTACTGGGCAAGCACTCCAAGGCTGATCAGGAGCTGAGCAAGGTCCTGGTCCTGGGTGTCTTCGCCGCGAAGGCCCTACGCGACTACGTCCGCGAGAACGGCGCGCTGCCAGGTCACGAGCTGCGCGTGCAGGTGCGCGCCGGCCTGGCGCTGCCGATCTCCGAGTTCGTCGCGCGCCGCCACGCCTACGCCGCAGAGTTCATCGGTCTGCTGGGCAGCTCCGACCCCGCGGTGCACCTGGTGACGATCAAGAACTTCAGCACCCCGGTCTCGGTGCGCCTGCAGTTCGTCGACGTCCAGGTGATGGCCGAGGGTGCCTCCGCGCAGTTCGCCATCACCGACAAGGGCGAACCGCTGGCCCAGGCTCTTCTCGATGATCTGCGCACTCGCGACGCATCCGTCGTCGAAGGGGTCTCGGCCTCCGATCTGGTGGCGGTGCAGAACACCATCGGCGTCGACGTCGGTGAGGGCACCGTGAACTTCCCGGTCTTCACCGATGGGCGGTTCAACCCCGAGGCGGCAGCCACGCTCGACGAGGGCTACGGCACCGCGCTGATGAACGCCATGGAACGCATGAGTGAGTCGGACGCCACGCTGCAGTTCTCCTCGCGCAAGCAGCTGGCGGACTTCCTCCACGCGAAGCCGTCTGTGCTGGTGAAGAATCGTCACCAGCGCGCCGTCGGCTTCGTCGAGGACGAGGCCGGCTACCTGGTCGAGGAGATCGCCTCCTCCTTCGGCGACGTCCTCTCCCAGGCCGGTGCGACGACCGAGGTCGTCTACGTCTACGGCGGCGGCTCGGGCCCCATCAAGCACCTGCTGCACCCTGCGCTCCTGAAGGCCGCCGGCGATGTGCCCGTGCTCTACCTCGACTCCAGCTACTCGCGGCACCTGAACCGCGAGGGCCTGTACATCGCGGCACGGCACGTCGAGCAGCAGGCCCTCGCCGCGAAAGCCGGCGGGCAAGCACAGTAGGGAGGTGGCCTGGTGTGTGAAGCACTGGACGCGACCTCGCAGGCCGAGGCCGAAGAGATCAGTCGCCCGAACACGCCTTGCCACACAAGGACGCTGCGTCTCCGCCGGTTCTGTTGCGCGAGCAGGCCCGGCTGAAGCCGCTCGGGTCGGATGAGGAGCCTCAGAGCATGGCGGGCAGGTCCCGGACCAGGTGCTCAAGGTCACGGGAGTCGCAGACCCGGCGCTACCCGCGGGCAGCGGGTAACGGCCAAACGCGCGGGCAGGTAGAAGGGGGCGCTCGGGGCCTGGCGACCTCCCCCGGACGAGGTGATGGATCCGGCAGTGAGACTGCCGGCGCTGCTCTGCAGCGCAGCGCCTGGCTCACGGCTGTACTCCTGGCGTGTACGTGATCTTCCGAAGGCCAGACCGGATCAGCTCCGCTGATCACGCAGGCGGCTCACCGGGAAGGTCGAACAGTCGCCGCACGCCGTATTCGGCGCCCTCCGGCGCATGGCCGTTGGTACGCCGTGGTACGGATGCTGGAGTGCACGGGCCGGCACAGGACGCGGCAAGGCCGTAGCCGCTCGTGGAGTCGGCCAGGCCGACTCCTGGCGGAACGAGGATGTTCTTCGACGTCAGATCCGGATCAGCTCTGCTGATCCCTTGTGCTCACGGCCTTCACGGGGCGAGCAGGGCGAGCCACGAAGAAAAAACAGCACCCCGGCGCCGCGGTTGCCCGAAGGCAGCGCGCGCACCGGGGTGCTGGGGTGGTTGGAGCTGCCGTGCAGGGCTTCACGCCCATTCGGACATGACCTTCTGGATGAGGGGCAGCACCATGGGAGGCTGGAGGTTGAGGGTGGCCAGGGCCTCGGGGGTGGTGAGGGGGGTCTCGACGAGTTCGTAGGTGCCGCGATCGGCACGCGTGAACTCGCTGCCGGTACGGTCGTCGAAGGCCCAGGTGCGGACCTCGGCGAGATAGATGTGCTGGATCTCTTCGCGTTCGGTGTCGGCGAGAGTGCCCAGCAGCCGGACGATGTGAGCCTTCCCGGCAATCTCCTCGTGGATCTCACGGTGGAGAGCCGCTTCCGGTGTGGGGTCGCCGTCCTCGATGCCGCCGCCGACGAGGACGTGGTAGACGTCGCGGCCGGGGATGGTGCGGCGGATGATGAGCATGGTGCGTGCCGGTGTGATCAGGACGGCACGGACTCGTTCTTTCACTGTGTCTCCTCAGGCGTTGCTTTCGAGGAGATCAGTTCATCATCCGGCCGCCATCACCGTGGAGAATTCGACCGGTGGTGAACCCGGCCGAAGGAGATCAGCTCATCACCCACCCCCCGTCGACGTGGAGGCTCTGACCGGTGATGAACCCGGCCGCAGGACTTGCCAGGAAGGCGACAGCGGCGGCCACGTCCTCCGGCCGCCCGCGGCGGGGAACGCACTGGCGGGCGATCTGGTGCTCGGGGGACACCCGGGCGGCGGTCGGAAGGGCGTTTTCGGCAGGAACCTGGATCGCTCCGGGCAGGACCGAGTTGACGGTGATCCCGCCCACGCCGACATCGCGGGCCAGGGACCGGGTCAGTCCGATCATCGCGGCCTTGGCCGTGGCGTAAGGGGTGAGCTGGCGACGGCCCACGAGGGCGTTGATCGAGCCGATGTTCACGATCCTGCCCCACTGGCGTGCCGTCATGCTCGCGGTGGCAGCCTGGCACAGGCGGCGCGGAGCGTGGAGGTTGACGGCGAGGGACTGCTCCCAGTCGGCCTCGTTCAGGTCTTCCCAGGCGATACGGGGGTAGGCGCCGGCGTTGTTGATCAGGATGTCGACGGGTGCCAGGGCGTCCGTGACGGTGGTGATCAGGGCGGCCGGGAACTTCGGATCGGTGAGATCCCCGGAGACGGCGATGCCTCGGGTGGGCAGCTGGTCCAGGAGGTCGGCGGCGGCCGCGTCCTCGTCGTAATGGGCGACGGCGACGTGGGCGCCGGCGGTGGCGAGGGCACGGCAGATCGCGGTGCCGATGCCACCGGTGGCTCCGGTGACCAGAGCGGTTCGGCCGAGCAGGGGTCGGGCGGTCAGCGACTGATCAGTGATGGAGAGGGCGGGGTTCACGGGAGCTCCGTTTCGAATGTGTGCTGAGTGAAGAACTCGGTGGCGTTGCTGCTCGGCTGATGGAGTTCGGCAGCTTTGATCAGCGTCAGGAGGGTGTCGGTCGTCGTGATGGGCCAGGGACGGACGACACCGAGGACGCGGAGGGTGAGGAAGGGGCGCAAGTCGTGCCAGGGGATGTCGGGCAGGGCTCGCAGGGCGGTGGTGAGGGCGGCTCGGCGGCCGGGGCCGGTGTTCCAGCGGTAGTGGATGTCGAGGTGGCGGAGTCGGGGGTGGTGGTCCAGGTGGGTGATCCGGGGGGTCGTGAGGGGCGGGAGGGCGAGGCGCATGGTGCGCTGGTAGGTGTCGGGTTGATAGGTGGGGACGAGCCAGCCGCCCAGGCCCATCAGGTACCAGAGGAGGTTGGCGGCTTCGCCCGGAAGGGTGTTGAGGCCGGCGAGCGCGAAGTCGAGCCAGCACAGGGGGTCGGCGATGTTGGGCTCGGTGGGGTCCCCCTGAGTGAGTCCGCCCACCCAACTGCTGTCCGGTGTCAGGATCTGGCGGGTGGTACGGACGATGTCGGGGAGGTTGATGGTGAGCGGCCGACCGTTGACGGTGATCATGTGGTCGGCGAGGTCGGCCACAGTGAGAGCGGAAACGTTTCCTCCGGCCGGAACGACGGAGTGGCCCGGGTTCAGGTACCAGCGGTCCAGGCGTCCACCGGGTCGGATGCGGTCGGCGTAGAGGGTGGGAACGCAACTGCTCAGCGGGTATCGGCGTTCGTGCGTGAAGGCGGTGGTCAGGTCGTGGCACACGGCTTCAACGAGCTTGACGAGGCGCGGTACATGGCTCGGGTCGCGGTCGGCCAGGGCGATGAGGTCGCCGAGGAGGAGTTCGCACCGCCCCTGAGCGAACACGTCGTCGAAGACCACCTGGCTGCCGTCCGGCCCGTCGTGAAGACCATGGAGCCGGGGTACGGAGAGGCGGTGTTCGATCAGGCGGTAGCCACGAACCTCCCCCATCGCGGCGGTGCGATGGGGGAAGTCCTTCGCGAAGACTTCGTCGGTCACTGCTCAACTCCGTTCATGGTGTCGTCCCACAGGTCGAGGACGATGTGGGCGGCCTTGAGGGCGGCGGCGTGGTCGGTACGGGCGGTGCGGGCCAGGGTGGTGTCGTGGCCATGGGCGCCGAGGAGCGTGGTCAGGGCGTCCTCGTCGGCGGAGACCGGTACGCCGCGGAACTCCAACTGCACCTTCGCGGACAGCGCCGTCACCTTGTAGAGGGCGTGCAGATCGCCGGCGCCCGCGAGGATCTGGCGGCGGATGTCGAAGGTTGCCTGGACCCCGTTCATGACGGTGGCGGCCACGATGGCGGCCGGGTCCGGAGCGGGGAGCCGCAGGCCGTTTCGGACCCACAGCGGGGTGATGGCACCGGCACCGATCTGGGCCAGCACGTGCTGGAGTCGAACGGACACGTTGCCGGTGCGGCATTCGGCGAGCGTGACGACGCTGACGCCGACCTTGACGCCCTCCAGGTCGGCGCGGAGTTCGGCCAGCACGTCGGCGAGGGGACCCAAACGGGCGTTGTCGGCGACGACGAGCACGTCGAGGTCGCTCCACCCGCTCTGGTACCTGCCCTTGGCGGCGGACCCGGTGACGGCCAGCAGGTCCACCACCGGGTCAGCGCCGCCGGTGGTGCGGTCCAGCAACTTGTGCAGGTAGGACTCCAGGCTGATCGGGAGGCCCAGCACGTTCACGGGCTGCGTCTCCGGGTGCCGCGCGGGCCAGCGGCGATCGAGGACCAGGGCGTCCAGGCAGCGCTCCAGGCGGAGCCGTGTACCGGAGTTGTCGATCACCCGGTCCGCGATGCCCGCGATCCTGTCCGCGCCTCGACTCTCCTTGACGAGGTCGCGTACGGCCACGTCGTCGGCTCCGGTTTCGCTGCGTGCGCGGCGGGCCGCCATAGGCGTGTCGAGGTACGTGACGGTGACCTGCCGTCCGAGCAGTCGTCGCAGTGCGGCGGTGGACTCCAAGGAGTGCAGCGACTCGATCGTCACGTCGGTCAGGTAGTAGTGGGCCGTCAGGTAGCGATCCAGGGCGTCGACGATCAACTCGGCCTGGACTTCCTCCGTGACGGCGTACGGGTCGGGAAGGCCGGCGTGCGCGGCGGCGGTGTCGAGCAGCCACCCGATCTTGAGGCGGGCGTGGCCGTGTCGCGTGCGCAGGTACTCGCCGGCGCTGCTCTTGCCACTCTCGGACAGCCCGGCGAGCGCGATGACCTGCACCCCGTCCAGGGCACGGGCAGGGACGGCCGGGTACCGCGGGTGCAGCAGACGCCGGATGTCCCGCTGCACCTCGACGATGGAGCGGCCGCCGATCAGCACCGTGTGCGAGAAGCGGCCCTCTTCGGTGGCCATGACGTGGAGTCGTTCGTGCAGGGCCCGCTGGTAGCGGTCGTAGGGCGGGGTGACGCTCGCCTGGTGGGCGAGGCTGTGGGTCACGTTCTCGTCGATCTCGTTGGAGTACGCCAGGTAGAGGGAGAGCTCAGCGTTCTCGGCGACGCGAAGGTCCGTGGCCCACGGTTCGAGCAGGGCCCGTGCCCGGTCGGCCGCCGCCGGGGCGGGCAGGTTCTCGCGGACGGCTACGGTCGCGGCGACCGACGCCTCCAGCATGGGGATGCCCCGGTCGAACAGTCGCAGGCTCCCGCCGCCGGGGGCGGCGGATCGCGCGAGGTAAGAAGACGCCAGGACGTCCACGAACTCCTCGATGCGGCTCTTCTCGAACCACCACCCGGCCATGTCGCCCTGGATGTCGGTCCATCGGGAGTCGTGGTCGTGCAGGGCGCCGGCGAGCGCCGCGGCCGGACCGATCCGGCGGCCCAGCAGGCCGATCTGCGTGGTCTTACCCGTGTTGTCGGCCCCGCTGAACGCGACCGACAACTTCGTGGACTCGTGATTCATCAGGTTTCTCCTCTTACTGCGCGGGCAGCACAAAGCGCCGCCCACTGCATGGGCGTTCAGGGAAAGGGGTTCAAGTGCGGGATCGGGCCTGGTCGCGGCGGACCCCGATGGGTGCAACACAAAGCCAGACGGGCCGCTTTGCCCCACGCTCGTCGGCTCCGCTGTCCGTTGTTGGGAGCGGAGTTCGTCTCCTCGCATACAGCAAAGCGCCCGGATCGACGACGTCGTCCGAGCGCAGTTGGCTGACGGGGCTGAGATATTCGGTTGTCCGTCATGCCCCCATCCGGATCGGCTTCGCCGATCAGATGATTTTCTCTTTCAGTGCTTCATCCGAATCAGCTGCGCTGATCGAATACTTCGCCATTCCAAGCCCCGGATCGGCTTCGCCGATCAAACTCGCGCTCCTCGCCGAGCAACCGGCCACTCCCGACCAGACCACGGCGTGAGGTCCCGTGGCTCGGCAGCCACTTGACCTGCGCGTGTCTGCCAGGGGTCTGATGCGGCAACATGTCGGCACGGGGCGTCATCATGAGCCGACGAGTTCCCAGACAGCCGTGCTGACCGAACACCTCGTCACTCCGAACCCCGGATCGGCTTCGCCGATCAACTTCACTTGCCTTGGGCCAAGGTGCACCGCCAAAGAGTTCTGATGCGCAATCATGTCGGCACGGCACGTCAACATGAGCCGAGTTCCCGGACAGCTACGCTGACCGAATACCTCGTCACTCCCAACCCCGGATCGGCTTCGCCGATCAAAATCACGCTCCTCGCAAGCATCCGACCACTCCCGACCAGACCACGGCGTGATGTCCGCCTCCCGGCAACGAGGTTGGACGACCGGCGGGTGCGGAACGCAATCGCGTGGAAGCCGCGGCCGGCCTCTCGACTTCGTCATCACCGGTGGCAACGCCGCCGACTGAACCCGCTTCGAGGAGGTCGTGAACACCGTCAAGGTCCGCCGGGCCGGCGGACCAGAGCCACAGCTCCCGGCAGCCGTCACCATCCCGCAGACGTTCACGGCTTGCGGATGGATGCCGTGGCCTCCGGGACGACGGCTGCCTGGGCACCGAGCTGTTCGAGTACACCTTCACCCGGATGAAGACCTGTACGGGTCCGAGATCCATGATCGCCACCCGGAACAGCAAGGCCATTGCGAAGAGGAGGAATGACGGACGGCATGACACCGGGCCGGCGGATCAGGGTGAAGCCGGCGGCGGCCGAGGTGGTCGCGGCAGAGCAGGGCGTCGTGCCGGGAGGTGGGCCGGTTCGAGGCGGTCGCGCGCTCTCCTTCCGAAGCGGACACGCGTCAGAGCGTGGCCCCCTGCATGAACTCCCGGCCTCCGGCGATGGACGCGAGCACGGCGCCGAGGGTGCCGACCGCAGCCGGTCGAGGCCTCTCGACTGCGACGGGCCCGCAGGCACTCTGCGCAACCGAGTCTCGCTCTGCGCAGCCTCTGCAACCCCTATCGCGCGACATTCCGACTCATCACAGAGCCATCATTGAATGGCCACTCGAATAAGATACCCTCAGAGACCAGTGGATCCCATCAGACTGGTCGGCAAGGGATGCGAGGCGAGAAGAGATGAGGGCCTGGAGGACGAGGAGGGTCGGACTCTCCACTGCGGCGCTGACTGCGGGCGTTGCGCTCGTCGGGTGCTCCAGCGGCAACGGCGGAACGGCCAAGGAGACACTGCCGTCGCCTGCATCAAGCCCGGCGGCGAGCACAGCCAAGGTCACCGACACGGCTCTCGGCAAGGCGCTGGACAAGCTCGCCTTCCAAGGCGCCGGAAGCTCCGGAAAGAACAGCGGAGCTTGCCTGGGTAGCGCGGTACGGAAGGCGGGAATGTCGGAGAAGGCGCTGGCCTACATCATCAAGGCCGACAGCGACGACATGGGCACGGTCATCGGCGGACTGAACAAGGTGAGCGAGGACGACGCCGTACTGCTGGCCTCGCGGTCGCTGCGCGGGGACTTCGACGGATGCGTCAGCGAGGCCGTACTCCCGAACAGCGGTAGCCCCAAGGCCCAGAGCTACACACCGCCGGAGGCAGCCGCGAAGCCAGTGGCGGGCAAGCCGAACCTGCAGCCTGCCTACCCGGTCCGCGCGGATCAGCCAGTCGGCTCTTCCATCGAGCTCACCAAGGGCCTGGTCTCGATGTTCTCCTCCTACGCCCGTGACGAGAGCCAGAAGAAGACCTACGCGGCGGCCGGCCAGTGCCTGGCGACCTCGGTGTACAAGGCAGGCTTCAGCCAGGAGACGCTGCACTTCCTCGCCGGTGGTGCGCCGCTCGGCACCGGGTCGATCGTCGACCACGTGCCGAACGACAAAGACAAGGCGATCTGGCAATCCCCGAGGTTCACCCAGGCGCTTGTCGACTGCACGGCGAACGCGGCGCCGACTCCCCTGCCAGAGCCCTGATCGGGCACTCAAAGGGAGCTGACTGGGCGCGTCTTCGACTCTGCCGATGCTCGACAGGAAACCAAAAGGGCGGCAGATGTCTTATCCACCAGCGCCGATAGGGCGACTTCACGGATTGGCGAGGCAAGGCATGGAGAAGCCGCAGATGACTGCCGCACACGAGTTGGACAAGACGACGCAACCTGTGCGCGGTGCGAGGAAAAAGCCGTCGGGCGGGACACAGACCGGCAGCGGTGGCCGCCAGGGCATGTTCGTCCGGCTGAGCTCGGACGAGAAGCAGCGCGCGGAGTACTGGGCCGACAAGCGCGGGTTCTCCTCGGTGAGCGAGTACGTGGCCGAGGCGGTGGTGGAGAAGATCCGGCGCGAGAACCTCGACTATGACCTGCCGACCCTGGAGATCGCGCGGCTCAATGAGCTCGTCGATCAGATCGCGGCGCTGGCGCAGAACGCGGCGAACCTCGAACGCGTCGTCACCACGGGCTTCGACTCGCTCATCGGGCTCACCCGCGGCGACAACTACCTGCTCGACGAGGAGGACGGTGAGCTCGTATGAGCCGGGACTTCGCAGAGATGCTGGACGCCGCCACGCCCACCGACGAGGTGATGGATGTGGACACGTCCTTCCTCGACGCCTACCGGCGTGGTGGGAGCGCGGAGTTGAAGCGCGCCCCGCGGGCTGGTCTCGACGGGGAAGCCGAAACGGATCGCCCGAACCTGGAGCAGGACCGCGGGCCCGACGTCGGCAACTCCGAACGCGCCGGCAGATCCCATCAGCGCGGTGGCGCCGGCGGCGGGCAGAACACCGCTGACGGGCTGCTCCCGGGCGGTGTGCCGGCGGGCCCTGCGGCCGACGACATCGCCCCGCCGGACGAACCCGAGCAGGTGGGGCCCGGATCGCCGCAGTCCACCGGTGATCGGCGCGCCGCGCAGAGCGCGCCCTCGAAGAGGGGCTCGGGCAGTACAGCCGAGACCGCCACGCTCCCCCAGTCGGGCTTCCGGCTCGTCGGCATGCAGAGCCAGCCGCACATCAAGGCGCTGCCCGAGACCGTCATGAACGCGCTGCGGGAGCAGCTGCGAGCAGCCGCGGTCCGTGAGCTGGGCGTGAGCGACAGCGCCGCTCGGGAGTTCAGCCGGCGGCTGAGCCAGGGCACGCTGGTGATGGCGTTCCTGTTGGCACAGCTCGACCTGCGCCTTGATGCCGATCCCGCCACCGAGCGCGCCGTGGAGCTGTTCCGCTCCCGCGACCCGCTGCTGGGCAGCGTGTTGACACGGTTGACGAGCATCGAGGCCGTCGAACGCGAGCGGGACGGGTTGTTGCGCAAGCTGCGCGACGAGCTGGGCGAGGTGCGCCAGACCAGCGCGGTGATCGAGCAGGCGCTCGCATACTCCATCGCCGACCGCACGGAGAACTTCCTGCGGGGCTCGCACAACCTTCATGACGCGCCGATCACACACAAGGAGGCGATCCGTCTCCGGGACATGGCCCGTGAGGCGACCAGGAAGCAGTCGAGGCTCGAACGCGAGCGGGATGGGCGGCCGATCCGATGACCGTGAGGAGCAAGGAGAAGCTCTCTTCCGTCCGTCAGCTCTACAGGGCTGGGGTTGTCGGGGCTCCTTGTCCAGGACCCGGGTGTGCGGGGGGCATGGCCGCGCCGGCCTCGCGCCCCGAGGACGCGCCGCGCCTCACCGGGGTTCCACGCACGTGAAGCCCCAGGGCGCGCACGGCCCGAACCGTCCGGGTCCGAAGGTGCCCTCGTCGCTGGACGAAGTCGAGCGCAAGTACGGCAAGGCCGGGCTGGGCCCCAGCCACAAGGCGAAGTACCCGCTGCCGACCGAGAAGGGCCGGAAGCTCAGGCCGGCGCAGGCCGGCGAAATGAGCTCGCCACGATGACGAAGAACGCCTCGTCCATGCGCGCCGAGCTGGGCCTGGAAGACCAGGTCGGCGCCGCCCGCGCCGAGGGCGTGTGGCAGGCCGCTCCAGGTGCCCCGAAGAGGGTCGCCTTCAAGAAGGTCTGGTCGGGCCACGAGTTCAGCGATGCCGAGGTGGCAAGGCTGCTCGCGGGCGAAACGATCTCGTTCGAGGCGAGGCCGAAGGAGAACAAGCCCTTCCCCGCCACCGGTGCGCTCGGCGTCGGCTACTTCAGGGGTCGCACGTTCGTCGGGTTCCAGCCGGCGGTGCCGGACAAGCCGACGAAGTGGTCTGGCCGGACGTTCACGCCGGCGGAGGTCGCGGCGCTCCTGGCGGGCCAAGCGCTGGAAATCGACGACTTCGTCAGCGCGCGGACCCGCAAGACCTTCGGTTGCAAGGTCACCTGGGACGCGAAGGCCAGGAAGATCATCCCTGATTTCGGCTCCGACGACGAGCCACCTCGGTCCTGGTGCCAGGTGACCTTCACCGATGCGCAGCGCAAGGACCTGGCGGCCGGTAAGACCATCCAGGGCACGGGTTTCGTCTCGGCCAAGGGCAAGACCTTCGACGCCCGCATCTCCTGGAAGAGACAGGGCGGCAAGAAGAAGATCGTCCCGTCGTTCGGTTGACGGCGGCCGGGTGGTGACGCGTGGGAGCGGGTCCGGGACCTCGGGGCCCGCTCCCGCTGCCGCCATGTCACGACAGGAGGCGTCCGGTCCGGTCCGGTCCGGTCAAGGAGACGCTGGTGCGACGCCGGGCACGCCCTCCTCGGCACTCTGGGCCGGCGGTCCTCGACGGGATGTCGGTTCGTCAGGAAGGCCTCGACCAGAGCGGCTCCGCCGATCCGTTGGCCGTGCTCGGCCTGGGCGACGACGTTCCGCGCCTCGGGGCGGGAGCGATGGACTGAGCGCCGCTTCCGCGGTGCGACTGATCCGCCAGCCGTTGAAACAACACTCGATGGCTCGGATCCACCAGTCAGACTCGCCTCACACACCCATCCGACTCCCTTTCGCTCTCGTTTCGAATGGCTTACCTAAGATAGGATGCCATTCGCGCGCCTCACATACGAAGGCTTCTCGACAGGTCGAGCAATGGCCATTGCGGTGGCAGGGGGGATGGGAGTTTCGTGGCGAAACTGTCCTACAAGGTGCCAAGTTCGCTGAACAGGAGCTTTCTGGATCACGAGATCACGCTCAGCAAGGGTGGCTGGGCGGCGAAGCCCTCCCCGATCAAGCAACTGCTCTTCTTCGGTGGCGGCATCCTCGCCCTGCTGTGGTTCAGCACGTCGACGTTCGTCGCGAGCTCGGGCCCAGTCGCCATCACGTTCTTCGTTCTCTGGGGGCTGGCGGCGATCGCCTACTTCGGCGGGCTGATGAAGACGAAGGAACTGCGCATCATGCGGGTGCCGGCCTTCCTTGCCTACCTGCCCCGCAAGGCCCGCCACGTCTTCACCCGTCGCAGCTCGAACCCCACGGACTTCTACTCGATCGTCGGCATCGACGGGATCGACGAGGACGGGCTGATCCGTTTCTCCGACGGCGGCGAAGGCCGGGTCTACCTGGTCGTCGGCTCAGCGAGCTATCTGCTCTTCGACGAGGACCGGATCGGGATCCTCGACCGGGTCGACTCCTTCTGGCGCAAAGTCGAGACGACGTGCGAGCACAGCTTCATCACGACGAAGGAGCCGCAGCGGATCTACCACCAGGTGGCGAACCTGGAGCGGCGCAACCAGGCCCTTGAGCTCCGTGACCCGGATCTGATCGAGCTGCAGAACGAGCAGTACGACATCCTCACGCAGCACGTGGGCGGCAAGTTCCCCTCGATCCACCAGTACCTGCTGCTCAAGGGCAAGAACACCGACGCACTGCGCAAGGGACACCAGGTCCTCCAGGCCGAGGTCGGCGGCTCCACCCTCATGATCAAGGAAGCCACGATGCTCGACCGCGAGGAGGTCGAGCCGATGCTGCGGGTCTTCTACCAGGGCATCGACGACGAACTGCACGACCTCAAGACGTCGCTGAACTGACAGCGCCAGGCCGACCCCCACGACGAGGAACGAACGAAGGACACCATGGCGCTGATGACGAAAGTCCGGGCACAGCTCGGCGTCCCGGGAAAGAAGCCTGACGAGACGAACGAGAGCGGGGAGCTTCCGGTCGGTGATCTGCCCGCGGAGGACGCTGCTCAGGCTGAGGGCGTGCAGACCACTGCGGCCGCTCACGGCGTGGCCGACGAAGCCGCCGAGCCGAAGAAGAACTGGTGGCAGCGCCGCCGTGAGGTGAAGCACCTCCAGGGCGCATTCGACGCCTATCCGCATCTGCTCGCGCTGAAGCCGAAGGAGAAGTACGTCTTCCGCTCCGACTACTTCGAGGTCGACGGCTCGGTCGCCTGCATCCTGGCGTACTTCCACGACGACGCCGCGCACGACAACTTCGCCGCCTTCTGGGGCATCGACCGGATCCCGGACGGTCTCGACGAGCGGGTCACCGCGGTCGTGCTTGAGCAGGTCAAGCGGATGGACGACAAGTGGATCGACTCCTACACGAAACAGTCCGAGAAGCTGGAACGGCTCGATGCCAACGAGCAGGAGGAGACGGGCACAACCTCCTCCAAGCGCAAGGCCGCGAAGATCTCCGGTGACCTCGGGGTCACGATCGGAGAGCTCCAAGACGGCGCGAGCTACCTGTCGGTGCACAACCGGCTCTTCCTCAAGGCACCGGATCTGGCGACCCTGGACGACACGATCGACCGGGTCACGCGCCTGTACATCGACCGCTTCGGCACGCTGAAGGCTGCGCCCTACGCCGGCGAGCAGCGCCAGGAGCTCTCGGGTCTGTGGAAGAACAACGAGAAGAAGAAGGGCAAGGGCTTCCACTTCACCTCGACCGAGCTGGCCGGCTCGTACTCACTGGTGACCAACGGCCTCAACGACAAGGGCGGCGAGTACGTCGGCTACATGGTCGGCGACGTCAACAACAGCGCCGTGCTCATGGACGTCAACGCCTACGCCCACCACGTGATCGTCGCCGACGCCACCCTCAGCGAGTACCTCGACCGCCAGCGGGTGGCCAACATGTGGTGCTCGAAGATCTCGCAAGCGACGCTGCTGAACAACGGCCAGGTCGTCCACCTCGTCCTTGACGGGGCGAATCTCGACAAGCTCGGCCCGGGGTTCGAGCGGCTCACCTCGCGCGTG
>NZ_JBBDHD010000259.1:0-3268 GCF_044129415.1 Streptomyces racemochromogenes
CGCTGCGTCCGGAGCAGGCCGAGTACATCGGCGTCAAGGTCGAGGGCCCGTACAAGCCCGACCACTACCGCTACTGATCCCACGGGTCCCCACGGATCGCGCACACTGAAGCAGGCCCCCGGCACCCCGTGCCGGGGGCCTGCCCCATACGCACCCCGCAACGCCAGCCAAGGACCACGCCCCATGCCCCGCGGCCGCTACTCGCTCCACGACCCGCACGACCACACCCCCCTCGGCGAGGAGCACTTCCACTGCGCCCCCGGACCCTCGGGCTGGCGGTACGTCTCCCAGACCACCACCCCCGGCGGCGACCACCGCGGCTCCGTCGACCTGGCCGTCGACGCGCTCGGCCGACCCATCCGCGTCGAAGTCCACGCATCGAGCTGGCAGGTCCGCGGCGCCGCCATCGACGGCGTCACCTGGGTCCGCACCGACCCCACCGGCACCGAGGCCACCGAGGGCAACGTCGCCGCCCCCGGCTTCACCGGCACCTCCCCCGCCTTCCTCATCGCCACGGCCCGCCTGCTGCGCCTGGCCCCCGGCGCCCCCGCCACCCGGATCCGGCTCCTCGCCCTCACCGACCCCGTCCTCGCCCCCCGCACCGTCGACCAGGCCTGGGCCCTGCGCTCCCGCTCCGAGCACCCCACCGACAGCGGACCGCTCGTCGTGGACGAGTACCAGGTGACCGCCCTCGACACGGGCGAGGTCCACACCGTCCACATCGCCGGCGACGTGGTCCTCTCCGCCCCCGGCATCGAACTCGAACACCTGGAGTCCCCGCCGTCCACCTTCACGGACGCCGACGAGGTGACCGAGTCCGAGCAGTTCGAACCCTTCGAGCCGTTCGAGCCGTTCGGACGACCCGAGGACTAGGCGGGCGGCGCGAACCCGGTGGCACGCGGCGCGGGCTCGGCGGCCGCCTCGGCCCGCACCGGCGGAACGGGCTGCACCGGCGGAACGGGCGCCGCGGCGGGCGGAGCCGGCACGGCAGCGGGAACCGCCGGCATCCCCCCGTACGGCACGGGCGCGGGAGCGGCCCCGGCCACCCCGCCGGAGGCGAAGGCCCGGGCGGCGTCCCGCGACTGCCGCTCGTGCACCACGGCCATCAGGAACGCGACCGCCGGCACCCCGGCCGGAGCAGGCGCCCCCGTCCGCGCCACCACGTCGTCCGCGAGCCGCGCCGCCATCACCGCGCCCGTGTGCGGATCCAGCTGGTCCATCCGCGTCAGGTACTGCCGGATCGCCAGCCACAGCCCGTCCGGCACCGCCGACAGGTCCAGCCCCGTGAACCGCCCGGCCAGCCACGGCGGCGGCGGGGGAACGGGCATCACCCGCGCCCCCGGCACCCGCTCCCGCACCACGAGCGTCCCCGCGAACACGTCTCCGAGCCGCCGCCCCCGCTCCGACACCAGCGACGCGATGCAGGCCACCGTCCCGAAGGTCATCAGCAGCTCCACGACCCCCATCGCCCCGCGCACCAGCGCGTGCCGGAACCGGATCGGCCCGCCGTCCTCCCGCACCACCCGCAGCCCGCACGCCAGCTTCCCCAGCGAACGCCCGTGGCTCAGCGTCTCCACCGCGATCGGCACCCCGACCAGCACCAACAGCAGGCTCGCCACCGCCACGGCCGCCTGCGCGGCGTCGTCGAGCCCGGCGGTCGCCAGGAGCAGCGCGAAGGACACCAGCACGTACGCGGTGAAGTACACGGTCAGGTCGAGCAGCACAGCCAGCGCCCGACTCGGCAGCCGTGCGGGCCGCAGTCCCAGGACGACCGCGTCCCCCGTCACCAGACCGCTCACCGGATGCACCCTTTCACCGACCTGACCCGCCCCTGCGGACCCCAGTCTGCCAAGCTGGCCGCAGGAGAAGCAGCCGTATCGGGCGAGCCAGGGGCAGGGGAGCGACAACCGGATGGATCTCGACGTCTTCGTAGCCGCCCACCAGGCGCAATGGGCCCGCCTGGAACAGCTCCTCGGCCGTGGCCGCCGGCTCACCGGAGCGGAGGCGGACGAACTCGTCGCCCTCTACCAGCGCACCGCCACCCACCTGTCCCTGATCCAGTCGAGCGCCCCCGACCCGCTGCTCACGGGCCGCCTCACCCAGCTCGTGGCCCGGGCCCGCTCCACCGTCACCGGCACCCGCCGGGCGAGCTGGCGCGACGCCGCGCGCTTCTTCACCGCCGGCTTCCCGGCGGCCGTCTACCGCAGCCGCCGGTGGTGGATACCCACGGCCCTGCTCTCCACGGCCCTGGGCGTGCTCATCGGATGGTGGATAGCCACCCACCCGGAGGTGCAGGGGGCTGTCGCCGCCCCGGACCAGCTCAAGCAGCTGACGCGTCCGGGGGGCGAGTACGAGACGTACTACTCCAGCCACCCGGCCGCCTCCTTCGCGGCGAAGGTCTGGACGAACAACGCCCAGGCCGCCGCCGTCTGCCTGGTCCTGGGCGCCTTCCTCGGCCTCCCGGTCCTCTGGATCCTCTTCCTGAACATGGCCAACCTCGGGGTGGGCCTGGGCCTGATGGCCTCCGCGGGCCGTCTCGATGTCTTCCTCGGCCTGATCCTGCCGCACGGCCTGCTCGAACTGACGGCGGTCTTCGTCGCCGCCGGGACGGGCCTGCGGCTGGGCTGGACGGTCGTCGACCCGGGTCCCCGCACCCGCCGCGCGGCCCTGGCGGAACAGGGCCGCGCCGCCCTCGGCATGGCCATCGGCCTGGCGGTGGTCCTCTTCGTGTCGGGCCTGATCGAGGGCTTCGTGACCCCGTCGGGCCTCCCGACCTGGGCCCGCATCGCCATCGGCGTCGCCGCGGAGGCCGCCTTCCTCGCGTACGTCTTCGTCCTGGGCGGCCGGGCGTCGCGCGCGGGGGAGGCGGGAGACGTGGAGGAGGCGGACCAGACGGCTGCGCTGCCGACGGCGGCGTGATGTGCGAACAAGGCCGCTCAGCTGCTAGTCTCCTCGTCGTCCCGCGAAGGGTGTTGACACACCCGGAGTGGGGAGGTAGATTCGAACGGTTGCCTCGAACTGGACAAGTTCGGCAGCGACGGTTTAAACTCTTCTTCGCCCCCAAGAATCCAAGGAATTGCATTCCGCTGGGGCACATCCAGCTCTGAATCAGGAAACCGAAGCCGGGAAATCCGGTGGAAAACTTCTGATAGAGTCGGAACCGCCGGAAAGGGAAAGCGCGAAAGCGAACCACCTGGAAAGCGCCGAGGAAATCAGGCCCGAAAGGATCTGATAGAGTCGGAAACGAAGAAAGAACGAAAGCCCGGAG
>NZ_JBBDHD010000260.1:0-3217 GCF_044129415.1 Streptomyces racemochromogenes
TCTGCTTCGGCAGGGTGTGACGGGTGGCTGGTCGTTATTTGAGAACTACACAGTGGACGCGAGCATCTGTGGCCAAGTTTTTAAGGGCGCACGGTGGATGCCTTGGCACCAGGAACCGATGAAGGACGTGAGAGGCCGCGATAGGCCCCGGGGAGCTGCCAACTGAGCTTTGATCCGGGGGTGTCCGAATGGGGAAACCCGGCAGTCGTCATGGGCTGTCACCCACTGCTGAACACATAGGCAGTGTGGAGGGAACGAGGGGAAGTGAAACATCTCAGTACCCTCAGGAAGAGAAAACAACCGTGATTCCGGGAGTAGTGGCGAGCGAAACCGGATGAGGCCAAACCGTATGCGTGTGAGACCCGGCAGGGGTTGCGCATGCGGGGTTGTGGGAATGAGCTTTCACAGTCTGCCGGCTGTGAGGCGAGTCAGAAACCGTATGGATAGGCGAAGGACATGCGAAAGGTCCGGCGTAGAGGGTAAGACCCCCGTAGCTGAAATCTGTACGGCTTGCTTGCTCATCTCCCAAGTAGCACGGGGCCCGAGAAATCCCGTGTGAATCTGGCGGGACCACCCGCTAAGCCTAAATATTCCCTGGTGACCGATAGCGGATAGTACCGTGAGGGAATGGTGAAAAGTACCGCGGGAGCGGAGTGAAATAGTACCTGAAACCGTGTGCCTACAAGCCGTGGGAGCGTCGGGATCTTCGGATCCTCGTGACTGCGTGCCTTTTGAAGAATGAGCCTGCGAGTTAGCGGTGTGTAGCGAGGTTAACCCGTGTGGGGAAGCCGTAGCGAAAGCGAGTCCGAATAGGGCGATTGAGTTGCACGCTCTAGACCCGAAGCGGAGTGATCTAGCCATGGGCAGGTTGAAGCGGAGGTAAGACTTCGTGGAGGACCGAACCCACCAGGGTTGAAAACCTGGGGGATGACCTGTGGTTAGGGGTGAAAGGCCAATCAAACTCCGTGATAGCTGGTTCTCCCCGAAATGCATTTAGGTGCAGCGTCGTGTGTTTCTTGCCGGAGGTAGAGCACTGGATAGGCGATGGGCCCTACCGGGTTACTGACCTTAGCCAAACTCCGAATGCCGGTAAGTGAGAGCACGGCAGTGAGACTGTGGGGGATAAGCTCCATGGTCGAGAGGGAAACAGCCCAGAGCATCGACTAAGGCCCCTAAGCGTACGCTAAGTGGGAAAGGATGTGGAGTCGCAGAGACAACCAGGAGGTTGGCTTAGAAGCAGCCACCCTTGAAAGAGTGCGTAATAGCTCACTGGTCAAGTGATTCCGCGCCGACAATGTAGCGGGGCTCAAGCGTACCGCCGAAGTCGTGTCATTGCAGCAATAACCCCAACGGGTGCTGTGATGGGTAGGGGAGCGTCGTGTGCCGGGTGAAGCAGCCGCGGAAGCGAGTTGTGGACGGTTCACGAGTGAGAATGCAGGCATGAGTAGCGATACACACGTGAGAAACGTGTGCGCCGATTGACTAAGGGTTCCTGGGTCAAGCTGATCTGCCCAGGGTAAGTCGGGACCTAAGGCGAGGCCGACAGGCGTAGTCGATGGACAACCGGTTGATATTCCGGTACCCGCTTTGAAACGCCCAATATCGAATCCTCTGATGCTAAGGCCGTGAAGCCGTTCCGGACCCTTCGGGGAAAGGAAAGTGGTGGAGCCGCCGATCCAAGGTGGTAGTAGGTAAGCGATGGGGTGACGCAGGAAGGTAGTCCAGCCCGGGCGGTGGTTGTCCCGGGGTAAGGGTGTAGGCCGTGTGGTAGGCAAATCCGTCACACGTTAAGGCTGAGACCTGATGCCGAGCCGATTGTGGTGAAGTGGATGATCCTATGCTGTCGAGAAAAGCCTCTAGCGAGTTTCATGGCGGCCCGTACCCTAAACCGACTCAGGTGGTCAGGTAGAGAATACCGAGGCGTTCGGGTGAACTATGGTTAAGGAACTCGGCAAAATGCCCCCGTAACTTCGGGAGAAGGGGGGCCATTCCTGGTGATGAGACTTGCTCTCTGAGCTGGGGGTGGCCGCAGAGACCAGCGAGAAGCGACTGTTTACTAAAAACACAGGTCCGTGCGAAGCCGTAAGGCGATGTATACGGACTGACGCCTGCCCGGTGCTGGAACGTTAAGGGGACCGGTTAGCTCTGTTTCGACAGGGCGAAGCTGAGAACTTAAGCGCCAGTAAACGGCGGTGGTAACTATAACCATCCTAAGGTAGCGAAATTCCTTGTCGGGTAAGTTCCGACCTGCACGAATGGCGTAACGACTTCTCGACTGTCTCAACCATAGGCCCGGTGAAATTGCACTACGAGTAAAGATGCTCGTTTCGCGCAGCAGGACGGAAAGACCCCGGGACCTTTACTACAGTTTGATATTGGTGTTCGGTTCGGCTTGTGTAGGATAGGTGGGAGACTTTGAAGCAGCCACGCCAGTGGTTGTGGAGTCGCCGTTGAAATACCACTCTGGTCGTGCTGGATGTCTAACCTCGGTCCGTGATCCGGATCAGGGACAGTGTCTGATGGGTAGTTTAACTGGGGCGGTTGCCTCCCAAAGGGTAACGGAGGCGCCCAAAGGTTCCCTCAGCCTGGTTGGCAATCAGGTGTTGAGTGTAAGTGCACAAGGGAGCTTGACTGTGAGACCGACGGGTCGAGCAGGGACGAAAGTCGGGACTAGTGATCCGGCGGTGGCTTGTGGAAGCGCCGTCGCTCAACGGATAAAAGGTACCCCGGGGATAACAGGCTGATCTTCCCCAAGAGTCCATATCGACGGGATGGTTTGGCACCTCGATGTCGGCTCGTCGCATCCTGGGGCTGGAGTCGGTCCCAAGGGTTGGGCTGTTCGCCCATTAAAGCGGTACGCGAGCTGGGTTTAGAACGTCGTGAGACAGTTCGGTCCCTATCCGCTGTGCGCGTAGGAATACTGAGAAGGGCTGTCCCTAGTACGAGAGGACCGGGACGGACGAACCTCTGGTGTGCCAGTTGTCCTGCCAAGGGCATGGCTGGTTGGCTACGTTCGGGAGGGATAACCGCTGAAAGCATCTAAGCGGGAAGCCTGCTTCAAGATGAGTATTCCCACCTCCTTGAGAGGGTAAGGCTCCCAGTAGACGACTGGGTTGATAGGCCAGATGTGGAAGCCCGGTAACGGGTGGAGCTGACTGGTACTAATAGGCCGAGGGCTTGTCCTCAGTTGCTCGCGTCCACTGTGTTAGTTCTGAAG
>NZ_JBBDHD010000261.1:0-3162 GCF_044129415.1 Streptomyces racemochromogenes
CCCCCCCCCCCCCCCCCCCCCCCCCCCCCCCCCCCCCCCCCCCCCCCCCCCCCCCCCCCCCCCCCCCCCCCCCCGGACCGGAGCACGTTCGGGCCCGACCGCCTCCTCACACGCTGTCCTCGCGGGAGGGATCAGGGTGACCCGTTCGCGTGAGATGAGGGCGGGCGCGTACGTTCCGCCCATGACCAGGACGACGCCGGCCAGGCCGGTGGCAGTGGAGGCCGTGTTCCCCGAGCTGGCGGCATACCGCGGGCGGACGACCCGCCTGCACCCGCGGCCGGGGCGGCCCGGGCGGCACGACAGCCACGTCGGGGGGCCGCTGCTGTGGCCGAGCGACGAGCCGTGGCCGGTCTGCCGCGAGCCGCACGAGCCCGAGAGCGAGGGGTACGCGCCCGGGGAGATCCGCGCCGCCCGGGTCGCGGGCGTGTGGCTCCCGAGCCGCCCGTGGCCCGGCGCCGGAAACCCCGAGGGGGGCGGGCCGACACCCTTCGTGGGGCTCGCCCAGTTCTTCGGCCGGGACGTCCCCGGCCTGGCCACCGGTCCCGGCGGCGCGGACCTCGTCCAGCTCTTCCGCTGCCCGCGCCACCACGGCCCGCACCTGGAGCGCCGCTACCTCCTGCGGTGGAGGCTGACGGTGCAGGCCGAACGTGCGGACCACTTCCTTGACGCCGCGCCTGAAGCGCCGTTGCTCCGGTGGAAGGACGAACTCCCCGAGCTTTCCCAGCTGGGCGTCGACGGGCCCGCTGGACATCGCCTGCGCGAGCTGTAGGGCCCCGATGCGGCTCCTGCTGACGGCCGAAGGCGAGGAAATGGACCGCGACTCGCACACCTGGATGCCGCTGGAAGACCGCGATCCGTCCCTCCAGGGCATGGCCTCGATCCGCGGCGGCCCCTCGGTCGCCCACCCCACCCGGCTCCGCTTCGGCCGTGACCGGGACCTGCACGTCTTCACCTGCCCGGCGGACCCGGGGCACCCGCCCCAATGGGTGCTCTCTTGAACCGTCCCCACGGCGGCGGTCAGAACGGAGCGAGCTGTTGGAGGTCGGGTGCCGTTCGAGCACGGCGGCGGCTTCCTCGGTGCGGCCGGCTTCGGCGACGTCGACCAGGCACTCCGCGAGGAGCGAATCCTCGATGCCGGGCCGCAGCAGCGCGAACGCCTCGGCGGCCCGGCCGTGGCGGGTCAGCAGCTGCGCGAAGAACCCCAGAACCACCCGGTCCCCCGCTTCCGCGTACGGGCGGCACAGCACGATCGCCTCTTCGGCCCGTCCCCAGCCCTCCAGCAGCTCGGCCCGGGCCCGGACCGCCGGCCACCAGCCCGTCGCGATGTACGGAGAGAGGACCTCCAGCGCCCTCTCGTACTGCCGCCGATCGCCGAGCAGCCGCGCCCACTCCAACGCGCCGAACCACTCCCCTCGCCCCGCCTGGAACTCCACCTCCCGTTCATGGCCGAGTTCGAGAAGGCGGGTGACCAGTGGCGGAGAAGTGCAGCCCGTCGACATCCGGGCCCCGGTAGTCAAGATCGGGTGCCCCCCGACTTTTGTCCGCGGACAAAAGTCGGGGGGCGGCGCAGGGCGGCGCCCTCCAGGCAGTGGTCGAGGAGGGTGTGCATGCGGGGGGCCGGGAGGGACGGGTTCGATGCGGCGCCCTCCGCGGTACGCGGGTCGGTCAGGAGGGGTTCCAGGGCGTCCGGGCGGAGGGCCGGGTTGGCCGCGGCTGCGCGGCGTACCGATGCGTCGGGGTCCGTCAGTGGGGGTGCGGGCAGGGTGGGGTCGGCTGCGGCCAGGGTGCGTACCTCGGGGTCCGGGTGGGTGAGGAGGTGGGCCAGGCCGGTGCGGGGGAGGTGGGGCAGGGTGAGGAGGTGGGGGCGGTGGGCGGGGCGGGTGACGAAGACGGCCAGCAGGAGGGCAGGGGGAGCCAGGGGGTGGTGGCAGGCGAGCCGGACGCGGACCTCTTCGTCGTCGTCCTGGGAGAGCGGTCGCACGAGGTGCGGCGGCAGGCCGGGCCAGGTCGCGGCGACCCGGCGGAGGACCGGCTCTTCGGACGCCGCGCAGGCGGTGTACCAGTCGGGGGCGGGCTCGGTGGCCGGCTCGTCGATGGGGCAGGTGCAGTCCGGGCCGTGGCCGATGACCCGTTCGATCGCCCAGTACTCGGGCCAGGTGCGCGGGAAGGGGTGGAGGCGGGCGCGCGTCCGTACGGCCTCGTCCGGGTCCTGCGCCAGTGCGGTGGCCAGGTCCGGGTCGAGGTCCGGGCGGGCGGCGACCGTCTTGCGGATCTCCGCGTCGGGGTGGCGGGCGAGCCGGGTGAGCGGGTCGGCCGGGGTATGGGGGTTCCGGGCCAGGGGGTGCACCGTGCCGTCCGCGAAGCACTGCTCGACGAGCGCGGGGGACAGGACGCAGGTACCGAGCACGAACGGTTTGCTGAGCGAGCCGATGGTCGGCAGCACCGCCTCCACCGCTTCCGGGTCCAGCTCCCAGCTGTTCTCCCGTGCCGCTTCCCGGACGGCCGGGTCGGGGTCGTGGAGGAGAGCCTGCCGCTGCTCGGGGGTGAGGAACTGCCACCTGGAGGAGGCGCGGATCCGGATCGCGGGGTGCTCGTGGTCGGCCATGGCGCGGTGGAAGGACAGGGGGATCTGCCTGGAGGAGAGCAGTTCCTGGATGATCTCTTGCGCGGTGAGCAGGCCGTCCTCTCCGCTGTCCTGGGCGGTGAGGAGGGTGACGAGGATGTCATCGGGCAGTGGCCGCACCCGGCGGGGTCGGGGCCAGGGGCTGCCCGCCAGGCGCCCGCGGACCGTGCTGGAGGGGTCGGTCGCCAAGGGGGCCAGTGATGCGGGGTCGACGTGCCGGTTGATGGCCAGGGCTCGGCGCACCTGGAGGTCGGGGTGGCGTAGTGCGGCGTCGATGACCTCGTCCGGTAGGTCGCGGCTCTCGCACATCAGCCGCCGGGCCGGGCCGGCCGACGCATCCAGAAGGCGTATCAGGACGTCGGAAGGCGCGGCCGGATTGAGGGCGATTCCGCGCAGCCAGGGTTCACGGAGGGAGTCGGACACCGTGTCATCTTGTCAGCCTCGGCTGCCGGTGCCGGAGGTGCGGCGGGGGGGGGGGGGGGGGGGGGGGGGGGGGGGGGGGGGGGGGGGGGGGGGGGGGGGGGGGGGGGGGGGGGGGG
>NZ_JBBDHD010000262.1:0-3120 GCF_044129415.1 Streptomyces racemochromogenes
CCCGGCCACCCCCGACGACCCCCCCCCCCCCCCCCCCCGGGCCGCCGCCCGCCCCCCCCCCACCCCCCCCCCGGGGGGCCCCCCCGCCCCCCCCCCCGCCGGGCCCCCGCCCCGGCGGCTGTGAGAGGGTCGGGCCCGGTTCGAGCAGAACAGGGCGGGAGGCAGCATGGACAGCACGGCGGTGGTGCTGGTGGCGGACGACGACGCGGCCATCCGGCGGTCACTGGAGCGCGGGCTGCGGCTGAGCGGTTTCACCGTCGTGCTCGCCGAGGACGGGCCCGGCGCCCTCGCCCGGATCGACGCCCGGCCCCCGGACGTACTGGTCCTGGACGTGTCCATGCCCGGCCAGACCGGTACGGAGGTGTGCCGGATCCTGCGCGCCCGGGGGGACGAGACCCCCGTCCTGATGCTGTCGGCCCTCGACGAGCTCGCCGACCGGGTCGCCGGACTCCAGGCCGGCGCCGACGACTACCTCGTCAAGCCCTTCGCCCTGGAGGAGCTGGTGCTGCGGCTGCACGCCCTGCTGCGGCGCAGCCCGGCGCGCGGCGGCCGCGACGTGCTGCGCGCCGGACCGCTGGAGATGGACCAGGCGACCCGGCAGGTCCACCACGGCGGGACCGAGGTGCACCTCACCCGCCGGGAGTTCGAGCTGTTGGCCGCCCTCGTGCGCAACGCGGGCATCGTCCTGACCCGGGACCAGTTGCTGGACCGGGTGTGGGGCTATGACTTCGAGGTGCGGACCGACGCGGTCGACACCTTCGTCAGCTACCTGCGCCGCAAGCTGGAGGAGGGCGGGCGCCCCCGGCTGATCGACACGGTGCGGGGCGTCGGGTTCGTCCTGCGCGTGCCCGGCGCGGGGGGCGCGGCGTGAAGCTCGCCACCCGGATCGCCCTGTCCGTCACCGTGGTCATGCCGTTGCTGGTGCTGTCCGCGGGCCTGCTCGTGCTGGGTCTCGTCAGCCGCGACCTGCGCGAGCAGCAGGACGGGCGGCTGCACGACCGGGCCGCGGCGGTCCTGCCCGACGTGCGGGCGCTGCTGGCCGCCGACCGCAGCGGCCGGCCCAAGGCGGAGCAGAACCAGCACCGCAAGGTGCTGGGTGACGCCCTCGACGCGGGGATCAGGGTGCGCGGCGCGGACGGGACGACGGTCCTGGAGGGCGGGCCGCAGCCCGAGACGGCGGTACGGCTGCCCGAGCGGACCCCGGACGGCCCGGTCACGGTCCGCGCGAGGGGCCACGCCTGGCGGGTGCTGAGCGTGCCCGTGGCGGGTGCCGCTCCCGGGAACCTGTGGGTCTACACCCCGGCTTCGGCCGCCGATCCGCAGGTCGCCGCGGTACGGCGGCGGGTGCTGCTGGTGGCCCTGCTGGCCGCCCCGGTCTCCGGGCTCCTGGCGTACGGGCTGGCCGGCCGGGCCACCGCCTCCGTACGGCGGCTGAGCCGGCGGGCCGCCGCGCTCGACCCGGCGGCCGGGGCCGCGGCCTTCGCCGGGCCACCGGCGGGGATCGCCGAGGTGGACGAGCTGTCCGCGGCCATCGCCCAGCTCCTGACCCGCTACGACGAGCAGGCGGCACGGACCGCGCAGGCCCTGGAGACCGCCCGCTCCTTCTCCTCCGCGGCCTCGCACGAGCTGCGCACCCCGCTGATGAGCATGCAGACGGACCTGGACGTGCTCGCCGCCCATCCCGGCCTGTCCCCCGAGGAACGGGCCGAGGTGGTGAGCGACCTGCGCGGCGACCACGCCCGGCTGCTCGAACTGCTCGGGGCGCTGCGGATGCTCGCGCTCGGCGACCTGGTGGAGGTGTCCGCCTTCTGCCCGCTCGACCTGTGCGAGCTGGTGGACGCGGCCGCCGGCGAGGCGGCGCGCCGGCACCGCGAGGAGGGGCTGGAGCCGGACGTGCAGCTGCCGGCGGAACTGCGGGTGTTCGGCTGGGACTCCGGTCTGAAGATCATGCTGGCGAATCTGCTGCGCAACGCGGTGGTGCACGGCCGGCGGCCGGGCGAGCCGCCCCGGGTCACGGTCCGGCTGCGCGCGGAGGGCGCGTTCGCCGTGCTGACCGTGGACGACGAGGGGCCCGGCGTGCCGCCCGCCGAACGCGAGGCCGTCTTCCGCCGGTTCCACCACCGGCCCGGCAGTCCGGGCTCCGGCCTCGGGCTGACCCTGGTGGCCCAGCAGGCCGCGCTGCACCGGGGCACGGTCACCGTCGGGGACGCGCCCGGCGGGACGGGCGCGCGCTTCGAGGTGCGCCTCCCGCTGGTCTCGGACGGGGAGCCGACGCTGCGTCTGCTGCCCGCACGGCGGGACTGGATCTCCCGGGTCGACGAGGGATCACAAGGAATCCACAAAAAGGCTCCCTAGCGTCCCGTCCGGCAGGCGCGCCCAGGCGCCGGCCCGTCGCATCGAAGGGGATACACCATGCTCGCGAACCGTAGGACCGCCGCCGCGATCGGCGCCGTCGCCCTGGCCGGTGCGCTGCTGTCCGCCGGCCCCGCCCAGGCCGACAGCAGCGCGCCGGCCCCCGCCGCGTCGGCGAAGTCCGCTCCGAAGGGCGACGGCGCCAAGGCGATCTGCAAGCGCCTGCCGAAGACCGAGGCCCGGATCGGCGCCGCCCTCACCCGGCTGAACGGGGACGCCACCGTCGCGGGCTCCATCGCCCGGCTGGAACAGCGCGTCACCGAGGCCAAGAACGCGGGCCACACCGAGATCCAGAGCTACCTCAACGACCGCCTGGCGTTCCGCAAGAGCCTGGTGCCCACCCTCCAGAAGCGCCAGGCGGACCTGAAGTCCGTCTCCACCTGGTGCTCCGCGCAGGGGTCCAAGTGAGGTCCGCCCGCCGCGGCGCCGCCGCACTCACCGCCCTGGCCGCCGCGGGAGCCTTGCTGCTGACCGGCTGCGGGGGCGGTGCGCAGTCCCACCCGAAGGCGGAGCAGTCGGCGGGCGGCGACGGCCAGGCCGCCGACATGCAGGCGAAGTTGGACGCCGCGGACGGTGCGGCCGCCCAGGCGGACACCGACGCCGCGCAGAACAACTGAGCGGCCCCGCCACTGCCGCGGGGGGGGGGGGGGGGGGGGGGGGGGGGGGGGGGGGGGGGGGGGGGGGGGGGGGGGGGGGGGGGGGGGGGGG
>NZ_JBBDHD010000263.1:0-3048 GCF_044129415.1 Streptomyces racemochromogenes
GGCACCCCCTGCTCGAAGAGCTCGGGGGAGCGTGCCAGGCGTCGCGGGGCAGACGGGAGTGTGACGACAGGCCCTAGCTCAGGCCGGCCGTGCGGGCCCGGGCCACCGCCGGGCCGATGGCCGCCGCCACCGCCGCGACGTCCTCCTTGGTGGAGGTGTGCCCGAGGGAGAAGCGCAGGGTGCCGCGGGCCAGCTGGGGGTCGGTGCCGGTGGCGAGCAGGACGTGGCTGGGCTGGGCGACGCCGGCGGTGCAGGCGGAGCCGGTCGAGCACTCGATGCCCTGCGCGTCCAGGAGCAGCAGCAGGGAGTCGCCCTCGCAGCCGGGGAAGCTGAAGTGGGCGTTGGCCGGGAGCCGGTCCTCGGGGTCGCCGCCGAGGACGGCGTCGGGGACGGCCGCCAGGACGGCGCCGATCAGCTCGTCGCGCAGCGCGCCGACCTCGGCGGCGAACCGCTCGCGCCGCTCGGCGGCGAGGACGGCCGCCACCGCGAAGGCGGCGATGGCGGGCACGTCGAGGGTCCCGGAGCGGACGTGCCGTTCCTGGCCGCCGCCGTGCAGGACGGGGACGGGGGTCTGGTCGCGGCCGAGGAGCAGGGCGCCGATGCCGTACGGGCCGCCGATCTTGTGGCCGCTGACGGTCATCGCGGCGAGACCGCTGTCCCCGAAGCGGACGTCGAGCTGTCCGACGGCCTGGACGGCGTCCGAGTGCAGCGGGAGGCCGTGCTCCCGGGCGACGGCGGCCAGCTCGCGGACCGGCATGACGGTGCCGATCTCGTTGTTGGCCCACATGACGGTGGCCAGGGCGATGTCGTCGGGGTTGCGCTCGACGGCCTCGCGGAAGGCCTCGGGGCGGACGCGGCCGTGGCGGTCGACGGGGAGGTACTCGACCTCGGCCCCTTCGTGCTCGGCGAGCCAGTGGACGGCGTCGAGGACGGCGTGGTGTTCGACGGGGCTGGCGAGGATGCGGGTGCGGGCCGCGTCGGCGTCGCGGCGGGCCCAGTAGAGGCCCTTGACGGCGAGGTTGTCGGCCTCGGTGCCGCCGGCGGTGAAGACCACCTCGCTGGGGCGTGCGCCGAGCGCCTCGGCGAGGGCCTCGCGGGCCTCCTCGACGGTGCGGCGCGCCCGGCGGCCGGCGGCGTGCAGGGAGGAGGCGTTACCGGTGGCGGCGAACTGCGCGGTCATCGCCGCGGCGGCTTCCGGGAGCATCGGCGTGGTCGCGGCGTGGTCGAGGTAGGCCATGATTTTTTGATTCTACGAGCCACCCGCGCCGCCGGGCCCCGCCCGGGTCGGCTACTGGCCGGTTCCGGCGGACCACGGTCGGCCCCCGGGGCGCCGCGCGGGCCCGCCGTCTCCCCCCGGGGACGGCGGACCCCGGGCGCTAGCGCGGGGCCCGCGCCAGCTGGCGGGACTGGGCCACCAGGCGGTTCGCCGAGTCCCAGACCTCCGCGTCCTCCTCCAGGAAGCCCCCCGCGAGGTTGCGGGTGACGATGCCGACGCGCAGGGGGCCCGGGGCCGGGCGGTGGCGGACGTGGGTGGTGAGTTCGACCGTGGGGGCCCAGCCCAGGAGGCCGAGGTCGAAGGCGGTCGGGGGAAGGGCGTCCACGGCGAGCAGCAGGGACAGGGGGTCGGCGTCCCGGCCGTCGGCCAGCTCGAACCAGGCCCGCATCTCCCCCTTGCCCGAGGGCGCCCCGACGGCCCAGCCGGCCGTCGCCGGGTCCAGCCGCAGCCGGAGGCGGTCCACGATGGCGTTGCTGCCGGGGATCGGGGCGGGGCCGGCCTCGGCGCCGAGGCAGTCCTCGTAGGCGGGCATGGCGGGCGGTTCGGCGACGGTGTGGACGCTGTCGGGGAGCGCCGCGAGATCGCCGTAGGAGGCGAGGACGCGGATGCGCTCCACCTCGGCGCCGCTCTCGTCGAACTGGAACAGCGAGGCCTGGCCGGTGGAGAGGGTGCGGCCGGCCCTGACGACCTCGGTGCGGATCACGGCGGGGCCGGGCACGGAGGAGGTCAGGTAGTGGGCCGAGACGGTGAAGGGGTCCGGGTGCGGCAGGGCCGCCGACAGGGCCCGGCCGACCAGGGCCAGCAGGTAGCCGCCGTTGACGGCGGTGATGATCGTCCAGCCGGCGGAGAGCTCCGCGTCGTACACCCCGGGCTCGCCCGCGCGGGGCGTGACGGTGGTGTCGCGGTCGAATTCGCTGTCGCCGATGGATGCCTTGGCCGCTGCGTGTGACATGGAGACGACGGTACACGCGCAAGCTACTAAGCGGTAGCTTTTGTTTTGGGGGTGGAGGGCCTAGGGTTCTTCGGCCACCGAGGAACGGCGGTTCCAGGCCAGCGGGGCCCGCCAGTGGAACTGCATCGCCAGGATGCGCAGGACGAAGGTGGTGACGATCGCCAGCGCGGTCGTCAGGGCGTTCAGGACCTCGAAGCTGATGAAGAGGGCGATCATCGAGGCGCCGACGACGGCGGGGACGGCGTACATCTCGCGGTCGCGCAGGAGCGAGGGGACCTCGTTGGCGAGGACGTCGCGCAGGACGCCGCCGCCGACGGCGGTGGCCACGCCCAGGGCCGCGGAGGAGGTCAGGCCGAGGCCGTACTCATAGGCCTTGGTGGTGCCCGACACGCAGAACAGTCCGAGGCCGGCGGCGTCGCAGACGTTGATGGCGCGGTTGATGCGCTGCACCTCGGGGTGGAGGAAGAAGACCAGCGCGGCGGCGAGCAGCGGCGTCACGAAGAAGCTGAGCTCGCTGAAGGCCGCGGGCGGGACGGCACCGATGCAGAGGTCGCGGAAGAGGCCGCCGCCGAGGGCGGTGACGAGGGCGAGCACGGCGATGCCGAAGACGTCGAAGTTCTTGCGGACCGCGAGGAGGGCGCCGGCCAGGGCGAAGACGAAGATGCCCGCGAGGTCCAGGGCGTGCTGGACGCCGGGCGGGAAGAGATCGTGGAGCACGTCTCATTGTCACCTGGGGCGCGGGGGCCCGCGTAGACGGCCGAGTTGAGGTGCATCGGCTGGTACAGCGGCAGGTGGTTGAGGGTGGTCGAGTCCTCGCCGA
>NZ_JBBDHD010000264.1:0-2949 GCF_044129415.1 Streptomyces racemochromogenes
CATTGGCATGACAACCGATACACCAGTGGTACGTCCACTCCGGTCCTCTCGTACTAGGAGCAGGCTCCGTCAAGTATCCAACGCCCACGGCAGATAGGGACCAAACTGTCTCACGACGTTTTAAACCCAGCTCACGTACCTCTTTAAATGGCGAACAGCCATACCCTTGGGACCGACTTCAGCCCCAGGATGTGATGAGCCGACATCGAGGTGCCAAACACCGCCGTCGATATGAACTCTTGGGCGGTATCAGCCTGTTATCCCCAGAGTACCTTTTATCCGTTGAGCGATGGCCCTTCCATACAGAACCACCGGATCACTAAGACCTACTTTCGTACCTGCTCGACGTGTTTGTCTCGCAGTCAAGCGCGCTTTTGCCTTTATACTCTACGACCGATTTCCGACCGGTCTGAGCGCACCTTCGTACTCCTCCGTTACTCTTTGGGAGGAGACCGCCCCAGTCAAACTACCCACCAGACACTGTCCGCAACCCGGATTACGGGTCTACGTTAGAACACCAGCCATTAAAGGGTGGTATTTCAAGGTTGGCTCCACGCAGACTGGCGTCCACGCTTCAAAGCCTCCCACCTATCCTACACATCAAGGACCAGTGTTCAGTGTCAAGCTATAGTAAAGGTTCACGGGGTCTTTCCGTCTTGCCGCGGGTACACTGCATCTTCACAGCGAGTTCAATTTCACTGAGTCTCGGGTGGAGACAGCCTGGCCATCATTACGCCATTCGTGCAGGTCGGAACTTACCCGACAAGGAATTTCGCTACCTTAGGACCGTTATAGTTACGGCCGCCGTTTACTGGGGCTTCGATCAAGAGCTTCGCCTTGCGGCTGACCCCATCAATTAACCTTCCAGCACCGGGCAGGCGTCACACCCTATACGTCCACTTTCGTGTTTGCAGAGTGCTGTGTTTTTGATAAACAGTCGCAGCGGCCTGGTTACTGCGACCCTCTTCAGCTATAGCTCGCACGAGCCACCAAAAAGGGTGCACCTTCTCCCGAAGTTACGGTGCCATGTTGCCTAGTTCCTTCACCCGAGTTCTCTCAAGCGCCTTGGTATTCTCTACCTGACCACCTGTGTCGGTTTGGGGTACGATTTCGTGTTACCTGATGCTTAGAGGCTTTTCCTGGAAGCAGGGCATTTATCACTTCAGCACCGTAGTGCCTCGTCATCACACCTCAGCGTTAAAAGGTACCGGATTTACCTGGAACCTCCGCCTACATGCTTAAACCGGGACAACCGTCGCCCGGCTGACATAGCCTTCTCCGTCCCCCCTTCGCAGTAACACCAAGTACAGGAATATTAACCTGTTTCCCATCGACTACGCCTTTCGGCCTCGCCTTAGGGGTCGACTCACCCTGCCCCGATTAACGTTGGACAGGAACCCTTGGTCTTCCGGCGAGCGGGCTTTTCACCCGCTTTATCGTTACTTATGTCAGCATTCGCACTTCTGATACCTCCAGCATGCCTCACAGCACACCTTCAACGGCTTACAGAACGCTCCCCTACCCAACAACACATAGTGTCGCTGCCGCAGCTTCGGTGCATGGTTTAGCCCCGTTACATCTTCCGCGCAGGCCGACTCGACCAGTGAGCTATTACGCTTTCTTTAAATGATGGCTGCTTCTAAGCCAACATCCTGGCTGTCTGTGCCTTCCCACATCGTTTCCCACTTAACCATGACTTTGGGACCTTAGCTGGCGGTCTGGGTTGTTTCCCTCTTCACGACGGACGTTAGCACCCGCCGTGTGTCTCCCGTGATAACATTCTTCGGTATTCGTAGTTTGCATCGGGTTGGTAAGCCGGGATGGCCCCCTAGCCGAAACAGTGCTCTACCCCCGAAGATGAGTTCACGAGGCGCTACCTAAATAGCTTTCGGGGAGAACCAGCTATCTCCCGGTTTGATTGGCCTTTCACCCCCAGCCACAGGTCATCCGCTAATTTTTCAACATTAGTCGGTTCGGTCCTCCAGTTAGTGTTACCCAACCTTCAACCTGCCCATGGCTAGATCACCGGGTTTCGGGTCTATACCCTGCAACTTAACGCCCAGTTAAGACTCGGTTTCCCTTCGGCTCCCCTATACGGTTAACCTTGCTACAGAATATAAGTCGCTGACCCATTATACAAAAGGTACGCAGTCACCCCATAAAGAGGCTCCCACTGCTTGTACGTACACGGTTTCAGGTTCTTTTTCACTCCCCTCGCCGGGGTTCTTTTCGCCTTTCCCTCACGGTACTGGTTCACTATCGGTCAGTCAGGAGTATTTAGCCTTGGAGGATGGTCCCCCCATATTCAGACAGGATACCACGTGTCCCGCCCTACTCTTCGAGTTCACAGCAAGTGTGCTTTCGTGTACGGGACTATCACCCTGTACCGTCGGACTTTCCAGACCGTTCCACTAACACACAAGCTGATTCAGACTCCGGGCTGCTCCCCGTTCGCTCGCCGCTACTGGGGGAATCTCGGTTGATTTCTTTTCCTCGGGGTACTTAGATGTTTCAGTTCCCCCGGTTCGCCTCGTTAACCTATGTATTCAGTTAACGATAGTGCAACGGATTGCACTGGGTTTCCCCATTCGGACATCGCCGGGTCAAGGGTTCATATCACCTCGCCGGCGCTTTTCGCAGATTAGCACGTCCTTCATCGCCTCTGACTGCCAGGGCATCCACCGTGTACGCTTAGTCGCTTAACCTCACAACCCGAAGATGTTTCACTTCTGATTGCGAAAATTTGAGAGACTCGAACACACCATTAAAGATGTGTCGTTTCAATTTTCAGCTTGATCCAGATTTTTAAAGAGCAAAACTTCGCAGTGCACCTTTTCAGGTTCACTCTGAAGTTTTCTAGTGTTCGCAGTAAAAGATGGTGGAGCTATGCGGGATCGAACCGCAGACCTCCTGCGTGCAAGGCAGGCGCTCTCCCAGCTGAGCTATAGC
>NZ_JBBDHD010000265.1:0-2947 GCF_044129415.1 Streptomyces racemochromogenes
GCCCCGGTCCTGCCCGCCCTCGCGCCCGCCCCGGGCGGGGCCCCCGCCGATGCGGCGGCCGCGCCGGCGGCACCGGCTGGGGCGCGGGCCCAGGGCAGAGCGCCCCCCTCCCTCAGCGAACTGCAACTCCTGCGCGTATAGGGCGGCTCTCCGGCGTTCCCGCCGGCCGAGCCCGTTCCGACACGTCCCCGTACAGGAGAAGCACCACCATGCACGCCCAGCGTTCCCTGATCCGCCGTACCGCCGCGCTGACCGCGGCCGCCACGGCCGCCCTCGTCCTCGCCGCCTGCGGCGGGAAGTCCGCCGCCCCCGCCTCCGGGCACGGGGGCGGCCACGACGCGCCCGCCTCGGCGGCCCCGTCGGCGTCCGCACCTGGCGCGGGCCCGAACAACAGCGCCGACACCGCCTTCGCCCAGGGCATGATCCCGCACCACCGCCAGGCCCTGGAGATGGCCTCCCTCGCCACCACCCGCGCGGAGTCGGCCGAGGTCAAGGCACTGGCCGACGAGATCCGCAAGGCCCAGGACCCGGAGATCACCACCTTGTCCGGCTGGCTGACCGCCTGGGGCGAGAAGGTGCCCGCCGCGGAGGGCGGCGGGCACGCCGGCCACTCCATGTCCGGGATGATGAGCGGCGAGGAGATGGACCGGCTCACCCGGGCTTCCGGCAAGGAGTTCGACACCGCGTTCCTCCAGCTGATGGTCAGGCACCACGAGGGCGCGGTGGCCATGGCCAGGACCGAGCAGAAGGACGGCGGCTACCAGCCCGCCAAGGAGATGGCCGCCGCGATCATCGGCTCCCAGAGCGCCGAGATCACCCGGATGAACGGCCTCCTCGGCAAGAACTGACCCGCGCTCCCGAGGGCCCCGCGGCGCCGCTTCCGGCGCGGCGGGGCCTTCCGCCGACTCCCTTCAGCCGCCCACCCGTGCGACGAGGAGGGCGATGTCGTCGTCCGCCGCGGCCGGCACCAGGTGGGTGAGCAGGGAGTCGCAGACGTGGTCCAGGCTGCGCTGCGGGTCCGCGAGGAGCTGCGTGAGTTCGGACAGCCGCTCGTCGAGGTCGCTGCCGCGCGCTTCGATCAGACCGTCGGTGTAGAGGACGAGGAGGCTGCCCGGCGGCACGTCGACCTCGGTGGGGGTGAAGGCGATGCCCCCGACCCCCAGCGGAACCCCGGGCGGGGTGTCGAGGATCCGCACGGTGCCGTCGGGCAGGGCCAGGGCGGGCGGCGGATGCCCGGCCCGGGTGACGGTGCAGCGGCCGGAGGCCGGGTCGACGACCACGTACAGGAACGTGGCGAGCATCGGCTCGGCGAGGTCGGCGAGGACGGCTTCCAGCTGGTGCAGCAGCCTCACGGGTGACAGGTCCAGCCGGGCGAGGGAGCGTACGGAGGCGGACAGGCGGCCCATGACGGCGGCGGCGGCGATGCCGTGGCCCATGACGTCGCCGATCAGCAGCGCGGCCTTGCCGCCGGCCAGGGCCAGCACGTCGTACCAGTCGCCGCCGATCTCGTTGACGTCGCTCGCCGGCAGGTAGCGGTGGCTGACGGCGATGCCCGCGGGCGGGGTGACGTGCTGCGGCAGCATGCTGCGCTGGAGGATGACGGCGGTCTCGTGCTCGCGGTGGTAGAGGCGGCCGTTGTCGATGCTGAGGGCCGCGCGGGCGGCGAGTTCCGCGGCGAGGGTGACGTCCTCGGAGCCGAAGGGGCCGGACGGGCCGGTGCGGAAGAAGCTGACGACGCCCAGGACCCGGTCGCGGGCCACGAGGGGGGCCATGACGAAGGAGTGCACGCCCGCCTCGACCAGTTGCGCGGGCTTGGCCGTGTGCCGGGCGGCGGAGGCGACGGCCCGTTCGTCGACGTGGGCCACCAGGTAGGGCTGGCGGCCGGAGAGCGCCTGGGTGTAGGGGGCGGTCGCGGGGAAGAGGAGGGTACGGCCGAGGGGGGCGAGGATGTCCGTCACCCGGGATCCGCCGAGCGGCGCCCGGCCCAGCCGCCGCAGGGCCACGCCGCCGGTGAGGCCCATGCCGGGCTCCTCCCCGCGGGCCAGCGCGTCGAGGACGTCCACGGTGACGGCGTCGGCGAGCCGCGGGACGGCGAGATCGGCGAGCTCCTGCGCGGTGCGCTCCAGGTCCAGGCTGGAGCCCATCCGGATGCTGGCCTCGCTGAGCAGGGCGAGGCGGCGCCGGGCCGCCGCCGCTTCGACGTGGTCGCGCTGCTGCTCGGTGATGTCGACGAGGGAGGCGATGACCCCGATCGGCTTGTGGGCGGGGTCCTCCACCCGTACGTAGGAGCAGGACCACATGTGGTCGTGGTCCGGTTCGGCCGGGGTCCGCCCGATGCGGCGCAGGTCCAGGACCGGCTCGCCGGTCTCCAGGACCCGGAGCATGGCCTCCTCCATGGCGTGGGCGTTGACCGTGGGGAGGATCTCGGCGAGGCGGCGTCCCACGTGGGCCGACTCCGGCAGCCCGTTCATGGCTTCGAGGGCGGCGTTGACCTGGAGGAAGCGCAGCTGGGTGTCGAGGATGGCGATGCCGACGGGTGAGCGGGCGAACAGGCCGTCCCATACCGCCGAGGAGCCGCGGATGCGCCGCGCGGCGGGCGCGTCGGCGGCGAAGACCAGGACGGTGGCGGCGCCGTGCCCCTGCCGGTCGGCGACGGGCGAGGCCCATATCTCCAGCTCCATCGGGTGCCCGTCGTGGTGCCAGGCCGTCACCGTGCCCATCACGCCCCGGCCGGTGGCGGCGGCCTCCCACAGGGAACGGCCCAGGCTGCGGTCGGACCCCGGATGGAGGAGGTCGGCGATGTTGCGGCCGAGCATCTGCGGCGGCGCGTAGCCGAGCAGCTGCTGCGCGACCTGGTTCCAGCGCACGATCGTGGGGGGGGGGGGGGGGGGGGGGGGGGGGGGGGGGGGGGGGGGGGGGGGGGGGGGGGGGGGGGGGGGGGGGGGGG
>NZ_JBBDHD010000266.1:0-2919 GCF_044129415.1 Streptomyces racemochromogenes
CTGCCGAACGGTGACGTGATCTACTAGGTGGGCTGGATCAGCTTCAACAAGGTGCCCACCAAGGTGCTCAACGAGTTCTTGGCCAACCAACTGACGTTCTCGCTGACCGCCGACCCGATGCGCTACGCGGCGGCGTAACTGGTACAGTTCCACTGCCGGGCAGGATCGTCCTGCCCGGCTACCTAACCCGAGGAAATAGCAATGCTCACCCGTAAGCGTGTCGAAACGATCAGCACCGACCTGACCATCACTGGCCAGAACGAACCCGATATTACCTTTGGTGTCACCTACCGCAACCTCACCGGCAAGCAGTTCGATGAGGCCCTGAATATCACCAGCAGTGACACCAATCGCCCGCAGTTCGACCTGGTTGGTGGCGTCATGCGCCTGGTCGAGAAGTGGGACAGCGAATATGCCCTGACGCCGGAAGGTCTGCAGCAGGCCGAAGATGACCGCGCCGGTATCCTGCACGCCGTCATCCAGGGCTTCCACGTCGCCCGCCGCGTCAAGTTGGTGGGAAACTGAAAGAGGTCGTCGCCAACCTCTACTGGCGTCGGCCTGACAAAGAATGGTTTACGGAACGTCCGTGGTACAAACCAACTGACTTTGTAGAGGAAGTTGTAGAGGTGTGGGACGAGAATTGGGATGTCGTGCAGCTTTTCTGGACATACAATGATCAATGGCGGATGGGATTCAATGGCCCGGTATCGCTCGACATGGTTGTTTTCCAGAACGCGCTTGAGCGTAAAAAGCTCAGCGATGAAGAATACGATGAGTGGATCGACAAGCTGCGCGTCATCCAGCAAGAAGCACTACACCGCATTAGGTACTACTCCTAACCCCTCCTTGTGAGGGGTTTCCTCTAAGGGAAGCACGATCATGGCTGACGCAATTGGCACCGCGCGACTGAAAGTAGTTGTTGACACCGCCGAGTTTGACGCGCGTGTTGATGCTGCTATCAAAAAGACCACCGGCATGGGCGATGCTGCCGACGCCGCGTATACCAAGACTGTGGGCGGGGCCAAACGCGCTACTGACAGTCTTTTGAATTTCGTGCGTCAGCAGGGCCTGAGCACCGACCAGCAACGCCTGTTCAACGCCGCGATTCGTGGTGTGCCGCTGGAAGTGCTCAATGGTGCAAAGCTGGCATTGGAGCAGAACGCCGCTGCTGCGAGTCGAGCCGCTGACCAGGCCGCCCGGCTGGCACAGATGCAACAACAGCAGGCCGAGGCTCAGCGCCAGGCCAATGCAGCCCAGGCAACCCGCACGAACTTCATTCGTGACCTGGAACAGCAGGTGACGGCAATCGGCAAAACCAAATCCCAGCTGCTGGAACTCAAGGCAGCTGAGCTGGGCGTTGCGCAATCGGCTGCGCCGCTCATCAAGGCGCTGCGAGATCAAGAAAAAGCAGCAGAGGACGCGCGGGCGAAGTATCAAGAACAAGAAAAGCAGATGTTCAACTCCGCCCTTACCATGAAGCAGTATCAGGCTGCTTTGCGTGGCGTACCGGCGCAGGTGACTGACATCATCGTGTCGCTGCAGGGTGGCCAAGCTCCGTTGACGGTGCTGCTGCAGCAGGGTGGCCAGCTCAAGGACATGTTTGGCGGCAGCGTGCCTACCGCTCTGCGCGCGCTGGCCAGCGGCTTCCTGGGCCTGGTCAACCCGGTCACCGTCAGCGCTGCAGTGCTGGGCACCGTAGCCTTCGCGGCGTACCAGGGTGAGGCTGAGATGCGCCGTCTGCAGAAGTCGCTGATCGCCACCGGCCAGGACGTTCCGGGCCTGGCACAGAAGCTCAACGACCTGGCAGCTACCTTGGATAGCATGGATGGTGTCACCCGTGGCGGAGCTGCTGATGCGCTGAGCCAAATCGCGTCAACGGGTGTCATCGCAGCTGAAAACTTCGATCTTGTGTCACGTGCCGCTTTGTCGATGAAGGCAACCGCTGGCGTGGCCATCGAAGACACGGTTGACCAGTTCAAGAGCATCGCCAAAGATCCGGTGTCCGCGATCCTGGAACTCAACAAAACCTACAACTTCCTCACCGCCGAGATGTTGGAGAACATCCGCGTGCTGCAGGAGCAGGGTCGCAATCAAGACGCTGCGGCGGTCGCCACGCGCGCGTTTGCTGGCGTGCTGATCGAGCGCAGCAACAAGATGCGCGAAAACCTGGGCTACCTGGAAAGCGCTTGGAAGGGACTCAAGAACGCTGCCGCCGAAGCCTGGGACGCAATGCTCAACCTGGGCCGTGCCAACACCAGTGCGGAATCGATCAAGCAGTTTGAACAGATGATCTCCACGTTGGAGCGTGCGCGCTCCAACCCGATGAATCAACGCACCCCTGGTGCTACTGCAGCTATCGATAGCCAGATCTCCGACCTGCGCAAGAAGATCGCGGATCTGCAAAAGGTGGCAACTGACGCGTCGGTGGGTGGCGCGAAGGCAAGCCGCACGATTGACAGCAAAGCTGCAGAACAGCTGGCGTCTATCGAGGCTGGCAACCGCTCGCGCGCTGAGATCCAGAAGCGCGAGGAGGAACAGATCCGCAACCTGGCCAAGGCTGCTGGCCGCGAGGCTGACGTTGAGAAGCTGATCGCAGCGTCGCGGAAGAAGTATCAGGACAGTTTGCCGAAGGGTGCCAGCGGTGCGCCGGTCTACAACGCTGAAACCAGCGCCAGGTTGTCGGCTATCAAGGCGGCTGCGCAGGAAGAAGCCACCTCGATCCAGAACAGCACCAAGCTACTGCAGGCCAACTACAGTGCGCGGCTGATCTCGGTACGCGACTACTACGCCCAGCAACGTGAGCTGGCTGCACGCGATCAGAAGCTGCAGGAGGAAACGCTGCAGAAGCAGATCGATTATCTGCAGTCGCGGTCGAGCACCGGCAAGGATCAGATCAACATCAACAAGCAGATCACCGAG
>NZ_JBBDHD010000267.1:0-2894 GCF_044129415.1 Streptomyces racemochromogenes
CACCCCGCCCGGATAACGGCAGCTCATCCCCACGATCACGATCGGATCGTCGGCCACCGCCACCTGGCCCGCCACGGTAGGCGTGGTGGTGCCGCTGGTGGTGCCGAGGATCTCGGCGTGCAGGAAACGGGTGAGAGCCAGGGGGGTGGGGTGGTCGAAGACGAGGGTCGCGGGCAGCCGGGTGCCGGTGGCCGCGCCCAGCAGGTTCCGCAGCTCGACGGCGGTCAGCGAGTCGAAGCCGAGGTCCTTGAAGGGGCGTTCGGCCTCCACCCGGTCCGGGGAGGCGTGGCCGAGGACCGTGGCGACCTGGGCGCGTACGAGGTCGCCGAGGAGGCGTTCCTGTTCCGCCTCGGGCAGCCCGTGCAGGGTCGTGGCCAGGGCGGAGGCCCGGTCCGCAGCTGCGGCGGAGGAGGTTCCGGGGCCGCTGTGGGCCTTGCGGACCGGGGTTTTGACCAGCCCGCGCAGCAGGGCGGGGACCTTGTCCTCGGCTGCCTGGACGCGGAGTCCGGCGTGGTCCAGGGGCACCGGGAAGAGCACGTCGGTGCCGGCCGCGCAGGCGGCGTCGAACAGGGCGAGGCCGGTGGCCGCGTCCATGGCGACGAGGCCCATGCGGCGGATCCGCGCGAAATCGGCGGAGTCCAGCTTCCCGGTCATGCCGCTGCCGTCGGCCCACAGGCCCCAGGCCAGGGACACGGCGGGCAGTCCCGCCGCGTGGCGCCGCTGGGCGAGGGCGTCGAGGACGGCGTTGGCGGCGGCGTAGTTGGCCTGGCCGGCGCCGCCGAGCGTGGCGGAGACGGAGGAGAAGAGCACGAACGCGGACAGGTCCATGTCGCGGGTCAGTTCGTGCAGGTGGAGGGCGGCGTCGACCTTGGGGCGGAACACCCGGTCGACGCGGTCCGGGGTGAGGGCGGGGACGGTGCCGTCGTCGGTCACACCGGCCGCGTGGACCACGGCGCTCAGCGGGTGCCCGGCCGGAACCGTCGCCAGCAGGGCGGCCAGCTCGGCGCGGTCGGCCACGTCACAGGCGGCGGTGGTGACCCGGGCGCCGAGGGCGGTGAGTTCGGCCTCGAAGGCGGCCGCGCCTTCGGCGGCAGGGCCCCTGCGACCGGCCAGCAGGAGGCTGCGTACGCCGTGCTCGGTGACGAGGTGGCGGGCGACGAGCCGGCCCAGGGTGCCGGTGGCGCCGGTGACGAGGACGGTCCCCTCGGCGGGGAACGTCCCGCGCCGCGGTGCCTCACCGGCCGGGCGGTCCGTGGGGGCGGTGTGGGCGGTGAGGCGCGGCAGCAGGAGCCTGCCGCCGCGCACGGCGAGCTGGGGTTCACCGGTGGCCAGGGCGGCGCGCAGGGCCTCCCGGCCGGGACCGGCGTCCGGGTCGAGGCCCGGTTCCAGGTCGAGGAGGACGAAGCGGCCGGGGTTCTCCGACTGTGCGGTGCGGAGCATGCCCCAGACGGCGGCCTGGGCGGGGTCGAGGGCGGCGCGTTCGGCGGGGTCGGTGGCGACCGCGTGCCGGGTGACGACGACGAGCGGGGTCCGCTCGGACCGCTCCTCGGCGAGCCACTCCTGGATCAGCGCGAGCGTCCGGTGGGCGGTCGCCCTTACGGCTGCGGCCGGGTCGTCCGGTGCCGCGGCTCCGTCCAGGTCCGGGTCCGGGCCGGCGAGGGCCACGGCGCAGTCGGGTTCGGGGACGTCGGCCGGTGTCCGGGCCGGAGTCCAGTCGAGGCGCAGGAGGCCGTCGGCGCGGGGTGCGGCGGCCGCGCGCAGCCGGTCGGCGGAGACCGGGCGCAGCACGAGGGCGTCGACCGAGGCGACGGTCTGCCCCGCCGTGTCGGCGACCAGGACGGAGACGGTGTCCGGGCCGGCCGGGGTCAGCCGGACGCGTACGGCGGGGGCGCCGCCGGCGTGCAGGCTGACCCCGCTCCAGGAGAAGGGCAGCAGGGCCTGACCGGTGGTGGTGCCGGAGAGCAGGCCGAGCCAGGAGGCGTGGAGGGCGGCGTCGAGGAGGGCCGGGTGCAGCCCGAACGTATCCGCGTCCGGTGCCGTGGAGGCGGGGAGGGCCGCGGCGGCGTACAGGGAGTCGCCGTCCCGCCAGGCGCCGGTGAGGCCGCGGAAGACCGGGCCGTAGCCGAAGCCGAGGTCGTCGAGGAGCTCGTAGAGGTGGTCGGTCGCGACCGGTTCGGCTCCGGGCGGGGGCCATGCGGCGAGCTCGGACGGGGGCCGGACGGCGGGGGGTTCGGCGGACAGGGTGCCGCCCGCGTGCCGCGTCCAGTCGGCCGGGGCGGCCGGGTCCTCGGAGCGGGAGTGGAGCTCCAGGGTGCGGCGGCCCGCCGGATCGGGGGCCCCGACCGTGAGGCGGAGCTGGACGCCGCCGTGTTCGGGCAGGACGAGCGGGGCCTCCAGGGTGAGGTCCTCGACGTGTGCGCAGCCGGCTTCCTGTCCGGCCCGCAGGGCCAGTTCCACGAAGGCCGTACCGGGGACGAGCACGGCTCCGGAGACGGCGTGGTCGGCGATCCAGGGGTGGGTGGCGAGGGACAGGCGGCCGGTCAGGACGCTGCCGCCGTCGGGGAGGACGACGGTGGCGCCCAGGAGGGGGTGTCCGGTGTCGGTGACACCGATCGCGGCGGGGTCTGCGGTGGCCGGGACGTGCAGCCAGTACGTCTCGCGTTGGAAGGCGTACGTGGGCAGGGGGGTGCGGTGGGCTTCCTGGCCGGCGTACCAGGCCGTCCAGTCGACGGGGGTGCCGTGGACGTGAAGGCGGGCGAGGGCGGTGGTGAGGGCCAGGTCCTCGGGGCGGTCGGCGCGCAGGGCGGGAACGGTGAGGGCCTGCTCGTCCACGACGTCCCGGGCGAGGGCGGTCAGGACGCCGCCGGGGCCGACCTCCAGGAAGGTGCGCACTC
>NZ_JBBDHD010000268.1:0-2790 GCF_044129415.1 Streptomyces racemochromogenes
TGTTTTTTTTTTATATGAAACTCCGTTCCCCCCGGGGCCGGGCCCGCGGAACCCCCGGGGGGCGGGGGGGGGGGGCCCCCTCCTGCTCGCCGCCGCCAACGCCGCCCTCCAGGCGCAGGGCGGCCTCTACCGGCCCCGCCTGGCACCCTCCGCCCTCCTGGAACTGCCCGCCCTGGCCGGCCGGGCCGCCGCCCTGTGGTGCGGGGCGGCCGCCGTCCTCGCCGCCACCGCACCCGAACGCGCCCTCGGCTGGAACGCGCTGCTCACCGCCGTCTGCCTCCAGGTCGTCCTCGCCTGCGCCGGGCGGGGGCTCGTCCACGGGCTGTGGCGCCGCTCCGCCGTCGCCCACCCCGAATCCACCCTCGTCGTCGGCCCCGGCGAGGGCGCCGGCGCGGTCGCCGCCGCCCTGCACGGCCGCCCCGAGTACGGGCTGCGGCCCGTCGGGATCGCCGACACCGCCGAACCCGCCGACGGCGACGGCGGCCCGCTGCCCGTCCTCACCACCCACGAGGACGTCCGCCGGGCCGTCATCCAGAACTCCGTGCGCTGCGCCGTCCTCACCCGGCCGCCCGAGGCCGACGAGCGCACCGCCGCCCTGGTCCGCCTCTTCCACGATCACGGCTGCCGGCTCTGGCTCGCCGACCCGGCCGGCACCGCCAAGGTCACCGGCATGCGCGTCGCCCACCCCGCCGACCAGCTGTGGGGCTACGCCGTCCAGCCCCTGCTGCCCCGCCCCGCGCGGCCGCTGGAGCGCTCCGCCAAGCGGCTCATCGACTCCGCCCTCGCGGCCCTCGCCCTGCTCGCCGCCGCCCCCGTCATGGGAGCCTGCGCACTGGCCGTACGCCTCTCCGACGGGCCCGGGGTGATCTTCCGCCAGGAGCGGGTCGGCCTCTACGGCCGCCCCTTCACCCTGCTGAAGTTCCGCACCCTGCGCGCCGACGAGCACGAGTCCGCCACCCGCTGGACCGTGGCCGGCGACCGCCGGATGAGCCCCGTCGGCTCCTTCCTGCGCAAGTCCTCGCTGGACGAGCTGCCGCAGCTGTGGAACGTGGTCCGCGGCGACATGAGCCTGGTCGGCCCCCGCCCCGAACGCCCCTTCTTCGTCGCCAAGTTCAGCAGCATCCACCCCGGCTACGAGGCCCGCCACCGGATGCCCGTCGGCATCACCGGACTCGCCCAGATCAACGGGCTGCGCGGGGACACCTCCATCGAGGACCGGGCCCGCTTCGACAACCACTACATCGACACCTGGTCGCTCTGGCAGGACCTGTGGATCCTCGCCCGGACCGCCGCCTCCTTCTTCCGCTTCCGGCTGGGCGGGAGCTGAGCCATGACCCTCGCCGTCCCCGGATCCCTACGCCTGCCCGACGCCACCGGCACCGGCGCGGCGCGCCGGCACTGGCCGCTGCTGCCGCTCGCCGCGACCGTCCTGCTCCTGCTCGTCCCGCTCCCGGCCGGCGACGCCACCGCCTCCGGGAAGGTCGGCCCCGCCGACGCCGCCTCGCTGCTGCTCGCCCTGGTCTGCGCCGTACAGGCCCTGCGCGGCCGGGTGCGGAGGCTGAACCCCCTGGGCGTCCTCGTCCTCGGGGCCCCGGGGATCGGGCTCGCCGTCTCCACCATGACCGCCGGCGACCCGTACGCCGCGCTGCCCGGGTTCGTGCGCTACCTCCAGGTGTTCGTCCTGGTCCCGGCGGCCGTGGTGCTGCTGGTGCGCGACGCCCGCGAGTTCCGGCTGGCCGCCGGCTGCTTCGTGGTGCTCGGCCTGGTGCAGGGCGCGGTGGGGGTCGTGCAGTACGCCACGCACACCGGGGCCTCCTACCAGGGCGAGGACATCCGCGCCGTGGGCACCTTCGGCCCCGGTGACGTCATGGGCATGGCCACCGTCGTCGCCTACGGGCTGATCGTCGCCACCGCCGCCGCGCTCGCGCCGGGACTGCCCGCGAAGGTCCGCCGGGCCGCCGGGGGCTGCGCCCTGGCGCTGGTGGTGCCGCTGGTGCTGTCCTTCAGCCGCGGCGCGTGGATCGCCACCGCCGGGGCCGCGCTGCTGGTCATGTGCCTGGCCGGGATCCGGCGGGCGCTGGCGGTGCTGGTGGCCCTGACCGCCCTCGGGGTGGTCCTCGTCGGCGGGCTCGGGCTGGGCTCCGAGATGGTCGCCGAGCGCCTCGACTCCATCACCCGGGTCTCCAGCGCCCCCGACCAGTCGGTCACCGACCGCTACACGATGTGGGCCGCCGCCGAGTCGATGTGGCGCGAGCGGCCGGCCGTCGGCGTGGGCCTCAAGGGCTTTCCCGCCCACCGCGACGGGCACTCCTCGCTCGGACTGTCCTCCGGCAGCGACACCGCCGGCGCCGGCCAGGCCTTCCTGAAACAGCCACTGCTGTCCCCGCACAACATGTACCTGCTCGTCCTCGGCGAACAGGGCCTCGTCGGACTGCTCGCGCTCGCGGGTGGCTGGGCCGCCCTGCTCGTCGCGGGCCTGCGCCGGTACGCGGCGGCCCCCGACAAGGGGCTGCGCGACTGCGGGCTGGTCGCGGTCGGCCTGTTCGTCTGGCAGCTGACCGACTTCCTCTACGCGGACATCGGCGGCCCCTCCACCGTCCTCACCGGTGTGATCATCGGGCTCGCGGCCTGGTGGGCCCTGCCCTCCCCCGTCCCCGCGGCCCCGGCCGCCCCGGCCGGCCCGCCCGCTGACGGGCCGGCCGCGGTGTCTTATTAAAAAAAGACCCTGGCGACGACAATATTCTTTTGTTTTTATCGGTGGTGGGCGTTTATTTTAAAAACGGGGGGGGG
>NZ_JBBDHD010000027.1:0-80673 GCF_044129415.1 Streptomyces racemochromogenes
GGGCGTGGGGGTTCAAGTCCCCCCTCGGACACACAGTGAGAAGGACCCCGCTCCGGCGGGGTCCTTCTTCGTTTCCCTCCCCGGCCCCCGGCCCCCGGGGCCGTTCCGGGGGCCCGGAACGGCGGAAGGGCCCCCAGGGCGGGCCGGAGCCCGTCCAGGGGGCCCCTGGGGCCCGTGGGGGTCGTCAGTCGCGCGAGGCGAGCTCGTTCACCCGGCGGCGGACCAGGAACCAGCCGCCGACCAGGGCCGCCGCGATCCCCGGCAGGATCATCACCGTGGTGCGGCCGACGCCGCCGTCGCACCACATCAGCACCAGGACGGTCACCAGGAAGACCAGGGTGACGATCTGCGTGTACGGCGCCCAGGGCAGCTTGTACGAGGGTCGCTCGACCTGCCCGTTCTGCGCCCGGCGCCAGAAGAACAGCGAACAGATCATGACCATGGCCCAGGTGCCGAGGATGCCGATGGAGGCCAGGTTGAGGACGAGCTCGAAGGCCTCGCCCGGCATCCAGTAGTTCAGGCCGACGCCGGCGACGCCGAACGCGGCGGTGAACAGGACGCCGCCGTAGGGGACCTTGCCCTTGTTCATGACGCCGGTGAACTTCGGCGCGGACCCGGACAGGGCCATCGAGCGCAGGATCCGGCCGGTGGAGTAGAGGCCGGAGTTCAGGCTGGACAGGGCGGCCGTGAGGACGACCAGGTTCATGATGCCGGCGGCGCCGGGCACGCCCAGCTTGTCGAAGACCGTGACGAACGGGCTCTGGTCGGCCGAGTACTCGGTGTACGGGAGCAGCAGCGCGAGCAGGACCACGGAGCCGACGTAGAAGAGGCCCACGCGCCACATGATCGAGTTGATCGCCTTCGGCATGATCTTCTCGGGGTTCTCGGTCTCACCGGCGGCGACGCCGCAGAGCTCGACGGAGGCGTACGCGAAGACCACGCCCTGGATGACCAGGAGCATCGGGAGCACGCCGGACGGGAAGATGCCGCCGTGGTCGGTGATGTTGGCCAGGCCCGGGGTGCTGCCGCCGATGTCGTGGCTGGTGGCGACCAGGTAGATGCCGACGATCAGGAAGATCGCCAGGGCGGCGACCTTGACCAGGGAGAACCAGAACTCCATCTCGCCGAAGTACTTCACCGAGATCAGGTTCGCGGTGAGGACCACGGCCAGGGCGATGAAGGCGAGCACCCACTGGGGGACGTCGGTGAACATCGACCAGAAGTGCGCGTAGGTCGCGGCGGCCGTGATGTCGGCCACGGTCGTGGTGGACCAGTTGAGGAAGTAGAGCCAGCCGGCGGTGTAGGCGCCCTTCTCCCCCATGAACTCGCGCGCGTACGAGACGAAGGCGCCGGAGGACGGGCGGTAGAGCACGAGCTCGCCGAGGGCCCGGACGACGAAGAAGGCGAAGACGCCGCACACCGCGTAGGCGATGGCCAGCGAGGGGCCGGCGCCGGCGAGGCGGCCGCCGGCTCCGAGGAACAGTCCGGTGCCTATCGCCCCGCCGATGGCGATCATGTTGATGTGACGGGACTTGAGGTCCTTGCTGTAACCCTCGTCACCTGCGTCGACATGGCGGGAGGACGCCTCGGCGGGGGCCTCGGTCAAGGTGCGGTCACTCATATACGACTTCGCCTTCTTGGGTCGGACAGGCAGGTCCGGGGGCCGCGCGCGGGAGAGCTGGGTGGTATCGCCCGTATCGCGGTTCCGGTGATTTTGTCGCCATAGGAGACCACGAGCCTCCGCAACCGCAAAAATCGGCCACCGGACGCGGAAGCCCCCGGCGACCGCGGGAAGGGTCTCCGGGGGCTTCGGAAGGGTGCCGATGCGGGGCTCCGGGCCCTCAGGCACCCGGTGCGGCCTCGGCGGCCTGGTCGAGGCGGAACGCCTCGTTGCCCAGGCCGATGCGGGCGTGCACCTCGGGCCGGCGGGCCCTGAGCACCAGCCCGTGGGCCAGTCCCGCGAGGGCGGCCACGCCGATGATCGCCGGCAGGACCCGGCCGAGCGCGGAGCCCTCCTCGGCGGCGACCAGGACGCCGAAGTCCTTGACGGTGTAGACGACGATGCCGACCAGGGCCAGCCCGGCGAGGCCCGCCGCGACGAGCCGCCAGACCTGGGCGCCGGCCGCGCCCCGGCGGACGAAGAAGGCGATGACGGCGAAGGAGGACGCGGCCATCAGGGCGGTCACGCCGAGGGCGCCGACGCTGCCCATCCAGGTGAACAGGTGCAGGACGGGTGCGGTCGGGTCGCCGGCCGGGGAGGAGTCGGTGAGCGCGAAGGCGAGGACGACGAGCGCGGCGACGGCGGTCTGGAGCAGGGACCCGGTGGCGGGGGCGCCGGTGCCGGGGTTGGTGCGCCCGAAGCGGGCGGGGAGCAGTCCCTCGCGGCCCATGGCGAAGGCGTAGCGGGCGACGACGTTGTGGAAGCTGAGCATGGCGGCGAACATGCCGGTGACGAAGAGCACGTGCAGGACGTCGGTGAACCCGGCGCCGAGGCGGCTCTGGGTGAGGTCGAAGAGCAGGGCGGGGCCGGCCTCGGTGGCCGCCCTGGTGATCTGGGCGGGCCCGGTGGCCACGCTGAGGGCCCAGGCGCTCAGGGCGAAGAAGAGGGCGACGAAACCGACGGCGAGGAACATCACGCGGGAGACGACGATGTGCGGCTTGCTGGTCTCCTCGGCGTAGACCGGGGACTGCTCGAAGCCGACGAAGGCGGCGATGCAGAAGCACAGGGCGGTGCCGAGGCCGGCGCCGCCGAGGGTGGCGGGGTCGAAGGCGTGCAGGGAGAGGCCCTGGGGGCCGGGCTTGCCGAGGGCGGCGAGGTCGAAGACGACGACGAGGGCGCACTCGATGAGCAGCAGGACGCCGAGGACCTTGGCGTTGAGGTCGATCTTCAGCCAGCCGAGGGCGCCGGTGGCGGCGACCGCGAGCAGGGCGGGGATCCACCAGGCGATCTCGGTGTGCAGGTAGGTGGCGAAGAGGCCGGAGATCTCGAAGCCGAGGATGCCGTAGACGCCGACCTGCATGGCGCTGTACGCGACGAGGGCGACGAGGGAGGCGGAGGCTCCGGCGGTGGGGCCGAGGCCGCGGGCTATGTAGGCGTAGAAGGCGCCGGCGTTGTGGACGTGGCGGCTCATCTCGGCGTAGCCGATGCCGAAGAGGGCCAGGACGACGCCGAGGATCACGAAGAGCAGCGGCTGGCCGACGATGCCCATGACCCCGAAGATCGTGGGCATGACACCGGCGACGACCATCAGGGGTGCGCTGGCGGCGAGTACGGAGAGCAGCAGTCCGGCGGTGCCGAGGCGGCCGGCGCGCAGGGCGCGGTCCTGGCCCTTGTAGGTGCGGATCTCGGCCTGGGGGGCGGAGGCCGTCGCAGTGGATCTGCCCGTCGGCATGGCAGGGTCCTTTCGGGCGACTGGTCGGGTCGCGGGTCGGGGAAGGGGACGGGGGTGGGGGTGGGGGTGGGGGTGGGGGCGGGGTCAGGCGGTGCCGAGCGCGGCGCTGCGCGCGGCGAGGAAGGCCTTGGTGGGGTCGCGGTCCGGGTAGGACCAGGGGGCGCGGGTGGCGTGGGCGCCGATGCGGTGGAAGAGGGCGGCCGCTTCGGCGGGGCGCCCTTCGCACAGCTTGGCGTGGGCGAGGAAGTTGAGGTCGACCCGGTTGCGGGGGTGGTCCTCGCGCTCCCACTCCAGCCACCAGTCGAAGGCCGAGCGCAGCACCTGGCGGGCGCGGCGGCCGGTCCAGTGCTCCACGGCGGCCTCGGGGGCGGTGCGGCCCTGGGCGGCGGCGAGGACGCGGTAGCGCTCGGCGTGGGCGATGACGGGGAGCACGGCGAGCGGGGAGTCCGCCGGGGACTCCTCGGCGGCCCAGGCGGCGAAGTCGTAGACCTCGTGGAGCGGGTCCCGGCCCGCCGCGGGGTCGCGTTCGGCGAGCCGGGCGACCATGAGGTGGTGGGCGTGGTGGTGCTCGCGGTGGCGGGCCCGGACCTGGTCGAAGGTGCGGCTGAACTCCTCGTCGGAGCCGAAGGCGCGGGAGAGCATGAGCAGGCCGAGCCAGGGGGTGGGGTCGGCCGGGAGCAGGGCCGCGGCGTGCCGGCAGGCCTCGTCGGCGGCCTGGGGGGTGCCCTTGCCGCGCAGGGCGGCGTGGACGGAGGCGCAGGCGAGGAGGGTCGCGGCGTCGGCGCTGTCGGGTTCGGCGAGGAGCCATTCGCGGGCCCAGGCGGTGGCGGACGGGGTCTCGGCGAGGACGGTGACGCGGTGGCCGCGGCGGTCCCAGTCGTCGCCGGTGGCCACCAGGAGGCTGCGGACCCGGGCCCACCGCCCCTGGGCGAACTGGCCGCGCACCGAGACGAGTTCGGTGTCGCAGAGGGCCGGGTCGAAGAGCTGGGCGTCCCGCTTGCGGGTGCGGCCGAGGGGCGGCGGGGACATCCGCGGGTTCCCTCCAGAGCGCGGGCGCGGGTGGACGACGTGCGGGGGTGCGGTGTGCGGGGTGCACGGGGGTGCGGTGCCGGAGCGCACGGGGCGCGGCTCCCTCATGCCGGTGGTCAGCCGGATGATCACTCACAGCAAACCGGTACGCACAGCTCCGCGTCAAGGTCCGTGCACAGGGAGTGGCCGGAATCAACTGGTGCGCGAAGGGGGTCAGTTGGGGCGGATGCGACAGGCCGGAACCGGGGCCGGCCTGCCGCGGCGATCCGGCCGTCTAGGACACGGCGGCCGCCGCGGCGCGGCCCGCGGCTCGGCCCGAGAAGAGGCAGCCGCCCAGGAACGTCCCCTCCAGCGCGCGGTAGCCGTGGACGCCCCCGCCCCCGAAGCCCGCCGCCTCCCCGGCCGCGTACACGCCCGGCAACGGCTCGCCCGAGGGGGTCAGGACGCGCGAGGACAGGTCGGTCTCCAGGCCGCCCAGGGACTTGCGGGTCAGGATCGAGAGGCGGACGGCGATCAGCGGGCCGGCCTTCGGGTCCAGGATCCGGTGCGGTGCCGCGGTGCGGATCAGCCGGTCGCCGAGGTACTTGCGCGCTCCGTGGATGGCCGTGACCTGGAGGTCCTTGGTGAAGGGGTTGGCGATCTCCCGGTCGCGGGCGGTGATCTCGCCCCGGACGGTGGCCTCGTCGAGGAGGTCCTCGCCGGTGAGTTCGTTCATCCGGCGGACCATCGCCGACAGGTCCCGTTCGACGATGAAGTCCGCGCCCCGGTCCATGAACGCCTTGACCGGTCCGGGCACGGCCTGCCGGGCGCGGACCAGCACCTCGCGGACGGAGCGGCCCGTCAGGTCCGGGTTCTGCTCGGAGCCGGAGAGGCCGAACTCCTTGCCGATGATCCGCTGGTTGAGCACGAACCAGGTGTGGTCGTGGCCGGTGCGCATGATGTGGTCGAGGGTGCCGAGCGTGTCGAAGCCGGGGAAGAGCGGGACGGGCAGCCGCCGGCCGGTGGCGTCCAGCCACAGGGAGGAGGGGCCGGGCAGGATGCGGATGCCGTGGCGGGCCCAGATGGGGTCCCAGTTCTCGATGCCCTCGGTGTAGTGCCACATCCGGTCCTTGTTGATGTGGCTGGCCCCGGCCTTCTCCGTGATGCCGAGCATCAGGCCGTCCACGTGCGCCGGGACCCCGGAGAGCAGGCGTGCGGGCGGGGTGCCGAGGCGGGCGGGCCACTGGGCCCGGACCAGGTCGTGGTTGCCGCCGATGCCGCCGCTGGTGACGATCACCGCCTGGGCGCGCAGGCTGAAGGAGCCGGTGCTCTCGCGGCTGCTGGCGGCGCCCCGTGCGGCGTCGGAGGGGGCCAGGACCTCCCCGGTGACGGTGTCCACGGCGCCGGCGGTGGAGGCGAGGCCGGTGACCCGGTGGCGGAACCGCAGGCTCACCAGGCCGCGGGCCACCCCGGCGCGGACCCGTCGTTCGAAGGGTTCGACCAGTCCGGGGCCGGTGCCCCAGGTGATGTGGAAGCGGGGGACCGAGTTGCCGTGCCCGTTGGCGTCGTAGCCGCCGCGCTCGGCCCAGCCGACGACGGGGAAGAAGCGGACGCCCTGGGCGTGCAGCCAGGGCCGCTTCTCGCCGGCGGCGAAGTCCACGTACGCCTCGGCCCAGCGGCGCGGCCAGGCGTCCTCCTCGCGGTCGAAGCCGGCGGTTCCCAGCCAGTCCTGGAGGGCCAGGGCGCGGCTGTCCCTGATCCGCATCCGGCGCTGCTCGGGCGAGTCCACGAAGAACAGCCCGCCGAAGGACCAGTGGGCCTGCCCGCCGATCGACTGCTCGGGCTCCTGGTCGAGGAGGATCACCTTCCGTCCCGCGTCGACGAGCTCGGCGGTGGCGACGAGGCCCGCGAGGCCCGCCCCGATCACGATCACGTCAGCGTCGTAGCTCATGCGTCTGCCCGTCCTCCGGTCGGTGGTGGGCAGATCCTTTGCTACGGAGCGGTAACCCGTCAACAGCGGTGGTTGGATGGACGCATGGGCGCAGCGGATGAGGTTCTGGACGTGGTGGACCGCGAGGACCGGGTCACCGGGCAGGCCCGGCGGGGCGAGGTGTACGCCCGGGGGCTGCTCCACCGGTGTGTGTTCGTGCAGGTCAGGGACGAGCTGGGGCGGGTGTTCGTCCATCGGCGGACGGCGTCGAAGCTGGTGTTCCCCGCGCACTGGGACATGTTCGTCGGCGGGGTGCTGGGCGCCGGGGAGGACTACCCGGGGGCGGCGCTGCGGGAGGCGGAGGAGGAGCTCGGGGTGAGCGGGCTGGAGCAGCCGGCGCCGCTGTTCAAGTTCCTCTACGAGGGTCCGGGCGGCTCCTGGTGGTCGTACGTGCACGAGGTGCGGTGCACCCTGCCGGTGGCCCCGCAGGAGTCGGAGGTGGACTGGCACGCCTGGCTGACGCCGGAGGAGCTGGAGCGGCGGGCGGCCGGGCGGGAGTGGGCGTGGGTGCCGGACGGGCTGGAGGCGTACCGGCGGCTGCGCGCCTTCCGGGAGGGCCGGTCCCGGCCGCCCGCGCCCCGCGCCTGGAGGGGACGTAAATTGGACAGGTGATCGACTTCGTCAAGGACGTGCGCCTCTGGTTCGCACCGCAGCGGCTGCGCGGCGAGGGCGAGACCCCGGACTACCGCTTCTCCCTGGCCAACGAGCGGACCTTCCTGGCCTGGATCCGGACCTCACTGGCGCTGGTGGGCGGCGGGTTCGCGGTGGACCAGTTCCTGCCGGACCTGCGCTGGGGGGTGCGGGTGGGGATGGCGCTGGCCCTGTTGGCGGTCGGGGCGGCCTGTGCGCTGCGGGCCGTGCACCACTGGGTGCGGTGCGAGCGGGCGATGCGGCGGGGCGAGGACCTGCCGCTGTCGCCGTTCCCCGTGCTGCTGAGCCTGGGGGTCGGGCTGGTCGCGGTGGCGATGGTGCTGGTGGTCCTGATGGGCTGGACGGCCCGGCCGTGACCCGTCCGGGGACGGCCGCCCGGGACGCCGGGCTCCAGCCCGAGCGGACCCGGCTGGCGTGGCGGCGCACCACCCTGGCCTGCTCGGTCACCGCCGTGCTGGCGCTGCGGCAGGCGCTGCGCGGGACCGGGTCGCCGCTGGAGGTGACCGGGGTCGCCGTGATCGCGCTGGTGTGGGTGGCGTTCCTGTGGGTGGCGCACCGGCGGATCCGGCTGCTCGCGGCGGCCCGGCCGGCGGGTCTGACACTCGGGGCGGCGGCCGGGGCGGCGCTGTGCACGGTGGCGCTGGCGGTGTTCGCGATGGCCGTGATCGTCTGACCCCGGCCCGCCCCTGACCCCGGCCGGGCCCGGCCCTGCCCCCGCGGGCCGGCCCTGCCGCCCTGACCCCGGCCCAACGCTGACCCCGCAGGCCGGCCCTGACCGCTGGCCCTGACCGTGGCCGGGCTCTGCCCCCCGGCCCCGTGGCCCGGACCTGACCGCCCTTGCCCTGACGCCGGCCGGGCCCCGGCCGTCCTGGCCCCGTGGCCCGGGACCCCTGGCCCCCGGCCGTGGACCCCGCCCCGCGCCCGCCCCGCCCGGTGGGCCCTCCCCGTCGAACCCCGCCCTCCGGCGGCCCGGGGGCGGCTGACAGGATGCTGACCGCCTGTCACAGCGACCCGGGGAGAGCGCCCATGACCGTCGAGAAGCCCTACGTCGTCCGGCCCGCGGCCGGGGTGCACGCCTACGTCCAGCCGGACGGTGGCTGGTGTCTGAACAACGCCGGCTGGATCAGTGACGGCACGCACACCGTGCTGGTCGACACCGCCGCCACCGAGCGCCGGGCGCTGGCCCTGCGCGACGCGGTCCTGGCCTCCGGGTCGCCGCTGCCCCGGACCGTGGTCAACACCCACCACCACGGCGACCACACCTACGGCAACGCCGCGTTCGCCCCCGCCCTGATCGTGGGCCACGACGCCGCCCGGACCGAGCAGCTGGCCGCCGGGCGCCAGCTGGAGCTGATCTGGCCCGAGACCGACTTCGGCGCCCTGGAGATCACCGCGCCCGACCTCACGTACGGCGACCGCCTGACGCTGCACGTCGGGGCGACCGAGGTGCGGGTCCTCCACCCGGGCGTGGCGCACACCAGGGGCGACTCGGTGGTGTGGCTGCCCGGGCAGCGGGTGGTGTTCACCGGTGACCTGGTCTTCGCCGGGGGCACCCCGTTCCTGGCGATGGGCTCGCTGGCCGGTTCGCTGCGGGCACTGGAGCTGCTGCGCTCGCTGGACGCGGAGACCGTCGTACCGGGCCACGGGCCGCTGACCGACCCGTCGGCGTACGAGTCCACCGAGCGCTACCTGCGGTACGTGGCGGAGTTGGCGCGGGAGGGCCGGGAGAAGGGGCTGACCCCGCTGGAGACCGCACGCCGGGCCGACCTCGGCGAGTTCGCGGCCTGGCGGGAGAGCGAGCGGCTGGTGGCGAACCTGCACCGGGCGTACGCCGAGCTGGCCGGGGAGCCGGAGGGGGCGCCGCTGGACATCATGGCCGTGCTGCGGGACATGACGGTGATGAACGGCGGCACGCCGATCCTGTGCCACGCGTGAGGCGCTGAGGCGGCGGGCCGGAAGGGCTTCTTTCGGCCCGCCCCCTGGACGGCATACCGACTGGTCGGCATGATGGCTCGGGACACCTGTCGTCGACCCGACTTCCTACGGAGGCGCGCCCATGACCCCAGCCGACCCCCGAGGCCTCGATCTGGAGCGGCTGCGCGCCCACCTCGACGCCGCGCTCCCCGGCCTCGTGGCCGGACCGCTGACCGGACGGCTGATCGAGGGGGGCCGGTCCAACCTCACGTACGCGGTCACCGACGGCCGCGGCCGCTGGGTGGTGCGCCGGCCGCCGCTCGGGCACGTCCTGGCCACCGCTCACGACATGCGGCGCGAGCACCGGGTGATCGCCGCCCTGCACGGGACGGCCGTGCCGGTGCCGGAGGCGCTGCTGCTGTGCGAGGACGAGGAGGTGCTGGGGGCGCCGTTCTACGTGATGGAGCACGTGGACGGGGTGCCCTACCGGACGGCGGAGCAGCTCGCGGGCATCGGCCCCGAGCGCACCCGCCGGGCGGTGCTCGGCCTGGTGGACACCCTGGTGGACCTGCACGCCGTGGACCCGCAGGCGGTGGGCCTCGGGGACTTCGGCCGGCCCGAGGGCTTCCTGGACCGGCAGCTGCGCCGGTGGGGCAAGCAGCTCGCGGCCTCGCGCGGCCGGGAGCTCGCCGGGATCGACGAACTGCACGGCGCGCTGGGCCGGGCGCTGCCCGACTCCCCCGCGCCGGCCGTGGTGCACGGGGACTTCCGGCTGGACAACGTGCTGATCGGCGGGCCGGACGACACGATCCGGGCCGTGCTGGACTGGGAGATGTCCACGCTGGGCGATCCGCTGACGGACCTCGGGCTGCTGGTGATGTACAGCTCGGACCTGGGCCTGGAGGACTCCCCCGTCAGTACGACGAGCCGCGCGCCGGGGCACCCGGAGCCCGCCGAGCTGATCGAGCGGTACGCCTCCCGCTCGGGCCGGGACACCGGGGCGATCGCCTGGTACACGGCCTTCGCCTGGTTCAAGCTCGCGGTGATCCTCGAAGGCATCCACTACCGCTACACGCTCGGTCAGACGGTGGGCGCGGGCTTCGACCGGATCGGCGAGCTGGTGCCGGTCTTCATCGCACACGGTCTGACCACCCTTCAGGAAGGCTGAGGAGCCCCGCAGATGGACTTCGCATTCGACACCCGGACCGAGGAACTCCGCGGGCGGCTGCTCGCGTTCATGGAGGAGTGCGTCCACCCGGCGGAAGCCGTCGCCGCCGAGCAGCGCGCGCGGCTGGCCTCGCCCTGGGACACCCCGGCCGTCTTCGGCGAGCTGAAGGCCGAGGCGCGCCGCCGGGGCCTGTGGAACCTCTTCCTCCCTGACGCGGAGTACGGGGCCGGGCTGACCAACCTGCAGTACGCCCCGCTCGCGGAGATCACCGGCCGCAGCCCGCACCTGGCGCCGATGGCCACCAACTGCGCGGCCCCGGACACCGGGAACATGGAACTGCTGGCCCAGTTCGGGAACGAGCGGCAGAAGAAGCAGTGGCTGGAGCCCCTGCTGGCGGGGGAGATCCGCTCCGCCTTCGCGATGACCGAGCCCGAGGTGGCCTCCTCGGACGCGACGAACATCGAGACCAGGATCGAGCGGGACGGCGACGCGTACGTGGTCACCGGGCGCAAGTGGTACATCTCCGGGGCGATGAACCCGGACTGCAAGGTCTTCATCGTGATGGGCAAGACCGACCCGGACGGCGCCGATCCGCGCCGCCAGCAGTCGATGCTCCTGGTGCCCCGCGACACCCCCGGCGTGGAGGTGCGCCGGGCGATGACGGTGTACGGGTACGCCGACCACGACCACGGCGGACACGCCGAGGTGGTCTTCGACGGGGCCCGGGTGCCGGTGGAGAACCTGGTCGGCGAGGAGGGTTCCGGCTTCGCCATCGCCCAGGCCCGCCTGGGCCCGGGCCGGATCCACCACTGCATGCGGCTGATCGGGATGGCGGAGCGGGCCGTCGAGCTGATGTGCCGGCGCGCGCTGGACCGTACGGCCTTCGGGAAGGAGCTCGCCGCCCAGGGGGTCGTGCAGAACTGGATCGCGGACGCCCGGGTCACCATCGAGCAGCTGCGGCTGCTGGTGCTGAAGACGGCCTGGCTGATGGACACGGTCGGCAACCGGGGCGCGCACACCGAGATCCAGGCCATCAAGATCGCCACCCCGCGCGCGGTGGTGGGGATCCTGGACCAGGCGGTGCAGCTGCACGGCGCGGGCGGGGTCAGCCAGGACTTCCCGCTGGCCGAGCTGTGGGCGGCGGCGCGCACCCTGCGGCTGGCGGACGGCCCGGACGAGGTCCACCAGCGCTCCCTGGCCCGCCGCGAACTGAAGCGCCACGGCTAGGGCGGTGTCTTCGGGACCGGGATCAGGGGGCGACGCGGCCGGAGGCCGTCTCGATGACCTCGTCCAGCACCTCGCGGGAGCGGACGAGGTCGTCGATCATCCGGTCGATCCGGTCCCGTTCGGTGACCAGCTCGGTTACGAGGGCGGGAGTGGCCCGGACCGACGGGCCGCCGTCCTCGTCCCGCATGCAGGGCAGGATCTGCGCGATCTTGGCGCTGTGCAGCCCCGCGGCGTAGAGCTCCTGGACGCGGATGACCCGGTCGACGGCCCGCTCGGGGTATTCCCGGTGGCCGCCGGGCGTCCGGTCGGAGACGAGCAGGCCCTGCTGCTCGTAGTAGCGCAGGGAGCGCTCGCTCACCCCGGTGCGCGCCGCCAGTTCGCCGATCCGCATGGTCACCCCGTCCGCCCTTGAGCTCTTGAACCTGACACCGGTGTCAGGTTCTACGGTACCGGCATGACGCAGACACGACAGACCCCCGCAGCCGGATCCCGTCTCTTCTCCCCCACTCGCCTGGGCCCGCTCGACCTGCCCAACCGCCTGGTGATGGCCCCGCTGACGCGCAACCGCGCCGGGGCCGACGGGGTGCCCGGGGAGGCGATGGCCGCCCACTACGCGCAGCGCGCCTCGGCCGGGCTGATCATCGCCGAGGGCACCACGCCGAACGCCGTCGGCCAGACCTACCCACGCATCCCCGGCATCCACACCCCTGAGCAGACCGCCGGGTGGCGGCGGGTCACCGACGCCGTGCGCGCCGCCGGCGGGCGGATGTTCCTCCAGCTCCAGCACGGCGGCCGGATCGGCCACCCGGACACCAGCGGCCGGATACCGCTCGCCCCGTCGGCCGTAGCGCTGCCGGAGCCGCTGCACACCGCCGCCGGACTCAAGGACTCCGTCACGCCCCGCGCGATGACGCAGGAGGACATCCGGTCCACCATCGCCGACTTCGCCTCCGCCGCCCGCAGCGCGGTGGAGGCGGGGTTCGCCGGGGTGGAGGTGCACGCGGCCAACGGCATGCTGGTCCACCAGTTCCTCGCCCGCAACACCAACCTCCGCACCGACGCGTGGGGCGGGACGGTGGAGGGGCGGATCAGGTTCGCCGTCGAGGTGGTCCGGGCGGTCGCGGAGGCGGTCGGCCCCGAGCGGACCGGCGTACGGATCTCCCCCGGGACGAACGTCAACGGCATCGAGGAGGGCGACACCGGTGAGCTCTACCCGGCCCTCCTCGCGGCCCTGGCGGAGTGGGACCCGGCCTACCTGCACCTCGTGCACGCCGACCCCGACGGGCCCGCCTTCGCCGGATTCCGCAGGGCCTGGCCGGGCACGCTGATCGCCAACCCGAAGCTCACCCGCGAGGAGGCCGCCGCCGACGCGGGCGCGGCGCGGGCCGAGCGGCTGCTGGCCGAGGGCGCCGACGTCATCGCCCTCGGGCGGGGGTTCATCGCCAACCCCGACCTCGTGGAACGCCTGCGCACGGGCGCACCGCTGAACGAGTTCCGTCCCGGGTTCCTGATGCACGTGCACGGCACGGAGGGCTACAACGACTACCCGGCGCTGCCCGAGGTGGCTCTCGTCCAGGGGCCAGGGGCCAGGGGCTAGGGGCTAGGGGCGCAGGGAGCGGAGCAGCAGGTCGGCGAGGTGGTCGGCCACCTGCTGGGGGGTGAGCGGTCCCTCGGCCCGGTACCAGGTGGAGAGGTGGTGCACCGAGCCGAAGTAGTAGTCCACCACCAGGTCGGCAGGGGTGGCCGTGGCGAACACCCCGGCGGCCATCCCCTCCTCGACGAGCGCGCGGAACCGCTCGTGGTAGCGGCGGCGTTCGGCGCGGACCTGCTTGTACTTCTCCGGGCTCAGCTGGTGCATCGACCGGAAGAAGATCATCGCGTCGTCGAGGTTCTCGATGGTGGTGACGACGACGTCGGCGGCCGCGGCCCGCAGCCGCTCCTCGACGGGGGCCCCGGAGCCGGCCACCGCGTCGAGCCGCTGCTGCTGGAGGCGGAGCATCCGCGCGTACACCTCGTGCAGCAGGTCGTCCTTGGAGCCGAAGTAGTGGTAGAGCGCGCCCTTGGTGACCCCGGCCGCCTCGACGATCTCCTGGACGGAGGTGCGGTCGTAACCGCGCTCGGCGAACAGCCGGGTGGCGACGGCCAGCAGCCGCTGCGGCACCGGGGTGTCGCGGTCGCCGGCCTCGGGTCCGGCGGTGTTCCTGGCGGCCATGGTGCTCGCCTTCCTCTCCTGATCCTCCGACTGTTTTCAGCCGCGCTCGCGCAGTTCTCGTCGCAGGATCTTGCCACTGGTGGTCTGCGGAAGAACAGGCAGGACCTCCACCTGGCGCGGGTACTTGTAGGCGGCGAGGCGCTCGGCGCAGTACGCCACGAGGGCGGACGGCTCGGCGTGGGCGCCCGGGCGGAGGCTGACGTACGCCTTGACGGTCTCCCCGCGGTAGGGGTCGGGGACGCCGACGACGGCCGCCTCCCGTACGGCGGGGTGGGTGTAGAGGACGTCCTCGACCTCGCGCGGCCAGACCTTGAAGCCGGAGGCGATGATCAGGTCCTTCTTGCGGTCGACGACGTAGAGCCAGCCGTCGGCGTCCATGAACCCGACGTCGCCGGTGCGCAGTTCGCCGTCCGGGAAGGTCCGCGCGGTGGCGTCGGGCAGCCCCCAGTAGCCCGGGACGACCTGCGGGCCGCGGACAGCTATCTCACCGGTCTGCCCGAGCGGGACCTCGGCGCCGCGCTCGTCGATGATCCGTACGAGGGTCTGCGCGCCCGGGACCCCGACGGAGAGGGTTCCGCTGCCGGGGTCGACGGGGGCTTCGCGGTGCGCGGGGACGGAGGCGCAGGGGGCGGTGCACTCGGTGAGGCCGTAGCCGTTGCGCAGGTGGACCCCGAAATCGGCGCGGAGGCGGGCGACGAGGGCGGGCGGGAGCGGGGCGCCGCCGGAGGAGACCACCTGGAAGGAGGCGAAGTGCTCGCGGGTGGCGGCCGGGTGCGCGGCCAGGGCGGTGAAGGCGGTGGCGGGCCCGATGGTGTAGGCGGGGCGGTGCTCCAGGAAGGCGTCGAGGACGGTCCCGGCGTCGAAGCGGCGGGTGAGGAGGAGGGTGCCGGCGTTGACGAGGCAGGCGGCCAGTTCGCAGACCAGGCCGGTGATGTGGAACAGCGGGGCGAGCACGAAGTACCCGGCCCCCTCGGCGATGGGGTGCCCGGTGACCTGGCGGACGGCGTTGTAGGTGATCGCCCCGTGCGGGTTCATGGCGCCCTTGGGGGTGCCGGAGGTCCCGGAGGTGTAGCTGATGAGGGCGATGTCGTCGGAGGCGAACCGGGGATCGGGCGGCGCGGGGTGACCCTGACGGGCCACGGAGACCAGGTCGACGGGAGCGTCCGCCCCCGGGGCCGCGGCCGCAGGGACGGCCGGGGGCGGGAGGGTGCGGGGGTCGTTGCGGGTTTGGAAGTCCGTGGGGCGGGCCGTCAGGACGGTTCGGACGGCGGTTCCCCGGACGGCCTCCGCCGGACACCCGCCCCACGCCCCGTCCTCGCAGACCAGCACGACCGCCCCGGAGTCCCCCAGCACGTGCCGCGTCTCGGCGGACTTGTACATCGGGTTGACCGGCACGACCACCGCGCCCGCCTTCCACGCCCCCAGCACGGCGAGCACGAAGTGCGGGGTGTTCTGCAGCATGACCGCGACCCGGTCCCCGCGCCGCACCCCCCGTCCGGCGAGGTACCCGGCCAGCGAGTCGGAGAGGGCGTCGGCCTCGGCGTACCCGACCCGCCCGTCGAAGTACGCCAGCGCGGCCCGCTCGGGGGCCCGCGCCACGGCGGCCCGGAAGGCGTCCAGCACGCTGGCCGGCGGCGCCACCGGGGCCAGCTGGGCGGCGCTCAGCAGGCCCAGCCAGGGCCGGGCGGCGTACGGGGACCCGCCCGCCGCGGCCGGCGCCGGAGGGTCGGGGGCCGGATCTGTCACGAGGACTCCCACGTGCGCTGGAGGCGGTTCATGGCGCCCAGCCACCGCTCGGGGTCGCTCGCGCGCCCGGCGTAGTAGTCCGCCACCTCGGGGTGCGGGAGGATCAAGAACCGGCCCTTCTCCATGCCGTCGAACAGGGCGTCCGCGACCGCGTCCGGCTCGATCGCGGTCGGCGCCAGGACGAGTTCGCCCGCCGAGCCCGCGGCGGTCAGCATGTCGGTGCGCACGCCCTGCGGGCAGACGGCGTGGACCCGCACGCCCCGGTGGCGGTAGGTCAACGAGAGCCATTCCGCGAAGGCGAGGGCACCGTGCTTGGTGACACTGTACGGCGCCGCCCCGATCATCGTGAGCAGCCCGGCGGCCGAGACGGTGGACACGAAGCGCCCCTCGCCCCGCTCCAGCCACTCGGGCAGCAGGGCGCGGGCGGCGCGCACGTGGGCCATGACGTTGGTGTCCCAGGCCGCCTCCCAGACCGCCTCCTCGGCGAAGGCGTCGCCGCCCGAGGCGAGTCCGGCGTTGGCGCAGTAGACGTCCACCCGCCCGCCGAGGGCCTCGCGGGCCTCGTCCACGATCGCCGAGGCGTCGCCGGGGACGGCGACGGCGCGGGCGCCGATGGCGTCGGCCACGGCGGCGGCACGGTCGGCGTCGAGGTCGTTGACGACGACGGTGGCCCCTTCGGCGGCGAAGCGGTGGGCGAGGGCCGCGCCGATGCCGCCGCCCGCGCCGGTGACGACGACTCGCTGGTCCTGGTACGCGTTCACGGGGATCACCTTTCGCCGCTGTCTGCCGGGCCCGCAGGGCCACCGGATCCCGGCAGACTAACCAGTCGGTATGTCACGAGGGAAGGGGGCGGCGCGCCACCATGGCGGGATGACGCTCTCGCGACGCGGGCTGCTGGGACTGGCCGGGACGGCAGGGGCCGCGGGCGCCGTCGGGGCGGGACGGCCCGGCGCCCCCCGGCGCCCCGACCGGGTGCGCACCGGCTTCGAACGGCTGGCCGCCGACGGGTACGCGGAGCTCGCGGGCCAGCGGATCGGGGTGCTCACCAACCCCACCGGCATCACCGCCGACGCCCGCCACCTGGTCGACGTGCTCCACGCCGACGAACGGGTCGACCTGGTCGCGGTGTTCGGGCCCGAGCACGGCTTCCGGGGGACCGCCCAGGCGGGCGGCTCGGAGGGGGCCGGGCGGGACCCGGCGACGGGCCTGCCCGTGTACGACGCGTACGGCAAGAGCGGCCGCGAGCTCGCTGACCTGTTCACCGCGGCGGGGATCGACACCCTGGTCTTCGACGTCCAGGACGTCGGCGCGCGCTTCTACACCTACGTCTGGACCCTCTACGACTGCATGCGCGCGGCCGCGCTGTCCGGCACGGAGGTGGTGGTGCTGGACCGGCCCAACCCGGTCGGCGGGCTCCGGGCCGCCGGGCCCGTGCTGGAGCGGCCGTACGCGAGCCCGGTGGGCCGGGAGCCGATCGCGCTCGCGCACGGGATGACCGTGGCCGAGCTGGCCCTGCTGTTCGGCGGCGAGTTCCTGGGCCGCGCCGGGCCGCGCCTGCGGACCGTGCCGATGGCGGGCTGGCGGCGGGGCTCGTTCTTCGGGGAGACCGGCCTGCCGTGGGTGCCGCCGAGTCCCAACGTGCCCACCCCGGACACGGCGCTCGCGTACGCCGGCACCTGCCTGTTCGAGGGCACCACCCTGTCGGAGGGCCGGGGCACGACCACGCCCTTCGAGCTGCTCGGGGCCGAGGGCGTCGACCGGCGGTGGGCGGAGGCGGCCAACGGGCTGGGGTTGGCGGGTGTGTGGTTCCGCGAGGCGTGGTTCACGCCGTCCTTCTCCAAGCACGCGGGGAAGGTGTGCGGCGGGCTCCGGCTGATCGTGCACGACCGGGAGGCCTTCGACCCGGTGCGGGCGGGAATCGGGCTGCTGGTCACGGCGCGGCGGTCGTGGAGCGGGTTCGGCTGGCGGCCGGACCGCTGGATCGACCGGCTGACCGGGTCGGACCGGGTGCGGAGGCTGGTGGACGCGGGGGCGGGGGTGGAGGAGGTCGCGGGCGACTGGGCGGCCGGGCTGGCGCGCTTCGCGGCGGTCCGGGAGCGGTACCTGCTCTATCCCTGACCCGCGGCGGAGCCGTGCGCGAACGTGCTGTCGCGGGTCTGGCCGTCGCGGCCCCGCAGCGGGATGCTGCGACCGACCCGGGCAGGCACGGCGCGCGCGGAAGGGGTACGTCATGACGGACGGCGGAGCGGGGATCGGGGTCGGGCCGTACCAGGAACTGACCTTCGACGCGCAGGGGGACGTGGACCCGGCCACGCGGGCCTCGGTGGCCCGGATGGAGGCCACCGACCTGCTGGTCTTCGCACACGGGTGGAACAGCGACCGCTCCGCGGCGACCCGGCTGTACGACCGCTTCTTCGCCCCGTTCCCGGGGCTGGTGGGGTCGGGGGTGCGGCTGGGATACGTGGGGGTGGTGTGGCCGTCGATCCGGTTCTCCGACGAGCCGATACCGGACTTCGATCCCCCCGGCGTGCTCGCGGAGGCGGAGGCGAGCCCCGCCCTGGACGCGGCGACCCGCACGGCGCTGGGCGCGTTCTGGCCCGGGCGGGAGGCGGAGCTGGACCGGATCGCGGCGCTGCTGGCTCGGCGGCCGGAGTCGGAGGCGGCGTTCGCCGAGTTCGCGGGGCTGGTACGGGAGCTCGTGGGGGCCGGTCCGGCGGCCCCGGCCGGAGCTGCGGCGATGGCGGACGGGACCGGGACGGCGCCGGGCGGGGGTCGGGCCCTCGGCGGTGGCGGGGTGCCGGACGTCTTCGCGCTGGACGCGGTGGCGGTGTGCCGTGCCCTGACCGCGGCCCTGGCGGAGGCGGGGGCCACGGCCGCAGACGGGGTGCGCGGGGGCGCCGCCCCCGGGGACGGGGTGCGCGGGGCCTGGACGGGACCGGGCTTCACGGCGGGCGACGGGCTGCGCGCCCTGTGGGGCGGCGCGAAGGAACTGCTGCGCCAGGCGACGTACTACGAGATGAAGAAGCGGGCCGGGGTGGTCGGTGAGCACGGGCTCGGACCGGTGCTCACCGACCTCGCGGCACGGCGGCCCGCCCTGCGCTTCCACCTCGTCGGGCACAGCTTCGGGGCGCGGGTGGTGTCGTTCTCCCTGCGCGCCGTGCCTGACGGGGCGCGCCACGTGAAGTCGCTGACGCTGCTCCAGGGAGCCTTCTCCCACTACGCGTTCAGTGAGCGGCTGCCCCACGACCCGGCGCGGGGCGGCGTCCTGCGCGGGCTCCAGCGGCGGGTGGACGGACCGGTGGTGGCCTGCCATTCCGCGCACGACTGCGCCCTCGGCGTGTTCTACCCGCTGGCCTCGCGGACGGCGGGCGATTCGGCCGGTCTGCTCGGCTTCGACGAACGGTGGGGCGCCGTCGGTCACGACGGGGTGCAGGCGGTGCCGGGCGCTCCGCGGCTGGCCCTGGACAGGGCCCTGAGCGGGGGACTGCCCGGATCCGGCTGCGTCAGCGTGGACGCGGGTTCCGTGGTCCGCCGCGGCGGTCCCCCGTCGGGGGCGCACAGCGACATCTGCCACGAGGAGCTGGCCCGGATCGTGGTCGCCGCGGGGCGCATGGGGCGCTGATTTCCGGCCATGTGCCACCCGTACGCCTCGACCGCCCCCGCATGCGCCCGTATCCCCTCGGGCATGTTGGGCACGTCGGGGCGGGTCGCTTCGTTCTACGCGGTGGCGCGGAGCGCGACGGACGGTAAGGGCAGGGGTACGGCGGAGGTGAAGGTACGGTGGCGGGTTTTCGGAGTCTGGCCTACCAGGTGCGCGACGCGCGCAACGACCGGGCCCTGCGGCGCCATTCGCTGCGCCGCTGCCTGGAGCGGTTCGCGCCCTACGGGCACCGGGCGACGTGGTGGCACCTGTGCGACCGGCACGGGATCGCCCCCGAGGACCGGGGCGCGGACCCGCTGCGGCTGGTCGCGGCGCTGGAGGAACTGGAGGACGCCCGGGCGGTCTGGCTGGAGTACGAGAGGCAGTTCGCGGCGCGGCGCAGACGGGAGAAGCACCACGGGGTGCGGCGGCCGGAGTGGGCCTGGGGCGGCAGCGGGGACGCCGTGGTGCGGTGCGCCGATCCGGGCGTACGGCCGGAGGGGACGCTCGGCGAGGTGCTGAGACGGCTGGTGCGGGCGCTGGAGTCGGAGCCGGGGACGGCGTGTCCGGTCTGCGGTGAGCGGGAGCTGCGCTGGCCGTCGCCGCTGTCGGGGCCGGCGGAGTGGGGCGGGGCCTGGGCGTGGGACGGGCCGGTGTGCGGGGGCTGCGGCATCGTGGTCCCGCGGCCGGCGCTGGCGGACACGGCGCCGGCGCACCGGGCGTCGGCGGAGGCCGGGGTGGGACACCGGGCGTCGGCGGACGCGGCGTGAGCGGGGCCGGGCGGGGGCCGGTGCTGCAGGTCGCGCTGAACGGGGCGCGGGGCGCGGGCGACGGGGCCGCGGTGCCGCTGTCCCCGGCGGATCTGGCGGAGTCGGCACTGGCGGCGGTCGCGGCCGGGGCGGGTGAGGTGCTGGTGCACCCCAGGACCCCGTGCGGGCGGGAGAGCCTCTCGCCCCGGGTGGTCGGGCCGTTGCTGACGGAGTTGCGCGGCGCGGGGGTCCGCGTACCCGTGGCGGTGCCGGCGGGTGTGGCGGCCGAGCCGGATCCGGCGGGCCGGCTGGAGCGGGTGCGGTCCTGGGCGGTGCTGCCGGACCGGGCGGTGGTGCCCTTCGCCGACCCGGGGGCGGAGGTGCTGGGGCGGGCCCTGCTGGAGCGCGGGGTGGCGGTGGACGCCGTGGTCCCGCTGGGCGGCGGGGCGGGTCCGGAGCCGCTGGCCCGGTTCCTGGCGTGGAGCCCGCCGGTACCGGGGCGGGTCCGGCTGGTGGCGGAGCTGGCGGAGGCCGATCCGGCGCTGGTGGCCGGGATGCGCTGGCTGCCGCCGGTGCCGCTGGTGCTGTACGGGCGTGACGGAGCGGCCTGGCCCGTACTGCGGCTGGCCGCGCGGTGCGGTGCGGGGGCGCGGACCGGCGTCGCCGAGGTGCTGTCCCTGCCCGACGGCCGGCCCGCACGCTCGAACGCCGAACTCGTCGCGGCGGCGCTCGGGTTGTGGGAGGAGGCGAGGGCCTCTCGTTGAAGTCCCGTCGCCGCGGGGGGCAGACGGGACGTTGACGAGGCGCTCTAGGACGAAAGCCGGGAGCCGGTGAGGTTCTCGCCGAAGGCGTCGTCCGGGTTGGACAGCGCGCAGTTCTTCAGCGAGAGGCAGCCGCAGCCGATGCAGTCGGACAAGTGGTCGCGCAACCGGGTGAGTGCCTTGATCCGCTGGTCGAGTTCCTCGCGCCAGTTCTCGGAGAGCCGTGCCCAGTCCTGCGGGGTGGGGGTGCGCTCCTCGGGCAGCTGGGCCAGTGCCTCGCGGATGCTGGCCAGCGGGATGCCCACGCGCTGGGCGGCGCGCACGAACGCGACCCGGCGCAGCGTCTCGCGGGTGTAGCGCCGCTGGTTGCCGGGGGTGCGGCGGCTGCTGATCAGGCCCTTGGTCTCGTAGAAGTGCAGTGCGGAGACGGCCGCTCCGCTGCGCGCGGACAGCTGTCCGACGGTGAGTTCGTGGACGTTTTCGTGAATCTGCGGCACGCGTCCGAGGGTAGTCGGAGGTCCGTTGACAGGCGTGCCCACCCCCCACCATGCTGAGCAAGCGCTTATTCATCTGCGGGGCCGGATGGCCGGACGCAGTGGGAGACAGGGGCAGGGGCATGGCCGAACCGAGGATCTTCACGTCCGCCGAGGAGCTGCGCGCCGCGATCGGCGAGCCGCTCGGGCCGAGCGGATGGCTGGAGGTGGACCAGAAGCGGATCGACCTCTTCGCCGACGCGACCGGCGACCACCAGTGGATCCACGTGGACCCCGAGCGGGCCGCCGCCGGTCCCTTCGGCACCACCATCGCGCACGGTTATCTGACGCTGTCCCTGCTGCCGAGCCTGGTGCCGCAGGTCATGCGGGTCGAGGGGATGCGCATGGGCATCAACTACGGTCTCGGGAAGGTGCGTTTCCCGGCCACCGTGCCGGTCGGCTCGCGGCTGCGCGCCACGGCCGTGATCACGGAGGTCACCGAGGCGGGCGGCGGCGTGCAGGTCGCCGCGACGGTGACGGTCGAGCGCGAGGGCGGCGAGAAGCCGGTGTGCGTGGCGGAGTCGCTGTCCCGCTACTACTTCTGAGGGAGGCCGGCGGCCGGGCGGGCGCCCACCATCCTCAGTACGAGGTCGGCGTAGAGCGCGCCGACCTCGTCGGGCGTGCGCCGGCCGTCCGCGTTGAACCAGCGGGCCACGTCGATGCACAGGGACAGTACGGCGAGGGTGGTGCCGGGGACGTCCGGGACGTCGAACTCCCCCGCACCCACGCCCTCGGAGAGGATCCGCCGCACGGCCGCGTCGCTGAGGCGGCGCAGGGCGATGATCTCGCCGCGGTGCTCGGGGGCGAGGGCGTCGAGTTCGTACTGGACCACGCGCGCGGTGGTGTGGTGCGCGGCGTGCCAGCGCACGAAGGACCGTACGGCGGCGTCGAGCCGCTCGGCCGCCGTCCCCGGGCCGGAGGCGGCGGTGTCCAGGATCTCCAGGGCCTTGTCGTGGCCGATGCGGCTGATCCGGTGGAGCAGCTCTTCCTTGGTCTTGTAGTGGATGTAGAGCGCGGCCGGGCTCATGCCGGCGCGGCCGGCGATGTCGCGGGTGGTGGTCGCGTGGTAGCCCCGCTCGGCGAAGGCCTCGACCGCGGCCACGAGCAGGCGCCGCGCGGCGTCCGGGGTGACCTCCGACCACGCCTGGTAGCCGTCGGTCGTCTCCGCCGCGCCGTCCATCGCTCACCTCTCCGCCCTGTAGGAATGGAACAGCTTACCGGAGGGTGAGCAAGCGCTTAGGAAGCCCGCCGCCGGGGCGGCCCTCAGAAGGCCGAGACGCCGGTGCGGGCTCGGCCGATGAGCAGCTTCTGGATCTGGCTGGTGCCCTCGTAGAGGGTCATGACGCGGGCGTCGCGCAGCAGTTTCCCGGCCGGGTACTCGTCGACGTAGCCGTAGCCGCCGTGCACCTGGAGGGCGTTGGAAGCGGCGCGCACGGCGGCCTCGGAGGCGAACAGCTTGGCGGTGGAGGCCTCGGTGGCGAAGGGCCGTCCGCGGTCGATCAGGTCGGCGACCCGCCAGGTGAGCAGCCGGGCGGCGTCCACGTCGACCGAGATGTCGGCGATCAGCTCCTGGACCAGCTGGTGGTGGGCGATCGGCTTGCCGAACTGCTCGCGCTGCCCGGCGTAGGAGACGGCCGCGTCCAGGGCCGCCTGGGCGATGCCGACGCAGCCGGCGGCCACCGACATCCGGCCCTTGGCGAGGGCGGACATGGCGACGGAGAAGCCCTTGCCCTCCGGGCCGAGCATCGCGGAGGCGGGGACGCGCACGCCGTCGAGGGCGAGTTCGGCGGTGGCCTGGCCGCGCAGACCCAGTTTGCCGCGGACCTCGCGGCGGGTCAGGCCGGGGCTGTCGGCGGGGACGAGGAAGGCGGAGATCCCGCGGTGGCCCGGGTCGGCGGGGTCGGTCCGGGCGAACAGCAGGACCAGGTCGGCCCAGGTCCCGTTGGTGATGAACATCTTGCTGCCGGTGATGACGTACGCGTCCCCGTCGCGCACGGCGCGGGTGGTGAGGGCGGCGGCGTCGGAGCCGGTGCCGGGCTCGGTCAGGCCGAAGCAGCCGAGGGCCTCGCCGGAGCAGAGGCGGGGCAGCCAGGCGCGCTTCTGCTCCTCGGTCCCCCAGGCGGCGAGGGTCTTGGCGACCAGGCCGAGGGAGACGGAGACGATGCCGCGCACGGCGGAGTCCCCGTGGCCGAGCTCCTCGGTGACCAGGGCGTAGGAGAGGTGGTCGCCGCCGGAGCCGCCGTACTCCTCGGGGACGGTCAGGCCGAGGAAGCCGAGGTCCCCGAGCTTTTTGACGATCGACCGGTCCACGCCCTCGGCCCGGTCCCATGCGGCGGCGTACGGGGCCACCTCGCGGTCGGTGAACGCGCGGGCGAGCCGGCGTACGGCCTCCTGCTCCTCGCTGAGCTCCAGGTTCACGGGGTCCCTCCGGGGCGTGGGGCGGCACCGTAACTAGCAGCGCTAGTTTATGGCGGGGCAGGGCCTACTATGTGGCGCATGGCCAGACCGCGCAAGCCCCTCCTCAGCAGAGACCGCATCGTCGAGGCGGCGGGCGAGCTGGTGGACGCGGAGGGGCTGGAGGCCGTCTCGACGCGGCGGCTGGCGGCCGCGCTCGGGGTGAGCGGCCCGTCGCTCTACAACCACTTCCGGACGAAGGACGCGATCCTGGAGGCGGTCGCGGACGCGGTGAGCGCACGGGTCGACCTGTCGATGTTCGACGCCGCGCGGGCCGGGGCCGACGCGGACTGGCGGGGGGCGCTGCACGCCTGGGCCCACTCCTACCGGGACGCCCTGGCCGACCACCCGAACATCGTCCCGGTCCTGGCGCGGGGCCCGGGCCGGCGGCCGGCGGGGCTCCGGCTGGCGGACGCGGTCTTCGGGGCCATGACGGCGGCGGGCTGGCCCCCGGCCCACGCGACCCGGATCGGCGCCCTGATGCGGTACTTCATCCTGGGCTCGGCGGTGGCCTCCTTCGCCCAGGGTTTCGTGGACGACGAGACGGCGTACGACCCGTCGGACTACCCGCACCTGGGCCAGGCCCACCTCCTGGCGGACCGCCGGCACGAGGTCGACGAGGGCGCCTTCGAAACGGGCCTGACGGCCCTCCTGGACGGCCTGACCCTCCAGTACGAGTCCCTCCACCCCGCAACCCCGCCCCCGTAGCACGGGCGCTTGAGGCGGGGGGCAGGGGCGGAGTCCCTGGAAGCGGAGGAGGGGCGGGGCGGGGAGCGGCTCCGCGCAGCGGCACCGGCCCCGGGCCCGCCCCTACCGCACCGGCAGCGGCACCGGCACCGGTCCTAGAACACCACCAGGGAGCGCCCGCCCTTGCCGGCGACCATCGCCTCGAACGCGCCCGCGATCCCGTCCAGCCCGATCCGCTCGGTGACCATCGCCCCCAGTTCCAGCCGCCCCGCCCGCACGTGCTCGGCGATCACCGGAAGATCCCGGGCAGGGTCGCTGTTCCCGTACACGCACCCGCTGAGGGTCCGCGCGAAGTGGAAGATCTCCAGCGCGTGGAACCCGACCCGCTGCTCCTTCCCCCCGATCCCGACGACCGTCGTCCGCCCGCCGCGCCGCGTCGACTCCCAGGCCGCCCGGATGGTCTCCGCCCGCCCGACGCACTCGACGGCGACGTCCGCCCCCCGCCCGCCCGTCAGCGCACGGACCTCCTTGGCGGTGGTGTCGGAGGCCAGGACGAACCCGGTGGCCCCGGCGGCCCGCGCCAGCTCCTCCTTGGCCGGGGAGACGTCGACGGCCACGACCGGCCCCGCTCCCGCGATCCGCGCCGCCTGGAGCGCGGCCAGGCCGACCCCGCCGACGCCGAACACCGCCACCGACTCCCCGGGACGGACCTGCGCGCTGTGGTGCACGGCCCCGTACCCGGTCAGCACCGCGCAGCCGAGCAGCGCCGCCTCCTGGAGCGGGATCCCGGCGGGCGCGGGCAGCACGCAGTTCGCCGCGACGACGGTCTCCTCGGCGAACGCGGCGACGTTCAGCCCGGGGTGCAGCTCCACGCCCTCGGCGTCATGGGCGTAGACCGCCCCGACCCCGGACAGGGCCTTCTCGCAGAGCCACACCTCACCGATCCGGCAGTGGTGGCACTCCCCGCAGGACGGCGCCCAGTTGAGCACCACGCCGTCGCCCGGGGCGACGTGGGTCACGCCCTCCCCTACGGAGAGGACCGTCCCGGCGCCCTCGTGGCCGAGGACGGCGGGAACGGGCACCCGCATGGTGCCGTCGGTGAGGGACAGGTCGGAGTGGCAGACCCCGGCGGCGGCGAGCCGCACCCGGACCTGTCCGGGGCCGGGATCGGGCAGCACGATCTCCCGGATCTCCAGCGGTGCTCCGACGGCGGGCAGGATGGCGGCGCGGACCATGGTCGTCGTCTCCGTGGCGTGTCGTGGACGGGTTCGGGCGGGCTCGGGCCCGCTCGGGCGCAGGCGCCCGGGGCGGTCGGGAGCGGTCAGAACTGCAGGGACTTGGTCTGGAGGTACTCCCCCAGGCCGTGCGGGCCCAGCTCACGGCCCACGCCCGACTGCTTGTAGCCGCCGAAGGGCGCGAGCACGTTGAAGCGTCCGCCGTTGATGTCCACCTGTCCGGTGTCCATGCGGCGCGCGAACGCCACGGCCGTCTCGGTGTCCGCCGCCCAGACCGCGCCGCCCAGACCGTAGACGGTGCCGTTCGCGATGCGCAGGGCGTCGTCCTCGTCCTCGTAGGACAGGATCGCCAGGACGGGGCCGAAGATCTCCTCCTGGGCGATGGTCATGTCGGGCGTGACGTCGGCGAAGACGGTCGGCGCGACGAAGTACCCGCGCTCGTGCGGGGCGTCGGGGCCGCCCGCGACGAGGCGCGCGCCTTCCTCGACGCCCTTGGCGATGTATCCCCGCACCCGGTCGCGCTGGCCGGCGTTGACGACCGGCCCGAGACGGGTGCCCGGCTCGCGGGGGTCGCCCGAGGGGTACTTGGCCACGGCGGCGGCCGCGAGGGCGACGGCCTCCTCGTACTGGTCCCGGTGGACGAGCATGCGGGTGAGCGCGTTGCAGCTCTGGCCGGTGTTGTTCATGACGTGCCCGACGCCCGCCGCGACGGCCTTGGCCAGGTCGGCCCCGGGCAGGATGACGTTCGCCGACTTGCCGCCGAGTTCGAGGGCGACGCGCTTGACGGCGGCGCCGGCGATGGCGCCGATCTTCCGGCCGACGGCGGTCGAGCCGGTGAAGGAGACGAGGTCGACTCCTTCGTGCTCGGCCAGCGCCTGACCCGCGACCGGGCCGGTACCGGTCACCAGGTTGAAGACTCCGGCCGGGATGCCCGCCTCGTGCACGGCTTCGGCGAAGAGCTGTGCGGTCAGCGGGGTGTCCTCGGCCGGCTTGAGGACGACGGTGCAGCCGGCGGCGAGAGCGGGTGCCACCTTGGCAACGACCTGGTGCAACGGATAGTTCCAGGGCGTGATGGCCCCGACCACGCCGACGGGCTCCAGGAACACCGTGGAGTTCCCGAGCCGTTCCTCGAAGGTGTACGAGGCGGCGAGCTCGGCGTAGGAGGAGGCCACCGCGATCGGCGCGCCGACGTGCACGGCCTCGGCGAAGCCGAGCGGGGAGCCGAGTTCGGCGGTGACCGTCTCGGCGATCTCGCCCTTGCGGGCGACGAGCACGTCCCGCAGGGCGCCGATCAGCGCCGCGCGCTCGGCAGGCGGGGTGGCCGCCCATCCCGGGAAGGCGGCCCGGGCTGCGCGCACGGCCGCGTCCACGTCCTCGGCCGTGCCGGCCGGGACGCCGGCGATGACCCGCTCGTCCGCGGGATTGACGACCTCGATGCGGTCGGGTCCGGCGGCGGGCCGCCACTCCCCGCCGATGTACATCCCGTCGTGGGCCTTCATCGCATTCCTCCCGGGCAGGCACCAGCGCGTGGACGCGCTGACTGACGTCGCCGACACCCTACAAACTAGCGTCGGTAGTTTTCGGACGGCCAGGGGGTGCGGCGGTCAGATGATGCCGAAAAGCATCCCCGCCCCGAGGACCACGAGGGAGGTGAGGGCCGCCCACTTGACGGTGAACCGGGTGTGGTCGCCGAACTCGACCCGCGCCATGCCCACGAGGACGTAGACGGCCGGAACCAGCGGGCTGGACATGTGCAGAGCCTGCCCGACCAGGGAGGCGCGGGCGATTTCCAGCGGGGCGACGCCGTGGGCGGCGCCCGCCTCGGCCAGGACCGGCAGCACGCCGAAGTAGAAGCCGTCGTTCGACATGAAGTAGGTGAGCGGCAGGCTCAGCAGGCCGGTGACCAGGGCCATGTGCGGGCCCATGCCGTCGGGGATGGCGCCGACGAGCCAGTCGGCCATGTGCTTGACCATGCCGGTGCCGGAGAGGACACCGGTGAAGACGGCGGCGGCGAAGACCATGCCGGCGACGTTGAGCACGTTGTCGGCGTGGGCGGCGATCCGGGCCTTCTGGTCGGGCATGTGCGGGAAGTTCACCGTCAGGGCGAGGGCGGCGCCCAGCAGGAACAGCACCGGGATCGGCAGCAGCTCCATGATCATCGCGGTGAGCAGGGCGGCGGTGAGGGCGGCGTTGAACCAGTAGAGGCGGGGGCGCAGGGTCGGGCGGTGGGGGTCCAGCCCCTGGATCTCCCCGGGAGCGGGCGCGGGCGCCTCGGAGCCGGCGTCGGGTACGGGGGCCTCGGCGCCGGGCACCTCGGAGCCGGGGGCCGCCTCCGCGTCCGGGCCGGCCCCGCTCCCCGCGCCGGCCGTACGGGAGCCCACGGCGGCCTGCTTCGCGGCGGACGCGGCGGCGACGAGGGGTGCGGGCTCGCGCTGCTCCGCCTCCTCGCCGGGCATCACCAGGGAGCCGACCCGGCGGCGCTCGCGGACGCCCAGGACGTAGGCCAGGACGAACACGAAGACCAGGCCGGCGGCCAGGGCCGGGATCATCGGGACGAAGATGTCGGCGGCGTCCAGCTTGAGCGCCGTGGCGGCGCGGGCGGTGGGGCCGCCCCAGGGCAGGGTGTTCATGACCCCGTTGGCGGTCGCGGCGACCCCGGTCATGACCACCAGGCTCAGGCCGAGCCGCTTGTAGAGCGGGTACATGGCCGAGACCGTGATCATGAAGGTGGTCGATCCGTCCCCGTCCAGCGAGACGATCGCCGCGAGGACCGCGGTGCCGACCACCACCCGCACGGGGTCGGCCTTGCAGAACCGCAGGATGCCGCGGACGACCGGGTCGAAGAGGCCGACGTCGATCATCACGCCGAAGTAGACGATGGCGAACATCAGCATCGCGGCGGTCGGCGCGAGCTTGCCGACGCCGTCGATGACGTAGTCCCCCAGGTGCGCGCCCTTGCCGGCGAACACGCAGAACAGCGCGGGGATGAGGACGAGCGCCGCGATGGGCGACATTTTCTTCAGCATGATCAGGACCAGGAAGGTCGCGATCATGGCGAAGCCGAGGAAGGTCAGCATGCAGGGAAGGTAGGTGCCGCCTCCTGGGGCCAACAAGACGTCCGGGCGTGAGCAATACGAGCAAAACCCCAGCTCAGGGCAGGGGTGTCAGGGTGACGGGGAAACCGTTGAGCACGGCGGTGCCCGACAGCGGATCGAGGCGGCTGCCGTCGAGGAGCTGGTTCACGTTGGCCCCCGGTGCGGCGCCGGCCACCGTGAGCCGGGTGCCCTCGCGGTCGTGGCCCCAGCCGTGCGGGAGGCTGACCACTCCGGTGCGGACGGTGTCGGTGACCTCCACGGGGACGTCCAGGCTGCCGCCGTCGGCGGTGACCCTGGCCCGGCCGCCGTCGGCGAGGCCGAGACGCTCGGCGTCCTGGGGGTGGACCTGGAGGGTGCAGCGGTTGGAACCTCCGACCAGGGCCGGGACGTTGTGCAACCAGCTGTTGTTGGACCGCAGGTGGCGGCGGCCCACGAGCACCAGGGCGGCGGGGCGGTCGGCGAGCGCCGCGCGCAGCCGGGGCAGCTCGGCCGCGATCGGGTCCGGCAGCAGCTCGATCCTGCCGCTGCGGGTCTTCAGCAGTCCCGGGAGCCGGGGCCGCAGCGAACCCAGGTCGATGCCGTGCGGGTGCGCGAGGAGCCGCTCCAGGCTGAGCCCGTCCTGGACCGCGTCCGCGCCGGCGGCGCCGAACAGGTCCCCGTACGGGCCGAGTCGGAGCATCAGGTCGAGCCTGCGCTCGGGGCCGCTCGCGCCGGTCAGCAGCCCCGCGAGGCGGGCCGGGTCGGCTCCGTGCAGGGGGGACTGCCGGTCGGCTGTCTCCTTGGCGAGGGCTGCCGTGATCGCCATCTCGTCGACGGCCGTCGGCTCGGCGGAACCGTGCATGCCGGAGACGGCCAGGACGAGGCGGGCGAGGATCTCGCACTCGTCGAGCCGGCCCGCCTCCAGGGGGACGGCTGCCCGGGTGTAGCGGACCTGGTTGCGGATGGCGAACCCGTTGAAGGCGAAGTCGTGGTGGGCGCTCTGCGAGGGCGGCGGCGGGGGCAGCACGACGTGGGCGTGGCGGGAGGTCTCGTTCAGGTAGGGGTCGACGCTGACCATGAAATCGAGCCCGGCCAGGGCGGCGTCGAGCCGCCGGCCGTCGGGGGTGGACAGCACGGGGTTGGCCGCGACGGAGATCAGGGCGCGGATGCGCCCCTCCCCCGGCGTCTCGATCTCCTCGGCCAGGGCGGACATGGGGAGTTCGCTCTTGACCTCGGGGTGCCCGCTGACCCTGCTGTGCCAGCGGCCCAGGGCGAACCCCCTGCCGGGCCCGGCGGGGCGGGGCCGCGGGCCGGTGGCGGAGAGCGGGAAGAGGGCCCCGCCGGGCCGGTCGAGGTTCCCGGTGAGGACGTTCAGGACGTCGACCAGCCAGCTGGCCAGCGTCCCGTACTCGACGGTGCAGCTGCCGATCCGCCCGTAGACGGCTGCGGTCGGCGAGGCCGCGAGATCCCGGGCGAGGGTGCGGATCTCCTCGGCCGGCAGGTCGCAGGCGGGGGCGACGGCCTCGGGAGTGAAACTCCCGAGCGCGGCGGGGAGTTCCCCGAGTCCGTCCAGGTGCTCCCCGAGGGCGCCGGGGTCGGCGAGCTTCTCCTCCAGGAGGGTGTGCGCGAGCGCCGCCAGGAGGAGGGCGTCGCTGCCGGGGCGCGGGGCGAGGTGCCGGTCGGCGAGCCGGGCGGTGCGGGTGCGGCGCGGGTCGACGACGACGAGCGTGCCGCCCCGGGCCCGCAGGGCCTTGAGCCGGCCGGGGAAGTCGGGGGCGGTGCACAGGGATCCGTTGGACTCGACGGGGTTGGCACCGATGAGCAGGAGGAAGTCCGTGCGGTCCAGGTCGGGCACCGGGATGGCGAAGGGGTCGCCGAACAGGAGCCCGCTGGAGACGTGTTTGGGCATCTGGTCGAGGGTGCTGGCGGTGAAGAGGTTGCGGGTGCCGAGGGCGCCGAGGAGGAGGGGCGGGTAGAGGGCGCCGGCCATGGTGTGGGTGTTGGGGTTGCCGAGGACGACGCCCACGGACTGGGCTCCGTGGGCGCGGACGAGGGCGGGCACGGCGGCGGCGACGGCCTCGTACGCCTCGTCCCAGCCGGCTTCGCACAGCCGTCCGTCACGGCGGACGAGGGGGGTGCGCAGCCGGTCGGGGTCGGCGTCGAGGGCTCCGAAGGCGGCGCCCTTGGGGCAGATGAAGCCGCGGCTGAAGACGTCGTCGCGGTCGCCGCGGGCGCCGGTGACGGTCGTGCCCTCGATGGTGAGGGTGAGGCCGCAGGTGGCTTCGCAGAGGGGGCAGATACGCGGGGCGGTGCGGGGCATGGGCCCTCCCGGGGGCGGCAGGCGGCGGCACGGGCGCGGGCCTGCGGGTTCCGCCGCGCGGAGCGGGCCCCGCGGGCGCCCTGAGCATACCGACCGGTAGGGACGGAGGGGAGGGGGTCGGGGCGGCCGGGTCAGTCCAGGACGCGGGCCAGGTAGGCGTGCATCATCGCCCGGGTCTCGTCGATGATCCCCGGGTCCCCGGCCGGGTCCGCCCGGAAGGCCAGCTGCACCAGGGCGTCGGTCGCCTCGACCGCCACCAGGACCGCGCGCGCCAGGGCCGGGTCGGGGGTGAGGCCGAGGTGGGCGCACAGGAGCTCGGTGAGACGGTCCGCGACCTGGTGGTTGGGATCGGCGGCGGGCCCTTCGGCGGGGGGTGCGGGGACCCCGAAGTCGACGAGGGCGAAGCCGGGGACGGTCCGCTTCATGGCCAGGTACTCGTCGAGCACCGCGTCGACGACGGGCCGCCAGTGGGTGGCGGGGAGGGCGGCGAGGCGCGCGTGGACGCCCTCCGCGTACCGGTCGAGGTTGCGCTGGGCCAGGGCGGCGGCCATGGCCCGCTTGTTGCCGAAGAAGCGGTAGACCGAGCCGATGGGGACGCCGGCGCGCACGGCGACGGCGCGGGTGCTGAGGTTCTCGTAGCCGGTCTCGTCGAGGAGTTCTGCGCAGGCGTCGAGGATGCGGGCGAGGCGGTCGGCGCTGCGCTGCTGGACGGGGGCCCGGCGCAGGGGGTGGGCGGGAGGCACGGGATCCATCATGCCCTTCCCGGCGGCGCTCAGTTCAGGAGGAGGGTGAGCCCGCCGATGGTGTACGTGATCATCAGCGCGAGGAGCGGCAGTTGTCCGGCGACGGCCTTCGCGGGCGGGAAGAGACGTACGGAGCGGTCGTGCGCGGCGATCACTCCGAGTACGTGACCGGCGACGACGGCGATCACCTGGAGGGCGGCGAGGGCGCCGGGACCCAAGGGGGGACTGGGATCGGGGGCGTTGTCAGTACCGAGTGCCATGCTTACTGTGCGTGGTCCTTCGGTGACGAGGAGGGAGAGGTAATGGGCGATGAGATAGCCGAGGGCGATCGGTACGAGTGAGTGCGCGAAGGCGGTCAGCGGGCGGGGGTGCGGCCCGCTGACGAGGCGGGTGGCCCCCGCGCACAGGCAGTACAGGGTGGCGACGAGGGCGATGGAAGCGAGCAGTCCGAGCGTGGCCGTGGGGGTGCGGCCGAGGGAGGAGGTCTGAGTGGCGTCGATCCATGAGGGGTCGTCGGAGTAGCCGTCGTAGGCGGTGGATCCGAGCAGGACGCAGACGGTGGCGACGAGTCCGGGCCGCTCGGGCGTCGCGTCGAGTCCGTGGAAGGGGTTGCGCAGGACGAGCCGGCCGTCGTCACGGCGGCCGAGGGGGGAGAGCCGGGAGAGGAGGTCGGAGTAGGCCTCGAAGGCGTCGGCGGCGGTGAACCAGTCCTCGCCGAAGCGGGCGGCGAGCAGCAGGTGAACGGCGGCGTAGCAGGCGAGGGCGGTCAGGAGCGAGGTGGTGGAGGCGGGATCGGGCGAAACGAGTTCGAGCCAGGTGAAGGCGAACAGCCCTGCGGCGGCGGGCCATTGGCCGAGTGCGGGCGGCAGGGGGCGGCCGGCTCCCGGCGGGCGGCGGCGGGCCCGGCTGAGGAGGCGGTGCAGGGTGCGGAGCGGGTTGAGCAGGCGCCAGACGGGGCCGAGGAGGAGGGAGGCGGGCACGAGTCCGACCCACAGGAGGACGTAGACGGCGCCCGGAGCGGGGTTGCGGGCGGGGTCGTCGGGACCGAGGAGGAGGTGGAGGAGTACGGCGAGGGCTGCGGCGAGACCCAGTCCGCGCAGGGCGGTGCGGGTGGCCGGCGCGTCGGCCGCCCGCTGGAGCCCGGCGGGCAGGGCGAGTCCGGAGCGGTTGCCGCGGAAGCGGGACGCGGACCAGAGGAGGCCGAGCGCGAGGAAGGAGACGAACAGCGCGGCGAAGGCGCCGGCGAAGGCGTAGAAGGGCGAGATCGGCAGGTCGTGCCGGGAGCCGATCCCGTGCGCGAGGAGGGCCGACGGGTCGGCCGGGTGGAGGACCACGCCCTGGCCGGCCCCGTGGCCGGGAGCCGCGCCCGGCCAGCCCCCGCCGGATTGACCGCCCGGGAGGGCGGGCGCGGGGCGGGGGGTCATCGGACGAGGAGCTGGGTCAGGACGAGCCGGGACGCGTGGGTCTCGACCTCGAAGAGACCGGTGCGGTCGGCCGTCAGGACCAGGGTGGCCTCCTGGCCCGCCGGCAGGGCGAGTTCCTCGTCGTAGCCGTGGACGTGCAGGGTGTCGGCGCGGTCGCTGGTGACGCGCAGGGCGATCCGTTCGCCGCGCTTGAGCTCGGTGCGGGCGGGGGGCGGGGACACCTTGCCGTCCCGGACGGTGAGGGTGACGGTCCGGTCGGCGGCGGGTGTCTGCGGGGGCTCCGGGGAGCCGGTCGGGGCGGGTGCGGGGTGGCTGTGGGGGTCCTGGCCCGGGGGGCCCGCCGTCAGCTGCACCGTCGCCTCGACGGGTTTCCCGGCGACTGCCCAGGCCGTGTGGTCGTCCGCGTAGAGGCGGGCGGTCAGGGTGTGCGGGCCCTCGGGCACCTGCGCCGCGGGCAGGTGGAACCAGGGGCCGTACAGGCGGGCCAGCTTGCGGCCGTCCAGCTCCAGGTGGGCGTGGCCGGCGCCGGGGAGGGCGGCGCCGCCGGTGCTGTCGGGGGTGAAGCGGAAGCCGGTCACGGCCAGCTGGAGGTTCCAGCCGTCCTCGGAGTCGGGGCGGACGGTGAGCCGCACCTGGGGGGCGCCCTGGGCGGGGACCTCGCGCAGGCGGTGCCCGCTGCCGTCCCGGGTGTCGAGCAGGGTGCCCGCCTCGCCGGAGGCCTGTTCGTGGGTGGTGCCGGGTTTGTGGTGGGTGGTGGCGCGGCCGCCGCAGCCGGCGGCGCCACCGGTGAGCAGGAGGAGGAGCGCCACCAGGGCGGCCGTCCGGGCGCGGCGGCGGCGCGGGCGGTCCCGGCGGGCGGCGGCCCGGCAGGAGTCGCACGGAACGTGGGGCTCGGCGGGGTCGGTCACTGCGTGTCTCCGGGGGTCGGACGGATCGGGCCGGCGGGATGCCCGGTCATGCGCCGTTGGCCGGGGCCGGGGTGGGGACCGGGGCGTGGGCGCCGGGCCGGGGGTCGGTGGGGGCGGGGGGTGTGGGGCGGGCGGAGGCGATGGCCGCCCACAGGACCCACACCACGGCGACCAGGCCGCGGATCCAGGCGGGGCTGAGGGGGATCCACGGGATCATCAGGACGGCCTTGTCGAAGGCGTCGAGCAGGGTCAGGGCGCCGAGGAGGAGGGTGATGCGGGCCGGCCACGGCCGTTCGGGGCGCAGGGCCAGGCCGGTGCCGGTCCACCACAGCCCGAGCAGGAGGAGGGCGAGGGCGGGGACCGGGGTGTGTTCCAGGGACATCGTGGAGCCGGCGACGTCCAGGGCCAGGCCGGCCAGCCCCAGCAGGGCGGCCGCCGTGCCCAGCCGGGAGCGGCGCAGGCGGCGCCCCCACAGGACTCCGCCGACCAGCAGCAGGACCGCGGCCACCGCCAGGGCGATCTGGGTCTCCACCCGCTCCAGGCCCCGCGCCCCGTACCAGTCGCAGCCGGCCGGGAGCCTGCGGGCCTGGACGTTGTAGTCGGCGCAGACCAGCAGCTGGGTCAGCTTCACCGGCTCGCCCACGAGCCGGGCCGATGCGCCGCTGACCCGGCCCGGCTCCTTCCCGCACTGCGGGAGCGTGCCCGGGGTGGAGCCGTCGGGGCCGTCCTGCCAGCAGTTCCCGCGGCCCTGGCCGTCCCACCAGACGTCGCTGCCGTTGGGTCGGGAAGCGCCGGAGCGGTCCTTGCCGAGGACGTTGTCCGCGTAGCGGTTGTGGTGGGAGGTGTCGGCCTGCCTGGACCACTTCTCCTCGCCGCGGATGAACGCCGGCACCGCGCTGAGGAAGAACCCGGCGCGCCGGTGCCCGTAGACCCAGTTGCCCTCGTAGACGTTCCAGTTGCCGCCCGCGGTGATGATGCCGGTGCCCGGCGGCATGGAGATCTGCGGGCAGACCACGCCCTGCTCGTAGCCGCGGGCGGCGGGCGGTCGGGCGCAGGTGCCGTCCGCGACGTAGTGGTAGTAGTCGGCGTTGTTGTCGTGGATCAGGTTCCGCTCGAAGCGGGCGTGGTTCTGCGGGAGGCCGGGGTGGCCGGGGAAGGCGCTGTCCATCGAGGCGCCGCCCATGTTCTGGTCGAACTCGTTGTCGTGGACGTACACGGAGTCCCCGGCGGTGCCGGAGTAGCCGACCATGTTGTGGTGGCTGCGGCAGCCGGTGATCTCGATGGAGTAGCGGGGCACGTCGTAGCCGCGGCCGTCGTTGATGTTCGAGGCGCTGCCGGGGTAGATGCCCGAGTCGCCGTTGCCGTAGGACTCGCAGTTCTTGTAGAGCCCGTGGTCGCTGGCGAAGGTCAGGAAGCCGTACTCGTCGTTCCAGCGGGTCAGGACGTCGTCGATGACGAAGCCGTCGGCCGCGAGCACGTAAAGGGAGTTGAAGGTCGTGCGCTGCGCGGTGAAGTTGCGGAAGTAGATGCCGTCGGAGCCGTCGGCGCGGATGGCGTTGAGCTTCTGGTACTTGGCGTCGATGACCACGTCCGTGCGGGCGGCGCCGGTGCCCTCGATCTGGAGGTCCTTCTTGCCGAGGATCGCGACGAGGTTCTGGTTGTGGCGGCAGCGCACCTGCTGCTCGTAGGACAGGATCTGGTAGCCGAGCGCCGAGTCGGGGGCCTTGAGGTGCGCGCACTCCCCCGCGGGCTTGGGGAGCGAGGGCTCCTCCTCGTAGAGGCCGGGGAGGACCGCGATGTTCACGCCCGGCCGGTCGACGGCGTCCACGGCGTCCTGGAGGTGGCGGTAGCCGCCCGTCTGGCAGCGCTCGTACAGGGCGAGGTTGCGCTGTCTGAGCGGCTCGGGGAAGGCCGCGGTGCGGCGTTCGAAGTCGGCCCGGTCGGTCTTGCAGACCAGCAGGTCGGGCTCGGCGGCGCGGTAGCGCGGCACGGATCCGCGGCCGTCGGGGAGGGCGACGGGGCGCTCCTCGTGCGCGCGGGCGGCGGGCGCGGCGGCGAGGAGGGACAGGAGCGCGAGGAGGGCGGCGAGGAGCGCCGCCGGCACGGCAGGGAACCTGCGGGTCCACGACATGCGCGAGAGAGTAGAGCAATGTTCATCTTTTTGGATCCCCCCGTGCGCGCCCTGGCCGGAAACACGGCGTTGACGTGCGGGTCGCGGAATCCTACTGTCGAGCATAGGATTCCTTCGACGGAGCGGGAGCAGCCCATGAGTGAGCAGGCCAGGAAGACGGCGCAGACGCTGGAGTACCTCACCGGCTTCGGCAACGAGCACAGCTCGGAGGCCGTGCCCGGCGCCCTGCCGCTCGGCCGCAACTCCCCTCAGCGCGCCGCCCTCGGCCTCTACGCCGAGCAGCTCAGCGGCAGCGCCTTCACCGAGCCCCGCCGCCACAACCGCCGCTCCTGGCTCTACCGGATCCGCCCCTCCGCCGCGCACCCGGCCTTCACCCGCGTCGACAACGGCGCCCTGCGCACCGGCCCCTTCACCGAGACCGTCCCGGACCCCAACCGGCTGCGCTGGAACCCGCTGCCCGACCCGGCGCCCGGCACCGACTTCCTGGCCGGCCTGTGGACCCTCGGCGGCAACGGCGACGCCACCCAGCGCACCGGCATGGCCGTCCACCTCTACTCCGCCAACGCCGACATGACCGACCGGGTGTTCAGCGACTCGGACGGCGAGCTGCTGATCGTCCCCGAGCGCGGCGGCCTGCTGCTGCGCACCGAGCTCGGCCTGCTGTCCGCCGGCCCCGGCGAGGTGGCACTGATCCCGCGCGGCGTCCGCTTCCGCGTCGAGCTCCTGGACGGCGACGCCCGCGGCTACGTCTGCGAGAACTACGGCCGGCCCTTCGAGCTGCCGGACCTGGGCCCGATCGGCGCCAACGGCCTCGCCGCCGCCCGCGACTTCCGGGCGCCGGTCGCCGCGTACGAGGACTCCGAGCGGCCGACCGAGGTGGTCAACAAGTTCTGCGGCAACCTCTGGGCCGCGACCTACGACCACTCCCCGCTCGACGTGGTGGCCTGGCACGGCACGCACGTCCCGTACGTCTACGACCTGCGGAAGTTCAACGTCATCGGGTCCATCAGCTACGACCACCCGGACCCGTCCATCTTCACGGTCCTGACCTCGCCCTCCGACACCCCGGGGCTGGCGGGCGTGGACTTCGTGGTCTTCGCCCCGCGCTGGCTGGTCGGCGAGGATACCTTCCGGCCGCCGTACTTCCACCGGAACGTGATGAGCGAGTACATGGGCCTGATCGAGGGCGCCTACGACGCCAAGGCCGAGGGCTTCGTCCCCGGAGGAGGCTCGCTGCACAACATGATGTCCGCGCACGGACCGGACCGGGAGACCTTCGACCGGGCCAGCGCCGCCGAGCTCAAGCCCCAGAAGATCGACGACGGCCTGGCCTTCATGTTCGAGACCCGCTGGCCGATCACCGCCACCGCCCAGGCGGCCGGCGCCGACCACCTCCAGCGGGGATACGACGATGTCTGGCAGGGGCTGGAGCGGCACTTCCGCGCCTAGTATTCCCCCTGCCACCGCACCGCCCCGCCTGCCGCCCCGCCCCGGGGCGCCAGCCCGTACGGAGAACCACCCGTGACCGCCTTCGCACCCGACTCGCTGGTACTGAACCGGAAGCTGCCGCTCTGGTACCAGGTGTCACAGTCGCTGCGCGCCTCGATACTGGGCCGTGCCCCGGACGCCTCGCTGCGCCTGCCGACCGAGGAGCAGCTCGCCGAGCACTACGGCGTGAGCGTGCTGACGATGCGCCAGGCGCTCAAGGAGCTGGAGGGCGAAGGCCTCATCAGCAGGCACCGGCGGCGGGGCACCTTCATCGAGCCGGGGGCCCGGCGCAGCGCCCCGGTGCGGCTGCTCGGCTCGGTCGACACGATCGTGGCCCAGCAGTCGGGCGAGGCCACGACGGTCCTCGGCCACGAGCGGACGCCGGTGTCCGGGGAGCTGCTGGAGCACTTCCCGGACCTGCCGGAGGTGGTCACGTACCGCCGCCTGCGGCGTGACGGCAGCAGCGGGGAGCCGACGAACTGGGCCGAGAACGCGGTGCGCCCCGAGCTCGCCGACGCGGTGGACCTCGCCGACCTGGAACGCTGGCCGATGACCAAGGTGCTGCGCGACGTGGTCGGCGTGCGCATCAGCCGGATCACGGACACCGTCGAGGCGCGGCTGGCCGACCCGGAGACGGCCGAACTGCTCCGGGTGCCGCTGCTGAGCCCGATCCTGCACTACACGGGCGTGACGTATGGGGAGGACGGGCGGGTGGTCGACGTGGCCCGGATCCGGTACCGGGGCGACCGCTTCTCCTTCACGGTCACCGTCGACGCGCCCTGAGCGGGCCCCGGGAACGCCCTACCTCCGCTGTTCGTTCTCCTCGGTGAGGCGCTCGCCCTCGGCCTGCGAGGGCGTGGTGCGCATCGTCTGGGGGTGGTGCCGCTGCTCCCGCTGCTTCTCGTCCATGTCCTCGTCGAGCCGTTCGCCCTCGGCCTGCGAGGGGGTCGAATACTCGTCGTACTGACTCATGGCCGACTCCTCGGTCGGTGCGGATCCCACGCGTACGCAGGTGACGGACGCGTACGGACGCCTACACAAGGAGCGTAACGCTTCGGCCGGGACACGGCCCGGCCCCGGCCGCCCGTCGCTACCATCTGCCGGGTGAGCGACGACGTACCGCTGCTGGACGATCTGATGCCGTGGGCCGTGAGCGGCCTGCGCCTGGGCCGCGCCTGGGTCGCGGCCCCCGATCCGGCCACGCTGCGCGCCCGCTGGGCGGCCCTGACGGGGGCCGAAGGACCGGAGCGCGAGAAGCTGTTCCGGCCCAGCCGGATCCGCACGCCCTCCGCCGGCGCCGCCGCCCTGCCGGGGCAGCGTTCGGCCACCGCCCGCTTCGCCGACGACCCCGGCCCCTTCCCGGATCCCGTACGGGTGCTCCGCGCGCCCTTCGACGAGCAGTGGCTGCTCCCCGACCAGCGGCTCATCGACGCGGCCCGGCCCGAGCTGTGGCGGGTCCTGGACGGGCAGCAGCTGTTCCTGCTGGAGGCACCCGGCCTGCTGGTCACCCCGCACCTCCCGGCGGGCCGGCTCGGCCGGATCCGCCCGCTGCACCGGCGGCCGGGCGGCGCCGAGCCCAACCTCGCGCCGGGCCTGGCCGCGCTGCTGGGCGGCCGCTACGGCGGCTGGATCACCCCGGAGGACGTGCTGTGCTGGATCCTCGCCGCCGGCCGCCCCGGGCCGCGCGGGTACGAGGTGCCGCTCGCCGCCGACCCCGGGCGCTGGCGGGCCGGGGTGGAGCTGGGCCACCGGCTGCTCACCGTCCAGCTGCGCGGGGCGCGCGGCGGGGAGCCGCCCCGGCTCCCGGGCGGGCGGCGGCCGTACGTCCGGGCTGCGGTCACGGCCTGGCCGCGGGAGCTCGGCTACGACCCGGAGACCGAGACGCTGGCCATCGGTGACGGGACCGTCTCCCCCGTGCCCGCCGGGGCCTGGGCGTACGAGGCGCAGGGCGTGCCGGTGCTGGAGTCCTGGTTCGCCGCCCGGAGCGCGCACCGGGAGCCGGAGGCGCGGGGGCTGGAGGGTTTCGGGCCGGCCGAGTGGCCGCAGGCCTGGACCTCGGAGCTGCTCGCCCTGGTGACGACCCTGTCGCTGCTCGCCGATCTGGCCCCGGAGCGGGCGGAGTTCACCCCCGGCCCGCTGCTGCCGGCCGCCGAGCTGGAGGCCGCCGGAGTGCTGCCGCCGCCGCGCTGGTCCCGCCGCCCGGCCTCGGTCCTGGACCACCAGGAGGAGGGCCCGGGCGGCCAGTTCGCCCTGCTCTGAGCCCCGTCCGCAGCGGTGGGGGGGGTGACAGATCCCGGCCGCACCCGGTAGGCAGGGCCCATGACCACCGAACCCCTCCCCCTCGCCGGGCTCACCGTCGTCGCCGTCGAACAGGCCGTCTCCGCTCCCTTCGCCACCCGCCAGCTCGCCGACCTCGGAGCCAGGGTGATCAAGGTGGAACGGCCCGACGGCGGCGACTTCGCGCGCGGCTACGACACCGCCGCCCGGGGCCTGGCCTCGCATTTCGTCTGGGCCAACCGGGGCAAGGAGTCCCTCGCGCTGGACCTGAAGGACCCGCGGGGGCTGGAGGTGCTGCACGCCCTGCTCGCCGGCGCCGACGTGTTCGTGCAGAACCTCGCGCAGGGGGCCGCCGCCCGGCTGGGCATCGACGCGGCCACGCTGTGCGCCCGCTACCCGCGGCTGGTCGCCGTGGACGTCTCCGGCTACGGCCGGGGCGGCCCGTACGCCCACAAGCGGGCCTACGACATGCTCGTGCAGTGCGAGGCGGGGCTGGTGTCGGTGACGGGGACCCCGGAGCGGCCCGTGAAGGCGGGGATCCCGGCCGCCGACATCGCGGCCGCCATGTACGCCTTCTCGGGGGTGCTCGCGGCGCTGCTGCGGCGCGGGACCACGGGGCGCGGCGGACCGGTGGAGATCTCGATGCTGGAGTCGCTCGCCGAATGGATGGGGCATCCGCTGCACCACACCATGCACGGCGGGGAGCAGCCCGTACGGACGGGCCTGGCGCACGCGGTGATCGCACCGTACGACGCGTACGCGACGGCCGACGGGGACCGGGTCCTGCTGTCGGTCCAGAACGACCGCGAGTGGCGGCGGCTGGCCCGCGAGGTGCTGGAGCGGCCGGAGCTGGCCGACGACCCGCGGTACGCGACCAACGCGGCCCGTACGCGGGGGCGGGAGGACACCGACGCGGTGGTGGCCGGGGCGCTCGGCAAGCTGGGGGCCGACGAGGCGGTGGAGCGGCTGGAGGCGGCCGGCATCGCCTGCGCGCGGCTCAACTCGGTGGCCCAGCTGGCCGCACATCCGCAGCTGGCGGCACGGGACCGCTGGCGGGAGGTGGACTCGCCGGCGGGCCCGCTGCGGGCGCTGCTGCCGCCGATCGGGCTGCCGGGGGGAGCGGAGGCGCGGATGGGAGCGGTGCCCGCGCTCGGCGAGCACACCGACTCCCTGCTGCGCGCCCTGGGGACGTCGGACGAGCGGATCGCGGAACTGCGCGGGGACGGTGTGATCGCCTGAGGCCGGGGCGCCGGGGAGCCGGCGCAGCGTACGCCGGAGGGCGCCGGGGAGGAGACGGGGCCGGGTGCAGCCGGACGGGGCCGGCTGCGCTACGGGGACGGTCGTCGGGGACGGTCAGGAGCGACGGCTGCCGAAGAGGGTGCGCCGCAGCCTGCGCAGCGGTGCGAACAGCGCGACGCGCGCGCTGCGGCTCCGCTGGACGTGGGTGTGGTCGCGGGAGGTGAGTTCCCGCATCAGCAGGGTCGCCTCGGCCACTTCGTGGCGCGGGGCGGCGGGTCCGCCCAGCACGGCGAGGTGGCGGTCGAGGCGCGAGCTGACCGCGCTGCTCCCGCAGGTGATGGCAGGCACGCGGGGCGGCCTGCTGCGCATTGCTATCTGTTCCATGTCTCTCCCCACCCGTACGAGGGCACCCGGCCCGGGCAGGGTAACCCTATCGCCTGCGCAATGTCCTCGGGTATCCCGGTGGTGTGAATTACCCCTGTGAGTACGGGTAGTTGACGATTACTCAGCGAAGTCACCCGTCACTCTCCGTACGGGAAACGGCACTTGGGAACACACTCCGTGAGGGCCGCGGAGAGTGTCGTCACGATGCGGGCCAGCCGAGCCCCGCTGCGCTAACTTGGAGTGATCACCCGGTGACGCAGGGGGGAATCACGTGAGCGCCAACGAAAGCGGCGGGTCCGGGCGTGTCATCGCCGGACGGTACCGGCTGCTCGGTCCGCTGGGCCGCGGCGGCATGGGCGTGGTCTGGCGGGCGCGGGACGAGGTCCTGGCCCGGGAGGTCGCCGTCAAGGAGGTCCGGGCGCCCGGCGGGATGGACGCCGCCGAGGTGGCGCGGCTCTACCGGCGGCTGGAGCGGGAGGCGTGGGCCGCGGCGCGGGTCTCGCACCGGGGGGTCGTCACGGTCTACGACGTCGTCACCGAGGAGGGCCGGCCCTGGATCGTGATGGAGCTGGTGCGCGGGCTCTCCCTGGCGGAGGTGCTGGAGGGCGAGGGCCCGATGACCCCGCAGCGGACCGCGCACCTGGGCGAGCAGGTGCTGGCGGCGCTGCGCTCGGCGCACGGGGCCGGGGTGCTGCACCGGGACGTGAAGCCCGCCAACGTACTGGTCGCCAACGACGGGCGGGTGGTGCTGAGCGACTTCGGGATCGCGAGCCTGGCGGGCGTCTCCCCGCTCACGATGCCCGGCGAGGTGATCGGCTCGCCCGAATACCTGGCCCCCGAACGGGCGCTGGGGCAGGACCCGGGCCCCGAGTCGGACCTGTGGTCGCTCGGGGTGATGCTCTACACGGCCGTGGAGGGGGTCTCGCCCTTCCTCCGGGACAGCCCGGTCGCCACGCTGGAGGCCGTGGTGGACGCGGAGTTGCCCCCGCCGCGCCGCGCCGGGCCGCTGGAGCCCGTACTGGAGGGGCTGCTGCGCAAGGACCCGGCCGAGCGGCTGCCCGCGGCGGAGGCCGCCCGGATGCTGCGGATCATCGGCGCGGGCGGCGCCGTCCGGGATCCGGGCGGGCCGGCGTGGGACCCCGCGGCCGCGACGGCGGTGCAGGCGGGGCCGTACGGGGGTGACCGCGGGACGACGCCGGTCCCGTCGGCGCCCCTGCCCGTGCAGCCGCCGGAGCGGAGCGGGAGCGGGGCGGGCCTGGTGCTCGCCCTGGGCATCGTGGCCCTGCTGGCGGTGCTGGCCCTGCTGGTGTGGCTGCTGCTGCGCGACACCGGCGGCGGGGACGGGGCGCACGGGCCGTCAGGGACCCCGGGCGTGACGGAGCGGCCCTCGCCGTCGGCGCCGGCTTCGGCGTCCCCGTCGGAGGCGGCGACCAGCGGGCCCGCGCAGAACGTCACCCTGTACGTGCACACCCTGCGCGGCGCCTACGCCGGGAGCTGCCCGCCCCCGGCGACGGGCACGCCCTCGTTCACCGGCACCATCGAGGTGGCCGTGACGCCGGCCGTGGTCGAGTACCGCTGGGCCAGGCTCGACGGCTCCACGTCCGCGGAGCCCTGGCGGAGCATCACGTACGAGGCGGGCGGGGCGCGCACCCGTCAGCTGAACCACGACGAGTCCGGGAGCACGGCCGGGGGGAACGTCCAGGACGCGGTACGGCTGGAGGTGCGCACGCCGCTGTTGAAGACCTCGCCCTGGCTGGAGTTCTCCGTGGCGTGCACGGAGGAGACCCCGACGGACGGGGCCTCCTCCCCTGGTCCCGCGAGCCCCTCGGGCCCGCCCGCCGGGACGACGGCGCCGACCGCGGGGCCGGCGCCGACGGGGAGCCCGGCGGCGGATCCTCAGGCCTTGCCGCTGAACACCGGCAGGTAGCCGGAGGACTGTCCGGTGGCGGTGGGGTGGTACGACTCGCCGATGTTGGTCCAGTTGACGCTGTGCAGCCACGCGTCGCCGGAGCAGATCTCGTGGCCGGTGAAGGCCCCGACGACCGAGCCGAAGGTGAACCCGTGGTCGGCGGCGCGCTTGGCGATGGCGGCGTTGAGGTAGTCGGCGGCGCCGTTGATGGCGGTGCGCTCGCCCTCGGTGAGCCCGGCGATGCAGCTGCCGTTCAGCTTGTAGAAGCGGGGATAGCCGAGCACGACCACCTTGGCGGAGGGGGCGCGGCCGCGGATGGCGTCGTAGACCTGGTCGAGCTGGCCGGGGAGGGTGGAGTCGACGTACGCCTTGGCCTGGTTGACGCGGTTGACACAGGTGGACTCGGACTGCAGGACACAGGTCGTCATCACGTCGGAGAAACCGGCGTCGTTGCCGCCGATGGTGATGCTGACCAGGTCGGTACCGGCGTTGAGGGGGCCGAGCTGCCCGGAGAGGACGTCACCCGTCCGGGCGCCCGAGCAGGCGGTGAAGGAGAAGGTCTGCGGGGCGTGGGCGGCGGCCCACAGGGCGGGGTAGGCGCGGGTGGTGCGCTTGCAGTTGCCGCTGGCGGAGTCGTAGTTGCCGGCGCCGACGCCGGACGAGTACGAGTCGCCCAGCGCGACGTAGCCGAAGTCGGCCTGGGCGGAGGCCTGGCCGGCGCCGAAGAGGGCGGCTCCGGCGGCGAGCAACAGGGAGGAGGCGAGGGCGGCGACGCGCGACAGTCTCATGCTCATGTGTGCGGCTCCTTGTGGGGGTTACTCCTGAGTCCGTGGTACAAGCAGCCGAGGATGGCCGGAAGTGTTCATGCCAAGAATTTTCGGGGCGGGGTTGGCGCCGGAATCTTCACGCCCGATGTGTTTGAAGAGGGAACGCGTCCACCCGATCCGGCGAAACACGGGTGCGGGAGGGCAGTTCGTGCCGGATCATGGGCGCCATGCCAGCAGACCCGCATGACGCGCTGCCGATCCGGCTCCATGTAGACGACAGTGACTCACCGTCGGATGTCGTCGACGCGCTCTTCCTCGGCCGGTTCGCGACCGGCGAGCAGCCGTACGCGCAGAGCGTCACCATCGAGCGGGTGAAGGCGGAGGCCACGCTGCTGCCCCCGCGGGCCACCGTGCTCCGCGCGGCGCGGGACACCGACCGCAGCGCCACGCTCGCCGAGGGCGAGGGATGGACGGTGCTGGTCTCCCGCTGGAGCCGGGGCGCGGACGTCACCGTCACCGCGGTCAGCGACGAGCTCGCGCAGCGGGTGCTCGGCGAGGCCACGGACGGGGCCCAGGACGAGCCCGAACCCCAGCCGGACAACGTCACGATGGGCTTCTGGTACGTCTCCCCGCGCCGCGGTCCGTACCGTACGACGCGGCAGATCTCGGCCGGTACGTGGGCGGAGGTGCGGCCGAACTACACGGCGCCGGTGGCGGCGGCGATGGACCGGCTGATGAAGGTCACCCCGGACGACATCGCGGGGCGGCTGCTGCTGTTGCACGGCCCGCCGGGGACGGGGAAGACGTCGGCCCTGCGGACGCTGGCGCGGTCGTGGCGGGAGTGGTGCCAGGTGGACTGCGTCCTGGACCCGGAACGGCTGTTCAACGACGTGGGCTATCTGATGGACATCGCGATCGGCGAGGACGAGGGCACGGCGAAGGGGCGCTGGCGGCTGCTGCTGCTGGAGGACTGCGACGAGCTGATCCGCGGCGAGGCGCGGCACACGGCGGGGCAGGCGCTGTCGCGGCTGCTGAACCTGACGGACGGTCTGCTGGGGCAGGGCCGCAACGTCCTGGTCGGGGTCACGACCAACGAGGACCTGGAGCGGCTGCACCCGGCCGTGGTGCGGCCGGGCCGGTGCCTGGCCCGCATCGAGGTCGGCCGGCTGACGCACGGCGAGGCCGTGGAGTGGCTCGGGACCGACGAGGGGGTCTCCCGGGAGGGCGCGACCCTCGCGGAACTCTTCGCCCTCCGGCGGGGGACGGGCCCGGCGGCGGTGCTGCCGACGCAGCCGCAGTCGGAGGCGGGGCTCTATCTCTGACGCGCCGCTCGCGCGTCCCGGCGCCGGGGCGCCTCCCCGGCTTCGCACCGCTGCGACGGACTCCGTCCGTCGGGCGCCGGGCCGGGCCCGCTCCGGCCCCGCCCGGCATCCGGCCGTCACCTGCGACCCGTTCCCACCGCACGGGGCCGGGGTCCCTGCTCGCTCTTCCAGTGTTCCCGAGGGCTCCGCTGGGTGGGGAGGGGCCGGTGGGGCTACTTGGCGGCGTAGCGGGCCCGGAGGGCGGCGGTGGCCGCGGCGAGGGCCTCGGGCTCCGTGAGGCCCAGGCGGTGCGCGCGGTCGGCGTACGACTGCGCGGCGAGGGCGGCCTCCCGCGAGGACCCCTCCGCCGCCGCGACGAACGTCCCGTTCCGCCCTCGCGTCTCGATCACCCCGTCGGCCTCCAGCGCCCGGTACGCCTTCGCGACGGTGTTCGCCGCCAGCCCCAGCTCCTCCGCCAGCCCGCGCACCGTCGGCAGCTTGAAGCCCACCGGAAGCCGGCCCGAACGGGCCTGGTCCGCGATCTGCGCGCGCAGCTGTTCGTACGGGGCCGCCGAACCGGCCGCACCGTCGATCCTGATCCTGAGGGGGTTGGTCGAGGTCACGCGCCGATTGTAATTGGCAGGCGCCGAAGGCGGATCGGCCCGTAACGTCCCCCGCATGACCCTGCCCGCCGTTCACGTACGCGACCTGCGTCCCGACGACCCCGCCGACGCCGAGGCCGTGGTACGGCTGCGCCGCGCCGCCCTGCCCTTCCTGGTGACCACCCCCGCCGGCGTGGCGTTCGAGCTCGGCTCGGCGCACCCGCGCGCCCGCCACCGCCTCCTGATCGCCGAGACCGCCGACGGCCGGGCCGTCGGCACGGCCCAGGTCGGCCTCGCCCACGACAGCCCCGAGCCCGGCCGGTCGTACGTCAACGCCTACGTCGACCCCGCCCACCGCACCCGCGGCGCCGGGACCGCCCTGCTGCGCACGGCGGAGGAGCACCTCGCCGCGTGCGGGGCCGTGGCCGCGTACGCCTGGGTGCTCGACGAGCCCGCGCACCGCGCCTTCGCCGAGCGGCACGGTTACCGGGCCAGCCGATCCGCGCACTTCCTGCACCTGGACCTGGCGGCGGGCACCCTCCCGCCGCTCCCCCGCGACCTGCCCGCCGGGGTGGAGCTCCGCCCGGCCTCGGCCTTCGCCGACGACCCCCGGCCCCTCTACGAGGCCGACGCCGAGGCCTCGGCCGACGAGCCGGGCGACATCCCGGTGGAGCTCGACGACTACCAGGAGTGGCTGGACGGCGTCTGGCACGACCCGACCCTCGACCACGAACTGACCTCGGTCGTCCTCGTCGACGGGGCCGTGGCCGCCTTCTCGGCCGCCCGGACCGACGGCCGCACCCGCTATTCCTCGGCGATGACCGGCACCCGGCGCGCCTTCCGCGGCCGCGGCCTGGCCAAGCTGGCCAAGACCGACTCGCTGCGCCGGGCCCGCGAGGCCGGGTACACCGACGCCTTCACCGGCAACGACGCCGGCAACGGACCCATGCTCGCGGTCAACGCATGGTTCGGATACGAGATCTGCGCGACCGAGACGCGCTTCACGAAGAGGCTTGGAGGAGCACCACAGTGACCACCACCTGGACCATCACCCTCACCAAGGGCGGCCGGACCAAGATCGGCTATCCGGCGGCGCAGCTGGCCGACGACGGGGACCGGATCACGGTGCGGGCACCGTGGGCGGCCGAGGGCGTACGGGACTTCGGCTTCGTCCGGTTCGAGCCCGGGGACGTGTTCGTCGAGCACTTCTGGAGGACCCGCTGGTACGCGGTCAAGGAGGTCCGGAGCGGCGACGGGGTCCTGAAGGGCTGGTACTGCGACGTCACGCGCCCGGCCGTCGTCCGCGACGGCGGGATCCTCGTGGAGGACCTGGACCTGGACCTGTGGGTGTCGGCGGACGGGAAGACCGTCCTGCGGCTGGACGAGGACGAGTTCGCCGAGAGCGGGCTGGCCGCGAGCGACCCCGAGGCGGCGGCCCAGGCCGTACGGGCGCTGGACGCGCTGGAGGAGCAGGCCCGCTCGGCGCACGGGCTGGCCGCTCTCCTGGGGTGACCGGGCGGCCTTTCTGTGGGGGCGCTTAGCGGTTCCTTAAGCGGAGCCTAAGGATCCTCTCCGGGGGCGCGAAGGCGGCCGGACGGGGTCTCCCGGGGGCTAGCTTGGCCGGGCCAGGGAGGCCGTCGGCGGCACCGGACCCCAAGGGGGGCGGCGCCGCACCGGCCGGTTCCGCTGGTGCAGCCCTGCCCCGCGCCCGAAGGAGATCCGCCCATGCCTGCACGCCGCCGCACCGCCGCCCGCACCGCCGCCGCCCGTATCGCCGCCGCCGGCCTCGCCCCGCTCGCGGTGGCCGCGTACGCGGCCGTTCCGGCGGCGGCCCACGGGTCGATGACGGACCCGGTCAGCCGGGTCGCGGCGTGCTACGCGGAGGGGCCGGAGTCGCCGAAGTCGGCGGCGTGCAAGGCGGCCGTCGCCGCGAGCGGCGCGCAGGCCTTCTACGACTGGAACGCGGTGAACATCGCGAACGCGGCCGGCAAGAGCCGGTCGCTGATCCCCGACGGGCAGCTGTGCTCGGCGGGCAACGCCAAGTACAAGGGGCTGGACCTGCCCCGCGCCGACTGGCCGGCCACCCCGATGACGGCGGGGGCGCACACCTTCCGCTACAAGGGCACCGCCCCGCACCGGGGATCCTTCGAGCTGTACGTGACGAAGGACGGCTACGACCCGTCGAAGCCGCTGAAGTGGTCCGACCTGGAGCCCGCCCCGTTCGCGAAGGTCACCGACCCGGGGATGCAGAACGGGGACTACGTGTTCAGCGGGGTGGTGCCGAAGAAGAGCGGGCGGCACCTCGTCTACAGCGTCTGGCAGCGCTCGGACAGCCCCGAGGCCTTCTACACCTGCTCGGACGTGGTCTTCGGCAAGGACAGCGGGAACGGCGGGAGCGGGAACGGCGGGAGCGGGAACGCCGGCGGCGGTACCGCGGCCACGCCGGGAACGGGCGCCTCCGCTCAGCCGGGTGGGGCCGCGCCCGTCGAGACGCCCAAGGCGCCGACGGACGAGCAGATCTCCGACGGCGCGGGCAAGTCCACCGTGGAGCACGGCGGTCACGGCGACAACGACCCGAGGACGAACGGCCGGGGCGCCGCCTCCCCGATCGCCGCCGCGCCGGCCCCCGCCGCGTCCCCCTCCCCCGCCGGCGGGAGGGAGGGCGGCGGCAACCTCGCGGAGACCGGTGGGAACGGCGCCACCCCGGCGCTGGCGATCGCGGGCGCCGGGGTGGTGGCCGTGGGTGCGGCCGTGCTGTTCGCCGTGGCCCGCCGCCGGGCCACCGGGGTGCGCCGCAGCGTCCGCTAGCCGGGGGCGGGGCGGGTCAGTCGAAGACCGAGGCGCACGTGGTCCGTTCCGCGTGCGCCGGGTCGAGGGCGTTGACCGCCTCGTGCCAGGCGATCCGGTCGGTCAGGCCGATGGCCACGTGCTCCGAGAGGTCCAGGGGGCACAGGTCCTGGAGGACGACGTTGCGGACGCCCGGCCCGTTGAGGAAGGCGCTCCGGTAGGGGGTGACCACCTCGTCGTACTGGGTCGCGATGACGGTGTAGGAGACCCCGGGGACGGTGTCGCCGCCGGCGTTCAGCTTCTGCTGGAAGGCGGATCCGGCGATCTGGTCGGCCAGCCCCGGGGTCGCCGTGCTGATCAGGTCCGCGGCGCCCGGGAAGTACGGGAGCAGTTGGGTGAGCCCGGACAGGGTGGTGCCGTGGTTGTCGGGGGCGAGCCCCACGAGGGCGTTGACCTTGGCGGCGCCGCCCAGGAACTTCAGGTAGTAGCGCGGCATCATGCCGCCCTGGGAGTGGCCGACGAGGTCGGCCTTGGCGGCTCCGGTGGAGGCCAGCACCCTGTCGACGAAGGCGTCGAGCTGGCCTGCCGACTTGTCGATGGGGCCGAGCCCGTTGAAGAGGGGGACGCCGGGCAGCTGGCCGTAGTCGAGGGAGTAGACGCAGTAGCCGCGGTGGACCAGGTAGGGGGCGAACCCGAGCCAGTTGTCGACGGAGTTGCCGAAGGTGCCGTGGACGAGGACGACCGGGCGGGGGTGTTCGGCCGAGGGCTTGCAGGACCAGTTGTTCCAGCCGCTGCTGGGAGCGGACGCCGCCTGCGCTGCGCCGGTGGGGGCGACGAGCGCGGCGGCGGCCAGGGTGAGGACGGCCAGCGAGCGGAGCAGGCGTCTCCAGGGCAGCATCGTGTGATCTCCTCGCGGTTCAAGGGGAAAGGTGGGGGGGGTTCCGTCCCGTGATCCGGATCACAAGGGGTGCTGCTGTCGCCAAATTACGGGCGAGTAGCAAGACTTGGAAGTTACGCGGCGGTAAAAACTCGCGTGTCCAGCGTGCCTCCAGCACCCCTCGGGAAGGATGGACGCCCCCGGACCCCCCGCAACCCGAGGTGAGCGCCGCCATGCACGAGGCCCCTGGAGCCGGCACCGCCCTGGCCACCCCGTCCGCGCTGGCGGCCGACCCGCTGGTCGCCGCCGTCACGGACACCGCCGTACGGCTCCTGCGGCCCGGGGCGGAACGGACGGCGGTCGAGGGGGTGCCGCGTGCGCATCTGGACGCGCTCGCCGCCTGCGGCGCGTACGGGGCGATCGGATACGAACCGGGGCCGGGTTCCGGCCTCACGGCCCGTCAGGTGGTCCGGGAGGTCCACGAGGTGCTGGCGGCGGTGGACCCGTCGACCTGGTTCGTGTGGACCCAGCACGTCCCGCTGGCCAGGGCACTCGTCCAGGCCGCCGACCCGGCGGGCACCGCCCTGCGCGGGATTTGGCTGCCGGCCCTGGCCCGGGGTGAGCGGCGCCCGACGGCGGGTTACGCCTTCCTGCGGCGCCCGCGCCCGCCCGTCACGGCGGTACGGGTGCCGGGCGGCTGGCGGCTGACCGGGCGGATGCCGTGGGTGACGGGCTGGGGGGTGGCCGACTCCCTGTACGCGGGGGCCGTCACCGGCTCCGACGAGGCGGTCCTCGCGCTGGTCGACTGCGCCCCCGGCGCCGGGGCGGAGGGGCTGAGCGCCGTCGAGGAGGCCCCGCTGTGGGCGATGGGCGGGACGCACACGGCCTCCGTCGAGCTGCGCGGGCTGCTCGTCCCCGACGCCCGGGTACTCGGGGTCGTGCCCCGGACCGAGTGGATCCGGGCCTACGACCTGGAGAACGCCGACGCCCAGCCGGCCGTCTTCGGCCAGCTGCGCGCGACGGCCGACTTCCTGCTCCGCTCGGAGCCGTACGGGGAACTCGGCCTGCGCCTCGCCGAGAAGACCGCCCGGCTGCGCGCCGAGGCCTACGCCCTGCGCGACGAGGTCCCGGCCGGCGAGGAGGTCGGGGCCCGCCTCACCCTGCGGGCCGCCGCCCTGGACCTGGCCGTCCGGTCGGCGGCGGCCTGCGTGGCGGTGGCCGGGGGCCGGGCCATCCAGTACGGGCACACCGCGGGGCGGCTCTCCCGTGAGGCCCAGTTCCACCTGATCCAGGCCCAGACCACCCCCCTGCGCACGGAGACGGCCCGGCTGCTGCTCGGCGACCTCTGACCCGCGGTCCGCGCCCTGGCGGCCGCCCGGCCGGGCCCGGCGCCCAGCGCCCGCCCCGCTCGAAGAGCCTGGGGAACGTGCCAGGACCCGCGGGGCGGACGGGACGGTCAGAAGAGGGCGGCCGGGCGGACCGTGCCCGGGCCGAAGCGGGCGTTGGCGCGGTCGATGGCGGCTTCCACCGTGAGGCGGGCCTCGCGGACGGGGTCCAGTGTGAGCTGCCGGGTCACGGCTTCCGCGGCCGCGAGGTCCTCGGCGCGCAGCACCATGCCGGTGAGCCGGGCCCGTTGCAGCCCCGCCGCGTCCATCAGGCGGTACGCGAGGGTGCGGAGGTCCTCGTCGTGGGCGGAGGGTTCCACCAGCCGCCGGGAACGCTCCCACCGGGTGCCGCCTGCGAACTGCAGGGTCAGGCACAGCGACCGGGCGGCCTGGCGGCGGCCGCGCAGCTGTGCGCCGAGCCGGACCACCAGGCCCAGCAGGGCGGCCCGGGCGCGCGGGCCGTCCAGTTCCTGGCGGGCGAAACCGGTCCGGACGGCGGCGGAGGTGGGCAGGTCGCGCGGGGTGACCGGACGCGGGTCGATCCCGCGGGCGCGCTCCGCGACGAGCCGGCCGGCCCGCTTGCCGAGGATCCGCTCCAGGACGCCGGGCGGGACCTGCGTGAGCGCCCCGACGGTGTGCAGCCCGTACCCGCGCAGCGCGTCGGCCTGGCGGGAGCCGAGCCCGTGCAGGGCGTCCACCGGCAGGGGGGCGAGGAAGTCGGCCACCCGCTCCCGGGGCACGGCCAGGACCCCGCCGGGTCCCGGGATCCGGGCGGAGGCCATGGCCGCCACGGCCCAGGTGCCCGCGACCCCGATCCGCACGTCCGTGCCCAGCCGGGCCACCGCGCGCAGCCGGACCACCTCGGCGATCCGGGCGGCGTCGGCCCCGAAGTACCGCCGGGCACCGCCCACCTGGACCAGCGCGGCCCGCGGCGGCAGGGCCTGGACCAGCGGGGAGAACTCCCGCAGCAGCTCCAGCACCTCCCGGTACCCCTCCCCGGACAGGGCGGCCCCGCACCGCACGTGCAGCACCCCGGCTCCACCGGAGCCGGCCCCCGGGGCCTGGGCGGCCGGGGCCTGGGCGGCCGGGGGCAGGGCCGTGGGGGCCGGGGCGGGGCGGGGTCGGGTCGTCGGTGCCGGTGTCATCCCGCGCTCCCCGGGCTGGAGTGCCACAGTTTGCGGCCCGTCGCGGCGCGGTCGCCGGGGGGCTGGAGGTCGGCCCAGGGGTTCAGCTCGTAGCCGGTCGGCAGGTGGATGCGCCGGCCGCTGTCGCCGGGGCCCTCGGGCAGGGGCCGTGCCAGCCGGGCCGTGACCGCCTCCAGGCCCTCGTCCTCGCGCAGCCGCACCAGTTCGGCGAGGTCCCAGGCGGCCGCCCCGACCACGCTCAGGCTCTGCGGGCCGCGCCGCTGCACGACTCCCCGTACCAGCAGCAGGAAGGAGTGGAAGACGGTGTGCGCGCAGGCCTCCTGGCTGTCGTCGAAGAAGGCCAGGTCGACCAGGCCGGTGCCGTCGTCCAGGGTGGTGAAGACGACCCGCCTGCCGGAGCGGATCGGCGGGGTCTGGGTGGCCGCCTTGGCGCCCGCGACGAGCACGGTCCGCCCGTGCGCGGTCTCCCGCAGCCGGCGGGCCGGGACCACGCCCAGCTCGGCGAGGAAGGCGTGGTGGCCGTCCATCAGGTGGCGGGAGGCGTCCATGCCGAGGACCCCGAGTTCGGCACTGAGCCGCTCGGCCTCGGTCAGGTCGGGCAGGCCGACGGGGGCGGTGGACCGGCCACCGCCCAGCGGGAGTTGGGCCCCGCCGCGCGCCCCGGCGGCGCGCTGGACGCCGTGCAGCTCCGTCACGTGCAGCAGGAGGTCGCGCCGGTTGGCGCCGAAGGCGTCCAACGCGCCGACCTGTGCCAGCCGTTCGGCCACCGGGCGGCCCGGGTGGGCGCGGTCCCAGAAGTCGCGCAGGGAGGAGTACGGCTGTCCGGTCTCGATCCGCAGGGCCTCGGCCTCGCTGATGCCGTGGACGTCGGAGAGGGCGAGCCGCAGACCCCACCGCTCCGGGTCGTCGGACACCAGTTCGATGCGGTGGGCGACCGCCGAGCGGTTCACGTCCAGCGGCAGCACCGGCACGCCCCGCCGCCGGGCGTCCGCCAGCAGCAGCCGCTTGGGGTACATGCCGGGGTCGTGGGTGAGCAGCCCGGCGTAGAAGGCCGCCGGGTGGTGGGCCTTGAGCCAGGCCGACTGGTACGTCGGCACGGCGAAGGCCACCGCGTGCGCCTTGCAGAACCCGTAGCTGCCGAAGGCCTCGACGATCTCCCAGGTCCGGGCGACCACCTCCGCCGAGTAGCCGCGCGCGGCCGCGGCCGCCGCGAACCAGGCCTTGATCCGGCCCTGCGACTGCGGGTCGGAGAGCCCGCGCCGCACCCGGTCGGCCTCGTCGCGGCCGCAGCCGGTCATGACGTGCACGATCTCGATGACCTGTTCGTGGAAGACCACCACCCCGTAGGTCTCGCGCAGCGCGTCGGCCAGGTCCGGGTGCGGGAAGCGGACGGGGGCGCGGCCGTGCCGGGCCTCGATGAAGGGGCGGACCATGTCGGCGGCGACCGGGCCGGGCCGGAAGAGGGAGATGTCGACCACCAGGTCGTGGAAGGAGTCCGGCTGGAGCCGTCCGACCAGGTCGCGCTGGCCGGGGGACTCGATCTGGAAGCAGCCCAGCGTCTCGGCCGAGCGGATCAGCCCGTACGTGGCCGGGTCGCCCGGCGGCACCTGCGCGGGATCGTCGAGGTCGAGCTCCCTGCCCGTGGCGCGGCGCAGTTCCGTGACGGCGTGCGCCATCGCGGACTGCATCCGTACGCCCAGCACGTCGAGTTTGAGCAGGCCGAGGTCCTCCACGTCCTCCTTGTCGAACTGGGACATGGGGAAGCCCTCGCCGCTGGTGGGGACCACGGGGGTGCGCGCCGGCAGGGTGGCGTCGGAGAGCAGGACCCCGCACGGGTGCATGGCGGTCCCGCGCGGCAGGGCGTCCAGGGCCTCGACGAGGTCCCACATCCGGGCGTGCTCCTTCCCCCGCGCCTCGTCGCGCATGCCGCGCAGCTCGGGCAGTTCGTCCAGGGCCGCGCGGGCGTCGCGGGCGCGGATGTGCGGGAAGGCCTTGGCGAGCCGGTCGACGGCGGCCGGGTCCATGGACAGGGCGGCGCCGACGTCGCGGATGGCGTGGCGGACCCGGTAGGTCTCGGGCATGGCGACGGTGGCGACGCGTTCGGTGCCGAAGCGGGTGATGATCCGGCGGTAGACCTCCAGGCGGCGGGCGGACTCCACGTCGATGTCGATGTCGGGCAGGACGCGGCGGCGCCGGGACAGGAAGCGCTCCATGAGCAGGCCGTTGGCGACGGGGTCGGCGTGCGCGATGCCGAGGAGGTGGTTGACGAGGGAGCCGGCGCCGGAGCCGCGGGCGGCCACCCGGATGCCCATCTCCCGTACGTCGTCGACGACCTGGGCGACCGTCAGGAAGTACGAGGCGTAGCCGTGGAAGGCGATGACGTCGAGCTCCTCGTGCATCCGGTCCCAGTACGCGCGCTCGCCCGCGTACCCGCGCAGCACCATGCCGGCGCCGGCCCGGGAGGTGAGCACCCGCTGGGCGGTGCGGCGGGCGGCGCCGACGAGGCGGGGCTCGGGGAAGTGGACGGAGCCGAGGCCGAGGTCGTCCTCGGGGTCGACGGCGCAGGCCTCGGCGGTCTCGCGGGTGCGCGCGAGGAGCCGGCGGGCGTCGGCGGGGCTCAGCCCGGCCGCCCGCGCGATCCGGTCGGCGGTCCCGGCCATGGCGGCGGGGTCCTTCAGCCACCGCTCGCCGCTGTCGAGGGGCCCCCGGGGGTCGACGGGGACGAGGCGGCGGGCGGCGTCGAGGACGTCGGCGACGGGGCCCTGGCCGGGGTCGGCGTAGCGGACGGCGTTGGTCAGCACGGCCGGGACGCCCTGTTCGGCGGCGAAGCCGACGGTACGGGCGGCCAGGCGCAGCGAGCCGGGGCCGGTGCCGGTGCGGCCGTGGTGGACGGCCTCCAGGCGCAGGGCGTCCCCGTAGCGCTCCCGCCAGGGCGCGAGCAGCCGCGCGGCCCGGTCGGGACGCCCGGCGGCCAGTGCCCGGCCCACCTCGGACCCGGGCCCGAGCAGCACGAACACCCCACCGCCGCCGAGCGCCTCGAAGGGCACCCGGGGCTGCCCCTGGCCTCCGGCGGGGTACGGGAACCCGGCCGGGCCGGCCCCCGGCCCGGCGAACCCGCCGGCGGGGGCAGCGCCGGCGGGGGCCCCGGCCCGGCCGGAGGAGGAGCCGTCCGGCCCGGCGAACCCGCCCGAGACGGGCGCACCGAAGGGGTCCCCGGCCCGGCGGGAGCCGTCCGCGCCCGGTGCGGAGCCGGAGTCCGGCCAGGGGCCGCCCGTGGCGTCCGGGGCGTGGGCGGCGGTGACCAGGCGGCAGAGCTCCGCCCAGCCGGCGGCGCCGTCGCGGGCCAGGAAGAGGGCGCGGGGGGCGGACTCGTCCACGAAGGCACCGCCCCTGACGGGCACCCGCCGCCGGTACGAGGCCTCGGCCGCGGCACCGCCCGCACCGGCGCCGCCGGGCAGGCCGGACCCGTCGAGCGGCCCCGTGGGGGACACCGCCAGGTCCACTCCGAACAGCGGCCGGATGCCGGCGGCCGCGGCCGCCTTCGCGAAGCGGACCGCGCCCGCGAGGGTGTCGCGGTCGGTCAGGGCGAGGGCGTCCATGCCCCGCTCGGCGGCGCGTTCCGCCAGCCGCTGCGGGTGCGAGGCGCCGTAGCGCACGGAGAACCCCGAAACGGTGTGCAGATGCGTGAAACCGGGCACCCGCGGCCCTCCTGCTTCCCTCGACCTTCTTGCCTCCCCTTCTCCACCATAGAGCAATTCGAATACCCGTGCGAAACACTTGTTCGATCATCCATTCGGCCCGTCCCTGCTGCGCCCGTCCCCCGGCCCGCCGAGCGTGGGGGCATGACCCAGCCCACCCAGCCCCCGGGGCGCACCGGCACCCCCGCACGCCCGGCCGGCGGATTCCTCGCCGAGATCAAGGACGCCGTGACCACCCGGGCCGCCGTGCTGGTCCTGGGGGTGCTGGCCCTCCAGCTGGCCTTCATCACCTCGTACATCGGCGCCTTCCACCACCCGAAACCCAGCGAGATCCCGCTCGCGGTGGCCGCCCCCTCGCAGCCGCTCGCCGCACGGACCGCGGAGCGGCTCGGCGCCCTGCCCGGCGAGCCCCTCGCCCCGCGGGCCGTCGCCGACGAGGCGACCGCGCTCGCGCAGATCAGGAACCGGGAGGTGGACGGCGCGCTGATCGTCGATCCGGCCCGCCCGACCGACCGGCTGCTGGTCGCCAGCGGCGCCGGGGCCTCCCTCTCCCAGGCCCTGGAGCAGGTCGTCGGCCTGGCCGAGAAGTCCCAGGGCCGGGGTCTGGCCGTGGTCGACGTGGCCCCCGCCGGCCGGGGCGACAGCCGCGGCCTGAGCTCCTTCTACCTGGTCGTCGGCTGGTGCGTGGGCGGCTACCTGTGCGCCGCGATCCTGGCCATCAGCGCCGGCGCCCGGCCCGCGAACGTCCACCGCGCCGTCATCCGGCTCGGCGCGCTGCTCCTGTACGCGATCGTCGCCGGGCTGCTCGGCGCGGTCATCGCGGGGCCGGTGCTGGGGGCCCTGCCGGGCTCGATCACCGCCCTGTGGGGGCTCGGGACCCTGGTGGTCTTCGCGGTCGGCGCGCTCACCCTGGCCCTCCAGGGGCTGGCGGGTGTCGTCGGCATCGGCCTGGCCATCCTGCTGGTCGTGGTGCTCGGCAACCCCAGCGCGGGCGGCGCCTACCCGTACCCGCTGCTGCCGCCGTTCTGGCGGGCGATCGGCCCGGCCCTGCCGCCGGGCGCCGGCACGTACACCGGCCGCTCCATCGCCTATTTCCAGGGCAACGGCGCGGCCGGCCCACTGCTGGTCCTGTCCGCCTGGGCGGTGGCCGGGTCCGCCGTCACGCTGGCCTGCGCGCTCGCCCGCCGCGGCCGGCCCGGCGCCGCGGTGGGCAGCGGCCTGCCCGACGAAGCACCCCGCCCGGGGGTGGCCGGCGCCCCGTGAGGGGGCTCCCGCGAGGGGGCAACGGGGTGGCCAGCCGCGTGAGCAGGCCGTTGATGTCCTGGTCGGCCAGTACCGGCAGGCCCCGGGGCACCGGCCGCCGGCGCGCCGGGCCAGGCCGCCGCCGAGGTCGCCAGCCCCACCGCGACGGCCACCGACGAGATCCCCCGCGCCCTGCGCCGACGCGCGAACATCCACCCACCCCGATCCGGTGTCTCCGCGACGGCCCCTTGCCGCCCGGACGGCCCCAGCCTGCCCGGCACCCCGGCCGAGATCGATGACCTCCGAGGTCACGGCCGCCCGACGGGTCCTCCGGCTCCGTACGCGGCCTCGTCCCGCGGAGCCGCGGACCGGCCGGCCCTCACGGTCCGGGGTGCCGCCGCGCCCTATCGCATCTCCCCCACCGGGAGCACAATCACCCTGACTGCTCGCGCCTGACGTGAGGGAGGGAGCGCGTGCGCGAAGAGGTGCGCACCGCTGACGGACGCGTCCTGACGGCGGAACACTGGGGCGACCCGGACGGCAAACCGGTCTTCCTGCTCCACGGCATGCCCGGCAGCAGGCTCGGCCCGGCCCCCCGGGGCATGGTCCTCTACCAGCGGCGGGTGCGGCTCATCGCCTACGACCGGCCCGGCTACGGCGGCTCCGACCGCCATCCGGGGCGCACCGTGGCCGACGTGGCCCAGGACGTGGCCGCCATCGCCGATGCCCTCGGCGTGGACACCTTCGCCGTGGCCGGCCGCTCGGGCGGCGCCCCCGGGGCCCTGGCCTGCGCCGCGCTGCTGCCGGAGCGGGTGACGCGCACGGCGGCCCTGGTCCCCCTCGCGCCCCGGGACGCGGAGGACCTGGACTGGTTCGCGGGGATGGCCGCCTCGAACGTACGGGAGTACACCACCGCCGCCGCCGACCCGGAGGAGCTCACGGCCCGGCTGATCCCGCGCGCCAGCGGTATCGCCCGCGACCCCGGGCGACTGCTGGACGAGCTGCGCCGGGAGCTGACCGCCAGCGACCGGATGATCGTGGCGGACGCCGGACTGCGGTCGATGCTGCTGCGCAACTACCGCGAGGGCGTGCGGACTTCCGCGTACGGGTGGATCGACGACATGCTCGCCGCCAGCAGCCCCTGGGGGTTCGACCCCGCCGACATCCGCTGCCCCGTGCTGATCTGGCACGGGGAGCTCGACGTCTTCTCCCCCGTGGGCCACGCCCGCTGGCTGGGCCGGCGGATCCCCGGCGCCACGACCGCCATCGACCCGGACGCCGCGCACTTCGCGGCCCTGCGCGCGCTGCCCGGCGTCCTCACCTGGCTGCTGCGCGAACTGCCCGCGCCGTCCGTGGGGGAACAGCAGCCGGCCTGAGCGCTATGCGGCCGCCTCCCGCGCCGCCCCGGCGAGCAGGGCCAGCACCTCGGCGAGGCGCGCGCGGACGGCGGGGTCGGTGACGGTGCCGTCGGCGGCGACCGTCGCGCGGTCCACCGGGATCCGTACGCAGGCGGCGTCGACGACGGCGGCGCCCGTGTAGCCGAGCACCGTCCGCAGCGTGGCCTCGGCGCCCCCGCCGCGCCCCGGGGCGGCGGCGTTCACCCAGGCCACGGGCTTGTCCGAGATCTCGGTGCCGCCGACCGTCCAGTCGAGGAGGTTCTTGAACGAGCCCGGCAGGGTACCCGCGTACTCCGGGGCGCAGACCAGCAGCGCGGCCGCTCCGGCGATGGCCCGGCGCAGGTCGGCGACCGGGGCGGGCAGCGGGTCGGCGTCGTCGTCGGGGTTGAAGTGCGGCAGGCCGGCGAGGCCTTCGTAGCGGACGGCGGTCACCGGCGCGGACGCCCCGGCGGCCACGGCCTCGGCGGTGCGCAGCACGGCCTCGTTGACGGAGCCGGCGCGCAGGCTCCCGGAGAGGAGGAGGATGACGGGACGTGCGGCTGACGTGGGCATCGGTCCACGCTACCGGCCGGCCCGGGAGTCCCGTCGCCCGCCCCGGAAGAACTGGATCTTTCCGTGCGGCGAACGGCCGAACACGGCACCTCGATTATTCCCCCACTCTTTCTATAGAACGCTTGACCAGGCGTCATGTCTCGGTTGCCAATGGGATGCGGGCGAGTAAAGTCCGAGCCAGACGCCGGCGGCCTGCCGGAGTCAATCCCTCCCATTCCATCTGGCCTCCCCGAGGACGGTGCCATGAACACTTCCGCAACCCCGCCGACCAGCGCGGTCAAGGACCGCCGGGTCCCGCTCGACAAGATCGACGTCCGGAGCGCGCCCATTGCGGCGGCCCTCGGCCGGGTACTGCCCTCGGAATCCGGCCGTCACGCGCAGGCACCGATCTTCAACTCTGCGCTCTGACAATGGAGTACGCGCTCTAGACTGGTGGAATGACCGGCCTGATCGCATTTCGCGAGATCGTCCTGAAGGTTCACAGCAGATGCGATCTCGCTTGTGATCATTGCTATGTCTACGAACACGCTGATCAGAGCTGGCGGGCCCAGCCGAAAGTGATCTCCCCGGAGGTCATTTCCCGGACCGCGTCGCGGCTCGCCGAACATGCCCGTGACCATGCACTCCCCTCCGTCACGGTGATCCTCCACGGAGGGGAACCCCTGCTGGCGGGCCCGGACCGGCTCCGCCTGGTGTGCGAGGAGCTCACCCGCGCCCTCGCCGGGACGGCCGCCCTGGACCTGCGGATCCACACCAACGGACTGCAGCTGGGCCGCCGTTGTCTGGACCTCTTCGCCGAGTACGGCGTCCGGGTCGGCATCTCCCTCGACGGGGACCGTGCGGCGAACGACCGCCACCGGCGCTTCGCGGACGGCCGCTCCAGTCACCCGCTGGTCCTGGCGGCCGTGGCCCTCCTGCGCTCGGAGCCCTACCGACACCTGTACCAGGGCCTGTTGTGCACCGTGGACGTGGCCAACGACCCGGTCGCCGTCCTGGACGCCCTGGTCGAACTGGAGCCGCCCCGGGTGGACTTCCTGCTCCCCCACGCCACCTGGCAGACCCCGCCGCCCCGGCCCGGCGGCGCGCCCGACGCGTACGCCCGCTGGCTGCTGCGGGTCTTCGACCGCTGGGAGCAGCTGGGGCGGCCGGTACCCGTCCGGCTCTTCGAGTCCCTGCTGTCGACCCTGCGCGGCGGACCCAGCCTGACGGAGTCCCTGGGGCTGGCCCCGACCGACCTGGTCGTCGTCGAGACCGACGGGACGCTGGAGCAGGTCGACTCCCTCAAGAGCGCCTTCGAGGGGGCCGCCGCCACCGGGTTCAACGTCTTCGACCACTCCTTCGACCTGGTGGCGGCCCATCCGGGGGTGCGGGCCCGGCAGCTGGGGCTGGAGGGCGTCAGCGGCACGTGCCGCCGGTGCCCTGTCGTACGTTCGTGCGGCGGCGGTCTGTACACCCACCGCTACCGGGAGGACGGCCCGGCCGGAGCGGGCTTCGACAACCCCTCCGTCTACTGCTCCGACCTGCGGGAACTGGTGGACGGGGTGGAGGGCCGCACGGCCGCCCGGGAGACCGCCGCGGAGCTGGCCGACCCGGCCGAACTCGCCCGGTCCCAGGAGGAGCTGACCCGCGCCCTGCTGGCCCGCCTGCACGGCGAGCTGGCCGCCGACCCGCAGTGGGCGGGGGCCTGGGAGCTGCTGACCGGGGTCGAGGGGGCGGACCCGGACGCGCTGGACACCGTCCTGGGCCACCCGTTCACCCGGACCTGGGTGCTGGAGGCCCTGGACGCCGTCCGCGAGGGCCGCCCGGACGCCGCGGGCTGCGCCCGCAGGCTCGCCGCGCTGGCGGCGGCGGCCGTCCTGCGCGGCGGGCTGGAGCCGGGGGCCGAAGTCGTGTACCGGGACGGGGAGGTGTACCTGCCGACCCTGGGCCTGCTGCGGCTCGGGGAGCCGGGTACGGAGGGACGGGCCGCGCTGCACGCCACCGGCGACGGCTACGCGGTGGTGCGGGCGGGCCGCACCGAGCACCGCTTCGGCCCGGCGGCGGGCGACGCGCGCTGGCTGCCCGTACGGACCTGGCGGCCCGGGCCGCAGCAGCCCCCGGTGGCCCTGGAGGACCTCGACCCGTACCGCAACTGCTTCGCCCGCCCGCCCCGGCTGCGGCTCGGCGCCGGCGAGGCCGACGCGTGGCGGCGCCGCCTCGACGCGGCCTGGGCCCTGCTGCACCGCACCGTCCCCGAGTTCGCCCGGGCGGCCGCCGCCGGGCTGAGCACCGTGACCCCCCTCGCGGGCGGCCCGCGGGCCCAGGGCTGGGGCGAGGCCGGGCGGCACGGGCCGGGCGCCCTCGGGGTGCCGTACGCGGCCGGCGTACGGGAGACCGCGCTGGCCCTGCTGACCGGGCGGCGGCGGGCCCGGCTGCGGGCGCTGACCGAGGTGGCGGACCTGTACGCGCTGGACGGGGCCTGGCAGCACCCCTCGCCCTGGCGGACCCGCCCGGTTCCGGTCTCGCGGCTGCTGGCCGACGTGCACGAGCGGGTCGCGGTGGAGGCGTACCGGCGGGCCACGACCACGCAGGAGCCGGGCGGGGCGGACCGGATCCACCGGGCCCTGGACCGGCTGGCGGAGGCGCCCGAGCTGACGGTGACCGGCAAGCGGCTGGTGGAGGAGCTGCGCTGGGAACTGAAGGCGGTGGACGCGTGACCGCCTCCCCGGGCCCGCCCCCGGGGGCCCTCGCCCTGGCCGTCCAGCTGCGGCTGCTCGGCGTGCGCCCGCGGCAGCGGCTGCTGGTGCACGCCGCGCTCGGCGGCACCGGCCTGCACCCCGGGACGCTGCGCACGGCCCTGACCGGGGTGCTGGGCCCCCACGGCACCCTGGTGGTCCCGGCCTTCACCGCGGAGAACTCCCTCACCTCCTCCGCGCACCTGGCCCGGATCGCCGGCCTCGACGCGGACGCGGTGGCGGCCTTCCGGGCGCGGATGCCCGCCTTCGACCCGGAGCGCACCCCGAGCCAGGGCATGGGCTCCCTCGCCGAGGCCGTCCGTACCGCCCCGAGTGCCGCCCGCAGCGGCCATCCGCAGACCTCCTTCGCCGCGCTGGGCGCGGACGCGCACCGGATCTGCGCGGAACACCGGCTGGAATGCCACCTGGGCGAGGATTCGCCCCTGGGAAAACTGTGCTGGGAGGGAGGACAGGTTCTCATGATCAACGTGGGATTCGACCGCTGCACCGCTTTCCACCTCGCGGAGTACCGAATTCCGAAGCCCCCCTTGCGCATGTACGACTGTGTGGTGAAGGTGAACCTTCCGGGCGGGCGGCGGGGGAACGGGCACGAGGGGGAGTGGACCAGGTACGAGGACGTCGCCCTGGACGACAGCGATTTCGCGGAGATCGGGCGGGCGCTCCCGGATTCACTCGTGCGCAGGGGGAAGGTGGGCGGGGCACCCGCCGTTCTCTTCTCGATCACGGACGCCGTGGATCACGCCCAGACCTGGATGACCGAAAACAGACGCTGATTGACTGAACGAGGAGGGGATGTGGTGAAGGAGCTCCGGAATGATGTTCCTTCGCTCGCATCTTCGGGACGGGGGTCGTGTGCCCGCATCAGTGCAGCCGTATTTCTTTCTCAGTTACGCGCATACGCCGAGGTTCGGGCCCGGAGGACCCGACCCGGACATGTGGGTGGAACGCCTCTACCGTGACCTCTGCAACCACATCATGGCGCTCACCAGCCTGCCCGCCGGTTCCGAGGTCGGCTTCATGGACCGCGAGATACGCAGCGGCGAGGGCTGGTCGGAACGGCTCGGGTCGGCGCTGGCGACCTGCCGGGTCTTCGTCCCCCTGTTCTCGCCGCGCTATTTCGCCAGTGAGATGTGCGGGAAGGAGTGGTTCGCCTTCGCGCAGCGCGCCATCCAGGTGGGCGCCGCCAGCAACGAGAAGACCGAGGCCATCGTCCCCGCCCTGTGGGTGCCGGTCCCTCCCTCGCAACTCCCCGTCCCGGCTGAGCGCTTGCAGTTCAACCACAACACCTTCGGCGAGCGCTACGTCACCGACGGGCTGTACGGACTGATCAAACTGCGCGGCTACGCCGAGCAGTACGAGCACGCCGTGTACGAACTGGCCCGCCGCATCGTGGGGGTGGCCGAGACCGTGCGCCTGAAGCCGGTCCGGCCGCTGGACTACCGGCTGGTGCCCAGTGCCTTCGGTCCGGCCGGCGGTGCGCACGGCGGTCCGTCCGCCCGCACCCTGCACGTGACCGTCGCCGCCTCCTCCCGGCACGACCTGCCGGAGGGCCGCAGCCCCGAGTACTACGGGGAGAGCGCGCTGGAGTGGAACCCGTACCACCCCGCCGCCCAGCGGCCCGTCGCGTACGTCGCCGAGGAACTGGTCAAGAACCTCAACTACCAGACCACGATGTCCTCCTTCGACGACGAGGCCGGGCACTTCGACAGCAAACAGCCGCCGACCCGGCCGGAGATCCTGATCGTCGACCGCTGGGCGGTGGAGGACGAGCACCGCCGCCAGCGGCTGGCCGCCTTCGACCAGGAGCACCGGCCGTGGATCAACGTGGTGGTGCCGTGGAACCGGTACGACCACCAGAGCCGGGCCAGGGAGGACGAGCTGGCGCGCCGGCTGGAGGAGACCCTGCCGGTCAAGATGGGCCAGGGCCGGGCCGCCTGCCGGGCCGCCGCCAACGGCGTGGCCAGCATGGAGACGCTCGGCCAGATCCTCCCGCAGGTGGTCGAGGCGGCCGCCCAGCAGTTCCTCAGACACGCCCAGGCGTACCCGCCGGCCGGGCACACCCCCACCGAACGCCGGCGCCTGGTCGGGCCGATGGGGATGAGCGACCCGCCGCCGGCCCCTTTCCCGCCCACCGCGCTCCAGCACGGGCCGGGCCGCAGCGACGCAGCCGACGACAGCACCGACACCGACCGGGGGGACGCGGATGACAGCCAGTCGTGACAGCCGAGACGGACGCATCGTCACCTTCTACTCGTACAAGGGCGGGACCGGCCGCACGATGGCGCTGGCCAACACCGCCTGGATCCTCGCCTCCAACGGCAAGCGGGTGCTCGCCGTGGACTGGGACCTGGAGGCCCCGGGCCTGCACCGCTTCTTCCACCCCTTCCTGGACCCCTCCACCCTCGGGGCCACCACCGGGGTCATCGACCTGATCAGCGAGTACGCCTGGGCCGCCACCAGTCCGGTGCAGCGCGCCGCCGACTGGCACAAGGACTACGCGCGGATACAGCCGCACGCCGTCTCCCTCAGCCCGGAGAACCTCGGCTGGGACTTCCCCGACGGGGGCACCCTCGACTTCGTGTCGGCGGGCCGGCAGAACCGCGAGTACTCGGCGACCGTCTCCACCTTCGACTGGGACAACTTCTACGACCGGCTCGGCGGCGGCCTCTTCTTCGACGCCCTGCGGGCCGACATGAAGCGCAACTACGACTACGTCCTGATCGACAGCCGCACCGGCCTGTCCGACATCGCCGACATCTGCACCGTCCACCTCCCCGACGTCCTGGTCGACTGCTTCACCCTGTCCGACCAGTCCATCGACGGCGCCGCCTCCGTCGCCCGGCAGATCGACGAGCGGTTCAACGACCGCGGCATCAGGATCTACCCGGTGCCGATGCGCATCGACGAGGGCGAGAAGGAGAAGGCCGACGCGGGCCGGGCCCTGGCCCGGATCAAGTTCGACCGGTTCCCCGGCGGGCTCGTCGGCGACGAGCTGACCGCCTACTGGGGCGCCGTGGAGATCCCGTACCGGCCGTACTACGCCTACGAGGAGACCCTGGCCACCTTCGGCGACGAGGCGGGCCTGACCAACTCGCTGCTCTCCGCCTTCGAGCGGCTGACGGCGGTGGTGACCGAGGGCGAGGTCACCTCCATGCCGGTGATCGCCGAGGAGGTCCGGCTGCGGATCCGGGACGCCTTCACCCGGCGCCGCCCGGCCCTGCCCGCCGACCTGTTCCTCTCCTACGTCGCCGAGAACCGGATGTGGGCCGACTGGATCGAGTCGGTGCTCACCCGGGCCGGCTTCCGGGTCGTGCCCAAGGACGTCTCGGCCGAGCGCCCGGCCGCCCCCGACGGCGGCGGGGCCGGCGACACCCTGGGCGGGGGGACGGGCATCAGCCTCGACACCGCCGGACGCACGGTGGTGCTGCTCTCCAGCGCCTACCTGAAGTCGGCCCGGGCCGTGGACGTGTGGAACCGGGCCGCCGCCGAGGACCCCACCGGGGGCCGGCGGCACCTGATACCGCTGCGGGTGGGCGACGTACGCCTGGCCACGCCCTACATCGACCGCAACCCGGTGGACCTGTTCCGGCTCGACGAGGTGCACGCCACCGCCGCCCTGCTGCGCGCGGTGGAGCGGCCGATGGCCCTCGCCGACACCGTCGCCGGCGCCTCGCAGCCCGGTCCGCGCTTCCCGGGGACGGTCCCCAAGATCTGGAACGCCCCGCCCCGCAACCCGGGCTTCACCGGCCGCAGCATCGTGCTGGAGCGGATGCGCGACCAGCTCGGCGGCGGCATGGCCGTGGTGCTGCCGCAGCCGCAGACCCTGTACGGGCTCGGCGGCGTCGGCAAGACGCAGGTGGCGCTGGAGTACGTGCACCGGTTCATGGCCGACTACGACCTGGTGTGGTGGATCTCCTCGGAGCAGACCGACGACGTGGTCGCGGCCCTCGCCGAGCTCGCCGTACGGCTGGGCGCGCAGACCGGCGAGGACATGGCGGCCGCCTCCCAGGAGGCCATCGACCTGCTGCGCCGGGGCGTGCCGACCTCGCGCTGGCTGCTGGTCTTCGACAACGCCGACGATCCCGAGACGCTCAAGCGGTTCTTCCCGCCGGGCGGACCGGGACACGTGCTGGTGACCTCCCGCAACCAGTCCTGGTCCCAGTACGGGGACGCGCTGCCGGTGGACGTGTTCCTGCGCGAGGAGTCCATCGAGCACCTCCAGCGCCGGGCGCCGGGGCTCACCAAGGACGACGCCGAACAGGTCGCCGTCGCGGTGGGCGACCTGCCGCTGGCCGTGGAGCAGGCCGGCGCCTGGATCGCGGAGACGGCGACGCCCGTGTCGGCGTACCTGGAGCAGCTCGCCGAGCAGACCGCCCGGGTGCTGGGCCTCAACCAGCCGGCCGGGTACCCGCAGCCGGTGGCGGCGACGTGGAACGTGTCGATCGAGCGGCTCCAGTCCCGCTCCCCCGCCGCCGTGCGGCTGCTCCAGCTGTGCGCCTTCTTCGCGCCCGAGCCGATCTCCGCGAACCTGCTCTACAGCAAGGAGATGATCGACGCGCTCAAGCCGTACGACCCCTCGCTCCAGGAGAAGCTGGTGCTGGGCCGGGTGATCCGGGAGATCGGCCGGTTCGCGATGGCCAAGGTCGACCAGGTCGGCAACAGCATCCAGGTGCACCGGCTGGTCCAGGCCGTGATCCGGGCGCAGCTCTCGGACGAGGAGCAGCGCGAGGCCCGGCACGCGGTGCACCGGATCCTGGCGGGGGCCCGCCCGGACGACGACGAGCCGATAGACAACCCTGAGACCTGGCCGAAGTTCAACACGATCTGGCCGCACCTGACCCCGTCCGAGGCCCGGTTCTGCAAGGAGCCGGAGACCCGGCGGCTGCTGATCGACCGGGTGCGCTACCTGTGGAAGCGCGGTGACTTCAAGGCCGCGTACACCCTGGGCGAGGAGCTGCGCGAGGCGTGGCGGGAGATGCTCGGCAGCGATGACCTCCAGTACCTGTACCTGCGTTTCCACCTGTCGAACATCCTGCGTTCGCAGGGCCGGTTCGTCGAGGCCAAGGAGCTGGACGAGGTGACGCTGGAGCGGCAGCGGGCGGCGCTGGGCCCCTCGCACCCGCACACGTACATGACCACCAGCGGTCTGGCGATGGACCTGGGCGCGCTCGGCCGGTACGGCGAGGCGATGGAGCTGGCGACGGCGGCGCACGAGGGCTTCGGACAGATCTTCCACGAGGCGCACCCGCGCACCCTGGCGGCGGCGAACAACCTGGCGCTGAACCTGCGCATGGTGGGGCAGTACGCCCGGGCCAGGGAGATCGACCAGGAGGTCTTCGACCGGCGCACGGAGGTGCTGGGCCCGGACCACCCGTACACCCTGTCCTCGGCGCAGAACCTGGCGCGGGACCTGCGCGAGGTGGGGCGGTACGACGATTCGGTGCAGCTGCTGGGCCGGACGTACGAGATCTACAAGCGGACGCTGGGCCGGGCCTTCCCGGGCACCCTGTCGGCGGCGAAGAACCTGGCGGTGTCGCTGCGGCGGGCCGGGGAGCTGGAGGACGCGCTGCGGCTGACGACGGCGACCCGCAACCGGTACCGGGCCAAGTACACCTCGGTCAACCCCGACCTGCTGGCCTGTGAGCTGAACCTGGCCTCGGACCTGTTCGCGACCGGTGATCCGGGCGCGGCGCGGGACCTGGCGCAGGAGGTGGTGGACGAGTACATGAAGGTGCCGGGCGAGAAGCACCCGTACACCCTGGCGGCGCTCAACAACCTGGCGGTGTTCCACTGGGGGACGGGCGCGGCGGAGACGGCGGAGCCGCTGCTGCGGCAGACGATCCGCAGCATGCGCGAGGTGCTGGGCGACAACCACCCGCACACCATCTTCGCGCACCTGAACCTGGCCAACGCCCGGGCGGACCTGGGCGATCCGGAGGGCGCCCTGGAGCTGGAGCGGGAGGCGGTGGTGCGGCTGCGCGAGGCGCTCGGGGCGCACCACCCGGAGACGCTGGCGAGCTCGTCGAACATGGCGGTGAGCCTGGACATGATGGGCCGCAAGGAGGAGGCGGCGAGGGTGCGGGCGGAGGCGGTGTCCGAGTTGGCGCGGCTGCTCGGGGAGGACCACGGTCTGACCCGGTACGCCCGTGACGAGCGGCGGGTCCACCGGGACCTGGAGCCGCTCGCGGTGTGATCCGACGAGGGCGGCGGGGCTTCGCGGCCCCGCCGCCCGGGAGCGAGCGCAGGGGGCGCCGTGACCGACAGCATGACCTTTCGCAACGAGGACCTGCCGGTCCTCTTCCACCACACCGACCAGGCGGCGGTCGCCCGGCAGCGGGAGTCCGTCCAGGCCACGCGGACGCAGCTGGTGCTGCTGGTCGTGGCGGCGGGGGCGGCCGCCCTCCCGTCGGGGCCCGCGGCGGGCGGGCTGCACCTGTTCGCGGCGCTGGGCGCGCTGGCGTACGCGGGGGTGCTGGCCGTGGGCGTGCGGGCGACGCGGCGCCGGGCCCGTCCGCAGTGGCAGCTCAACCGGAGCGCGGCCGAGTTCATCAAGTCGCTGGCGTGGCGGTACGCCGTGCACGGGGCGCCCTTCGGCAGTGAGGTCGCCGGCGTGGAGGGGGTGTACCGGGCGCGGCTGGAGAAGGGGCTGGACGAGCTGCGCAAGATGGGCTGGCGGGATCCGCGGGCGGAGGGCCTGGTGCCGGAGGACGCGGAGATCACCGGGGCGATGCAGCGGCTGCGCGGGCTGGACTACCAGGTGCGCAGGGAGACGTACGTCCGGGACCGGCTGATCGAGCAGCGCACCTGGTACCGGCGCAGGGCGGAGGGCTCGCGGCGGGCGACGGCGCTGTGGTCGTGGACGATCGTGCTGCTGACCTGTCTGGGGCTGGTGTGCGCGTTGTCCGGGGCGTTCGGCGCGGGTCCGGGGGCGTCGGCGGCCGCGGGGCTGACGAGCGCGGCCGCGGCGGCGGCGATCGCCTGGAACGAGGTGCGCCGCCACCATCCGCTGATCGAGGCGCACACGCTGATCGAGCAGGACCTGTCGGCGATGATGGTGGTGATGCAGACGACGATCACGGAGTCGCAGTGGCCGTCGGCGGTCTACGAGACGGAGCGGTACGTGTCGCCGCAGCACACCGACTGGCTGGCCCGGCACAGCAGTTGACCGCGCGGGGCGTGGTTCAGTCGCGGGCCACGCCCTCGCGCCAGATGACGGTGACGGGTTTGCCCAGGGCCCGGGCGTAGGCGACGATCTCGCCGGTGCCGCCGTGGCCGCGGGCCGGGAGGCCGTCCCAGACGGCGACGAGGCGGTCGCAGGTCTCGGCGATGTAGGTGCCGGCGGCGTAGTAGGCCTCGTCGGTGGAGCGCGGGAAGGCCATGACGACCTCCCGGGTGGCCCGGTCCCTGAGCCTGCGGTACGCGGCGAGGCCGTGGGGGTCGCCGAAGGTCTCCTCGTAGTCCCCGCTGGGGATGACCACGGTGAGCTCGGCGCCGTACTCCAGGGCGATGGCGGCGAAGAGCTGGTCGGCCCCGTCCGCGAGGCTGGAGAGGGCCTCCAGCGGCCCGGGGTGCCCGCCGAGCACGGCCCGCAGGCCCTCCTCGACATGGGAGAGGCACTCGTCGGGAATCGACCGGTGCCCGGTCACGCCGATCCGCTTCATACGCGCTTCTCCCCCCGTGGACGCCCTGGACATCCTCCCAGAAGGCGGGAGGACGTCCAGGGGGCCTGCGCCGGGGCGGGTCCGTCAGTAGACGCTGACGCCGTAGGCGCTCAGGGCCTCGGTGACGGGCTGGAAGAAGGTGGTGCCGCCCGAGCTGCAGTCGCCGCTGCCGCCCGAGGTGAGGCCGACCGCACGGCTGCCGGAGTAGAGGGGGCCGCCGCTGTCGCCGGGTTCGGCGCAGACGTTGGTCTTGATCATGCCGTAGACGATGTCGCCGTTGCCGTAGTTCACGGTGGCGTTGAGGCCGGTGACGGAACCGCTGTGGATGCCGGTGGTGGAGCCGCGCCGGGTGACGGACATGCCGGTGGTGGCGTTGACGGCGGTGGTGATGTCCTGGCTGCCGACGGTGCCGGGCGGGACCGGGCTGTTGCTGGCGTACTTGATGAGGCCGTAGTCGTTGGTGGGGAAGCTGGAACCGACGGTGGTGCCGATGGTGGTGGTGTGGGAGGAGCTGGTCCACCAGGTGCCGGCGCCGTCGGTGCAGTGGCCGGCCGTCAGGATGTAGTAGGTGGAGCCGCTGCGGACGTTGAAGCCGAGCGAGCAGCGCCAGCTGCTGGCGTAGATGGCGTCGCCGCCGGAGAGCAGCTTCCTGATCTTGCCGGGGGTGCGTTCGATCCTCAGCGCGGCCGCGTCGGGGCCGGCCTCGCGGCGGATTCTGGCCAGGTCGGCCTGGGTGACGGTGGAGTCGGCGGTGACCACGAGGGTCCCGGTGGCGGGATCGGTGTGCCAGGCGGTACCGGCGACGTCGGCGCGCAGGACCGAGGCCCCGGCGGCGGCGAGCCGGGCGGCGCTGAAGCCCGTGTCGGCGGGGTCGGCGCTGGCGGTGGTGGGGGCGGCGATCGCGGCGGCGGCGGCGAGACCGGTGGCCACGGCGAGCAGCCGGAGACGGGTGGTGCTCTTGATCCTCACTTCACGTCCTCCCGGAGGGGGTCTGGGGCCCGGCGGTCGTGGGGGTGCCGGAGCCCTTGAGCGGCGGGGGGAGGGCGCGGCGGACGCACGGCCGTCGGCCGAACGTTTCGCCGTGCCCCTGACAACTCCGCCGGATGACGCTGAACGGGAGTGTCCTGGCGTCAGTTACCGGCGGCAAGGGCGCCTTTCAGCCGCCGCTCCCCGGCGGCGACCGCGAAGGGCAGGGTGTTCCCGGGGGGCGGGAACGGGCGGACGAGGTGGTCGGCGAAGGCGCTGGGGGCGGCAGGGCGCGGTTGAGGTCGACGGTGACGCCCCCCCGCCGGGGCCCGGAACACCGGGCCGCAGGAAGCGGAAGCGGTGGCCGGAGTCCCCGCTGGTGGCGTCGGCGGAGACAGCCCGGACCATCCGGCGCTCGCCGTAGGGGCGGAACCGGCCCGGCAGCGCGAAGGCGGTGTCGTACGGGGTGGCCTCCACGCCCCGGAGGGTGCGCCGGGCAGCGGAGCCGGGGTCGTGGGTGCGCACACCCCGCTCCCCCTCACGCCGGATCACCACGCGGCGGACGTCGCCCGCGACCAGGCGGGAGTCCGCCGGCCGGCCCTCGTCGGCGGCCGGGAGGCCGCCCCGTCGAGGGGTTTGCCGTCGAGTTCCGGTCCGTCCTCGGTGGCGGCGCTCGCCACCACCCCCCTCGGCGGTGGCGCGCCGGCGCCCCGGAACGGCCGGAATTCGCCCCTCCAGGCCCTCCGGCACCCTCTCGGAGAGCCCGGCGGTCCCCCGGGCCGGAGTCCGGGGGAGGGTACCGGTCAGCGAGGGGGGTCCGTAGGGGGCGGAGACGGTGGCCACGCGCTGCTCGTGCCACCGCCGCCAGGCCGTGGTCGCTTCGTCGACGCTCATGCCGCTCAGCCCTTCCCGGCGGATCCGGGCGGGAATCCCCCCGTACGCCGTACGGGCCTGTGGCGGCGCGGAACTGACGCGAACTCAGTCCCGCCGGGCCCCCGGGCGTCTCAGCCGCATCCGCAGTCGCAGTCGCAGCCGTCACAGCAGCAGCCGTCACAGTTGCAGCACTCGCAGCCGTCGCAGTTGCAGCAGTCGCAGTCGCAGTCGTCGCACCAGGCGTCGCGCTTCTTGCGGGACCAGGGGCCCTCGTAGTCGGTGCAGCAGATCTGGCAGGTGCAGAACAGCCCGATGGCCACCGCGCAGCCGTGCAGCAGTCCCCGGCGCGGCTTCTGCGGGGGCTGCCAGCCGCCCCCGTGCCCGCCACCGCCGGGGCCGCCCGGGCCCATCGGGGGCGGCGTGCCGGGACCGCCGGGGGCGTACTGCGGCGCGCCGCCGCCGTAGGGGTTCGGGCCGTACGGGGCGCCGCCCTGGCCGTACGGGTTCTGGCCGTACCCGCCCTGGGCGTGCGGGTCGTAGCCCTGCGGCGGGTAGCCCTGCGGGGGCTGCCCGTAGCCCTGTCCGGCGGAGTTCGCGGCGGCGTGTCCGTGCCCGCAGGAGGTGGTGCCGAAGGCCCGGTCCACCGACGTGCGCAGCTCGTGCACCAGCAGCCGGTGGGCGAGTCCCGCGTCGGCGAACTCCACCTCGCGCATCGCCAGCTTGATCCCGTGCAGCGCGTCGTCGCACAGCCGGCGGGCCTCCGCGCGGGAGGTCCCGGTGGCGGTGAGCGGGTTCCAGGCGCCCGCGGCGGCGTCGGCGGACTGGTCCTCCACGGCGTCCAGCAGGTGCGCGAGCCGCCCGAAGTAGCGGCCGGCCTCGGCCAGCGGCGCGGCGTTGCCTGGCCGTCCCGCCAGGACCGCGGTATGCGCGAACGCGGCCGCGGCGGCGGTCTCCGTCGGCTCGGTGACCACCAGGACGGGGGTTCCGGGGCCGGCCAGGGTCTCGATGCCGCCCTGGCGGTCCACGGCGTCGACGAGCACCGCCGTGTCGAAGCCGAGCGCGGCCCCGGTGCGGGCGCCGGCCCGGTCCCAGCCCCGGGCCACCCGGCGGGCCGCGGCGGCGATCGGGGCGCGGGCCAACAGGCCGTCCCGGTCGGCCACGTGGTCCCGCACCTTCGCCGAGGCCAGCACCAGCGAGACGGCGGCCGCGAGCCGGGCGCCCTCGCCGTTGGCGACCGGGGCGGTGCGCATGCCGCGCAGCGGGCACGGTCCGGCGGTGCGCCGCGCGCCGGGCAGCGGACCGGACTGAGCCTCCGTCAGAACGGAGACCAGCAGCCCGTCGTAGTTGGTGACGATCCTCGCGAACTGGCCGTGGTCACCGCGAAGTGCCAGGCACAGACCGCAGAGATGAGCCATCCACTCCGTCTTGAAGCGGTCGCCGAGCCGGTGCGTGCAAGGTCTGACAATGCCGAACAAACCGCTTCCCCCGTGTGTCATCCGCGTGTTTCGGGGGCATCGTATCCAGCCAACTCGTTCACCCGTACGCCCCAGCGCCTCACCCGGACGGCGGCGGCGGTCGTATTTTCACTCAGTCAGCAGCGGCAGCGGCCGGGATCCTCGCCGGTGCAACGGATGTTCTGCACCAGTCCCGTCACGAAACCCCTGCGCGGCGGCTATCCACTTGGCGCGTTGTCAGCATCATGGACGACCATAGGGGCAACGGAGCAGAAGACGGACTGGCCACGGTGAAAGGAGGCGTCCATGGGTTCGGTACGCAAGGCGAGCGCCTGGTTGGGTCTCGTGGAGGACAGCGACGACGAGCGGTACTACGACGACGACTACGCGGAGGCGGTGGACCGCCGGCAGGGGTCGGTCGCGGGGCCCGGCGACCAGTGGGTCACCGACCCCCGGGTGCGGGTGGCGTCGGAGTCGGCGGTCGAGCGGGGCCGGCGGATCGCGACGGTCACCCCGGACGGGTTCCGCGACGCGCGCGGCATCGGCGAGCTCTTCCGCGAGGGCGTCCCGGTGATCGTGAACCTGTCGTCCATGGACCCGACCGACGCCAAGCGCGTCGTCGACTTCGCGGCGGGCCTGACCTTCGGGCTGCGCGGCTCGATCGAGCGGGTGGCGACCAGGGTCTTCCTCCTGACCCCGGCCGACACCCAGATCGTCAGCGGTGAGGCGGGCGGCCGCGCCCGCGACTTCTTCAACCAGAGCTGAGCAGGGCCGCCACCGGCACCGGCCTACCGGAAGGCGTCGAGCCCGGTGAGCGCCTTGCCCAGCACCAACTGGTGCATCTCCACGGTGCCCTCGTAGGTGAGCACCGATTCCAGGTTGGTGGCGTGCCGCATGACGGGGTACTCCAGGGAGATCCCGTTGGCACCGAGTACGGTCCGCGCGGTGCGGCAGATGTCGATGGCCTCGCGGACGTTGTTGAGCTTGCCGAAGCTGATCTGCTCCGGCCGCAGGGTCCCCGCGTCCATGCGCCGGCCCAGGTGGTGGGCGAGCAGGATGCCCTTGTGGAGCTCCAGCGCCATGTCGGCCAGCTTGGCCTGGGTGAGCTGGAAGCCGCCGATCGGCCGACCGAACTGCTCCCGCGTCCGCGCGTAGTCGAGCGCGGCCTCGAAACTGGCGCGCGCCGCGCCCATGGCCCCCCAGACGATCCCGTACCGCGCGTGGCTGAGGCAGCCCAGCGGACCCTTGAGCCCGGTGACGCCCGGCAGCACCGCGTCCGCGGGCAGCCGTACGTCGTCCATCACCAGCTCGCTCGTGACCGAGGCGCGCAGCGACCACTTGTGCTTGATCTCCGGGGCGGAGAAGCCCGGCGTGTCGGTGGGGACGGCGAAGCCGCGGATCCCCTCGTCCGTCTGCGCCCAGACGACGGCCACGGAGGCGGCCGAGCCGTTGGTGATCCACATCTTGCGGCCGTTGAGGATCCAGTCCGAGCCCTCCCGCTTGGCGTGGGTGCGCATCGCGGCCGGGTCGGAACCGACGTCGGGCTCGGTCAGCCCGAAACAGCCGATCAGCTCGCCGGCCGCCATGCCCGGCAGCCAGCGCTGCTTCTGCTCCTCCGAGCCGTACTTCCAGATCGCGTACATGGCGAGGGAGCCCTGGACGGAGACCAGGGAGCGGATCCCGGAGTCGGCGGCCTCCAGTTCCAGGCAGGCCAGGCCGTACTGGACGGCGCTCGCGCCCGCGCAGCCGTAGCCGGTCAGGGACATGCCGAGGGCGCCGATGGAGCCGAGCTCGCGGGCCAGCTCGCGGATCCCGGGGAGCTCGCCGGCCTCGTACCACTGGGCGATGTGCGGCAGCACCCGGTCCGTGGCCCAGGCGCGGACGGTGTCGCGGACGGCGAGGTCCTCGGGGCTGAGGAGTTCGTCGAGCCCGAGCGGGTCGGTGGGGACGAACGGGTTCTTCGGCGCGGACGACGCGGACAAGAGGGGCCTCCCGGCAGGCGCGTGGAGCGAAAACCTAGCGGTGCAAGTTTGTCGCCCACCCCGCCCCGGGTCCACCCCCGGCCGGGGGCCGGGCCGGTCGGACGGGGGCTCGGGGCCGTGGCCGGGGTCAGGCCGGGCGGCCGCCGACCGCCGGGTCCCGCTCGGGCTGGGCCGGGCCGGGGATCCGGGCCCGGGGGGCGGCGGCGGCCGGGGTCGTGGGCTGCGCGGGCAGCCGGACGGGGGTCCGCGGTTCGGCGTCGGCCCCGTCGGCAGGGGCACCGCAGGCGGCCGGCTCGGCGTTCTCCATGGTGCGCGGCAGCCTGAGCGCCATCACCGCACCGGCCAGCAGCAGGCCCGCGCTGACCACCAGGGTCACGTGCAGCCCGTGCACGAAGGAGTGGCGGGCGGCCGCGGCCAGGGACTGCCCCGCCGCGCCGCCGAGGTGGGCGGCGATCTGGTAGGCCTCGCCGAGGGAGTTCGCGGCCCCCGCCGAGTCCTCGGCCGGCACTCCGGGGACACCGAGCAGGCCGGGCCGGTACGCGGCGTTCATCACGCTGCCGAGCAGGGCGATGCCCATGCCCGCGCCGAGCTGGTACGAGGTCTCGCCTATGGAGGCGGCACCGCCGGCGGCCTCCACCGGGGCCTCGCTCAGCATGGACTCGTACGCCGCGAAGAGGGTGGTCTGGAGGCCGAAGCCCAGCAGGACGAACCCGGCGGTGAGCAGGGCGGGCCGGTCGTGCTGCCCCATCAGGGTCAGCAGGAGCACCGCGCCGGCGGTGAGCAGGAAGCCCAGGGAGACCATCGTGCGCGGTCCGACCCGCTGGAGGGTGTAGGAGCCGGTGGCTCCGGCGGCCATGGCGGCGAAGGTCAGCGGCAGCAGCCGCAGGCCGGTCTCCAGCGGGCTCAGGTGCAGCACCAGCTGGAGGTACTGGACGGCGATCAGCTCCAGGCCGACCAGGGCCAGCATGGCGAGCACGATGCAGCCGACGGACGTGGAGAAGGCGGCCCGGGAGAACATCCGCATGTCGATGAGCGGGTGCTCGCGACGCTTCTGGCGGCGGACGAACAGCACGAGCAGCGCCGCGCCGAGGACCAGCGGAACCAGCGCCTTCGGGTCCGCGAGGTGGCGCTCGGCGCCGATCCGCTTGACCCCGAGGACCACGCCGAGCACACCGCCGGCGGCCGTCAGCGCGCCCAGTACGTCCCAGGGGCCGTCGGCCGCCCCCCGCGACTCGGGCAGCAGCCAGCGTCCCAGCGGCAGGATCAGCGCCATGAGCGGGATGTTGATGAGGAAGACGGAGCCCCACCAGAAGTGCTGGACGAGGAACCCGCCCAGGACCGGCCCGCTGGCCGCGCCGATCGCGGCGACGGCGGTCCAGATGCCGATGGCCAGGGCCCGCTCGCGCCGGTCGGGGAAGACCTGGCGCAGGATCGACAGCGTGGCGGGCATGATCATCGCCCCGCCGACGCCGAGCAGGGCGCGGGCGGCGATCAGCACCTGGGCGTCACCGGCCAGGGCGGCGATCGCGGAGGCGACGCCGAAGAGGGTGTAGCCGAGGAGCAGGATCCGGCGGCGGCCGACCCGGTCGCCGAGGGTGCCGAAGAGGATCAGCAGCGCGGCGCAGACCAGCGGATAGGCGTCGACGATCCACAGCAGCTCCTGCGAGCCGGGCCGCAGGTCCTCGGTGACGGAGGGGACGGCGACGTGCAGGATCGTCGCGTCGAGCGCGACGAGCACCAGGCTGACGCAGAGGACGGCGAGGACGACCCAGCGGTTGGTGCCGCCGGAGGCCTCGGTGATCCGCTGCCGCAGGGAGGGCTTCCTGTCGACGGCCGTGTTCGTCCCCGACATCCATGTACCTCCCAGGTGATCCCTCGCACTCGGCGGACCAGCGTCGTGTGGCGCCGCGGGGTGGTGCCCTGTGCGGCGTCCTACGGGGTCCGGCATCGACTCGCGAGTGAAGGGTCAGCGTACGCGAGTTCGCGTGCCCGGCACGTGGCCAAGCTCTCATCCCCGAGGCGGCCCCGCTGTGGTGTGCGCCACTCGCCCCCCGATTCCTCCCCCCTTCCCCCGTACACGCCCGGTCACGGCCCGTGGTTCTGGTTCCGTGCCCGGTGGCGGCGCCGTCGATACTCGTTGCCGTGACCACTGTGCCCGTCTTCGACGCTCCCCCCAAGGACCCCGGCCCGGCCCTGCGCCGGGCCGCGCCCGCGCTCGCCGCCTTCGCCGGCGTGCGGCTGCTCGCGCTGGCCGTGCTCGCGGTGTGGTCCGCGGCGGCCGGGACCAGCCCGCACACCCTGCTGTCGGCGCGCTGGGACTCCCTCTGGTACGCCCGGATCGCCGCCGAGGGGTACGGGTACGAGGTGGTCCTGCCGAGCGGGGCCGTCCACTCCAACCTGGCGTTCTTCCCGCTGCTGCCCTGGCTGGAGCGGCTGGTGGCGGCACCGACCGGGCTCTCGTACGGCTCGGCGGGCCTGGTGGTGTCGGCGGTGGCGGGGGCGGCCGCGGCCTGGGGGATCTTCGCCGTCACCGATCTGCTCCACGGGCGGCGGGCCGGGGTGTTCGCGGTGGCGCTGTGGGCGGCGCTGCCGGTGGGGATCGTCCAGTCGATGGCGTACAGCGAGTCGCTGTTCACCGCCCTGGCCGCCTGGGCCCTGTACGGGGCGCTGCGCGGGCGCTGGATCACGGCGGGCCTGCTCGCGGCGGGGGCGGGGCTGACGCGCCCGGTCGGGGCGGCGGTGGTCGCGGCGGTGTGGGTGGCGGCCGCCCTGGCGTGGCGGCGCGGGGAGCGATCCCTCCGGATGGCGGCCGGGGTGGTGCTGGCCCCGCTGGGGGCGGGGGCGTACGCGCTGTGGGTGGGGGCCCGGACCGGTGGGGGGCTGACGGGCTACCTGGACGTGCAGGCGGGATGGGGCAACGGATTCGACGGGGGCTGGGCCTTCGCCCGGTTCATCGGGGCGCGGCTGGCGTCGCCGGCCTTCCCCGCCGGGGTGGGCCTGATCGCGGGCGTGCTGCTGGTGCTGTGGCTGTACGCGCTGTGCGTGCGCCGGCGCCTGCCGGCCGTGCTCCTCGTCTACTGCGGGATCGTGGTGGCGCTGGCGCTGTGCGCCTCGGGGTACTTCGGCTCCAAACCGCGGCTGCTGCTCCCGGCGTTCCCGCTGGTGCTGCCGCCTGCGGTGGCGCTGGCGCGGTGGCGCGGCGGCCGGGCGGCGGCGGCGGTCGCGGCGCTCGCCCTGGTCTCGGCGGTGTACGGGGCGTTCTGGCTGAACGGCTCGGGACCGCCGTGATCCGCGGGGCCCGCCGCCCATGATCACGGAATGGACCATTCCAATCCATGATTGCGCAAAGGAATTGAGCCGGGGCGATAAACCCCCCGTAAGGACGCGGACAATTGGCGGGGCAGCACTCTGCAAGCGGTAATCCGGGGAGTTCCAACCGGGGGCGAAATAACGGGAATTAAGTCCCGCGTGAGACGCACTCCACATCACATGGTCATCACAAAGCGCGCGATTCGCACGGGCCGCGCTTCGGCGCGCGGTAACGTCGATTGAGTGCGTACCGATCAATTGCTGTCCCGTCTGGAGCCGGTGTTCGCCCGGCTGGACCGGGAACCCGAGCGACCGGCTCATCTGCAAACTCCGCAGATGAGCCGGCACCGCATCGTGCTCCTCTGCGCGACCCTGGCCTTCTACCTGGCGATCGTCGTGGCCGTGCTGACCACGTCCTGGCTCGTCCGCCTGGACTGGCAGATCATGTTCTTCCGGCCGTACGAGCAGTGGCCGCAGATCCACGCCTTCCTCGACTACCTGGTCGTCCTCGGCCAGCGCGGACCCACGGCGGTGATGGTCGCGGCCTGGCTCGGCTGGCGCTCCTGGCGGCAGCACACCCTCCGCCCGCTCATCGCCCTCGGTGTGGCCCTGCTGCTGCTGAACATCACCGTCGGCTCCGTGAAGCTCGGCCTCGGACGGCTCGGCCCGCACTACGCCACCCAGATCGGTTCCGCGGAGCTCTTCGCGGGCGGCGATATATTCCCTTCCGGCCACACCGCCAACGCCGTCGTGACCTGGGGGATCCTGGCCTACCTGGCCTCGACCACGGTCACCCGCCGGGTGCTGTCCATCCTCTCCGGCGTCCTGTCGCTCAGCGTCGGCGCCACCACCGTCTACCTGGGCACCCACTGGGTGAGCGACGTCCTGCTCGGCTGGACCGCCGGCCTGCTGATCATGCTGGCACTGCCCTGGTTCGAGCCGCTCATCGCCCGCGCCGAGGCCTACGTCTTCGAACTGCGCGAGCAGTGGCGCCGCCGGCTGGAGGAGGGGCGGCTCTCCGAGCCCGTCGCCGCCGCGCTCACCCCCCTGCTCTCGGCCGGAGGCAAATGGCGGCCCACCCGGGCCGACGGGGCCGAGGCGCCCGTCACGGCCGCGCCGGCCGCCGGGCACTCCCCCGCGCTCCGGCCCGCCGCGCACGCCCACCCGGCGTCCCGGCCGCACCTGATCCGCTCCGAGCGCACCCCGGTCACCCCGGCCGGCAGCCGCCGCCCGGCACACACCGAGCGGGCCACCGCCCGCAGCGCGCGCCCCGCGACGGGCGGCTGACGCCCCCGCGGGGACGGTACGCACACTCCCACCCCGCACCACGACGGCGGGCCGGTTCGAGGAACCGGCCCGCCGTTCATATGTCCGGAGCGTCAGCCGCGCGCCCAGAGGTTCCTCCGTACCGGGTCACGCTTGTGTCACGGGTTGTCGACAACCCCGTCCGCCGAATCGTCGAATGCACGGGCGGAATTCAAATCCCCCGGCTCCGAATTCCCGTACTCCCCGGAGCCCTTCAGAGCACGGCCGAGAAGGCCCCGAAGAGCGCGGATCCGGTCGGTCAGCTCGGGCGGCTCCACCACCTCGAACTCACAGCCGAGCATCATGACGTGAATCACGAGAACGTCCAGGTTCACCGCACCGGTCCGCAGCAGGCAGCTCTCCTCGTCGAGCGGCTCCAGCACCCCGTCCGCCGGTCCGACGATCCCCGCCGCCGCCTCGGCCGGCACCCGCAGCCGCACCACCGCCCGGGCCGGGTACGCCCGCTGCGACACCCCCGCGGAGACGTAGGCCGCGAGGTCCTCGGCGGGAGCGGGACGGGGGGTGAAGCGCGGGCCGTGGGGAGGGCGGGGCTCGATCCGGTCGGCGCGGAAGGTCCGCCAGTCCTCCCGGTCGAGGTCCCAGGCCACGAGGTACCAGCGGCGCTCGGTGCACACGAGCCGGTGCGGTTCGACCGTCCGGCGGCTGACGGCCCCGCCGTGGTCCCGGTACCCGAAGCGCAGCCGCTCGGCGTCCCGGCACACGGCGGCGAGCTCGGTCAGCACGGCCGGATCCACGGTGTCGCGGCCGGGCCCGCGGAGCAGGGGGACGGTGAACTCGTTGAGCGCGGAGACCCGTCCGCGCAGCCGGCCCGGCAGCACCTGCTCCAGTTTGGCGAGGGCCCGTACGGAGGCCTCCCCGATCCCCTCCACGCCGTTCCCGGCGGCGGTGCGCAGGCCGACGGCGACCGCGACGGCCTCGTCGTCGTCGAGCAGCAGCGGCGGCAGCTCGGCTCCGGCGCCGAGCTGGTACCCGCCGCCGGTGCCGGGGCTGGCGTTGACGGGGTACCCGAGCTCCCGCAACCGGTCGACGTCCCGCCGCACGGTCCGGGGGGTGACCCCGAGCCGCTCGGCCAGGTCGGCGCCGGTCCACTCGCGGTGGGCCTGGAGGAGGGAGAGCAGCCGGAGCAGCCGCGCGGAGGTCTCAAGCACGGGCCCAGTGTGCCTGCCGAACCCCCCACACCGCCCACCCGGCCCGACCCCGGCCCACCCACCGACACCGCGCCGGCCCGCGGACCACTGCCGCCGCGCACGCGGCTCAGGGGAGCCGTACCGCAGCCGACGCCCGGGCCGATGGCCGCGAGGCCGTAACCGATGGAGCTGAGGGAACCGGTGACGCCTTCGGCGGCAGCAA
>NZ_JBBDHD010000269.1:0-2750 GCF_044129415.1 Streptomyces racemochromogenes
GGTGGCCCGCGCGGGCTCCTTGGCGTCCTCGCCGCCGTCCTCTCCGTCCGCCCTGGCCGCCGCGGCGGCCGCGGCCCGCTTGCCGTCCTCGATGGCGCCCGCCTGCGCCAGCAGGGCCTCCTCCTGCTGGGCGGCCAGGGAGGCCGGGGCCAGCGCCGGCGAGGGCCGCTCGCCCGGGGCGCCCAGGGCGGGCTCCCCCGCGAAGGGGGCCGGGCCCTCCTGGAGCACCCGCGGGCCCGCGACGAGGGCCGCGCGGCCCCCCGCCCGGCCCTGGCGGTCCGGGCGGTCGCGGCGCACGGCGCCGTTGCGGCCGTCGTCCTGGCCCACGATGTAGAGGCCGTCGTCGCCGGTGCCGTCGCCCGGCCCCGGCTTGGCGCCCGCCGGGGCCCCGGCACCGCCCGCCCTGGTCTTGCCGTCGTCCGTCGCTCCCTCGCCCTCCGGGCCCGCCTTCGCGGCCGGCTCGGTGAGTTTGCCGCCCCTGCGCCAGCCGGCGTCCGCGAGGAGGGCCTGGGCGGCGTGGGTGTCCTGCCCGCCGAGGGCGTCGCTGTTGTCGGCGTACGCCTGCTGCCCGGCCAGGGCCAGGTGGCTGCCGACGGGCTTCGCCGGCAGGCCGAGCGGCTTGAGCACGATCTCCGCGAGCTCCTTGCGGTCCAGCGCCCGGGCGATCGCCCGGCGGACCCGCTCGTCGGACAGCGGGCCGGACGCCCCGTTCATGGCCAGCTGGGTGTACGAGGGCTCCAGCGACTTGCGGACCTCGAAGCCGCGCAGGGCCGACTGCTCGTCCGCGTACTTCTTCACCGCCTCGTCGTTCTTCTGCCGGCTCTCCTGCTCCTCCCTGGCCTTGGCCTCGTCGGTGCCGTGGGCCAGCGCCCAGGAGAGCGTGGCCTGCGCCGGCGTCAGGGAGGCGCCCGGACCGTGGCTGCCGTCGACGCGGCCGGCGTCGCGGTGGGCGAGGGCGATGCGGTCGGCGCCCGCGCGGTCGACCTCCGCCAGGTCGACCTTGCCCGCGGCCAGCGCGGCCGGCCGGCCGGCGCGGGGGACCGCCGTCAGGACCAGGCTGTCCAGCTTGGCGGGCCGGCCCCACCAGCGGGGGTTGCGGGTCAGGGCCGCGGTGCCGGTCTTCTTGTCGACGGCCCCCAGGTTGAAGGGCCCGGCCGTGACCTTGAGGGCGCCCCGGGCCCCCTCGTTGAAGGCCTCCGGGGTGCCCATGACCTGCTTCGGGTAGAGCGGGGTGAACAGGGAGCGCCAGTCCGCGTACGGGCGCACGAAGGTGACCTTGACCTCCAGGTCGTTCTTGCCGCGCTCGATCTTCTCGATCCGCTCGTAGCCGGCGTTGCGGGCCGTCCAGTACGCCGAGTCCTTGCCGTTCAGGGCCCGCCACTGCGCCACGAAGTCGGGGGCGCCGATCTCCCGTCCGTCGCTCCACACCGCCTTCTGGTTCAGCCGGTACAGCACGACCTGCTTGGGTTCGCGCTCGATGACCTCGGCCTTCTCCAGGTAGTCCGGATTGGCCACCGGCCGCCCCTTGGCGTCCAGGGTGAACAGCTGGGGCAGGACCGCCCCCGCGATCCTGCCGGTGGTGGCGTCCGCGTCCGCCTGGAAGCTGTTCAGGGTCTCCGGCAGGGAGTCCACCGCCCACCGCAGCACCCCGCCGTCGGCGACCTGTTCGCGCGCCGTCAGCGCGATGTCCGGTCCGGCGGCGGCCGGCCCGCCGTCGTCCTCACCCGCCCCGCAGCCCGCGAGGAGCGGCAGTGCAAGGACTCCCGAGGTGAGGAGCGCCAAGGACCTGCGCGTTCTCTGCGTCATGGGTGGTACCTCCGGGGCGGGGCGTGGAGCCGTGAAAGAGGGGGGCCTTGATCACGTTCGGCGGTATATGGAGCTGATCACACTGGTGCCGGAACCCACTGAAATGGACAGCCCGCCGGGTCCTTCGGACCGGGCCCGCGCCACGCCGCGAACCCCACCCGTGCGGACCAATCCGGGTTGCGGCCCGGACGGGCGTTCCCTCGTTCGAGGGATGAAAATGGGGGCAGGGAGGGGCGCACGGTTTGCGCCTGCGCGCCCGGAATCGCTGCACGTCCCTTCACAACCGGGGACGGGAGGCGCGACACTCGCAGGCGCCCGTGAGCGTTGCCACCGCATCCCCGCGGAAGTGAGGTCACGTCATGTCCCTGCAAGACGATCTGACGGCCGTACGACGCAACCTGAACGAGCTGGTCCGCTCGGTGGAACGGCTGGAGCAGGACGTCGCCCGGCAGTCGCCGGCCGCCGCCCCCGCGCCCGCCGGCCCGTCCGGGATGGTCTCCGTCCCGGACACCCCGTACGACCAGTCCAAGTGGACGGACACCGACGACGAGGGCCTCGGCGTCCGCGACCGCCGCGCCCCCTGAAACCCGGCTCCCGCCACCTTCGGCACCACCCCATCCGGCCCGGCCGCGCGAGCGGCCGGGCCTCCTGGGCCACCCCTCATCGCACTCCACCCGGAGTTCTCCTTGGCCACCAGCACGGAACCATCCCGGCAACGGCCCGGCGGGGTCCACTCCCCCTCCCGGGCCGCGATCACGGCCCGGCACCTGCGGACCGACCGGTGGTGGCTCGCCCCCGCCGGCACCGCGGCCGGGCTGCTCGCCTTCATCGTCTACTCGACCTGGCGGGGGGGGGGGGGGGGCGGGGCCGCCCCCGCCGCCCCCCCCCCCCCCCCCCCCCCCCCCCCCCCCCCCCCCCCCCCCCCCACCCCCCCCCCCCCCCCC
>NZ_JBBDHD010000270.1:0-2686 GCF_044129415.1 Streptomyces racemochromogenes
GGGGGGTGGGGGGGGGGGGGGGGGGGGGGGGGGGGGGGGGGGGCGGGGCGCCGGCGGGGGGCGCGGCCCGCCCCCCCCCCCCCCCCCCCCGGCCCCGCCGCTTTCGGGCCGCCCTCTCCCCATCCCCACCCGCGCACCCCACTGACCTGAAACCGCCCCCCGCCGTCCCCCCGAACTGCGCCCCCGCAGGTACCACCAGCGGCTATGGGTCGTATCGTGGTGCCGGACGGGCGCCCGCACGGTCCGTCAGCCGCTCCAGCGCAGCAGCGGCCCGCCGAACACACCCGCCGCATCAGGAGCCGCAACCGCCATGGGAAACCCGGCACACCCCGCCTACCCCGTAGGACTGCGCCTGACCGGGCGCCGCGTCGTCGTGATCGGCGGCGGCCAGGTCGCCCAGCGCCGCCTGCCCGCCCTCGTGGCCGCCGGCGCGGACGTCCTCCTGGTGTCCCCCTCCGCCACCCCCTCCGTGGACGCGATGGCCGAGACGGGGGAGATCCGCTGGGAGCGCCGCCGCTACCAGGACGGTGACCTCGACGGCGCCTGGTACGCCCTGATCGCCACCCGTGACCGCGAGGCCAACGACCGGGCCTCCGCCGAGGCGGAGGCGAAGCGGGTCTGGTGCGTGCGGGCCGACGACGCCGAGGCGGCGACCGCGTGGACCCCGGCGACCGGCCGGGTCGAGGGCGTCACGGTGGCCGTGCTCAGCGGCAACGACCCGCGCCGTTCCGCCGCCGTCCGCGACGCGGTCGTCGAGGGGCTGCGCGACGGCTCCCTGACCGCCGCCCGCCCGCACACCCCCGGCGTCGCCCTCGTCGGCGGCGGCCCGGGCGACCCGGACCTGATCACCGTGCGCGGCCGGCGCCTGCTCGCCGAGGCCGACGTCGTCATCGCCGACCGGCTCGGCCCACGCGACCTCCTCGACGAGCTTCCGCCGCACGTCGAGGTCATCGACGCCGCGAAGATCCCGTACGGCCGCTTCATGGCCCAGGAGGCCATCAACAACGCCCTCATCGAGCATGCCAAGGCCGGAAAGGCCGTGGTCCGGCTCAAGGGCGGCGACCCGTACGTCTTCGGCCGCGGCATGGAGGAGCTCCAGGCCCTCGCCGAGCACGGCATCCCCTGCACGGTCGTGCCGGGCATCTCCAGCTCCATCTCGGTCCCCGGCGCGGCCGGGATCCCCGTCACCCACCGCGGCGTGGCGCACGAGTTCACCGTGGTCAGCGGGCACGTCGGCCCCGACGATCCGCGTTCCCTGGTGGACTGGGCGGCGCTGGCGAAGCTCAACGGCACCCTCGTCATCCTGATGGGCGTCGACAAGATCGGGCTGATCGCCGAGGCCCTGGTCAAGCACGGCCGTTCCGCCGACACCCCGGTCGCGGTCATCCAGGAGGGCACCACGGCCACGCAGCGACGGGTGGACGCCACCCTGTCCACGGTCGGCGAGACCGTCCGCGCGCAGGAGGTCCGCCCGCCGGCGGTCATCGTCATCGGCGAGGTCGTCGCCGTGAACCCGCCCGGCGAGCTCCCGGCGCCCCCCGCGCTCACCGAGCCCCCCACCACCGGCGCCTGACGGCCCGTTGGCACCACACCCAGGACAAGGCAGTATCACCCTGTGGCTGATCTCATCACCATCGAAGACCCCGACGACCCCCGCCTGCGCGACTACACGGGCCTGACCGACGTGGAGCTGCGCCGGCGCCGCGAGCCCGCCGAGGGCCTGTTCATCGCCGAGGGCGAGAAGGTCATCAGGCGGGCCAAGGACGCCGGCTACGAGATGCGCTCGATGCTGCTCTCCGCCAAGTGGGTGGACGTCATGCGGGACGTCATCGACGAGATCCCGGCCCCGGTCTACGCCGTCAGTCCGGACCTCGCCGAGCGCGTCACCGGCTACCACGTGCACCGCGGCGCCCTGGCGTCGATGCAGCGCAAGCCGCTGCCCACCGCGCAGGAACTGCTGGCCTCGGCCCGCCGGGTGGCCGTGATGGAGGCGGTGAACGACCACACCAACATCGGGGCGATCTTCCGCAGCGCCGCCGCCCTCGGCATGGACGCCGTGCTGCTGTCGCCGGACTGCGCGGACCCGCTGTACCGCCGCTCGGTGAAGGTGTCGATGGGCGCGGTGTTCTCCGTCCCCTACGCCCGTCTGGAAGCCTGGCCGAAGAGCCTGGACACCGTCCGCGAGGCCGGCTTCAAGCTCCTCGCCCTCACCCCGCACGAGAAGGCCTCGCCGATCGACGTGGCGGCCCCGCACACCCTGGAGCGGGTGGCGCTGATGCTGGGAGCGGAGGGCGACGGCCTGTCGACCCAGGCGCTGGTCGCCGCCGACGAGTGGGTACGGATCCCCATGGCGCACGGCGTTGACTCCCTGAACGTGGGCGCTGCCGCCGCGGTGGCCTTCTACGCCGTCGCCGGCGCCCCGCGCTCCTAGGGCCTGTCGTCACACTGCCGTCTGCCCCGCGACGCCTGGCACGTGCTCTCGCCGCACCGGGCGCAAGCCGAGTACGTCCGGTACGCGGGCTTCCGCCCGGCGCACCGAGAGCACGCTCCCCCAAGCTCTCGACTTCGCTCGACCAGCGGGGACCCCCATGACGCCGCGGGGCCGCCCTCCGGGCGACGACGGGAGTGTGACGACAGGCCCTAGGCACAGGCCCGCACACACCGAAGGGGCGCCCCGCCACACGGC
>NZ_JBBDHD010000271.1:0-2541 GCF_044129415.1 Streptomyces racemochromogenes
ATCCAGATCCATCTGCTCGAGCCGCTCAAGGAGGAGAAGTGTCTGTGCGCGGATAAATTTGGCCATGTTGAGGGCGGCGGATTCCTGTCTGGTCACTGGTGATTTTCCCCGTCTGGTGATGATTTTTGCGTGAAAAGAGCATGCCGTCATTCTGGTGCATAGTCATGCATGCCGTTAAAATTTAACAGGCGCGTTTCTGACGGGTTCCGGGGTGGTTTGTTGTGGTTTTTGTCATGGTTCCGTCAGAAACGCGCTGAGCGCGTCTGAGGCGGTGCGGGCAACGGATGTTATGGTAAATTCTTGGGGGCTTGATTATAAAATACCGCACTTCCTCTTATGTCTTGTGCTTTTTAGACAACCCTGAAAGCTTTTAGCTTTGGTGATGCAATTTGCTGGGATTTTGGCGGAGAACCACAGGTAAAGAAAAAGGCCACATTAGCGGCCTTTTTCGGAGAATATGCTCAGTGCGGAATTTCGGAGACTTCTTTAACGTCGGTTTTATTGATCTGCTGTTTGACACCATTCGCGTCTGTATAGCCAAGCAGGCCTGAGTCTGATTCTTTAGGTTTGCCGTCGCTGACAATAGTGCGACCGTCATTGGTGTGTATGGCATAGCTTGTGCGCGTGCAGCCGGTGAGGGCTGAAAGCGCAACTGCCGCTGCGAACACTGAAACAAAAATCTTTTTCAAAGCCAGCTCCTTTTATCCATATCAGTTTTGGTCACTAACCATCTAACTATAGGTTATTTTTTATGTGAAAAGAGGCTTGATGGTGGGCTGTATATCGAGTTAGGCGCGAGGTGCTATGGTCAAAGTGTGGTGTCAAGCGGGGAGGAGGCTTATATGAGATGTAATCCAGCAGATACATATACCAAGATGATTTAAGTATTCCTCTTTGTGAGGTTGGATGTCTAATTTATAAAGGATCTTCTTGAGATCCTTTTTTTTCGCGCGTAATCTCTTGCCCTGTAAACGAAAAAACCACCCTGGCAGGTGGTTTTTCGAAGGTTAGGTAATCCTGGCAGATCCCCTAACCGTGGTAACAGTCTTGTGCGAGACATGTCACCAAATTTGTCCTTTCAGTGTAGCCTCACTAAGGCCGCCACTTCAAGAACTCTTGATACATCTCTCGCACATCCTGTTTACCAATGGCCGTTGCCAATGGCGATTAGTCGTGTCTTTCCGGGTTGGACTCAAGTTGATAGTTACCGGATAAGGCGCAGCGGTCGGACTGAACGGGGGGTTCGTGCATACAGTCCATCCTGGAGCGAACTGCCTTCCCGGAACTGAGTGTCAGGCGTGGAATGAGAAACCGCGGCCATAACAGCGGAGTGACACCGGTAAACCGAAAGGCAGGAATGCGGGGGAGCACGAGGGAGCCACCAGGGGGAAACGCCTGGTATCTTTAAGCCGCATCGGGTTTCGCCACCACTGATTTGAGCGTCAGATTTCGTGATGCTTGTCAGGGGGGCGGAGCCTATGGAAAAACGGCTTTGGCGCGGCCTTATGCTTTCTTCGTTAAGTATCTTCCTGGCATCCCCCAGGAAATTTCTGATCCATCCGTAAGCCCGTCCCGCTCGCCGCAGCCGAACGACCGAGCGCAGCGAGTCAGTGAGCGAGGAAGCGGAATATCTCCTGTATCACATATTCTGCTGACGCACCGATGCCGCCTTTTTCTCCTGCCACATGAAGCACTTAACTGACATCCGCATCCGTGCCAACATATTAAGCCAGTATACACTCCGCTAGCGCTGCGTGACTGGTCCGGCGCTGCGCCCGGAACCCGCCTGTACCGGTTAAGCAGCCGTTCTGGTCTGACTGCGATTTTTTTCATTCCTGCCCGCTACCCTGTAAACCTTTCTTCTGCGTTGCCGTTAACAGGAGGTAAGCCATGTTTGGTTTTTCCTCCGGAGCCCTGATGACTTTTAATGATGATGAGCGACACCTGCTTGTGTCCGTTGTTTCGGGCTGGCTCCGGCGTGCCGAAGGGGATGCCGGAGCCATGATGCTGGATGCATACCGGCAGATTTTGTCTGAAACCGAACCGGCCGCAAGGGCGGTCATGCTCGAATTTCTTGAATCAGTTCGCATTCATTACGTTTCGTCCTGAGCATTTCCTGAAGCATTTCCTGAATTTTTGTCCATACTCAATCCAGGCGGCCGTCACGGACGGTGGTCGTCGTTCCATGATGCTGTTATGGAAGATTGAGAGTAATCTAACTTGATTGAGTTCCGGGCGTGTCGCCCGGTTTTTTTTGCTGTTTCCCGGTGTCCGCTCCCGGACAGGATGTGCATTTGTAATACCGCGCACGCGGCGGCATCACAAATACCCCGTTCAGGGCTGCGCCCCGACACCCCGCCATCGCCTCACGGCCGCGCACTGAATTGCGCACCCGTTCACCGATTTTCACGCATCTTTCTCGCCTATCTGTGCGTTCAGCATGGCGTAAAGCGCTTCAGCCTGATCGTGCAGATGCTCACAGCAGCCGGCTGCCTCATCCAGATCCATCTGTTCGAGCCGTTCGAGGAGGAGGAGTGTCTG
>NZ_JBBDHD010000272.1:0-2335 GCF_044129415.1 Streptomyces racemochromogenes
GTCAACAAGATGGACCTCGTCGACTACCGGGAGAGCGTCTTCGCGACGATCGCCGAGGAGTTCACCGCCTACGCCTCGGAACTGGGCGTCCCCGAGATCACCGCCATCCCCATCTCGGCCCTCGCCGGCGACAACGTGGTCGAGCCCTCCGCGCACATGGACTGGTACGGCGGCCCCACCGTCCTGGAGCACCTGGAGACCGTCCCCGTCGGCGACGCCCTCACCGCCCCCGCCCGCTTCCCCGTCCAGTACGTGATCCGCCCCCAGACCGCCGACCACCCCGACTACCGCGGCTACGCCGGCCAGATCGCCTCCGGCGTCCTGCGCGTCGGCGAGGCCGTCACCGTCCTCCCGTCGGGCAGGACCTCGGTCATCGAGAGCATCGACGCGCTCGGCACCGGTCTGGGCCCCCACACGGCCGTCGACACCGCCTGGGCCCCCCAGTCCGTCACCCTCCGCCTGCGCGACGACGTCGACGTCTCCCGCGGCGACCTCATCGCCCCCGCCGCGGCCGCCCCCGCCACCACCCAGGACGTCACCGCCACCGTCTGCCACGTGGCCGACCGGCCCCTCAAGGTGGGCCAGCGCGTCCTGCTCAAGCACACCACCCGCACCGTCAAGGCGATCGTCCGGGAGATCCCGTCCCGGCTGGCCCTCGACGACCTCTCCCAGCACCCCGACCCCGGCAGGCTGTCCGCCAACGACATCGGCCGCGTCGTCGTACGCACCGGCGAACCCCTCGCCCTCGACGCCTACGCGACCTCCCGCCCCACCGGATCCTTCCTCCTCATCGACCCGTCCGACGGGACGACCCTGACCGCGGGCATGGCCGGCGAGGCCTTCGCCGAGACCGAACGGACCGTCTGACGATGTCCCCACCGCGCCCCCCGCGCCGCCGGCGCCGCCACCCCGCCGCCGCGGCCGCCCTCCTCCTGGCCTGCACCGCGGCCCTCGGCTCCTGCGGCTACGGCTCCCGCGCCGACCAGGCACCCGCCGCGGCCCAGGCCCCGGCCGCAGGGGCCGGCGCGAAGCTCTCGGCGGCCTCCGTGACGCTGGGCTACTTCCCCAACCTCACCCACGCCACCGCCCTGGTCGGCGTACGGGAGGGCCTGATCGGGCGGGAACTGGGCGGGACCGCCCTGAAGACCACCACCTTCAACGCCGGCCCCGCCGAGATCGAGGCCCTGAACGCGGGCTCGGTCGACATCGGGTTCATCGGCCCCTCGCCGGCCGTCAACGGCTACGTGAAGTCCGGGGGGCGCGGCCTGCGCATCGTCTCCGGCTCCGCGTCCGGCGGCGTCAAACTGGTCGTGAACCCGGAGAAGATCAAGACCCTCGACGACCTCAGGGGCAAGAGGATCGCCACCCCGCAGCTCGGCAACACCCAGGACGTGGCCTTCCTCGACTGGATCGCGTCCCGCGGCTGGACGGTGGACGCCGCCAGCGGCCGGGGGGACGTCTCGGTCGTCCGCACCAACAACACCATCACCCCCGACGCCTACCGCTCCGGCGCCGTCGACGGGGCCTGGGTGCCCGAACCCACCGCCGCCAAACTGGTGGAGGAGGGCGCCGCCGTCCTCCTCGACGAGACCGACCTGTGGCCCGACGGGAAGTTCGTCATCACGAACGTGGTCGTCTCGCAGAAGTTCCTCAAGGAACACCGCGACGTGGTCGAGGCCGTCCTGCGCGGCACCGTCCGGACCAACGAGTGGATCAACGCCGACCCGGACCGGGCCAAGGCCTCCGCCAACGCCGCCCTGGGCACCCTCACCGGCAAGGAACTGGAACCCGCGGTCATCGACCGGGCCTGGCCCTCGATCGTCGTCACCGACGACCCCCTCCCCGCCACCCTCCGGGCCCAGTCCGCCCACGCGGTCGCGGTCGGACTGCTGGAGAGCCCCGACCTGACCGGCATCTACGACCTCGGGCCGCTCAACAAGGTCCTCGGCTCCCTGCACAAGACCCCGTACCAGGACACCGACGATCAAGGGAGGTGAGCCGCGATGGCCACGGCACTCATCAACGCGGAGCACACCGCGGCGCTCACCCGGGCCGTCCGCACCGAGCACGTCTCGAAGTCCTTCCCCGGCCCCACGGGCCCCCAGCCGATCCTCGACGACATCAGCCTGGACGTCGCACCCGGCGAGTTCGTCACCCTCCTCGGCGCCTCCGGCTGCGGCAAGTCCACCCTCCTCAACCTGATCGCCGGCCTCGACACCCCCACCTCCGGCACCGTCACCACCGAGGGCCGCCCCGCCCTGATGTTCCAGGAGCACGCCCTGTTCCCCTGGCTGACGGCCGGGAAGAACATCGAGCTGGCGCTGCGGCTGCGCGG
>NZ_JBBDHD010000273.1:0-2322 GCF_044129415.1 Streptomyces racemochromogenes
GTTTTCCAGGATGTATGCGATGGTGACACGTTCCAGTTTGTTGGCGTGTTCCCACCAGTCAGCACCAGGCCAGCGATCCGCACGCAAGTTCAGGCCGATCTCGACGTTGAGATGCTTGGCCAGGAAGCCGCGCACTGACTCCTCGCCCTCCTGCTCCGCCTTCGCCCACTCGCGCTGGATGAAGGAGATGAGCACGCTGCCCATGCCGGGGCCGTCATACAGCGGGTGATCGTCCAGGTTGGGGTTGGTGATGTAGAAGTTCGCCGGATCTCGATGCTCGCCACGCTGCAGCATGTCCATCGGGAACTCATAGATGCACGGCAGGAAGCTCGGATCGTCAATCAGGCCGTCACGCACGCCGCGTGCGTATTCCAGGCGCGTCTTGAATACGCCTGCAGGCGGTTCGTTCGACTGCGTGGTGAGGTAGATGACGAAACCCTCTGGACGTGACGCCAAACCGCCGATTGCTTCGCGCAACATATCGTCAGCGTTGTGGTTCTTGCCGAAGATCCACAATTCGTCCACCAAAACGCCCACTGCCTTCTTACCACCCACCGTTGCGGCGTCTGCAGCGACCACTTTCAGCGTTGCTCCGGTAGCCAGGTGCGTGATTGTGCGCGTGTGATCCTGCACGTGGAGCATTTCTGACAGCTCAGGGTCCGCGCGTACCATCGCGGCAGCGGGCGCATAGCTGTTTTTTGCGATCTCAATAGTGGGCGAAAGGATGATAAATTCGGCATCTTTTCGCCAGTTTAGGATCAAAGCTGTCAGCATAATGGCCGCAGCGGTCGTACTTTTGCCATTTTTCTTGCTGATTAGCAGGAAATACTCCTGAATATGGCGAATTCCTGTCTCTGGGTCATACGATCCGAAGATTTGTGACACGAAATCCCTGATCCAGTACCGGCAGATCTGCCCCATCGAGAAACTACCGTCACCCACGTCCGTTGCGATGAGGTTGTCGAACACCTCCATCGCTTCATCAGCTTTATCTTGGAACAAAGGCGCAAACGGGATCAGCGTCTGCGCCTTTACGATGCGTTCCTCCCAATCCAGGCACGCAGTTGACCATTTCAGTGGCAGTCCCATCACCGGCCTCCTACAACCTTGAGATCCGGCTTACCAGGTGCCGCCATCGGTGCGAATTTGGGCCTACCGTCCTTGCGCGTGCTGGTTTTGGTGTCACCGCCTCCCTGGCCAGCAATGTCTGCAGCTCGATCCTTGCGCGATTCCTTCTTGCCCTTGGTTTCCACGCGGGCGTGCTGGTACGGCAGCAGCTGCTCTGCAGCGCGCGCTCGCATGGCCAGCGGCGCACCCGCCTTGTTCATCAGGTCGGTGAGGAATTCCATTGAATCCGTGTACGGCTCACCTTCGATGTCGCGCGGCATTGCATTGCGCGCCGCCGCTTCCTGCTCCTTTCGATCAACCGGCGTGTCGAAGTCCACGCCTTCGCGTTCGTCGGGTGCCAGCATTTCCTTGCGCAGGCGCTTGATCTCGGCCTTGACGACCGCGTTCTGCATCATCTTGGCACCCTGCACCATGGCGTGCGCCGGGGCGTAACCAGCAGCCAGGGCAGCGGCCTGCTTGGTCATGCCCATGACGTAATTTTCCGCGAAAATCCGCTGTTTTTCGGTTGGCTTGCGCATGTCGATCGGTCTGGGGTTGGGGTGGTCTTGCGCGGGAGTCTACCAGGTAAACGGGCAAACCTTAACAGGGAAAATAATCTGCGAATGAGGGGCACGCGGGTCTAGGTGTCAACCTGGCCCTGAACTTTTCCCCTCCCCTCCCCATCTTTCATTGCACGTAACGCTCCCATCTTTCGCAGGCTGCGCGCGCTGGGGTTTGGGCTTGTGATACGTCCGAATTGACACCTTTCGTTCCTGACGTTGTTTGTGCGCGTTGTGGCAGTGCTCGCACAGCGACTGCCAGTTGGTGCGATCCCAAAACAGGATCGTATCGCCACGATGGGGCACGATATGGTCAACCACAGTTGCAGGTGTCACCACTCCACGCGCACGACACATGACGCACAACGGGTTGGCTTCCAGGTGTTCTTTCCTGGCCCGTTGCCATGCGTAGTTGTAGCCACGCTGGTGCGCCGTGCGTCTATCGTTCCTGGGCTGCGCCGCAGCTCCGCCTTTCCTCAAATTATTTTTAAAATTTTGCGTCATAGTTGTTGACACCAATTCGGAAGTCATTAGAATAGAACCCACACCACAGCCAACCTCTACGGAGTATCGCTAACATGAATATCGCACAGGCCGTTTCCCGCTTCGCCCACACCGCCGCTGCAGATGGTGTCAAGCCGTCCCTGGTCCAAGC
>NZ_JBBDHD010000355.1:0-342 GCF_044129415.1 Streptomyces racemochromogenes
GTGGGGATGAGCTGCCGTTATCCGGGCGGGGTGCGTTCTCCGGAGGATCTGTGGCGGCTGGTCGCGGAGGGCGGGGACGCGATCGGTGGTTTCCCGGTCGACCGTGGCTGGGCGTTGGAGAGCCTGTACCACCCGGATCCGGATCACGCGGGGACGAGTTATGCCCGTGAGGGCGGGTTCCTGTACGAGGCGGCCGAGTTCGACGCGGGGTTCTTCGGGATCTCGCCGCGTGAGGCCCTGGCGATGGACCCCCAGCAGCGGTTGCTGCTGGAGACCTCGTGGGAGGTGTTCGAGCGGGCCGGGATCGACCCGGCGACCCTGCGCGGCTCCCGTACGGGGGTG
>NZ_JBBDHD010000274.1:0-2314 GCF_044129415.1 Streptomyces racemochromogenes
GCCCCGGCCGCGGCGCCCCCCCCGGCCCCCGCGGCGGCCACGGCGTCGGCACCGGGCGGCAACGCGGCGATCCTCGGGATCGACTACGCCACCTGGCAGCGCGACGTGGCCGCCGTCGTCGACGCCGCCCGCCCCGCCATCGAGCAGCGGATCGCGGCCTCCCCGGCCGGCGAGAAGCCCGCGATCGTCCTGGACATCGACAACTCCTCCCTGGAGACGGACTTCCACTGGTTCTGGACGTTCCCGATCCCGGCGATCGAGAAGGTCCGCGCGCTGACCCGGTACGCGAACGACCGCGGGGTGGCGATCTTCTTCGTCACCGCCCGCCCGGGGATCGTGTACTCCCTGACCGAGCGGAACCTCAAGGCGGTCGGCTACCCGGTGACCGGGCTGTACGTGCGCGACCTGCCCGCCCTGTTCGGCGAGGTCAGCGCGTACAAGACGGCCAAGCGCGCCGAGATCGAGGCCCGCGGCTACACGATCATCGCCAACATCGGGAACAACGAGAGCGACCTGGTAGGCGGCCACGCCGAGCGCACGGTCAAGCTCCCGGACTACGGCGGCAAGCTCTCCTGACCCGGCCCGCCGGCGGGAGCCGCGGATCCCGGGCTCCCCAGGCGGTTCGAAGTGCCGCCGCGGCGGGTAGTCATAGCGCATCGAACGGGTGCCGGGCCCGGCCCCTCGCCAGGGGGCCGGGCCCGGCACCCTTTGCCGTTCAGGCCGTCACGCCTTCTTCGGCGCGGGGCACGTCTGCCAGGCCAGGTGGTAGAGGGTGCTGACTCCGGCGTCGGTGGAGTCCATGGCCATGAAGCTGGTGGCCGTCTGCGGGTTCGAGGTGCCGGCGTTCACCCGCAGCTCGGTGTTGATGTTGAAGTTGCGCTTCTCCCCGCACGGCGACCAGACGAGGTCCGCGTACTCCGTCTTGTCGCTGGTCTGCCAGTTGTCGTTGAGCGGGCCGGTGAACGCGTGCGTGCGCTGGGCCGTCTGCGGCATCCCCTGGAAGTAGTAGCTCGCCCGCTCCTGGCCGGACGCCCCGGGCTGGAGGAAGGCGAAGCCCCGGTAGTCGGCCTGGACGATCGCGTAGGTGAACCCGGACGGCACGTGCACGCGCAGGTTGAGCTGGCAGTTCTTGCGGAAGGCGGTGGGCGGGGCGCCGGGGCCGACCTGGGCGAGGTAGTCGCTGTAGGTGACGGTGAAGGCCGTGTTGTCGGGGGCCACGGCGACCTGGGCGGTGCCCTCGCGGCAGCCGGAGCCGTTCACGGTGGCGAGCTCGATCACGATCTTGTCGGGCGGGACGGTGATCGGCGGACGGCCGCCGGCGCCCGGGGCGGCCGCACCGGCGGGGGCGGACGTCGCGAGGAGCGCGGCGGCCGCACCGGCGGTGAGCAGGGTGCGGGACAGGGAATGAGACATCGTTGTCACTCCTGACTCCTGTGGCTTCGCTTCCTGCGGGACCCGCGTCAGGCCGCGGGGCACTCCTTCCACTCGAAGTGGTAGACGGTGCTCACGCTTCCGTCGGTCGAGTCCATGCTCATGAAGCTGAGGTTCTGGGGGCTGGACGTGCCGCCGTAGACCCGCAGTTCGGTGTTGACGTTGAGGTTGCGCTCCTCGCCGCAGGGGGCCCAGACGAGGTCGGCGTAGTCGGTCTGGTCGCCGGCCTGCCAGTTGTCGCTGAAGGGGCCGTTGAACTGGTGTGTGGTGCGGGCCGTCTGGGCGTTGCCCTGGAAGTAGTAGTTCGCGCGCTCCTGGCCGTAGGCGCCGCGCTGGAGGTGGGCGAAGCCGCGGTAGTCGGCGCGGGCGATGGCGTACGTGAAGCCCTGGGGGACGTGGATGCGCAGGGCGAGCTGGCAGTTCTTGCGGAAGTCCGTGCCGCTGGAGCCGGCGCCGGTCTGGGCGAGGTAGTTGCTGTAGGTGACGGTGAAGGCGGTGTTGTCGGAGGCGGCGGCGACGTCGGCGGTCCCCTGCGGGCAGCCGGAGCCGTTGACGCCGGCGACCTCCACGGTGACCCGGCCGGGCGGGGGAAGGGAGGGGGCGGCGGGGGCCTGCGCCTGGGCGGGGGTGGCGAGGGCCGTCAGCGCTGTGACGGTGGCGGCGAGCGCCATTCTGGGGAGGGGCAGGGGCATGCGGGGGCCTCCGTTTCGGGGACGGTGATGGGCATGCACATGCCACCACGCTGGCGCTGGGCCGGGGAGGGTCCGATACGGCCAACGGGCGGGGGCGGGGGCGGGGACCGTACCGGGTGGCCGATTCCGGCGAGCGGGGGCGGCTCCGCCGCCGGTCGGCGGGGTCCGTGCGGGGGGGGGGGGGGGGGGGG
>NZ_JBBDHD010000275.1:0-2111 GCF_044129415.1 Streptomyces racemochromogenes
CGCCCCCCCCCCCCCGCGGCGCCCCCGGCGCGGCCCCCCCCCCCCCCCGCCGCCCCCGCGCCCCCCCCCGCCCCCCCCCCCCCCCCCCCCCCCCCGCCCCCGCCCCCCCCCCCCCCCCCCCCCCCCCCCCCCCCCCCCCCCCACGTCCACGCGCCCCTGACGGCCCGGCCGGCCGGCCCGATCAGTCCAGGTAGTCGCGCAGCACCTGGGAGCGCGACGGGTGGCGCAGCTTCGACATGGTCTTGGACTCGATCTGGCGGATGCGCTCGCGGGTCACCCCGTAGACCTTGCCGATCTCGTCCAGGGTCTTGGGCTGGCCGTCGGTGAGCCCGAAGCGCATCGAGACCACCCCGGCCTCGCGCTCGCTCAGCGTGTCGAGCACCGAGTGGAGCTGCTCCTGCAGCAGCGTGAAGCTCACGGCGTCGGCCGGGACGACCGCCTCGGAGTCCTCGATGAGGTCGCCGAACTCGCTGTCGCCGTCCTCGCCGAGCGGCGTGTGCAGGGAGATCGGCTCGCGGCCGTACTTCTGGACCTCGATGACCTTCTCGGGGGTCATGTCGAGTTCCTTGGCCAGCTCCTCCGGGGTGGGCTCGCGGCCCAGGTCCTGGAGCATCTGGCGCTGCACCCGGGCCAGCTTGTTGATCACTTCGACCATGTGCACGGGGATGCGGATGGTGCGGGCCTGGTCGGCCATGGCACGCGTGATCGCCTGCCGGATCCACCACGTCGCGTAGGTGGAGAACTTGTAGCCCTTGGTGTAGTCGAACTTCTCGACCGCGCGGATCAGGCCCAGGTTCCCCTCCTGGATCAGGTCCAGGAAGAGCATGCCGCGGCCGGTGTAGCGCTTGGCCAGCGAGACCACGAGGCGGAGGTTGGCCTCCAGCAGGTGGTTCTTGGCGCGGCGGCCGTCCTCGGCGATGATCTCCAGCTCGCGCTTGAGCTTGGGCGCCAGCTTGTCGGAGTTGGCCAGCTTGTCCTCGGCGAACAGGCCCGCCTCGATGCGCTTGGCGAGCTCGACCTCCTGCTCGGCGTTGAGGAGCGGGACCTTGCCGATCTGCTTGAGGTAGTCCTTGACGGGGTCGGCGGTGGCACCGGCCACGACGACCTGCTGGGCGGGGGCGTCGTCCTCGTCGTCGGAGATGACGAAGCCCTTGTTCTCCCCGCCCTCCTCCTCTTCCTCGGCCTCGCCCTTCACCGCGTCGGGAGCCTCGTCGACGGCCTCTTCGTCGCCCTCGTCCAGGTCCTTCTTGGCGGCGGTCTTCTTGGCCGCCGTCTTCTTCGCGGCGGTCTTCTTCGCCGCGGTCTTCTTGGCGGCCGTCTTGCGGGCCGCGGTCTTCTTCGCGGCGGGCTCGGCCACCGGTTCCCCGGCCAGCACGTCGGCCGTGTCGGGTTCCGCCGTCCCGGCCTCCGCCGGCGCCTGTGCCGCGGCCGGAGCGGCGGCCGGTTTGGCGGCCACCGGCCTGGTCGTCGTACGCTTGGCGGGGGTCTTCGCTGCGACGCTCTTGCGTGGGGTGCGCTTGGGCGACTCTGCGGCACTGACCATCAGCGTCACACCCTCTTCCTCGAGGATCTGGTTGAGGCTGCGCAGGACATTCTTCCACTGGGTCGCAGGAATCTGGTCAGCCTCGAAGGCCCGACGCACGTCATCGCCGGCGATCTGCCCCTCGGCCTTGCCCCGCTCGATGAGCGCCATCACAGACTGGGATTCGGCGATCTCCGGCGGGAGCGTACGGGATGTGCTGGCCGACACGAACAACCTCTCGGAACGATGGGAACGGGTTCCGACCCCGGCCTGGTGCTGGACCGGAGCCGACGACCGCCGACTGGGGAGGCCGGGGCGCGGGCAGGGGCCGGGGAGCTGCACAGCACCCCAAGGGCTGCTGTCTTCCCTCCGTCGGCCATCACCGCTTAGGTCATCGCGTGACGTCGCAGAGCGTTACGCCCAATCTTCGTGGCCCAAGTCACACCAGGGTCGTGACACCCCCCGTACACCGGTGGGGGGGGGGGGGGGGGCCCCCCCCCCCGCCCCCCCGCCCCCCCCCCCCCCCCCCCCCCCCCCCCCCCCCCGCCGGCGCCCCGCCCCCCCCCAACCACAAAAACCACACCCCCAC
>NZ_JBBDHD010000028.1:0-78277 GCF_044129415.1 Streptomyces racemochromogenes
GGCCGCCGCCGCGACCGCGGCCGCCAGCGGAGCCAGCGGCCGGTCCGCCGGCGTCATCGCGGCCAGCGCGGCCACCACCCGCCCGTCCCGGCCCCGCACCGGGAGCGCGGCGCAGCACAGCCCCGGCACCACGCCCTCGCGGTCCACGAACGGACCCCGCTCCCGGCTCGTCAGGGCCGACCCGGCGGCCGTGCCCGGCGGGAAGCACATCCCGTCGCGCACCGGCACCAGCGGTTCGGCGAGCCCCGGCACCGAGGCCACCGCCAGCGCCCTCCCGTCACACGGCACCACCAGGACGGCGCTGGCGCCCGTCGTCATCCGCACCCGCAGCAGCGGCGTCCGCGCGGCCGCCCGCAGCCCCGGATACGGCTGCCACGACTGCCCCAGCCGGAACAGCTCCGGCCCCAGGACGTAGCGCCGGCCCCGCCGCTCGACCGCCCCCAGCGCGGCGAGCTGCTCCAGCAGGCGGTGGGCCGTCCCCTTCGGCACCCCGCACGCCACGGCGATCTCGGTCAGCCCCGCCTCCCCGCCGGCCCGCCGCAACGCGTCGAGCAGCGCGAACGCCCCGTCGAGCACCCCTCTGCCCACTGACTTCCCCGTCATGGATCCCCCCGTACACATCGGTCACCGGCCCGCAGGCCCTCCGCAGTGTGCGGACCTCGCGCCCGCCGCGCCATCCCAGGAATCTGGGGGTGCGGGCCCGGCCCGGCGCCGTTTATCGAACGTTCAGCGACATGGCCGAATCTGGACCCCTGTCCGCTCCGCCGGGCGCTCGAACGGGAGGACGCATGACCGGCCCCACGTACTGGCAGGGCGCGCACCGGCGTACGGTCCGGGCCGCGCAGGAAGCGAGGGGCCCCGTCCCCGTGCTGGAGGCGGCCGCGGCCGAACTGGCGCGCACCGTCCCGTTCGAGCTGTGGGCCGGGGTGCTGCTGGATCCGGACACCCTGCTCAACGTCGGCGGTGTCTACCGGCACGGCGTCGGCGCGCAGTGGATGCCCCGGATGCTCGACATCGAGTACCGCGAGGGGGACGCCCTCCAGATGCCCGTCCTCGCCCGCCCGGGCACGCCGCCCGTGGGCACCCTGCACACCGGACTCGACGGCCGGCTCGACCGCAGCACCCGCTACCGCGACATCTACCGCCCGCAGGGGCTGGGCGACGAGATGCGGATCCTGCTGCGCGACGCCGGCCGGGTATGGGGCGCGCTGGTCATGGTCCGCGACGCCGGCGGGGTGCCGTTCTCGGCCGCCGAGACGGAGTTCGCCGCCCGGCTCTCGGCCCCGCTGGGCCGGGCCCTGCGCGACTCCCTGACGGCCGTCCCGGGCGGCCGCGACCCCGAGGCGCGGGCGATGGTCCTGCTCAGCGCCCGGTACGAGGTGCTCTCCTCCTCCGCCGCGGCCCAGGGCTGGTTCGCCGAGCTGGCCGAGGTGCCCGCGGCCGGCACCGGGCTGCCGGCCGCCGCGTACGGGGTGGCGGCGGCCGCGCTGCGCAGTACGACGGGCGGCAGCCGGGTGTGCGTGCCCACCCGCTCCGGGGGCTGGGCGGGCATCGAGGGCTGGCGCCTGGACGGGGGCTCCGCGCCGCAGATCGCGCTGTCCGTCGGCCCGGCCTCGCCGCCCGACCGGATCTCCGCCCTGCTGCGCGCGTACGCGCTGACCCCGCGGGAGTGCCAGGTGCTGCGGCAGGTGCTGCGGGGCTCGTCGACGGCGCAGATCGCCACCGGCCTGGCCCTTTCCCAGCTGACGGTGCAGGACCATCTCAAGTCGGTGTTCACCAAGACCGGGGTCCGCTCCCGCCGGGAACTGCTCGGCCAGGTCTTCTTCCACCAGTACCTGCCCGAGCTGCCGCTCGGCTGAAGCGTGCCGGGGACTTCGAGGTCCGGGGCCGTGTCGCCCGCGGCGTCCTCCCCGGATCAGATCCGTTCGAAGCCGTGGCACCGGCCGATGACCGAGAAGCCCCGCCGCTCGTACCAGTGGCGCGGCCAGTCCGCGGCGTCGGCCGTCAGGAAGCGGGTGCCGCAGCGCGCGTCCGCGGCCCCGCGCAGGGCGGCGGCCAGGACCGCGTCGCCGTAGCCGCGCCCCAGGTGGAGCTCGGAGGTGACCAGGTCCTCGATCTGCGCCGTGCCCGAGGCGGGGTCGAGGTAGAGGTCCGCCCACGCGGCGACCTCGCCCTCCGGGGTCCGGGCGCCGATGAACCGCACGGTGTCGGCCCCGCGCCGGCCGGTCTCGCGGCGTTCCACGAGCTGGCGGATCACCGTCTCGTCGGCCTCGGGAAGGAAGTCGCGCCAGCGTCGGGCCAGCGGAACGCGGAGCGCGTCCAGGTCGACCTCCTCGGCCCGGCCGCCGTCCGGCACAGGGCCCCCGTGCAGCATGACGAGGTAGACGGAATGCGCGTAGCCCGCCCGGACGAGGGGCTCGGCGCAGGCCTGCCCCACCGCGTCGTCGAGGACCGTCACCAGGCGGTACGGCAGGTGCCCGAGCGCCTCGTCCGCCAGGGCGGGCAGGGCGGCGGGGTCGGCCGCACCGTCGATGACGACCTGGTTGTTCGCGTAGGAGAGCGCGAACGCGTCGTCGAGGGCCGCGAATCCGCCGGGAAGGTCGACGGTCCGCGCGGCCCTGCGGCGGGCGAACGCCGCGAGGAAGGTCTTGATCCGGGGCAACTCCGAGCCGGGCATGGGGCGAGCCTAGGCGGCCGGGCACCGTGGTCGCCGCCGAATATCCACCCGTCCGTGCCCGCTCCACCTACGCTGCCCCCCATGACCGACGCTCAGGAAGAACACGAGGAACAGGACTGGGCCGCGACACGCGCCTGGGTGGACGACTTACTGCCCGACGGGGAGCGCGTCGTGGACGCCACCCCGCTCCACGGCGGCTGGACCTCGCGGATGCGCCGGCTGGAGCTGGACGGCGGGCCGGCCGGCCGCCGTTCGCTGGTGCTGCGGTCCTTCGTCCGGCCCTTCTACCTCCGGCACGCGGAAGGGCTGCTGACGCGCGAGGCCGCGGTCCTGCGGCTGCTCGGCGCCACGGACGTCCCCGCGGCCGCCCTGGTCGCCGTGGACCCGACGGCCGAGCACTGCGACCACCCCTCCCTGCTGATGTCCCTGCTGCCCGGGACGCCGCGCCTCGACGACCGGGAGGCGGACCGGCGCGCGGACCTGCTGGCCCGCCGGCTGCTGGACGTCCACCGGCTGCGGGTGGCGCCGGAAGACCGCCCCCGCGCCTATCAGGCGTGGACCTCCGCCGACCGGGTCACCCCGCCGGAGCGCACCGCACGGCCCGAGCTGTGGTGGCGGGCGGCGGACGTCATCCGCCGCGAGCCCCCCGCGCACCCGGCCTGCTTCCTGCACCGGGACTTCCACCCCGGCAACGTGCTCTTCGAGGGCGTTGGCGAGACCCTGCGGATCAGCGGTGTCGTCGACTGGGTGGAGACCTCCTGGGGCCCGGCCGACCTGGACGTGGCCCACTGCTCCACCTCCCTCGCCCTGCTGCACGGGGTACGGGCCGGGATGGCCTTCGCCGACCGCTACACGGCGGCGGGCGGAACCCTGGCGGAAGCCGGTGCCGACCACCTCTACTGGCGCCTGCTGGACGCCCTGGCGTTCGCCCCGGACGCGGAGAAGGTCGCCGTCCCCTGGCGCGCCCTGGGACGGACGGACCTCACCCCCGCCGTCCTGGCGGACCGGCTGGAGGGGTACCTCGCGGCCCTGTTCGAGCGCTACGCCTGAGCCGCGGGCCCGTCGTCCGCCCCGCCCAGCGCGCGGGCCAGCAGCCGCTTGTCGGGCTTGCCGACCCCGGTGAGCGGGATCCGGTCCACGGTGTGCACGGCGCGGGGGGCGTACATCGCCCCCAAGTGCCGTGTGACGTACTCCCGGACCGCCCTGGGCCCCGCGTCCCGGCCCGGCACGGGGACGACCGCCGCGTGGACCTCCTCGGTCCCGTCCCCCCGGCGCACCCCGAACACCGCGCACGCGGCGACGGCGGGATGGGCCAGCAGCAGTTCCTCCAGCTCCGCCGGGTGGACGTGCCCGCCGACCACGACGATCCGGTCCCCGATCCGGTCCAGGACGAACAGGCGGCCCTCGGCGTCGAGGCAGCCGATGTCCCCGGTACGGATCCAGCCGTCGCGCAGCACCTCGGCGGTCGGTCCGGGCTGCCGCCAGTATCCGCTCATCGGCATCGGGGTCCGGACGACGATCTCCCCGCGCTCCCCGGCGGGCAGCGGCCGGCCGTCGGCGCCGCGGATCTCGATGGTGACGCCGGGCGCCGGCCGGCCCGCCGTCGGCAGCCCGCCGGGGCCCGTCACCCCGTGTTCGTGCGGCAGCACCTCGGCGATGTTGCCCGCCTCCGTCTGCCCGTACCAGCCGTGCAGCACCGGCCCGAACGCCCGGGCCGCCTCCCGCAGCCGCCGCGCGGACGCGGCGGTCCCGCCGTAGAACACGCGGCGCAGGGCGGACAGGTCGGTCGCCGGCAGGTCCGGGTGGTCCAGCAGTTGGTAGAGCAGCGGCGGAAGCAGCCAGACGTCCGTGATCCGCTCGCGGGCGAGGGCCGCGAGGACGTCGCCCGCCTCGAACCCGGGCCGGAGCACGACCGTGCCGCCGGCGAGGAGGGCGATGTCCGCGAGGACGCCCGCCATGTGCGCGAGCGGGGTGCAGGCGAGGGTCCGGGGCGGGCTCCCGGCGGGGATCCGGCCGGCGTGGAGGGCCAGCGTCGAGGCGTACGGGCCGTGCGCCATCCGCACCCCCTTGGGCACCCCGGTGGTGCCGCCGGTGAAGCGGACGCACCAGTCGTCCCCGGGGCGGGCCGCCCCCGCCACCGGGCGGGGAGGCCGCAGCGCCGCGGCCGCCGTGAGGTCCTCGTGGTCCGGGGAGGGCCCCAGGGACAGGACGGCCGGCGCGGCGACCCGCGCGAGCAGCGCCCGGGCGGCGGCCTCCGTGCCGGGAGCCACCAGCAGCACCGCCGGGCCGACGCCCTCCACGATCCGGGCCTGCGCCTGCGGGGCCGTGCCCTCGCCCAGGAACACCGCCCGGGCGCCGATCAGGTTCGCCGCGTACCGGGCGGTGAGCGCCTCGGGACGGTTGCCCGTCAGGAAGGCGACGGTGGAGCCCCGGCCCACGCCCCGCTCCGCCAGCTCCGCCGCCGTCCGCCGGACGCCGTCGCGCAGTTCCCCGGCGCTGACGGCGGGGCCCCGGGCCGGGACCAGGGCCGGACGGCCGGGGGAGCGGGCCAGTACCTCCAGGAGGGACTCGACGTAACTGCGGTACGGCGCACCCGCGTTCTCGCTGTTCTCGGTCATGCTCCGCAGGCTAGGGGCGCACCGTTCATACGGTCCAAGACCGGTTCGGCCATGAAAGGATGCCCCCGGGGTTATGAAGGGGGAACGGGGAGATGGACCTGCTCGCACTGCGCTGCTTCCAGACCGTCGCCCGCCATGAGCACATCAGCCGCGCCGCTGCCGAACTGCGCGTGGCCCAGCCCTCGGTGAGCCGCACCGTCGCCCGCCTGGAGGCGGAGCTCGGCGTACGGCTCTTCGAGCGCCGCGGCCGCCGCATCCGCCTGAACCGGCACGGCGCCGCGTTCCTGCGCCGCGTCGACCGGGCGCTGGCCGAACTGGAGGACGGCCGCCGCGAACTGGCCGAAGCCGCCGGCACCGGAAGCGGCGCCGTGACGGTGGCCGCCGAGACCCTGATGACGGTGGCGGCCCTGCTCCCGGGCCACCGCCGCACCCACCCCGGCGTGGACGTGCGGCTGCGTCAGTGCCCCGCCGACGCGATGGCGCACCTGCTGCGCACCCGCGAGGCAGACCTCTGCCTCGCCTCCGCCCCGCTCGCCGGACCCGGGCTGGAGGCGGTCGAGCTGCTCCGCGAGGAGGTGCTGCTGGCCGTGCCCGCCGGGCACCGGCTGGCCGGACGGGAGGGCGTCGCCGTGGCCGAGCTGGCGGGGGAGCCGTTCCTCACCCCGGGGCCCGGGCACTGGCAGCGGGAACTGGCCGACCGGCTGTTCGCCGGGGCCGGGCTGCGGCCCTCCGTCGTCTGCGAGGGCAACGAGCCCGGCGCGCTCGTCGACCTGGTCGGTACGGGCCTGGGGGTCGCCCTGCTCCCGGCGATGGCCCGGGACGCCGGCCCGCGCGCCGGCGTGGCCTGGGCGCGGCTGGCGACCCCGGACAGCCACCGGGTGCTGTGGCTCGTGCGCGACCGCGAGGCCTTCGTACCGGCCGCCGTCCGGGACTTCGCCGATTTCGCCCTCGCGCACTTCCGCGGGGACGGCTGAACGCCCGCGGCCTCAGACGGTCCGGGCGGCCGTCCCCGGGGTGGGCCGCGGATAGGTACGGGACTGCTTGACGCTGCCGAACGCGAAGCTCGACTCGATGGAGGCGATCCCGGGGATGGCGTGGATCCGGTGGCGGACCAGGGCCTCGTAGGCCTCCAGGTCCTCGATGACCACGCGCAGCAGGTAGTCGCTGCTGCCCGCCATCAGGTAGCAGTCCTGGATGTGCTCGATCACCGCCACGTGCTGCTCGAACTCGGCCACCGCCTCCTTCGTGTGCCGCTCCAGGCGGATCCGGACGAAGACGGTGATCGGCAGCCCGAAGGCGACCTGGTCCACCACCGCCGTGTAGCCGCGGATCAGGCCCGCCTCCTCCAGCCGGCGGACCCGGCGCAGACAGGGTGAGGGGGACAGCCGGACGCGGTCGGCGAGGTCCTGGTTGGAGAGCCGGCCGTCGGCCTGGAGCTCCCGGATGATCTGGAGGTCGACGGCGTCCATGGCCACTCCCGGGGGTGCTCGGCGCTTTCTCGGCGGTTGTTGGCAGATCCTGCCCCAAACGTATGTCCGAGCGGCAGAACTGGCAATCGGCTGCCCCGGCCGAAGCTCTAACGTTGCCGGTGAACGGGCCGGACCGGCCCGCTCTCACAGGCTGGAGTGCATCCCTTGGTCGCGACCCACACCACCGGCGCGTCCGCGCCTGTCGACACGGCGGGCCCGCCGGCCGGAAACACCGGCCGGTTCGGGCTCTCCCCCCACGCGCAGGGCATGGCGGCCCTCGCGGTGACCGTGGCGATCTGGGCCGCCTTCGCCCTCAGCGCCCGCGCCCTCGGCGCCTCCACCCTGCTGCCCGCCGACGCCGCCCTGCTGCGCTTCGGCGTCCCCGTCCTCGTCCTCGCCCCCGCCCTGTGGCGGCGCAGGCGCCGGATCGCCGCGGTCCGCCCGGGCGCCGCGCTCATGATCGTCTGCGGGGCCGGGGTGCCGTTCTTCCTCGCCGCGATGCACGGCGGCTCCCTGACCTCGGCGGCCTTCGTCGGCTCGATCGTCCCCGGGATGGTCCCGCTCTTCGTCGCCGCGCTGATGGCGGCCCGCGGCCGCGGCCTGCCCCGGGGCGCCCAGGTGGCCGGGCTCGTCCTGATCGCGGCCGGCGTGGCCGCCCTGGTGTGGCGCTACGTGGTCCCCGTCGACGCCGACGTCCTCGAAGGGGCCGGCACCCTGCTCGTGGCCAGTGGCCTGTGGGCCCTGTACACGGTCGGGCTGCGCGACGTGGACCTCGACCCGGTCGGGTCGATCGGACTGCTGTGCCTGCCCTCCTTCGGCGTGATCGCGCTGCTGGTCCTCACCGGGGTCCTCCCCACCGGCCTCGCGCACGCCGCCGGCGGCGACATCGCCCTGTTCCTCGTGGTGCAGGGGCTCGGCGTCGGGCTCTGCGCCGGCCTGCTGTACGCCTTCGCCATCCGCCGGCTCGGCGCCGAGCGCGCCTCCGTCGTCGGCAGCCTCAGCCCCGTCGCCGTCGTCCTGCTCGCCGTCCCCGTGCTCGGGGAGTCCCCGACCGCCGCCGTCCTCGTCGGCGTCCCCCTCATCACCGCCGGCGTGGTCCTCGCCAACCGCCGCCCCGGTCCCCGCACCCGTCCCTCCGCCCGCCCCCGTCCCGAGGTCCCCGCAGATGCTTGAGCTCCTCCCCCCGCCGCCCACCGACCCGCTGTGGGACCTGACGTACGAGTTCGGCTCCGACGAGCGGGCCGAGCGGCTGAACCTGGTGCTCGGCGTCTACCGCGACCCCACGGGCCGCACCCCCGTCATGGCCGCCGTCCGCGAGGCGGAGATACGCCTGGCGGAGCGCTCCGAGTCCAAGGAGTACCGCGGCCTGTCCGGCAACGCCGCGTTCAACCGGGCCCTGCTCACCCTGGTCCTGGGCGACACCGGACCGCAGGGGCCGGCCGGCCGGGCCGCGGCCGTCCAGACCGTCGCCGGCTCCGGCGCGCTGCGGCTGCTGGCCGACCTGATCTGCCGCACCCGGCCGGGCGCCACCGTGTGGATCAGCGACCCCGCGTACGTCAACCACCGCCCCATCCTGGAGGCGGCCGGGCTCCGGGTCCGCACGTACGGCTGGCGCGACGCCGACGGCGGCTTCGACGCGGCCGGCGTGCTGCGCGACCTCTCCGCGGCCCGCCGCGACGACGTCGTCCTGCTCCAGGGCTGCTGCCACAACCCCACCGGCGTCGACCCCGAGCCCGAGCACTGGGAGGCGCTGGCCGGCCTCGCGTCCCGCGACGGCTGGGTCCCGTTCGTCGACCTGGCCTACCACGGCCTCGGCGACGGGCTGGAGGCCGACCTGCGGGCCACCCGCATGCTCGCCGAGCGGGTGCCGGAGATGCTGATCGCCGTGAGCTGCTCGAAGAACTTCGGTCTGTACAGCGACCGCACCGGCTGCGCCATCGTCCTGGGCGCCTCGGAACGGGCCGTGCGGCACGCCGAGACGGCCCTCCAGAACGCCGCCCGGACGCTGTACTCCATGCCGCCCGAGCACGGGGCCGCCGTGGTGACGGCCGTCCTGGAGGACGAGGGCCTGCGGACCGCCTGGCGGGCGGAACTCGACGTCATGCGCGGCCGCATCGAGGCCAATCGCACGAGCCTCGCCGCGCACCTGGCGGAGCTGGGCTGGGAGGCGCAGGCGGCCTCGCTCGCGCGGCAGCGCGGGATGTTCTCGATGCTGCCCCTCACCCCCGAGGAGATGCTCCGGCTGCGCCGGCAGTACGCCATCTACGGGACCACCGCCGGCCGGATCAACATCGCGGGCATCGGCGCCGAGCGGATCCCGTGCCTGGCGCGCGGCGTGGCCGGGGTGCTCGCCGGCCGCTGAAAGGCGTGCCCGCGAAGGCCCGTTCCGGCACCTCCGGATTTCCCGGCCGCTTTCCCCGTCCCCGGGGAAGGCGGCCGGCGGAGTATCACCGGTCGAAATCCGCCTGGAGAGTGGCCGGATAGAACTCAGCTGCCGGGGTGGGGAGTTGGTCGTATGGCATCATGGCCGCGTTGTCGACCGCTGGGTTCGCCGGAGGACTGAGGGATGAAGTTACCTGGCTCCGCGTTACCGGCGTCGGAGGACCGGACGCTCAGGCGCCGACTCAAGAAGGTGCGCCGGACCTGCGAGGGGCTGCTCGCGGAGTGGGGCATGGAGCACGGTTGCGGCATCGACGAACTCCACGCATATCTCAGCGAACAGCGCGGGCGTCCGATCCATTTGATTCCGACGGCCTTCCCCGAACGCCACCTGTTCGGCATATGGCTGAAAACGGATGACTTCGACATCATCGCCTTCGAGAAGGCGGCTTCGGCGTCGCACAAGGAACACATCATCGCCCACGAACTCGCCCATATCGCCTTCGATCACAAAGGCTCCCTGCAACTGGACCGGACCGACCCCGGCACGCACGAGTCGGACGGTGCGGAGGGTGCGGGCGGTGCGGGTACGGGGGGCGAAGCGGCACCGGCGGGTCCGCTGTTCTCCGATGTCGACCCCGAGGCGGTGCGGAGCGTGCTGATGCGCTCCCGCTACAGCGACGACGAGGAGCAGGAGGCCGAGACGATGGCCTCCCTGATCCTCGCCCGCGCCAACAAGCGCTGGACCGAACCGGCCTGGGGCGTTCCGGAGGCGGCCGCCGAGATAGTGGCCCGGATCGAGAGCGGCCTGGGCAGGCCCGAACAGGGGCCCGCGTGATCTACGCGATCCTCGCGTGGGTCTGCGCCTTCGTGGGCCTCGCGGCCTTCGCCTACCGGCTCCCGGACCTGCTGCGCAGACGGCACGACGTCGCCCTGTGGGCGCTGTGCACCTACTTCCTCTGCTCCGGCATCAGCTTCCTGGTCGACCTGGACCTGCTGCGGCTGCACATCTCCGCCTTCTTCGGGCTGCCCAACATCACCTCGCTGATCACCCAGGCGGCGGTCGTGGTGCTCACCGCCGCGCAGCAGGTCGTGCTCGTCTACTGGTCCTCGCCGCCCGCCGAGGCCCGGCGCATGGCGCGCCACCGCGTCCTCGGCTTCGGCGCGGCCCTCGCCGTGCTGATCGTCTCCTCCTTCGCCGTCGGCCCGGTCGCGCACTCCGAGACAGCGACCTCCACGATCCTGCTCAGCATCCAGCACGGCGGATACGCCGTGTACATGTCCTTCTACCTGCTGATCTGCGCCGTCGGGCAGTTCGAGACGGTACGCCTGTCGCTGCGCTTCACCACCATGGCCAACCGGCAGTGGCTCAAGGTCGGCATGCGCACCGTCACCGTCGGCGCCAGCCTGATCCTGGTCTACTGCGTCACCCGGGGCGTCCAGATCGCCGGGACCCGGCTGGACTTCGACGGCAGCGCCCTGGACCCCGTCCAGTGGACGGCCGGCAGCGTCGGCGCCCTCCTCCAGATCGCCGGCTGGACCATCCCCTCCTGGGGCATCCGCCTCACCCGCGCCCGCGGCTGGATCCGCTCCTACCGCTCCTGGCGCCGGCTGCGGCCCCTGTGGTGGGCGCTGTACCAGGCCTCGCCCGACATCGCCCTGGACCCGCCGCGGTCCTGGCTGCGCGACCTGGTGCCGCCCCGCGACCCGCACTACCGCCTCTACCGGCGGGTCATCGAGATCCGTGACGGCCAGCTGATCCTGCGCACCTCGCTCTCCCTGGAGGACTTCTCGCGGGTGGCCCGCTCCCTCGGCCTCCCCGGGGACCCCACCTCGCCCCTGGGAGAGGCCCTCCAGCTGCGCGCCGTGCTGAGCCGGCCGGCCGAGGAGCGGGCCGAGCGCGCCGACGCCTCCGAGATCCCCGCGCGGCCCCCGTACGAGGACTTCCGCGACGAGGTGGAATGGCTCAGCCAGGTGGCCTCGTCGTTCCACCAGCTCGGCCGGCGCCGCTCCGCGCCGGCCGACGCCGGCCTGCTGTCATGACGGCACCGCAGCGGCCGGGGGGCCCCGACCACCTGGTCCCCCTGGCCGGACGCGCCGTCGCCCACCTGGTGGCCCTCGACACCCGGAGCGGTGCCACCGCCGCCGTGGCGGCCGTACGGGGGGCCGTGCGCGGGATCCCGCAGCTGTCCGCCGATCCGCACGCCCTGCACGGCCTCGGCCCCGACGCCCTCGCCGCCCTCGCCGAGCTGGCCGAGGTCATCGGCTGGATCCTCTTCGACGCCGGCCGCTACCGCGCCGCCCACCGGATGAACCTGAGGGCGCTCGCCCTGGCGGGGCTGTGCGGCGACCGCTGGACGGCGCGGCTGACCCTGCTCAACCACGCGATGCTCGCCACCCACACCGGCCGGCCCCGCGCCGCCCTCGACGCAGCCGGCCGGGTGGCCGGGCCGCGCCCCCTGCCGGCCCGGGTCGCCAGCCTCGTCCTGGTCCGCCGGGCGCACGCCACCGCCCTGCTCGGCGGCCACCGCGAGCCCCTGGAGCTGATCGCCCGGGCCCGCAGCCGCTTCCTGGACGGGATCTCGGCCCGCGACCCGCACTGGGCGTGGTGGATCGACGAGACGGAGCTGCTCGGCCACCAGGGCTGGGTCCAGGCCCGGCTGCGCCGCTGGAACCGGGCCATCCCCCTGCTGTACGAGGCGGCCACCGCACCCGGCCCCGCCTACCGGCACCTGTTCACCGCACAGCTCCTCACGGCCCTGGCCGACGCCGGTGCCTGGCGGGAGGCGGAGGACCTCATCGGGCGGATCGCCCCCCGTGCCGCCGGCATCGGCTCGGTCCGCACGACCGAGGCGCTCGCCGCCACCGCGGCGGGCCTGCGCCGCCGCTCCGGCGCCCCGGCCCCGCTGCGGGACGCGGCCGCCTTCCTGCGGGAATCCCTGCCGGCCTGACCGGCCCCCGCCGGCCACCGCGGCGGCCCCTCGCCGCGACACGGACACACGCACGCACCCCCGGATCACACCCACGCACCCCAGAGTGAGGACGACGACATGCGCTCCCCGAGAATCTCGACCCCCGCGGCCGCCCTGCTGGCCGCGGCGGCCCTCCTCTTCGCCTTCGGCGGCCCGGTGTCGCAGGCCGCCTTCGGCACGCCCGCCGCGTCCGCCGCCCCGGCCGCACAGCCCGCCGCCGACCTGGGCAGCCCCTACATCTCCACCCACCTCTACTTCGGGACGGGCCGGCACAACGGGAACCCGCCCATCACCGAGGAGGAGTTCAACCGGTTCGTCGCCGACGTGATCACCCCCCGGTTCCCCTCCGGCCTGACCCTCCAGGAGGGGCGCGGCCAGTGGCGTGACAAGGAGGGCGACATCAACCGGGAGAAGTCGTACGAGCTCACCGTGATGTACCCGGTGCGCGAGGCCGCCGCCCGCAACGCCGACATCGAGTACATCCGCCGCCTGTACTGCAAGACCTGGGAGCTGGAGTCCGTGGGCCGGGCCGACGTCCGCGCCCAGGTCGACTTCTGACGGGACCGGTCCGCGCGCCTTCCCGGCGGGCCGGTGGGGGCCGGCACCCCACCGGCCCCTCCCGCCCCCGCCACAGCGCCCCGCGTCGAGCCCTCGGATAGGGTGAATCGGTACGAATCGGACCCCCGTGAGGTCGGTGCCTTGGACACGTACCCGTCGACGAGCAGGGTGCCCGATCCGCCGGAGGCGGCCGTCGGCTATGCGGGCGTGCTCCGCGAGCTGCTGCCGATCGCCCTGTGGCGGGAGGACGCGGACGGGCGCGTCGTGGAGTGGTCCCTGGCCGCCCAGGAGCTCCTGGGCCACCGCCCCGAGGACATCCTCGGCCGCCCCGGCACCGCCGTCCTGGTCCCCGAGGCCAACCGCACGCTCGCCGACGACCTCACCCGCCGCGTCCAGGCCGGCGAGACCGTCGTCGGCACCCTGCCCGTCCGCCACCGCGACGGGCACCGCGTCGCGATGGAGATGTGGATCGTGCCCGCCGCCGACCCGCGCGGCCGCAGGGGCGCCATGCTCATCGCCGTCGAGACCTCCGAGGTCCTGCGCATGCGGGACTCCCTCGCCGCCTACCAGAGCCTGTTCACCCAGTCCCCGATCGGCCTCGCCACCCTCGGCCCCGACCTGCGCTTCCTGCGGGTCAACGACGCCCTCGCCCGGATGAACGGCGTCCCCGCCGCCGACCACCTCGGCCGGCGCCTCACCGAGGTGGTCCCCGGGGTCAACGCCACCGCCCTCGAAGCCACCATGCGCCAGGTGCTCGAACACGGCACCGCCGTCCTCGACGTCCGCCGCACCGGCCGCACCCCCGCCGACCCCGGCCACGACCACACCTGGTCCTGTTCCTACGCCCCCCTCCTCGACGGCGGCGGCCGCACCCTCGGCCTGATCGCCTCCCTCATCGACATCACCGAGGGCCAGCGCGCCCAGCTGGAGGCCGAACGCGCCCGGACCCGCTTCGCCCTCCTCGCCGAGGCCGGCACCCGCATCGGCACCACCCTCGACCTGGGCCGCACCGCCCAGGAGATCGTGGACCTGCTGGTGCCGCAGCTCGCCGACTCCGCCGACGTCCAGCTCCTCGAAGCCGTCCTGGACCCCGACGAGACCCACGCCGCCGCCACCCACGGCCTGCTCCGCCGCCTCGCCGCCACCTTCCCCGACCCCACCGCCCCCACCGCCCGGCTCGCCCCCGGCCAGACCCTCCAGATCCCCGCCGGGTCCGTCTACGAACGGGTCATCGCCGACGGCGTGCCCATGAACCTCTACGCCTCCGACGTACCCGCCCTGATCACCGACCCCCGCGCCGACGCCCTGCGCTCCTACCTCTCCAGCCTCGGCTCGGCCCGCATGGTCCCGCTCGTCGCCCGCGGCAAGGTCCTCGGCGCCGTCGCCGTCACCCGCCTGCGCAGCCGCGAGCCCTTCGACGCCGAGGACTGCGTCCTCATCGACGAACTCGTCGCCCGGGCCGCCCTCAACATCGACAACGCCCGGATGTACACCACCCAGCGCCACGCCGCCCTGACCCTCCAGCGCAGCCTCACCAACAGCGCCCTCCCCGACGTCCCCGGCCTCCGGCTCACCGGCCGCTACCTGCCCGCCAGCGACCACGACGTCGGCGGCGACTGGTACGACGTCATCCAGCTGCCCCGCGGCCGCACCGGCCTGGTCATCGGCGACGTCATGGGCCATGGCATCCACGCCGCCGCCGTCATGGGCCAGCTGCGCACCGCCGTGCGCACCCTGGCCCGGCACGACGTGCCGCCCGCGCGGATGCTCCGCTCGCTGGACGCCGTGGTCTCCGACCTGGGGGAGGACGAGATGGCCACCTGCGTCTACGCCGTCCACGACGCGGCCGCCGGCGACTGCGTCATCGCCCGCGCCGGCCACCCGCCGCCCGCCGTCGTCTCCCCCGACGGCACGGTCGCCTTCCTCCGCGGGTCGTCCGGCACCCCCCTGGGCACCGGCGGCCGCGCCTTCCGCACCGAGACCGTCGCGCTGCCGCCGGGCAGCCTCCTCGCGCTCTACACCGACGGCCTGATCGAGGCCCGCGGCCGGGACCTGGACGAGGGGATGGAGCGCCTCGCCCGCGCCCTGGGAGGGCCCGCCCGGCCCCTGGAGGAGCTGTGCGAGGGCGTCCTGGCCCGGCTGCTGCCCGCCGCCCCGCAGGACGACGTGGCGGTCCTGCTGGCCCGTACCACCGGCCGCCCCGCGGCCCGGCCGCCGGGCTGACCGTCACCAGGCCAGGTCCCCCAGGGCGTCCAGGTCCAGATCGAGCGGCAGCGGCGGCTCCGCGCCGGAGGCGCGCGACAGCTCCGCCCAGATGACCTTGCCCCGCTGCGTGTAGCGGGTGCCCCAGCGCTCCGCGTACTGCGCGACGAGGAACAGCCCGCGGCCGCCTTCGTCGGTGGTCGCCGCGTACCGCAGGTGCGGGGAGGTGCTGCTGGCGTCGGACACCTCGCAGATCAGGTTCCGGTCGTGCAGCAGGCGGACCCGGATCGGCTCGTTCCCGTACCGGATCGCGTTGGTGATCAGCTCGCTGAGGACCAGCTCGGCGGTGAACGACAGCTCCTCCAGCCCCCACGCCTCCAGCTGTCCGGCCGCCGCGCGGCGCACCCGGGAGACGGCCGACGGATCGTCGGGGACCTCCCACTCCGCGATCAGGTGCGGATCCAGCCGTCGGGCCTCGGCGATCAGCAGCGCGATGTCGTCGCTCGGCGCCGGGAACAGCATCGCCGCCAGGACGTCCGCGCAGGCCTGCTCGGGGCTGCGGCCCGGCCGGGCCAGCGTCCGGCCCAGCAGTTCCAGTCCGGCGTCGAAGTCCCGGTCCCGGTCCTCCAGCAGCCCGTCGGTGAAGAGCACCAGCCGGCTGCCCTCGGGCAGGACCAGCCCCGCCGTCTCGAAGGGCATCCCGCCCACCCCGAGGGGGAGACCGGTCGGCAGTTCGAGGAACTCCACGCGCCCGTCCGGGTGGACCAGGGCGGGCCCCGGGTGGCCGGCGCTGGCCATGACGCAGTGTCCCGACACCGGGTCGTAGACGGCGTAGAGGCAGGTGGCGCCGGTGATCCCGGTCTGCTCCTCGGCCCCCTCGCCGGGCTCCTCGCCCGGCCGGCCGCCGGGCCCCGCACTGCCGTCCGGCCCGCCGCTCTCCAGCTGGTCGATCCGGTCGATGAGCTCGTCCAGGTGACCCAGCAGCTCGTCGGGCGGCATGTCCAGCGTCGAGAAGTTGTGCACCGCCGTGCGCAGCCGGCCCATCGTGGCCGCCGCGTGCACCCCGTGCCCCACCACGTCGCCCACCACCAGCGCCACCCGCGCCCCCGGCAGCGGGATCACGTCGAACCAGTCGCCGCCGACGCCCGCCTGCGCCGGCAGGTACCGGAAGGCCGTCTCCACGGCGCTCAGGTCCGGCAGCACCCGGGGCAGCAGGCTGCGCTGGAGGGTCACCGCCGTGGCGTGCTCCCGGGTGAAGCGGCGGGCGTTGTCGATGGAGACGGCCGCGCGCGCCCCCAGCTCCTCGGCGAAGGACAGGTCCTCCTCGTCGAAGGCCTCCGGGGTGTCGGCCGCCCGCCAGAAGTTCGCCATCCCCAGGACCACGCCCCGCGCCTGGAGCGGTACGCAGATCAGCGAGTGGAACCCGTACTCCAGGGCCATGCGGGTGCCCGCGGGGTCGGCCGCGCGCCAGCCCATCTCGGCCTGCAGGTCGGCGGCCAGCACCGCCTGCCCGGCGTCCAGGGCCGCCGCCATCGGGGCCGTGGGCACGGCGAAGACGATGGTGTCCCCGACCGGCTGGAGCGGCGGGTCGGTGCGCACCCCCGTCATCGCCGCCCGGCGCATCCGCGTGTGCATCCCCGCCACCGGCGAGGGCTCGTCCCCGCGCAGCACCGGCTCCAGCAGCTCGACGGTGACGAAGTCGGCGAAGCGCGGCACGGCCACCTCCGAGAGCTCCTCCGCCGTGCGCGCCACGTCCAGGGTGGTGCCGATCCGCACCCCGGCGTCGTACAGCAGCTGGAGCCGCTCCCGGGCCACCTCGGCGCGGCCGGAGAGTGCGGCGAGCTCGGTGGTGTCGCGCAGGGTCATCACGCTGCCCGAAGGCCGTCCGGCGGAGGGCGGGGTGGGCCGCACGTTGACGGCCAGGAGGCGGTCGCCCGCCAGGTGGACCTCGTCCGTCGCGACCCGCCCGGACAGCAGCAGCTCCGCGGTGCGCGGATCGAGGCCCAGGTCGCCGACGTGCCGCTGTTCGGCGTCGGGCGGCAGGTCCAGCAGCCGGCGGGCCTCGTCGTTGGCGAGCAGCAGCCGGTGGTCCGCGCCGACGATCAGGACGCCCTCGCGCACGGCGTGCAGCACCGCCTCGTGGTGCTCGTTCATCCGGGCCAGCTCGGCGGCGCCCAGGCCCCGGGTCTGGCGCCGCAGCCGCCCGCTGACCAGGGCGGCCCCGGCGGTGCCCAGCAGCAGGGCGCCGGCGGCGGCCCCGATCAGCAGCGGGAGCTGGCCCTCGACCACGTGGCCCACGTTCTCGATCTCGATGCCGGTGGAGACCAGCCCGACCACCCTGCCCTGCGCGTCCCGGACGGGCACCACGGCGCGGACCGCGTCACTGGGGGCGCCGCGGAAGACCTCCGTGAAGGCCTCCCCGGCGGCGGCCCGCCCCAGGTCGCCGGTGGCGCGCTTGCCGATCAGGTCGGGGCGGGAGTCGGTGTAACGGAGGCCGTCCTTCGTCATGACGGCGATGAAGTCGAGCCCGGAGGCCTTGCGGGCGGCGTCGGCCAGCGGCTGGAGCTCGGCGGTGGGGTTCGGGGCGGCCAGGGCGGCGGGCAGGCCGGGGGCGTGGGCGAAGGCCTCGGCGGCGGCCAGCGAGCGGTTGCGGGCGTCCTTCTCGCTGTCGTAGCGGGCCTGGAAGACCAGGGCCACGGCGGCGGCCGTGATCAGCAGCAGCACGATGAGGGCCTGGAGGGAGAAGACCTGACCGGCGAGACTGTCCCGGGCCAGGGAGATGCGCGCTCGGGCCAGGGAGATGCGCGCGAGCAGGCTCGCCGACGGCGTCTCCCTGTGCCGACCCGAACGTCCGGTCATGAGCCATTTCTAACACTGTCACCGGATATGGGAGCGTTGGCCGCCGCCGTGCGGTACGCGCGCGGGCTGCGCCCGAAGGCCGCCCCGAAGTGCTGGCGGAAGGTGACCTCGCTGGCGAACCCCGCCCGGCGCGCCACCTCGGGCACCGGATGGTCCGTGCGCTCCAGGAGCTTGCGGGCCTCGTCCAGTCTGCGGCTGAGCAGCCATTTGTGGGGCGTGGTCCCGGTGGCGGCCGTGAAGTGCCGCGCGAACGAGCGCGGGGACATCCCCGCCCAGCGGGCCAGGGTGGCCACGTCCAACGGCTCGTGCAGCCGGCGCAGGGCCTGCTGGCGTACGGCGGCCAGCGCCTCGGCCGTGCGGTCGGCGGCCGGGGTGGGCCGGTCCAGGTACTGGGCGTGGTCCCCGGTGCGGAAGGGGCCCGTCACCATCGAACGGGCGATGGCGGCGGCGGCCTCCGCTCCGTGGGCCTCGCGGACCAGGTGCAGGCACAGGTCGATGCCGGACGCGACCCCGGCGGAGGTCCACAGGCCGTCGTCCTCGACGAACAGCGGGGCTCCCTCCTCCACCAGCACCGCGGGGTGGCGGGCGGCCAGCTGCGGGGCCAGCCACCAGTGCGTGACCGCGCGCCGTCCGTCCAGCAGCCCCGCCTCGGCGAGGACGAACGCCCCCGCGCACAGGGCGGCCACGGGCACTCCCCGGGCGTGCGCCCGCCGCAGGGCGGCCAGTACCGGCTCGGGCGTCGGGTCGGTGGGCTCGGCCAGCGCCGGCACGACGACCAGGTCGGCCCCGTCGAGCCAGTCCAGGCCCCGGTCGGGGGTGAGGGTGAGCCCGCCGGGCAGGGCGATGGGCCCGGGTTCCAGGGCGCAGCGGCGCAGTTCGAACGCGGGCACCCCGGAGCGGCTGCGGTCGGGACCCCAGACCTCGGTGATGACGGCGAGGTCGAAGGCGCGGATCCCGGGCTGGGCGACGATCGCGACGCGGTGCATGCGGCCACTCTGCCAGAGTCGGCTCCGGAGATCCTGCCATGCTGGCAGGATCCCATCGTTTCGGGTCCCCGGCGCCCCTGGGGTGGCCGAGCCCCGCCGGACATGATCGGTCCATGACCGAGAACGCGATCGAGATCGCCCCCGACAGTGCCCTGATCGTCATCGACGTGCAGAAGGGCTTCGACGACGCGGCCTTCTGGGGTCCGCGCGACAACCCGGCGGCGGAGGGGAACATCGCCGCCCTGATGGACGCCTGGCAGGAGTCCGGCCGCCCGGTGGTGCTCGTCCAGCACGCCTCGCCGAGGCCCGGGTCCGTCCTGGCCCCGGACCAGCCGGGCCACGCCTTCAAGGACTTCGTCGCCGACCGGGTCGGCCGGGAGGCCCTGCACGTCACCAAGACCGTGAACTCCTCCTTCTACGGCACCCCCGACCTCGGGGAGTGGCTGACCGCGCGGGGGATCCGCCAGCTGGTCGTCATCGGCATCCAGACCAACATGTGCGTCGAGACCACGGCCCGGATGGGCGGGAACCTGGGCTACGAGGTCATCGTCCCCCTCGACGCCACCCACACCTTCGACCTCACGGGCCCGGGCGGCCTGTCCCTCACGGCCGGACAGCTGGCCGCCGCCACCGCCGTCAACCTCCAGGGCGGCCACTTCGCCCGCGTGGTGTCCACCGCCGAGGTCCTGACGGCGGCCAAGGCTGTGTAGCCGGTGCCGGGTGCCGGGTGCCGCTGCGCGAAATCCAGCCCCGCCGGCGTTTGAGGCGCGGGGGCCGGGGGTTGCCCCGCACGGCCGAGGCCCGGTACCCCCTGGCAGGGGTACCGGGCCTCGGGAGCAACAGGCGGCCGGCTCAGAGGACCTCGGCCGCGATCTTCTCCGCGACGCGCTCCAGCAGGGGCCCGGCGTTCGGGATGGACTTCGCCGGGTCCGGCTCCAGGTCCGTCAGCGGGTACGCCTTGCGGATGCCCGCCGCCTCCAGCGCCTCCTGGTCCAGCAGCAGCCGGCCGCAGACCGCCACCACGGGCTTGCCGGCGGCCCGGGCCGCCGCCGCGACCCCGGCCGGGGCCTTGCCGTGCAGGGTCTGCTCGTCCAGGGAGCCCTCACCGGTGATCACCAGCGTGGCCCGCTCCAGCGCCGGGGCGAAGCCGAGCACCTCCAGCATCAGCTCGATGCCCGGACGGAAGCTCGCGCCCAGCAGCAGCGCGCCGTAGCCGATGCCGCCCGCGCCGCCCGCGCCGGGGGAGGCGGCGAGCTCGGCGGCCTTGGGGCCGATCGCCTTCTCCAGCACCTGCGCGTAGTGGCCGAGCGCCGCGTCCAGGGCCGCCACGTCCTGCGGCGAGGCCCCCTTCTGCGGGCCGTAGACCGCCGCGCAGCCCTTCGGGCCCGTCAGCGGGTTGTCCACGTCGCTGGCCAGGACGAAGTCCACGTCCGCGAAGCGCGGGTCGATCCCGGACAGGTCCGCCGACGCCAGCGAGGCCAGGGCGCCGCCGCCCGGGCCCACCGGTTCGCCGTCCGCGTCCAGGAACACCGCGCCCAGCGCGGCGAGCATGCCGGCGCCGCCGTCGGTGGTGGCGCTGCCGCCCACACCGAAGACGATCGAGCGGGCGCCCGCGTCCAGCGCGGCCTTCAGCAGTTCGCCGGAGCCGAACGTGGTCGCCGTCAGCGCGGCGAAAGTTCCCGCGGGGAGCAGCTGGAGCCCGGAGGCCTCGGCCATCTCGACCACCGCGGTGCCGTCGCGGAACGCGAAGGCGGCCGTGACCTGCTCGCCGACGGGACCGGTGACCCGGACCTCCCGGCGTTCGAACCCGGCCGCCACGGCGGCCGCGACCGTGCCGTCGCCGCCGTCCGCGACGGGGAGGGTTTCGACCTCCACGTCCGGTACGGCCCTGCGAAGGCCGGCCGTCACCCGCTCCGCGACCTGAACGGCCGTGAGCGAGCCCTTGAATTTGTCCGCGGCGATGAGCACGCGCGCGGCCTCAGTTACTGCTCCGTCCGTCACCTTGCTAATCCCTTGCTATCGAACAGTGCAGTCGCGCCACCCCGAGCTTATCCGGAGGATCCTCCTATGCCCATGAGTGGCCTGGGCCACATGCGGCGCGCCATGCGCCTAAATACGGATATACGCCTGCATAGTGTGGCCGCATGAGCGCGGAATCACTGGAACAGGCACGCCCGGACGCCCCCGGCGCGGGACCCGGCGGCGGCCCGCCGGACGACCGTCCCGACCGTACGGTCGTCATCGCGGGGGTGGCCGCCGTGCTGGCCGTCGTCGCCTGGGCCGCCCTCGGCAAGGACTCCTTCGACCACGCCTCCGCCTCCGCCCTGGCCTGGGTGCTGGACGACTTCGCCTGGCTCTTCGTGACCGCCGCCGACGTCTTCCTCGTCCTGTGCGTGGTCCTCGCCGTCAGCCGCTTCGGCCGCATCCGGCTCGGCGCCGACGACTCCGAGCCCGAGTTCGGCAACCTCGCGTGGATCGCGATGATGTTCAGCGCCGGCATGGGCATCGGCCTGATGTTCTACGGGGTGGGCGAGCCCCTCACCCACTACCTCGCCCCGCCCCCGGCCAGCGGCGCCGCCCCCCGCACCGGCGACGCGGCCCGCGCCGCCCTCGACTACTCGTTCTTCCACTGGACCCTCACCCCCTGGGCCATCTACGGCATCGCCGGGCTCGCCCTCGCCTACGCCACCTTCCGCAAGGGCCGCGGCAACCGCCTCAGCTCCGCCTTCGTCCCCCTCATGGGCGCCCGCCGCGCCGCCGCCTGGCCGGGCCGGGCCATCGACCTGCTCGCCGTCTTCGCCACCGTCTTCGGCACCGCCACCAGCCTCGGCCTCGGCGCCATCCAGGTCGCCGAGGGCCTGGACCTCACCACCGGGCTCCGCGCCTCGACCGGCGTCGAGCTGGTCGTCATCGGATCGCTCTCCGCCGCCTTCGTGCTGTCCGCCTTCTCCGGACTGCACAAGGGCGTCAAATGGCTCAGCACCCTCAACGTCGTGCTCGCCGCCGCCCTGATGGTCTTCGTCTTCCTGCTCGGCCCGACCGTCTACGTCCTCGACGTGATCCCCGCGAGCGTCGGCAGCTACCTCCACGAGCTGCTGCCCATGGCCAGCCGCACCGGCGCCTTCACCGACCGCACCTGGCTCGGCGCGTGGACGATCTTCTACTGGGCCTGGTGGCTCTCCTGGGCCCCCTTCGTCGGGACCTTCATCGCCCGGATCTCCCGCGGCCGCACCATCCGCGAGTTCCTCATCGGGGTGCTCCTCGTCCCCTCGGGCGCCACCGTCGTCTGGTTCTGCGTCATGGGCGGCACGGCCATCCGCCTGGACTCCACCGGCGCCGCCGACCTCGCCGCCAAGGCCCGGGAGGGCGCCGAGGCCTCGCTCTTCGCGATGCTCGACGCCCTCCCGCTCGGCACCCTCACCTCCTGGGTGGCCATGGCCCTGGTCATGACGTACTTCATCACCAGCGCCGACTCCGCCTCCCTGGTCATGGGCTCCCTCACCAGCCGCGGCTCCCTGCACCCGCCGACCTGGCTCGTGGTCACCTGGGGCGTCCTGATGGCCGCCGTCGCCGCCGTCCTGCTCGTCGCGGGCGGACTGAAGTCCCTCCAGACCGCGACCATCCTCGTCGCCCTTCCGTTCGTGATCGTCATGCTGCTGCTGTGCTGGGCGCTGCTGCGCGAACTGCGCGAGGACCCCGGTGCCGGGCCCGCCCGCCACCACGCCCTGCACGGGCTGCGCGACGCCGTACGGGCCATGGTGGGCGAGGCCGTCGAGGAGGCCGGACCGGCCCGCCACCACCGGCTGCGCCGCCTCGCCGAGAGCCGGGGGCAGGGCCGCGGGGACGGAACGGACCCGCACGGGTGAACCCGGGCCCCGCCGGCCGCCGGTTAGGGTGGCGGCGTGACCACCACGGATGACTACGCCACCTACATCGCGAGCCTGCCCCGGGTGCTGGCCGGCGCCGCCGCCCTCTACCGCGACGAGCGGGGCCGGGTCCTGATCGTCGAGCCCAACTACCGCGAGGGCTGGGCCCTGCCGGGCGGCACCATCGAATCCGACCGGAACGAGTCGCCGCGCAGCGCCGCCCGCCGCGAGAGCGCCGAGGAGATCGGCCTCGACCTGCCCCTGGGCCGGCTGCTCGCCGTCGACTGGAGCCTGGGCGAGGGCCGCCCCCCGCTGGTGGCCTACCTCTACGACGGCGGCGTGCTCGACGCCGCGCAGCTGGCCTCCCTCACCCTCCAGGAGGAGGAACTCCTCTCCTGGAAGCTCGTCGAGCCCGCCGAACTCCCCTCCTACCTCCTGGGGTCGCTCGGCCGGCGGGTCCAAGAGGCCTGCCGCGTACTGGAGTCGGGGGAGGCGGCCGTCGAACTGGAGAACGGCCGCCGCCCCGGCGGCGTCTGACACACCCCCACGACCCGGCCTGTCCCGCACCGCTTCCCCCAGGGCAGAATCAACAGATGATCACGATGTACGCCTGGCCGAGCACGGCCGACGGTCCCGACGCCCTTCCCATGGTCCACTTCACCACCGAGGAGCAGTCGGGCGGCGAGGTCTCCCCCGAGGGGATGCCGGTCTGGCTGTTCGACACCGCGATCCGCGAGGGCGGCTGGGCCAACTTCGAGGACTTCGAGGCCTGGTCCGCACCCGCCGAGGGCTGGCAGGCCTTCTACCGCCGGGAGGACGACGTCCTCGCCGTCACCGGTCCGGGCCCCTGCGAGGGCTGGTACCAGGGCCGGCTCGGCGCCGACGACGACTGGGTGAAGGCCGCCGCGACCCAGCAGAGCGTGGTGCTGCTCGCCGCGCCGGTCCAGCACCCGTCCCTCTACGCCTACGCCGTCGAGGCGGGCGCGGGCTTCGCCCTCCTGGTCCCCCTGGCCGTGGTCTGACGCCCTAACGGGCGCCGGCACCACGGCTCTCGAACTCCAGCAGCCGCACCTTGCGCTCGATCCCGCCGCCGTAGCCCGTCATCGAGCCGGAGGCGCCGATCACGCGGTGGCAGGGCACGATGATGCCGACCGGGTTCTTCCCGTTGGCCAGGCCCACCGCACGGGAGGCGCCCGGCTTGCCGAGCTCCGCGGCGAGCCGCCCGTAGGACCAGGTCTGCCCGTACGGGATCCGGACGAGCTGCTCCCAGACGCTGCGCTGGAAGGCGGTCCCCTCCAGCCGCACCGGGACGCTGAACTCGGTCAGCTCCCCGGCGAAGTAGGCGGTGAGCTGCCGCACCACCTCCGGGAACGGCTCCTCGGCCGCCGCGACCCGCTCGCCGAAGGACTCCTCGTCCGGGCGGTGGCGCTGGCCGGTCATGTACAGCCCGCTGAGGACCCCGTCGGCGGCGACGAGGGTGAGCGCCCCGTACGGGCTGTCGACCACGGTGTGCTGCCTGGTGCTGGTCACGACGGTGCTCCTTCTGCGGGCATGCGGTTGATCGGGTGGTCGTCGGTGGCCCAGAGGTACTGGACGGCGTACGCGCGCCAGGGCCGCCAGCCGGCCGCGCCGGCGGTGAGCGCGGCGGGCGTGGAGGGCAGCCCCAGCGCTCTGGCGGCCTTGCGGACCCCCAGGTCGGAGGGGAGGAACGCGTCCGGGTCGCCCAGGGCCCGCATCGCGATGATCTCGGTGGTCCACGGTCCGAATCCCGGCAGGGCGTTCAGCCGGGCGCGGGCCGCCTCCCAGTCGCTGTCGATGCCCAGCGGCAGGGAGCCGTCGGCCAGGGCCGCGACCAGGGTGGTGAGGGTGGTGCGGCGGCTGCGCGGCATCGACAGGGCCTCGGGGTCGAGGCCCGCCAGCGTCCCGGGGGAGGGGAACAGATGGGTCAGGCCGCCCTGCGGGTCCGCGACCGGCTCCCCGTACGCGGTCACCAGGCGGGCCGCGTGCGTCCGCGCCGCGGCCGTGGACACCTGCTGGCCCAGGACCGCCCGTACGGCGAACTCCGCGGCGTCGACGGTACGGGGCACCCGGCGCCCGGGCGCCTTGTCCACCAGTGGAGCCAGCAGCGGGTCGGTGCGCAGCCGGCCGTCGACGGCCTCGGGGTCGGCGTCCAGGTCGAGCATCCACCGGCAGCGGCTGATGGCGATGGTCAGGTCCCGCAAGTCGGTCAGCGCGAGCCGGCAGCCGATGTGGTCGGGACCGGGGGTGAGGGCGACGATCCCGGAGCCGTGGGGGAGCCGCAGCGTCCGCCGGTAGGCCCCGTCGCGCCACTCCTCCACGCCGGGGACGGCGGTGGCCACGAGGTGGCCGAAGAGGTTGTCGGGGTTGAGCGGGGCCCGGTAGGGCAGCCGCAGACTCAGGGTCCCGGGGATCCGCGGCTCCCGCCGCCCCGCCCGGGTGGCGCGGGCCCGCAGCTCGCCGGGGGTGAGGGCGAAGACCTCGCGGACGGTCTCGTTGAAGTTCCGGATGGAGGAGAAACCGGCGGCGAAGGCCACGTCACCCATCGGCAGCTCGGAGGTCTCGATCAGCAGCCGGGCGGTCTGCGCGCGCTGGGCGCGGGCCAGGGCGAGCGGCCCGGCGCCCAGCTCGGCGTTCAGCTGCCGCTCGACCTGCCGGGCGGAGTAGCCGAGGCGGGCGGCGAGGCCCGGGACCCCTTCGCGGTCCACGACTCCGTCCTGGATGAGCCGCATCGCGCGGGCGACGGCGTCGGCGCGGGCGTTCCACTCCGGCGAGCCGGGGCTGGTGTCGGGACGGCACCGCTTGCAGGCCCGGTAGCCGGCCTGCTGGCAGGCGGCCGCGCTGGGCAGGAAGCTCATGTTCTCGACCTTGGGCGGCACGGCCGGGCAGCTGGGCCGGCAGTAGATGCCGGTCGTCCGGACCGCGGTGAAGAACCACCCGTCGAAACGGGCGTCCTTCGACTGCACGGCCCTGACGCAGCGGTCGGTGTCGGTGTACATGGCTCCAGCATCCCGGTGCGCCGGGTGTCGGGCTGGCGGTTTTCCGACATCAAGCCCAGCCCTCCCGGGGGCCGGCCCACCGCTGCGCGCAGCCATGGCCGGCCCCGGCACGGGCCCCGGGGACGGCGAAGGCCCCGGGGTCACGTGGGACCCCGGGGCCTTCGGAGGAGAGCGGCAGCGCTACGGCAGCTGCGCCGCACGGGCCTCGCGCCGGTTGTGGCGGAACGTGTTCGCCCGCCGTGTCGTCGCGAACAGCGGGATCGTCGCCGCGAGGGCGATCTGCAGCGCGCACCCGGTCTGGAGCAGCAGCTGGCCGCCCGGCGCGTCGAACGCCCAGGCCGCCAGGAGCCCCATGGCCCCCACGATCCAGCTGAGCATCGCCGCCGCGAGGACCCCCCGCGGCTTCGGGTACTCGACCCGGCTCACCATCAGCCAGGCCACGCCCACGATCGCCAGCAGCGTCGGGACGAACGGCAGCTCCAGCAGGACGATCGAGACGACCGTCAGCGCGCCGAAGGGGCTCGGCATGCCCTGGAACATGCCGTCCTTCATCGTCACGCAGCTGAATCTCGCCAGGCGCAGGACCACGGCCAGCAGGACCACGATCGCCGCCAGCGCCGACACCTTCTGGTGCGCGTCGTCGGCGACCATCCCGTAGACCAGCACGAAGTACGCCGGCGCGAGGCCGAAGCTGATCAGGTCGGAGAGGTTGTCCAGCTCGGCGCCCATCGGGGAGCTGCGCAGCTTGCGGGCCACGATGCCGTCGAAGAGGTCGAAGACCGCCGCGAGCAGCATCAGTATCACCGCGGTCGCCGCGCTGTGCCGGGCCATGCCGGACTCGCCGCTGCCGGTGAGGTGCGGAATGAGGATCCCGGTGGTGGTGAAGTACACCGCCATGAATCCGCAGGTCGCGTTGCCCAGGGTGAGCGTGTCCGCTATCGACAGCCGCAGCGAGAGCGGCATGTCGTCCTCGGCGGACTCCTCCGGGGCGGACTCGGGCACCCAGCCGGTGGCAGGAGTCTCGGGGTCAGTCACGGTCAATTCGGGTCACCCCCGCGGTGGTGGCCTGACCGACCTCGACCGCGACCTCGACGCCCTCCGGGAGGTAGATGTCGACGCGGGAGCCGAAGCGGATCAGACCGATGCGTTCGCCCTGCTCCACCTTGGTGCCGGCCGGCAGGTACGGGACGATGCGACGGGCGACGGCGCCGGCGATCTGCACCATCTCGATGTCGCCGAGCTCGGTGTCGAAGTGCCAGACGACGCGCTCGTTGTTCTCGCTCTCCTTGTTGAACGCCGGGACGAACCCGCCGGGGATGTGCTCCACGGACGTCACCGTGCCGGCCAGGGGCGCGCGGTTGACGTGGACGTTCAGCGGGCTCATGAAGATCGCGACGCGGGTGCGTCCGTCCTTCCACGGCATGATGCTCTGCACCACGCCGTCGGCCGGCGAGATGACGCGGCCCTGGGCGATCTCGCGCTCGGGGTCGCGGAAGAACCACAGCATGCCCGCCGCGAGCGCGGTGGTGGGCACGGCCACAGCGGCCCAGCGGCCGGACTTGCGGGCCCGGGTCAGGCTGAGGGCCGCGGTGGCAACGGTCGGCAGAAGCCACGGCGATGCTCCGCGCGCGAGGCGTACGCCGAGTCGGCTGTCGCGAGGTGCAGAGGTTTGGCTGTGGGGCATGGATGACCTTCGTAGCGGGTGATTGCCGCGCCGCAAACGGGGGGACGGGACGGCGGCTTTACTGGAATGCTATCGGTTGCGCGCAACAACTGGGCAAGCCAGAAGCCGAGTCGATGCCCCCCAGCCAGTGACTGCCAGTGATCCTCCCACGGAAAACCGTGGGAAGAATCACCGTAAAAGGGACTTTCAGCCCTGGAGTCGGTACTCCTCCAGCAGGCGGCGCCCGATGATCATTTTCTGGATCTCGGCGGTACCTTCACCGATCAGAAGCATCGGGGCCTCCCGGTAGAGACGCTCGATCTCGTACTCCTTCGAGAATCCGTAGCCGCCGTGGATGCGGAAGGCATCCTCGACGACCTCCTTGCAGTATTCGGAGGCGAGGTACTTCGCCATGCCGGCTTCGAGGTCGTTTCGTTCCCCGGAGTCCTTTTTGCGTGCTGCGTTCACCATCATGGCATGGGCCGCTTCGACCTTGGTAGCCATTTCGGCCAGCTTGAACTGGATGGCCTGGTGCTGGGCGATGGCCTTGCCGAAAGTGTGACGTTGCTGGCCATACGAGACACCCAGCTCGAACGCACGCTGCGCGACGCCGCAGCCACGGGCCGCCACGTTGACGCGGCCGACCTCGACCCCGTCCATCATTTGGTAAAACCCTCGGCCGGTCTGGCCCCCGAGGACCCGATTGGCCGGAATGCGCAGTCCGTCCATGATCAGCTCGGTGGTGTCGACCCCCTTGTAGCCCATCTTGTCGATCTTGCCCGGGATGGTCAGGCCCGGACGGACCTCCCCGAAGCCCGGCTCCTTCTCGACGAGGAAGGTGGTCATCGACTTGTGCGGGGCCGTGCCCTCGGGGTGTCCTTCGTCACTCCGGCACAGGACCGCGACCAGCGTCGAGGTGCCGCCGTTGGTCAGCCACATCTTCTGGCCGTTCAGGACGTACTCGTCGCCGTCCCTGACCGCCTTGGACGTGATGGCCGACACATCGGAGCCCAGCCCCGGCTCGGACATCGAGAACGCGCCGCGCACCTCGCCCAGCGCCATGCGCGGGAGGAAGTACTCCTTCTGCTCCTGCGTGCCGTGCTGCTTGAGCATGTACGCCACGATGAAGTGGGTGTTGATGATGCCCGAGACGGACATCCAGCCGCGGGCTATCTCCTCGACGCACAGCGCGTAGGTGAGCAGCGACTCACCCAGGCCGCCGTACTCCTCCGGGATCATCAGGCCGAACAGACCGAGCTCCTTGAGCCCGTCGACGATCTGCTGCGGGTACTCGTCGCGGTGCTCCAGCTCGGTCGCGACCGGGATGATCTCCTTGTCGACGAACTCCCGGACGGTCTTCAGGATCTCCTGCTGGACGTCCGTGAGCCCGGCGGTCTGGGCGAGTCGGGCCATGGCTACTTCCCCTGTTCCTTCAGCTCGGGCCGGCCGGGCTGTTCGCCGCCGCGCGCCTTGATGTACGTCTCGGTCGGGACCATCACCTTGCGCCGGAAGACGCAGACGAGGGTGCCGTCCTGCTTGTAGCCCTTGGTCTCCACGTGGACGATCCCGCGGTCGTCCTTGGACTTCGACGGGGTCTTGTCGAGGACCGTGGTCTCGCCGTAGATCGTGTCGCCGTGGAAGGTCGGCGCCACGTGCCGCAGGGACTCGATCTCCAGGTTGGCGATGGCCTTCCCGGAGACGTCCGGCACCGACATGCCCAGCAGCAGGGAGTAGACGTAGTTGCCCACGACGACGTTCTTGCCGAAGTCGGTCGTGTTCTCGGCGTAATTGCTGTCCAGGTGGAGCGGGTGGTGGTTCATGGTCAGCAGACAGAAGAGGTGGTCGTCGTACTCCGTGACCGTCTTCCCCGGCCAGTGCTTGTAGACCGCGCCGACCTCGAACTCTTCGTACGTGCGTCCGAACTGCATGGCCTAGGCCTCCGGGATCTCGAACTTGGTGGTGCGCTGCATACCGGCGGCCCGGCCCTTGCCGGCGATGACCAGGGCCATCTTGCGGCTGGCCTCGTCGATCATCTCGTCGCCCAGCATCGCGGAGCCCTTCTTGCCGCCCGCCTCGGAGGTGCACCAGTCGTAGGCGTCGAGGATCAGCTCGGCGTGGTCGTAGTCCTCCTGGGAGGGGGAGAAGACCTCGTTGGCCGCCTCGACCTGGCCGGGGTGCAGCACCCACTTGCCGTCGAAGCCCAGGGCGGCGGCGCGGCCGGCGACCTCGCGGTAGGCGTCCACGTCGCGGATCTGGAGGAAGGGGCCGTCGATCGCCTGGAGGTTGTGCGTCCGGGCCGCCATCAGGATCCGCATCAGGATGTAGTGGTAGGCGTCCGCCGGGTAGCCGGGCGGCTGCATGCCCACGACCAGGGACTTCATGTTGATCGAGGCCATGAAGTCGGCCGGGCCGAAGATGATGGTCTCCAGGCGCGGCGAGGCCGCGGCGATCTCGTCGACGTTCACCAGGCCCTTGGCGTTCTCGATCTGCGCCTCGATGCCGATCTTGCCGACCTCGAAGCCCATGGTCTTCTCGATCTGGGTCAGCAGGAGGTCGAGCGCCACGACCTGCTGGGCGTCCTGGACCTTCGGCAGCATGATGCAGTCGAGGTTCTGGCCGGCGCCCTCGACGACCGTGATGACATCGCGGTACGTCCAGTGGGTGGTCCAGTCGTTGACGCGCACCACGCGGGTCTTGCCGGTCCAGTCGCCGTTGTTCAGCGCGTCCACGATGGTGTGGCGGGCGCCTTCCTTGGCGAGCGGCGCGCAGGCGTCCTCCAGGTCCAGGAAGACCTGGTCGGCCGCCAGGCCCTGGGCCTTCTCCAGGAACCGGGGGTTGGAGCCCGGCACCGCGAGGCAGGAACGGCGCGGCCGCAGCCGGTTCACGGGGGACGTGGGCGTGGTCATGCGGAGACCTCCAGGGGGTCGAGCTTGTTCGCTTTCCGGATCTCGTCGACGATACGGCCGATGATCTCCGTGATACCGAAGTCCTTGGGTGTGAAGACGGCGGCGACTCCGGCCGCCTTGAGCGTCACGGCGTCGGCGTTCGGAATGATGCCCCCGACGATGACGGGGATGTCGGCCGCCCCCGCCGTGCGCAGGCGTTCCAGGACGTCCGGGACGAGCGCGCTGTGCGAACCGGACAGGATGGACAGTCCCACGCAGTGCACGTCCTCGGCCAGTGCCGCCGTCGAGATCTCCTCGGGCGTCAGCCGGATGCCCTGGTAGACCACCTCGAAGCCGGCGTCACGGGCCCGGACGGCGATCTGCTCGGCGCCGTTGGAGTGCCCGTCCAGGCCGGGCTTGCCGACCAGCAGGCGCAGCCGGCCGGAGCCCAGCTCGTCCGCGGTGCGGGCGACCTTCTCGCGGACCAGGGCCAGCGGGGTGCCCTCCTCGGCGGTGACCGCCACCGGGGCCGAGGAGACCCCGGTCGGGGCGCGGAACTCGCCGAAGACCTCGCGCAGGGCGTTCGCCCACTCGCCGGTGGTGACCCCGGCCCGGGCGCACTCCAGGGTGGCCTCCATCAGGTTCTCGGTCCCGGCGGCGGCCTCCTTCAGCCGGTCCAGGGCCTGGCCGACGGTCGGGAAGACGAACGGGTCGCCGTTGCCCTGCCGGTCCGAGGCCTCCTGGCGCTCGGCGCGCCAGCGCCGGATCCGCTCGACGGTGAGCTCCTCGACCGCCGGGTCGACCGTCATGATCGCCCCGTCGAGGTCGGCGGTGAGCGGGTTCTCCTCGGTCTGCTGGAAGCAGTTCACCCCGACGATCCTGTCCTCGCCGGACTCGATCCGGGCGCGCCGTTCGGCGTGCGAGGAGACCAGCTGGGACTTGAGGTAGCCGGACTCGACGGCGGCCATCGCGCCGCCCATCTCCTGGATCCGGCCGATCTCGGCCAGGCAGTCGGCGACCAGGGAGTCGACCTTGGCCTCGATGACGTGCGAGCCGGCGAAGATGTCCTCGTACTCCAGCAGGTCGCTCTCGTGGGCGAGGACCTGCTGGATGCGCAGCGACCACTGCTGGTCCCAGGGGCGGGGCAGGCCGAGCGCCTCGTTCCAGGCGGGCAGCTGCACCGCGCGGGCGCGGGCGTCCTTGGAGAGGGTGACGGCCAGCATCTCCAGGACGATGCGCTGGACGTTGTTCTCCGGCTGGGCCTCGGTCAGGCCGAGGGAGTTGACCTGGACGCCGTAGCGGAAGCGGCGCTGCTTGGCGTCCTCGATGCCGTAGCGCTCGCGGGTGACCTGGTCCCAGATGCGGCCGAAGGCGCGCATCTTGCACATCTCCTCGATGAAGCGGACGCCCGCGTTCACGAAGAAGGAGATCCGGGCGACCACCTCGCCGAAGCGCTCCTGGGGCACCTGGCCCGAGTCGCGCACCGAGTCCAGGACGGCGATCGCCGTGGACATCGCGTACGAGATCTCCTGGACCGGGGTGGCCCCGGCCTCCTGGAGGTGGTACGAGCAGATGTTGATCGGGTTCCACTTCGGGATGTGGTTGACCGTGTACGCGATCATGTCCGTCGTCAGGCGGAGGGACGGGCCCGGCGGGAAGACGTGCGTCCCGCGCGAGAGGTACTCCTTGACGATGTCGTTCTGGGTGGTGCCCTGGAGCTTGGAGATGTCCGCCCCCTGCTCCTCGGCGGCCACCTGGTAGAGCGCCAGCAGCCACATGGCGGTGGCGTTGATCGTCATCGAGGTGTTCATCTGCTCCAGGGGGATGTCCTGGAACAGCCGCCGCATGTCGCCCAGATGGGAGACCGGGACGCCGACCCGGCCGACCTCGCCGCGGGCGAGGATGTGGTCCGGGTCGTAGCCGGTCTGCGTCGGCAGGTCGAAGGCCACCGACAGGCCGGTCTGCCCCTTGGCGAGGTTGCGGCGGTACAGCTCGTTGGACGCCTCGGCCGTGGAGTGGCCGGCGTACGTCCGCATGAGCCACGGACGGTCTTTCTGGCGCTCTGTCATCTCAGGCTGTCCCTCGGGTCCTTGGGCGTCTCAGATGTTGCGGAAGCGGTTGATGGCGTCGAGGTGCTTCGCACGCATCTCGTGGTCGCGGACGCCCAGGCCCTCCTCGGGGGCGAGCGCGAGGACGCCGACCTTGCCCTGGTGGAGGTTGCGGTGGACGTCGTAGGCGGCCTGGCCGGTCTGCTCCAGGGAGTAGGTCTTGGAGAGGGTGGGGTGGATCTTGCCCTTGGCGATCAGGCGGTTGGCCTCCCAGGCCTCGCGGTAGTTCGCGAAGTGCGAGCCGATGATCCGCTTCAGCGACATCCACAGGTAGCGGTTGTCGTACTCGTGCATGTAGCCCGAGGTGGAGGCGCAGGTGGTGATGGTGCCTCCCTTGCGGGTGACGTAGACGGAGGCGCCGAAGGTCTCGCGGCCCGGGTGCTCGAAGACGATGTCGATGTCCTCGCCGCCGGTCAGCTCGCGGATGCGCTTGCCGAAGCGCTTCCACTCCTTGGGGTCCTGGGTCTGCTCGTCCTTCCAGAACCTGTAGCCCTCGGCGTTGCGGTCGATGACCGCCTCGGCGCCCATGGACCGGCAGATCTCGGCCTTCTCCGGGGAGGAGACGACGCAGATCGGGTTGGCGCCGCCGGCCAGCGCGAACTGGGTGGCGTACGAGCCGAGGCCGCCGCTGGCGCCCCAGATCAGGACGTTGTCGCCCTGCTTCATGCCGGCGCCGTTGCGCGAGACCAGCTGGCGGTAGGCGGTGGAGTTGACCAGACCCGGGCTCGCGGCCTCCTCCCAGCTGAGGTGGTCGGGCTTGGGCATCAGCTGGTTGGACTTGACGAGGGCGATCTCCGCCAGGCCGCCGAAGTTGGTCTCGAAGCCCCAGATGCGCTGCTCCGGGTCGAGCATCGTGTCGTTGTGGCCGTCCGAGGACTCCAGCTCGACCGACAGGCAGTGCGCGACGACCTCGTCACCGGGCTTCCAGGCGTTGACGCCGGGGCCGGTGCGCAGGACGACGCCCGCGAGGTCGGAGCCGATGATGTGGTACGGGAGGTCGTGGCGCTTGGTGAGCTCCGAGAGGCGGCCGTAGCGCTCCAGGAAGCCGAAGGTGGACAGCGGCTCGAAGATCGAGGTCCACACGGAGTTGTAGTTGACCGAGGAGGCCATGACGGCCACCAGGGCCTCGCCCGGGCCGAGTTCCGGCACCGGGACCTGGTCCAGGTGCAGGGACTTGCGGGGGTCCTTGTCGCGGCTGGCGAGACCGTCGAACATCTCGGTCTCGTCCTTGTGCACGGTGATCGCGCGGTACGAGTCGGGCAGCGGCAGCGCCGCGAAGTCTGCGGCGGTGGCGGACTGCGACTGAATCGCGTCCAGGATGTCCTTCACGGTGTTGCCTCCGGCTGAGCGCTGTTTGAGGGTGCGCTGAGGGGTACGCGTTGCGTGCGTGGGAGCTGTGGTGGGTGCTGCGGGGTGCCGTCGGTCCGGCGAGCGGTGGTGCGGCCGCGCCTGTGGTGGGGCGGGCGGGGGGCCTGGTGACGCAGGCATCCGGGGCGCGTTCCGTGCCGAGTGGGCGTGGACCGCGGGGACGTCCGGACGAGTTCAACGTATGGCACCCCGTGTCACTCGGCAAGGCACTGCGTGCCAAAAATTTCTCTCATTTGCCTACTGACCTGCGCAGATGAGCGATGATCGATCAGAGTTACCCACGAGTAGGGGCAAGCCGGACAAACGAAAGCGGCCGCCCCCGAACCGGGAGCGGCCGCTGTGACGCGAGTGACCTACTTGTTCTTGAGCGCTTCTTCGATGGTCCGCATGACCTCGTCGAGCGGGGCGTCGGTGCGGGCCACCGCGACGAGCACCTCGCCCTCGGTGCGCACCGCCGTCTGCGGAGCCGCCGGAGCACCGCCCAGGGACCGGCCGGCGCCGATCCCGGAGCCGAAGGTCCTGCGGACGATCGCGAAGGCGTGGTCCAGCTGCGCCTCCACGTCCCCCTGGCCCCCGGCCCGCAGCCAGCGCCGCAGCACGTGGTTGTGCGCGGTCACCACCGCCGAGGCGGCCACCTCCGCCAGCAGCGGGTCGTCGTTGCCGTCGTGGTGGTCGGTCTCGTCGAAATGGGCCAGCAGGTAGCGGGTGAACAGCCGCTCGTAGCGGGCCACCGAGGCGATCTCCCGCTCCCGCAGCGCCGGCACCTCACGGGTCAGCCGGTAGCGCTCCACCGACACCGCCGGCGAGGCGGCGTACATCTTCATGACTTCCTTGATCCCCCGGCACACCGTGTCGAGCGGGTGCTCGTGCGCCGGGGCCACGTCCAGGACCGCCTCGGCGCGGATCAGGGTGTCGTCGTGGTCCGGGAAGATCGCCTCTTCCTTGGACCGGAAGTGCCGGAAGAAGGTCCGGCGGGCCACCCCGGCGGCCGCGGCGATCTCGTCGACCGTCGTGGCCTCGTACCCCTTGGTCGCGAACAGCTCCATGGCCGCCGCGGCGAGCTCGCGGCGCATCTTCAGGCGCTGGGCGGCCGCCCGGGTGCCCGCCGTGCCCTCCGGGGCGTCGGAGGCCGAGGCGGAGCGGGGTGAGGTCTTGGCGGGCTGGGACATAGAGCGAAAGTACTTCATCCGGGCGGGCGCGCGCGCCGGAGGGGGGTGGGCGGGGGGTGGATGCGGGGGAGGGCCCGCACTGGGCTCGGGAGGGTCTGTCCGCCGTGAGGGTCCGGCGGACCCGAGCAGCCCTCCCCACGCATCCTGTTCGGGGCCCGGCGGCTGAGGGGGTGTCCCCCTACCGGCGGGCGTACTCACGGAATCCGCGGCCGGTCTTCCGGCCCAGGCAGCCCGCGGCGACCAGGTGCTCCAGCAGCGGCGACGGGGCCAGGCCCGGGTCGCGGAACTCCTGGTGGAGGACCTTCTCGATGGCCAGCGACACGTCCAGGCCGACCACGTCGAGCAGCTCGAACGGGCCCATCGGGTAGCCGCCGCCCAGCTTCATCGCGGCGTCGATGTCGTCGAGGCTCGCGTAGTGCTGCTCGACCATCTTGACCGCGTTGTTCAGGTACGGGAACAGCAGCGCGTTCACGATGAACCCCGCCCGGTCGCCGCAGTCCACCGCGTGCTTGCGGACCCTGCCGCAAACCTCGCGCACCGTGGCGTGGACGTCGTCGGCGGTCAGGACGGTCCGGACCACCTCGACCAGCTTCATGGCCGGAGCCGGGTTGAAGAAGTGCATGCCGATCACGTCCTGCGGGCGCTCGGTGGCCCGCGCCACGGCGATCACCGGCAGCGAGGAGGTGGTGGTGGCCAGCACCGCGCCCGGCTTGCAGACCTTGTCCAGGCCCGCGAACAGCTGCTGCTTGACCTCCAGGTCCTCGGCGACGGCCTCCACGGCCAGGTCCACCTCGGCGAAGGCCTCCAGCGAGCCGGCCGGGGTGATCAGGTCCAGGGTCTGCGCGGCGGCCTCCTCGCTCAGACGGCCCCTGGACACCGCACGGTCCAGGGACTTCCCGATCGCGGCCTTCGCGGTCTCCGCCTTCTCCTGGCTGCGGGCCGCCAGCACCACCGGGTAGCCGGCCTGCGCGAAGACCTGGGCGATGCCGCTCGCCATGGTCCCCGAGCCGGCGACGCCGACCGAGTGGACGGGGCGGCCGGAGCCCAGCAGGGAGCCGTCCAGCGGGGTCTGGAGGTCGCGGACGACCACCGGGCTGCCCGGGGCCTCGTACGTGTAGAAGCCGCGGCCCGCCTTCTGCCCGGTCAGGCCCGCCTCCACGAGGTGGCCCAGGATCGGGGCCGGGGCGTGCAGCCGGTCGCCGGAGGAGGCGTACATGGCCTCCAGGACCGTACGGGCGGTGTCCACGCCGACCAGGTCGAGCAGGGCGAGCGGGCCCATCGGCAGGCCGCAGCCCAGCTTCATGGCCGCGTCGATGTCCTCGCGGGAGGCGTACTTGGCCTCGTACATCGCGGCGGCCTGGTTGAGGTAGCCGAAGAGGAGGCCGTCGGCGACGAAGCCGGGCCGGTCGCCGACCGCGACGGGCTCCTTGCCCAGCTCCCGGGCCAGGGCGGTGACCGCCTCGACCGCGGCGGGCGAGGTCAGCACGCTGGAGACGATCTCGACGAGCTTCATCGCGGGGGCCGGGTTGAAGAAGTGCATGCCCAGGACGCGCTCGGGCCGCAGCGACTCGGCGGCGAGCCGGGTCACGGACAGCGCGTTGGTGCCGGTGGCCAGGACGGTGTCGGGCCGGACGATCGCGTCCAGCTCCTGGAACACCCGGTGCTTGAGGTCGTAGTCCTCCGGGACCACCTCGATGACCAGGTCGGCGTCGGCGGCGGCGGAGAGCTCGGTGGAGGTGCGGAAGCGGGCGAGGACCTGCCCGCGCTCCTCCTCGGTCAGCTTCTCCTTGGCCACCGAGCGGGCCGTGGCGGCCGCGAGGGCCCCGGCGGCCCGGCGGACGGCCGCCTCGCTGACGTCGATGCCGACGACCTCACGGCCGGCCCGGGCGAGGACCTCGGCGATGCCGGTGCCCATGGTGCCGAGACCGACGACGGCGATGGTGTGGGGGGAGGAGGGACTGGACGTGGACGGAAGGTCCATCGCGGGACTCCAGTGGAATGAGGGTGACGACTGAGGAAGGCGCGCGCGGCGCACGGTGCGCGCGGGGTGCCGTACGGCACGGTGGTGCGGGGCGTGCGGGAACGCGGAGGGCGACGCCGTGCACGGGGCCGTGCGTCGTCGACGCGGTGCGTGGAGAGCCGTACGGCGTGCCGCGCCGGGCTCCCGCCGTTCGGGGCGGAAGCCGGGTGGTCGCGCCCTGAGAGCGGGCGCGGCGGGCCTGGCGGCACGACCCTGTCCCGGGGTCCTGCCGTGCGTACGGGTGGTGCGGTGAACCGACTGGCACGGGGCGGCTGCGTCACCAGGCCGGTCCCGTGCGTGTGTAAAAGACAGTAACTCGGCGGTAACTCGTGCGCCAGAGCGCGGAGATGTGACCTGTACCGCCCAAATGTACCGATCATCGATGATCGATCAGCCGGGCGGGGGAACTCGGCCGAAGCGGGCGTGGCGCGGCCCCCGGAGCCCTAGGGTGGCCGCGTGAACGAGGTACTGGAGCGCCTGCGGGCGGAGGCGGACGGATCGCCCGGGTACGAGGCGCTGCTGGCGGCCGGACCGGACGGGCTGGCCGCCTCGCTGACAGCGGCCGGCCAGCCCCTGTGGGCCCGCGAACTGGCCGCGTACCGGCTGGGGATGGCACGCGACCGCCGGGCGTTCGAGCCGCTGGTCCTGCTGCTCAACCACCGGGACCCGGCGCGTTGCGAGGCCGCCGCGCAGGCCCTGGGCGTGCTCGGCGACCCCCGCACCGCCCGCGCCGCGGCCGCCCTCGCCACCAATACCCTGCGCACGGCCTACGCCCTGCATCCGGTGCGGCTGCTGGCCGCGCTGCGGGCACCCGAGTCGGCCCCGGCGCTGATCTCGACCCTGTCGCGGCTGCTCGCCCCGCACGACCCCTACTGGCGGGTGGCCCTGGCCTGCGTCGAGGGGCTGGGCGCCCTGGCCGACGCCCGGGCCCGCGACGTCCTGGTCCGCGCCCAGGCCCACCCCAGGCTGGCCCTGGCGGCCACCGACGCCCTGAACCGCCTGATGGCCCACCACCCCGACGCCTAGGGCGTACGAGCCGTCGGGCTCCGCGGGCGGGAGCCTCAGGTCCGGGCCGGGACGATCGCGAAGGCCTCCACCTCCAGCAGGAGCTCCGGACGGAACAGCGCGGCGACCTGGACCGCCGAGGAGGCCGGGAGGAGGTGCGGGGCGATGACCTCGTCGCGGGCCGCCCGGACCGCCGGGAGGTGGGCCACGTCCGTGACGAAGTACGTCAGCTTCACCACGTCCTCGAAACCCGCCCCGGCCGCCGCCAGGCACCGCCGCAGGTTCTCGAACACCTGGCGGGCCTGCGCGGCGGCGTCGCCCTCGCCCACCACCTCGCCCTTCTCGTCGAGGGCGCACTGCCCGGAGACGGCCACGAACCGTCCGGTGCCCCAGACGACGTGGCTGTATCCGGTTCCGGGGGCCACCCCCTCCGGCGCGGCGATCCGGGCGAGGTGGCCGCCGTCGTGCGCGGCGGGAGCGAAGGCAGGCTGCGTCATGTGACGATCTTGCCCGCCGGAGGTCAGCCCCGGAAGCCCAGCAGCCCGTGCAGGGCGGCGCCGCCCGCCGAGGACGGGACCGCCCGGGTCTGCGTCGTCGGCTTCGGGGCGGGCTGCGCCGGGCAGGTGGCGTCGGAGGCCTGACCCGTCCTCAGGTACGCCGCGAGCTTCTCGTCGAGGCACTTGTTGCCCGCCAGCGCGATCCCGTGGTTGCCCCCGCCCTGCTCCACCACCAGCGCCGAACCCGCCAGCCGGTGCCGCATGCCGACCGCGCCCTCGTACGGGGTCGCCGCGTCCTCCGTGGCCTGGAACAGCAGCGCGCCGGGGAGCGCCGTGTTCGTGACGTCCGGGGCCTGGAGCGGCTCCGTCGGCCAGAACGCGCACGGCGCGTTGTACCAGGCGTTGTTCCAGGTCATGAAGGGCGCCTTGGCGTGCGTGCGCCACATGTCGGCCCGCCACCTGTTCCAGTCCTTCGGCCACGCCGAGTCCCGGCACTGCACCGCCGTGTACACGCTGTAGGAGTTGCCCGCCGAGGGCTCCACCGCGCCGAACCGCTCGTACGCCGCCACCAGCGGCTTCGGGTCCCCCTTCACCGCGTACGCCGCGAATGCCTCGGCCAGGTGCGGCCAGTAGCCGTTGTAGTAGCCGCCCGGCATGTAGGTGTCCTCCAGCTCGGACGGCCCCACCTTCCCGCCGGCCGGGGTCCCGCGCAGCGCCTCGCGCATCCCGTACCAGCGCCGCTCCACGGCGGCCGGGTCGGTGCCCAGGTGGTAGGCGGAGTCGTACTGGGCCACCCAGGCCAGGAACGCCTTGTGGCGGGCGTCGAAGGCCTGGTCCTGGGCCAGGTTGTCCTCGTACCAGACGCCGCCGGGGTCGACCACGGAGTCCAGCACCAGCCGGTGGACCCGGTCCGGGTGCAGCTTGGCGTACACCGCGCCCAGGTAGGTGCCGTAGGAGTAGCCGAAGTAGCTGACCTTCGGCGCCCCCAGGGCGGTGCGCAGCACCTCCAGGTCGCGGGCGGCCGAGACGGTGCCGACGTACGGGAGCACGTCCGCGTGCCTGGTCCGGCAGGACTCGGCGAAGGAGCGCACCCGGTCCAGGTTGGCCTCCTCGGTGGCCGCGTCCAGTGGCACCGAGTCCGGCCGCACGGGCTTGAAGTGCCCGGCCCCGCAGTCCAGCGCGGGCTCGCTCCTGCCCACGCCCCTGGGGTCGAAGCCGATCACGTCGTACTCGGCCGCCACGTCCTTGGGCAGGGCCGCCGCCACGAACCCGGCCAGGGCGCGGCCGCTGCCGCCCGGACCGCCCGGGTTGACCAGCAGCGGGCCCTGGAAGGAGGAGGCGGGGGAGGTGTGCGGGACCCGGGTCAGGGCCAGGGAGATCTGCCGCCCGGAGGGCCGCTCGTGGTCGAGGGGGACCCGGAGGGAGGCGCACTGCAGCGTCGGGTAGCGGGGCGTCGCGCAGCCGGTCCAGCGCAGGCCCGCGGCGGCCGGGGCGGGCGCGGGCGCGGGCGCGGCGGCGGTGACGGGGCTCGCGAGGGCGGCGGCGACCGTGGAGATCGCCAGCAGCAGTGCGGCGCGCCTCTTCACGGGGCCGCGCTGCTTCGCGGGGTGCGGTACGGGGTGGAGCATGGGGCCTCCCAGCCGAGGGGTCTGGGCGGAATCGTCCCGGAAACCGGGCCCGGAAAGCGGGATTGGGGCGCCTATTGGCCCGATGTGATGACCCGTCGGGCGGCGTCCGGGTCAGGGGAGGGCCCGCCGCGGCCCCGGCCGCCCGGGACCCGGAGGGGTCGACGGCCCCCGCCGGGCCCGCGCGCCGCCCCCGCCCGGGACGGCGGACGGAGTACCCCGGGTGTGCCGCGGACCGCACGGCGGAGGGGGCCGCGGACCGCTCGGCGGAAGGGCCGGGGAGGCGCTCCGGCCGGTCCCCGGCCCCCGCCGGGCGCGGTCCGCCCCGGCCCCCGGATTTGGGCGGCCGCCCCCGAGGTGGTTGGCTTGCCGCGAAGAACGGACACAACTGCTGGAGGAACAGGTATGGCGCAGGTCGAGGCCACCACGGAGCGCATCATCGGGGCCGACGCGGAGACCGTCTTCGACGCGCTGGCGGACTACACCGGCACCCGGGGCAAGCTGCTCCCCGAGCACTTCAGCGAGTACGAGGTGCGCGAGGGCGGCGACGGCGAGGGCACCCTGGTCCACTGGAAGCTCCAGGCCACCAGCAAGCGCGTCCGCGACTGCCTGCTGGAGGTCACCGAGCCCACGGACGGCCAGCTCGTGGAGAAGGACCGCAACTCCTCCATGGTCACCACCTGGACCGTCACCCCGGCCGGCGAGGGCAAGTCCAAGGCCGTCGTCAGCACCGTCTGGAACGGCGCGGGCGGCATCGGCGGCTTCTTCGAGCGCACCTTCGCGCCCAAGGGCCTCGGCCGCATCTACGACACCGTCCTCGACAACCTGGCCCGGGAAGTCGAGGCCTGACCGACGCCTCCGGCCCGTCAGGCCAACTCCCCTGGCGCGGCTCACCGGTTCGGGTGGATTTCCCGGCCCCGCGGCGGACGTTCGCGGCGCCCGGGCCGCACGCGCGCCGGGTCGCGCCCCGCGCCCCGCGCGGCCCGGGCGTGGCCCCGGGCCGGGGAGCGCCCGGGCGGCTAGGGTGGGGCCCCAGTCGACCCGACCCACCGGGGGCCCGATGAAGATCCTCATCTCCGCCGACATGGAAGGCGCCACCGGCGTCACCTGGCCCGCCGACGTGCTGCCGGGCACCCCGCAATGGGAGCGCTGCCGGGGCATGTTCACCTCCGACGTCAATGCCGCGATCCTCGGCTTCCACGACGGCGGCGCCGACCGGGTCCTCGTCAACGAGGCCCACTGGACCATGCGCAACCTGCTGCTGGAGAAGCTCGACGCCCGCGCCGAGATGATCACCGGACGCCACAAGTCCCTCTCCATGGTCGAGGGCGTCCAGCACGGCGACGTCGACGGCGTCGCCTTCGTCGGCTACCACACCGGCGCCGGGGCCGAGGGCGTCCTCGCCCACACCTACCTGGCCAACTCCCTCACCGGGGTCTGGCTCGACGGACTGCGCGCCAGCGAGGGCGTCCTCAACGCCCACGTCGTCGCCGAGTACGGCGTCCCCGTCATCCTCGTCACCGGCGACGACCTCACCTGCGCCGACGCCGCCGGCTACGCCCCGGACGCACGCACCGTCGCCGTCAAGGACCACGTCTCGCGCTACGCGGCCGTCTGCCGGACCCCGGCCCGTACCGCCGCCGACATCCGGGCGGCCGCCACGGAGGCCGTGAAGCTCGCCGTCCGCCACGAACCGGTGCGCGGCGGCCCGCACACCATGGAGGTGGAGTTCGACGCGGAACACCTGTCGATGGCCGCCACCGTCGTACCGGGCGTCGAACGGACCGGTGAACGCCGGATCGCGTACACCAGCGGGACCATGTACGAGGCGATCCGCACCTTCAAAGCGGTCACCACGGTCGTCTCGGCGGCTCTGGAGGAGCAGTATGGCTGACATGGAACGGCTGCACGGCGGACCCGGCGCGGCGGGCCCCCTCGCGGCGGGCCCGTTCGCGGCCGCCGCCGACGGGTCCCTGGACGCGGCCGCCTTCGACGAGGTGGTCGCCTTCACCTCCGAGCTGATCCGCATCGACACCGGCAACCGCGGCGGCGGCGACTGCCGGGAACGGCCCGCCGCCGAGTACGCGGCCGAGCGCCTCGCCGGGGCCGGCCTGGACCCCGTCCTCCTGGAACGCACCCCGGGCCGCACCAACGTGGTGGCCCGGGTCGAGGGCACCGACCCCGGCGCGCCCGCCCTCCTCGTCCACGGCCACCTCGACGTGGTCCCCGCCGAGGCCGCCGACTGGAGCGTCGACCCCTTTTCCGGAGAGGTGCGCGACGGGGTGGTCTGGGGCCGCGGCGCGGTCGACATGAAGAACATGGACGCCATGGTGCTGGCCCTCGTACGGGCCTGGGCGCGCACCGGCGCCCGCCCGCGCCGGGACGTGGTCATCGCCTTCACCGCCGACGAGGAGGACAGCGCCGTCGACGGCTCGGGCTTCCTCGCCGACCACCACCCGCACCTCTTCGAGGGATGTACGGAGGGCCTGAGCGAGTCCGGTGCCTTCACCCTGCACACCGGCCCCGGCCGGGCCCTCTACCCCATCGCCGCCGGCGAACGCGGCACCGCCTGGCTGAAGCTGACCGCGCACGGCCGCACCGGGCACGGCTCCAAGCCCAACCGGGACAACGCCGTCACCCGGCTCGCCGCCGCCGTCGCCCGCATCGGCGACCACGAGTGGCCGCTGCGCCTCACCGACACCGTCGCCGCCTGCATCACCGAACTCGCCGCCCTCCAGGGGCTGTCCGTCGACCCGCGCGCCCCCGGCACCGACCTCGAAGCCGTCCTCGGCAAGCTGGGGCCGGCCGCGGCCCTCGTCGAGGCCACCCTGCGCAACAGCGCCAACCCCACCATGCTCAGCGCCGGTTACAAGCTCAACGTGGTCCCCGGCCGCGCCACCGCATACGTCGACGGCCGCACCCTGCCCGGCGGCGAGGCCGAGTTCGCGGCCGTCCTCGACGAGCTCACCGGCCCCGACGTGGACTGGGAGTTCCACCACCGCGAGGTCGCCCTCGAAGCCCCCGTGGACGGCCGGACCTACGCCGTCCTGCGGGAGGCCGTCGAGCACTTCGACCCCCACGGGCACGCCGTCCCCTTCTGCATGGCGGGCGGCACCGACGCCAAGCAGTTCTCCCGCCTGGGCATCACCGGCTACGGATACTCCCCGCTCAAGCTGCCGCCGGGCTTCGACTACTGGGCCCTGTTCCACGGCGTGGACGAGCGGGTCCCCGTCGAGGCCCTGCACTTCGGCGTCCGCGTCCTGGACCGCGCGCTGCGGAACCTGTGATGGGGGCCCGGTGATGGCGGCGGCCGCGGCCTGCGCCCCCTACGGCAGCTGGCCCTCGCCGCTCACCGCCGCCCACGCGGCCGCCCACGACGGGCGCCCGGAGTACGTGGGCACCGTCGGCGCCGACGTGTGGTGGACCGAACCCCGCCCCGAGGAGGGCGGCCGCCGCACCCTGGTGCGCCGGCCCGCCGACGGCGGCCCCGCCCGGTCCGTGCTGCCCGCGCCCTGGAACGTGCGCAGCCGGCTCACCGAGTACGGGGGCCTGCCCTGGGCGGGGGCCGAACGGGCCGGCCGGGGACCGCTGGTGGTGTTCGTCCACCACGCCGACCAGCGGCTCTACGCCCACGAGCCCGACGCCCCCGGAGCCCCGCCGCCCCGCCCGCTGACCCCGGTCTCGGCGACCGGCGGGGGGCTGCGCTGGGCCGACCCGGTCCTGCGCGGGGCCGAAGTCTGGTGCGTGCTGGAGGAGTTCACCGGCCCCGCCCCGGGGGACGTGCGCCGGGTCGCGGCCGCCGTCCCGCTGGACGGCTCCGCCGCCGATGACCGGGCCGCCGTCCGGGAGCTCACCGACGACCGCCACCGCTTCCGCACCGGGCCGAAGCCCTCGCCCGACGGGCGGAGCGCCGCCTGGCTGGTGTGGGACCACCCCCGGATGCCCTGGGACGGAACGGAACTCCAGCTGGCCGACGTACGCCCCGACGGCACGCTCGGCCCGCCCCGCACGGTGTTCGGCGGGCCGCGGGAGGCGGTGGCCCAGCTGGCCTGGGCCGCCGACGGGAGCCTGCTCGCGGTGAGCGACCGCAGCGGCTGGTGGAACCCGTACCGGGTGGACACCGAGGGGGGCGGGGCCGTCGCCCTGTGCCCCCGCGAGGAGGAGTTCGGCGGCCCGCTGTGGCAGCCGGGGCTGACCTGGCTGGCGCCGCTGCCCGAAGGGCCGGTGGCCGTGCTGCACGGCCGGGGCTCCTGCGTCCTCGGCGTCCTCGACCCCGACACCGGCGACCTGGTGGACGCAGCGGGGCCCTGGACGGCCTGGCAGCCGGGCCTGGCCATCAGCGGCACCCGCGTCTACGGGGTCGCCGCCAGCCCGCGCAGCGCGTACGAGGTCGTCGAGCTGGACACCGCCACCGGACACGCCCGGGTGGTCGGCGCCCGGGCGGCGGACCCCGTGGACCCGGCCCACTACCCCGAGCCGCAGACCCGGACCTTCCCCGGCCCCGGCGGCCGCGAGATCCACGCCCACGTCTACCCGCCCCACCACCCCGCCGTGCGGGCCCCCGCCGACGAAGCGCCCCCGTACGTGGTGTGGGCGCACGGCGGCCCCACCGGCCACGTGCCGCCCGTACTGGACCTGCACATCGCCTACTTCACCTCGCGCGGCATCGGCGTCGTCGAGGTGAACTACGGCGGCTCCACCGGCTACGGCCGCGCCTACCGCGAGCGGCTGCGCGAACAGTGGGGCGTCGTCGACGTGGAGGACTGCGCGGCCGTCGCCCGCGCCCTGGCGGACGAGGGCACCGCCGACCCCCGCCGCCTCGCGATCCGCGGCGGCAGCGCGGGCGGCTGGACGGCGGCCGCCTCCCTGGCCGCCACCGGCCTGTACGCCTGCGCGGCGATCATCTACCCGGTCCTGGACCTGCGGGGCTTCGCCGCGGAGACCCACGATCTGGAGTCCCACTACACCGACGGCCTCGTCGGCCCGCCGCAGACCCTGGAGCTGCGGTGCCGCGAACGCTCGCCCGTGGCCCGCGCCGACCGGATCACCGCCCCGTTCGTCCTCCTCCAGGGCCTGGAGGACCCCGTCTGCCCGCCCGCCCAGGCACAGCGCCTGCTGGCCGCGCTCCGCGCCCGGACACCCGTGGTCCCGCACGCCTACCTCGCCTTCGAGGGCGAGGGCCACGGCTTCCGGCGGGCGGAGACGATGGTGCGGGCCCTGGAGGCGGAACTCTCCCTGTACGCCCAGGTCTTCGGCTTCGACAGACCGGACGTACCGCGGCTGGACCTGAGCGGCGGCTGAACGGCCCGGGCCGGCGGCCCCGGCCGCCCGCGGACCGGCAGCCGCCCGGACGGGCCGGCCGTGCACCGCTCGCCGGAGACCGGCGTCCCGCACCGGACGCGGACCCCGGGACGCCCACGGACGGTCCGGGCACGCCCTGCCGGCAGGCGCCCCGCGCGGACCGCGGCGGAACAGGGAGCCCGGCCCCGGGACGGCGGCCACCGCACGGGTCTGCCGGCAGCCGCGCCCGGGGGCGGGCTCGGGACGGTCCGTGCCCACTCCGCACCGACGAGGTCGCCCCACGCCAGGCCGGGCGCGGGCCCCGGCGCGGGCGGCCGGTGTGCACCGTGCCGGGCGGATCTCCGCCGGACCGCGGTGGTCCGGCCCGGGCTCAGGACGTGCGGAGCCAGACGCGCAGCGGGCCGAGGGGGCTGAACCCGGCGCGTACGGCGGCGTCCAGGTCCGCGCCGTGCTCGTAGCCCACCACCGGCAGCTCCGGCCAGTGGCGGGAGGCCGTGCCGAGGGCGAAGGCCCGGGCGGCCTCGGCGTCCGGCCCGCTCCCGCCGAACACGTTCGAGACGCCCACCACCCCGCCGCCGGTGCTGAGGACGGCCCCGGCCTCGATCCGGCCCCCGTCACGGCCGGCCAGGAAGACGATGCCCTCCCGCAGCAGTCCGGAGTGGAACACCCCTCCGCGCCCGCCGCCGGACCAGGCCGCCTCCCAGCGTCCCAGCTCCCCGGGGGCCTCGACCTCGTCCCACTCCAGCCGGCCGCCGGCCGGTGCGACGGCGGCCCCCGCCGGACGGTGCACCCACTGAGCCTCGAACAGGACCTCGAACCCGTCCGGGGCCAGGTCCAGTGAGGCGAAGCTGTCCTTCACCGAGCAGCCGGGGGTGGCGGTGTCGACGCCGGCGAGCACCTCGGCGGCCGTCGCCGAGGGGGCGAGGGTGACGGCGTCGGGGTACAGCGGCGGGGTGCGCCGGGGGCTGCACCACAGGCCGCGGCGGAAGTGGCCGGCACGGGAAACGGCCGCGCACCATTCGGCGTTGTTGCGGGCGGCGGCGCGGAGCAGCGCGGGGGCGTTCGGTTCGTCGGTCACACCGGGGATGCTGCCACGGGTCGTAGCCTGGGGTGATGCCGATGTCCACGTCCACGTACCTGAGGGAGGGCGCGCGGGTGGGGCTGCGCCCCTTCCGGCCCGCCGACGGACCGGAGTTCACCGCCCGGGTCCGCGAGAGCCGCTCGCTGCACGAGCCCTGGCTGTACCCGCCGGACACGATCGAGGAGTACGAGCCGTACGCCGCCGCCCTGGCGGAGGGCGGCGTCCGGGCCGGCTTCCTGGTCTGCGAGCTCGCCGGCGGGGCCATCGCCGGCTTCGTCAACGTCAACAACATCGTCCGGGGCGCCTTCCAGTGCGGGGCGCTGGGGTACGGGGCCTTCGCGCACGCGGCGGGGCGGGGGCTGCTGGGCGAGGGCCTGGACCTCCTGCTGGCGCACGCGTTCGCCGACACGGGCCGGGGGCTGGGGCTGCACCGGCTGGAGGCGAACATCCAGCCGGGCAACACGGCCTCGATCGCCCTGGTCCGGGGGCGGGGCTTCCGCCTGGAGGGGCTCTCCCCGGACTTCCTGCACGTCGCGGGGGCGTGGCGCGACCACGAACGGTGGGCGCTCACCGCACCGGCGCCCTGACACCGCGGGTGCCGCCGGGCGGCGACTCCGGCCCGCGAAGCGGGCGGTGTCCCGCGCAGCGGCACCCCTGCCCGGACGCACGTGCGGGTGGCCACCGCCGACGCCGGGCCCGCGCGCCGCTTTGCGTAATCCTGACCGGTGGTGATGCGCGGAACCCCTGTGCACCGCCCGTGGTGGCGTGTTCCATTCCCCCATGGCCACCACCGTCCGACGTGTCCCACTGACCCTCCCCGCCGCCCCCCTGGGCCCCGACAACCCGCTGCCCGCACTGCGCGCCCCCGACGGGGTGCACGCACTGGACGAGCGCTCGCGCGAAGGGCTGCCGCGCGACATGGCCCGCCAGATCGGGTACGAGCCGCTGCGCTCGCTGCTTCCCGTCCGCATCCGCGACGGCTACGGACGCCGCCGCGCGGAGCGGGAGTTCGAGGCCGTCGTCATCGACAACGGCCGGCTGCGGGCCACCGTGCTGCCTGGCCTCGGGGGGCGGGTCCACTCGCTCGTCCACCTCCCCACCGGACGCGAACTCCTGTACCGCAACCCCGTGTTCCAGCCGGCGAACTTCGCCCTCAACGGCGCCTGGTTCTCCGGCGGCATCGAATGGAACATCGGCGCGACCGGCCACACCGCCCTGTCCTGCGCCCCGTTGCACGCCGCGCTCGTACCCGCCCCCGACGGGGGCGTCATGGTGCGGCTGTGGGAGTGGGAGCGGCTGCGCGACCTGCCGTTCCAGGTGGACCTCTGGCTCCCGGAGGACTCGGACTTCCTGTACGTCGGCGTCCGCGTGCGCAACCCGCACGAACGGCCCGCCGCCGTCTACTGGTGGTCCAACACCGCCGTCCCCGAGAACGCCGGGACCCGGGTCCTCGCCCCCGCCGACGAGGCCTGGCACTTCGGCTACGAGCGGGCGCTGCGCCGGATCCCCGTCCCCCGGTGGGAGGACGCGGACCGCACGTACCCGCTGGAGAGCACCTACCCCGCCGACTTCTTCTACGAGGTGGGGCCCGAGGCCGCCGGCCGCCCCTGGATCGCCGCCCTCGACGCCGGGGGGCAGGGCCTGGCGCAGGCCTCCACGGGGCTGCTGCGCGGGCGCAAGCTGTTCGTGTGGGGCGCGGGCGCGGGCGGCCGGCGCTGGCAGGAATGGCTGACGGAACCGGGTACCGGGGGGTACGCGGAGATCCAGGCCGGGCTGGCCCGGACCCAGCTGGAACACGTACGGCTCGACGCCGGGGCGGAGTTCAGCTGGCTGGAGGCGTACGGGCCGCTGTCCGCGGACCCGGCGGCGGTGCACGGCGCCGACTGGGCCGCGGCGCGCGCGGCGGCCGGGGCGGCGCTGGACGCGGCGCTGCCGCCCGGCACCCTGGACGCGGCGCACGAGGCGTGGCGGGGCGTCTCCGCCGACGCCGAGCCGGACGGCGGGCCGGGGGAGTGGCTGGCCCGTGGCTCGGGCTGGGGCGCGCTGGAGGTGCTGCGCGGCGGCTTCGCCCTGCCCGGTACCCCGTTCCCCGAGGCCGTCCTGGAGGAGGAGCAGGAGCCCTGGCTGGCGCTGTGGCGGACGGGTGTCCACCCGGCGCCGCGGCGGGTCGTCCCGCCGGGGCCCAGCCTGGTGGCCGCGCACTGGCGGGACATGCTGGAGACCGCCCCGGCGGACCCGCTGACCGAGTACCACCTGGGCGTGGCCCAGTGGCACGCGGGCGACACCGCGCAGGCCGTGCGCAGCTGGGAGCGCGGACTGGCGCTGGCCCCCTCGCGCTGGCCGCTGCTGCGCTGCCTGGCGGTGGCGGACACGCTGGCCGGGGACCGGGAACGGGCGGCCGACCGGTACGCCGAGGCGTTCGAGGACCTGGCGGCCGAGACCCGGGGCGGGGAGGCCTGGACGGCGGCCGAGTCCGCGCTGGGCCGGGAGGCGATGGCGGCCCTGCTGGCGGCGGGCCGCCCGGCGGGGGCGCGGGCGGTCTGGGACCGGCTGCGGCCCGCGCTGCGGGAGCAGGGCCGCTTCCGGCTGCTCGCGGCGCGGCTGCTCGCTGCGGAGGGGCACGTGGGGGCGGCCCGGCGGGTGTTCGAGGAAGGCTTCGAGCCGGCGGACCTCAGGGAGGGGGAGGAAACGCTGTCGGAGGTCTGGTCGACGGTCTCGGGGGCGCCGCTTCCGCCGTCGTACGACTTCCGCATGCGGCCGCCGGAGTAGCCCCGCCGGCGGGCGGGGCGCGGGCCCGGGGCGGAGCCCCGGGAAACGGGGCCGGCCCCGCGCCTCGGCTACCGCGTCACGCGCGGCACAGCAGCTCGCCGTTCAGCACCGAGAACCACGCGTCGGGCGCGGCCCCCCACTCCCGCCAGGCGGCGGCGACCCGGGACAGGGCGTCGCCCGTGGCGTGCCCCCCGCCCACGGCCGCCTCCGCGTACGACGAGGCCGTCGTCCGGTCCGCCCACAGACCGGACCACCACGCCACCTCCTCCGCCGTCGCGTAGCACCACGCCGTCGCCGACGCGCGGACGTCCGTGAAGCCCGCCGCCCGCGCCCACGACAGCAGCCGCCGCCCGGCGTCCGGCTCGCCGCCGTTCGCGCGGGCCACCCGGTGGTACAGGTCCAGCCACTCCTCCAGTCCCGGAGTCGCCGGATACCAGGTCATGGCCGCGTAGTCGGCGTCGCGCACCGCCACGATCCCGCCCGGCCGGCACACCCGCCGCATCTCCCGCAGGGCCCGCACGGGGTCGCCCACGTGCTGCAGCACCTGGTGGGCGTGGACCACGTCGAAGGTGTCGTCGGGGAACTCCAGGGCGTGGACGTCCGCCACCGCGAACTCCACGGCCCCCTCCAGCCCCCGCTCCGCCGCGCAGGCGGCCGCCTGCGCCAGGACGTCGCGCGCCGCGTCGACCGCGGTGACCCGGCCGCCCGGCGCCACCAGCTCCGCCAGGTCGGCGGTGATGGTGCCGGGGCCGCATCCCACGTCCAGCACCCGCATGCCCGGGCGCAGCTCCCCGACCAGGTAGGCGGCCGAGTTCGCGGCGGTGCGCCAGCGGTGCGAGCGCAGGACCGACTCGTGGTGGCCGTGCGTGTAGACGGCCGTCTCGTGGGCGTCGCTCATGGCGGTCTCCTCCTCGTCGAAGTGATGTGATCACCGTAGGCGATCCGACCGCGATCCGAGACGGGCGTTTTGACATGTGGACACAAGCCTTGTTTCCCAAGGGGGTTGGCCGAAGTTTGCGGCTGCGACCCCGCCCATCTCGTCGGACGTGCCACCCGGGGCGGACGCGCGGCTGAAGGCGAGGGATAGCGGGCATTGTGGCGGAAATAATCGTATAAAGGGCAGGCCGGTCGATGGCGCTCCCGGCCGCGGCCGGCGGCAGCGGCATGGATGGCTCCGAGCACCGGGCAGCGGAAGGCGGGCACGTGGCGGGGATGGCCGAGGGGACGACGCGAGGGCCGGCCGGGGCCGGGGTGTGGAGGCTGGCACCGGAGGGGCGGGGACCGGTCCGCTACGGTCCCCCCGCTCCCGAACCGGGCCTGCCGGTCCTGCCGGAGCTGCGGGCCGCCCTCGCCGGGGCGGCGGACCGGGCCGCCCCCGAGCCCCCCGGCGGCGGGGAACCCGTCCGCGGTGCCGCCTGCCGGTACTGGGCGCGGCGAGGACTCCCCACCGCACCCGAGAACGTCGCCGCCGGGCCCGGCGCGCCCGCCCTGCTGCTGGCGCTGCTCGGCGCGTACGGCGGCGACGTGCTGCTGCCCCGGCCCTGTCCCGCCTGGTGGACCCCACAGGTCCGGCTGCTGGGACGCCGGGCCTACCACGTGCCCACCCCCGCCGAGTGCGGCGGCGTCCCGGACCCCTACGCCCTGCTGGAGACGGTTCGGCGGGTACGGGCCGAGGGCGGCGACCCGCGCGTGCTGCTGCTGTCGGTGGCCGACGACCCGACGGCCACGGTGCCGCCGCCCGAGATGCTCCGTGAGGCCTGCGAGGCGGCCACCGACGCCGGCCTGTTCGTGGTCAGCGACGAGAGCTGGCGCGACACCGTCCACCGTCCGCACGACACGCTGGTGCTCAGCCCCGCCGAGATGCTGCCCGACACGGCCGCCGTACTCGTGGACCTGTCCGGCGCGCTCCTGCCGGGCGGCTGGCCCGCCGCCGTGGCCCGCTTCCCCGCCACCCCGCGCGGCACCTGGCTGCGCGCCCGCACCCTCGACATCCTCACCGCCACCGGCGCCCTCGTGGCCGGCCCCGTCGCCGGGGCGGCCGCGCACGCGCTGGACGAGCCGGACCACGTCGCCGGACGGGCCTACGCGGCCGCCGCCCTGCACGGCGCGGTGGCCGCGGCCGCGCACCGGGAACTGCTCGCCGCCGGGGCCCTCGCCAGGCCCCCGCAGGCGGGGCGCCACCTGTACGCGGACCTCACTCCGCTGCGGGCCGGCCTGGCCCGGCACGGGGTGGGCGACGCGATGGAACTGGAGGACTGGCTGGGCGGACGGCTCGGCTCGCCGGCCCCCGGCGGACAGCGGTTCGCGGACGAACTGGGCGCACTGCGCGTACGGCTGTCGACCGGCCCGCTGCTGGGCGCCACTCCGCAGGAGCGGCTCGCCGCGCTCGGCGCCCGCGACCCCCTGGACCTGCCGCACGTCCGGGGCGCGCTCGACCTGCTCGGCTCGGTACTGGCCGGGCTGGCCGACTGACACCGACGACCGCCGCTGAACGGAGACCGCTCGATGAGGGACCAGCCGGAAACCCCGGTGACGACCGTCCGCACCCCGCCCCCGCACGGCGCCCCCTCCCCGCCCGCCCCGACGCCGCCGTCCACCCCCGCGCGCCGCACCACGCTCCCCGCACCCCCGGAACCCGGCCCGGTCCCGCCGGGCCCCTCCGCCGGGAGCCCCGCCCCCCGGCCCCTCGGGGAGCCGCGGGTCTGGCCGCGGTCGTTCCGGGACCGGCTGACCACGCCGCTGCCCGGGGTGCGCGGCCTCGCGCGGCTGGCCCGGGAAGGGGCCTTCCGGCCCGGGCCCGACGGGCTGAGGGGTATCCCCGACCTGCCCTACCGGCCCGCGCCGCTGCCCGCCGTGGCCCCCGGCGCCGTCTGCGTGACCTGGGCCGGGCACGCCTCCTGGGTGATCCGGACCGGCGGCCTGACGGTGCTCACCGACCCCGTCTGGTCCCGGCGGATCCTCGGCACCCCGGCCCGGATGACGCCCCCCGGCGTCCGCTGGGAGGAACTCCCGCCGGTGGACGCCGTGGTGATCAGCCACAACCACTACGACCACCTCGACGCCCCCACCCTCAGACGGCTCCCCAGGGACACCGCCCTCTTCGTACCGGCGGGCCTCGCCCGCTGGTGCCGCCGCCGCGGCTTCCGCCGGGTCACCGAGCTCGACTGGTGGGAGTCCGCCGAACTGGGCGGCGTACGCTTCGACTTCGTCCCCGCCCACCACTGGTCCAGGCGCACCCTGCTCGACACCTGCCGCACCCTGTGGGGCGGCTGGGTGCTCACCGACCGGGCGGGCACCGGCCGCACGGTCTACTTCGCGGGAGACACCGGCTACGGGCACTGGTTCGGCGAGATCGGCCGCCGCCACCCCGGCATCGACCTCGCCCTCCTGCCCATCGGCGCCTACGCCCCGCGCTGGTGGCTGCGCGACGTGCACGCCGACCCGGAGGAAGCCGTGCGCGCCTGCCGCGACCTCGGCGCCCGCCGGATGGCCCCGATGCACTGGGCCGCCTTCGTCCTCTCCGCCGAACCGGTCATGGAACCCCTGCACCGCGTCCGGGCCGCCTGGGCCCGGACCGGGCTGCCCCGCGAGGACCTCTGGGACCTGCCCGTCGGCGCCTCTCGCACCCTCGCCCCCGCCCCGGACGCCGATACCGGCGGCGGGGGGCGGGGCAGGCTCCCGTCCGCCGCGCGCGAGGCTCCGTAGGACCCGGCCCGGCCGGATCCCGCCCCTGTCGTGGACCGCCCGGCCGGCATACCGTGCCACCACGGAACACCCCGGTGGAGGAAGGCGCGTACGCACGTGGACGACGGTGAGCTGATGTTCCTGGGCGCGGCCCGGCAGGCGGAGCTGGTACGGGAGGGGAAGGTGAGCGCCCGGGCCCTCGCGGAGGCCTCGCTCCGCCGGATCGCCGCACTGGACCGGCACCTGGGCGCGTTCCGCGTGGTGCGGGCCCGGGAGCGGGTCCTCGCCGAGGCCGACGCGTGCGACGCGGCCCGGGACGCCGGGACGGAACTGCCCCTGCTGGGCGTGCCCGTGGCGGTCAAGGACGAGCTGGACGTGGCGGGTGAGGTCACGACCTTCGGCGGCGCCGCCAACCTGACCCCGGCCGCCGGCGACTGCGAGGCGGTACGCCGGCTGCGGGCGGCCGGAGCCGTCGTCGTCGGGAAGACGACGATGCCCGAGTTCGGCCAGTGGCCGTTCACCGAGTCCGCCGCCCACGGCCGCGCCCGCAACCCCTGGGACACCTCCCGCACCACCGGCGGATCCAGCGGCGGCAGCGCCGCCGCGGTGGCGGCCGGCCTGGTCGGCGCGGCCCTCGGCGGTGACGGCGGCGGCTCGATCCGCATACCCGCCGCCTGCTGCGGGCTCTTCGGCCTCAAACCGCAGCGCGGCCGCGTGCCCACCGCCCCGCAACCGCACCTGTGGCACGCGCTCGGCACCATCGGCCCGCTCACCCGCGGCGTGCGCGACAGCGCCCTGCTCTACGACGTCCTCAGCGGCCCCGCGGACGGCGACCGCTGGACGGCCCGCCCCACCGCCACGAGCTTCGCCCGGGCGGCGTCCACCGGGCCCGGGCGGCTGCGGATCGCCTGGTCGGCCAAGCCCGCCGTGCCGGGCGTGCGCCCCCACCCCGAGCACGTGGCGGCCCTGCGGCGGACCGCGGAACTGCTGCGCGAACTCGGGCACGACGTACGGGAGGTGTCCCCGCGCTACCCCGACGCCACGGCGGCGTTCCTGCCGCAGTTCTGCGGGGGCGTGCGGGCGGAGGCGGCGGCCGTGGAGCGCCCGGAGCTCCTGGAGCGCCGCACCCGGCAGACCCTGGCGCTGGCCCGGCTGGTGCCGGAGGCCGCGGTGGAACGGGCCGTACGGGCGGGTGAGCGGCTGGCCGACCGGGCCGACCGGGTCTTCGCCGGGGCGGACCTGCTCCTCACCCCGGCCCTCGCACACCGGCCGCGGCGGGTCGGCGCGCTGGACGGGGTGGGGCTGGCGGGCGCGCTGATCCGCTCCCGGCCGATGGTCGCGTACACCGCGCTGTGGAACGTGACCGGACATCCCGCCGCGTCCGTCCCGGCCGGGTTCGGGACGGACGGCCTGCCGGTCGCCGTCCAGCTGGTGGGGCGGCGGCACGAGGAGCCGGTGCTCGTGGGCGTCGCCGCCCAACTGGAGTCCGCCCGCCCGTGGACGGCCCGCCGGCCGGCCCTCCCCGCCGCCTGAGCCCCGGGGCCGCTGCGCCGGACCGCCCCGCGCGGCGGCCCGGCGGCCGGGCGGGTTCAGGCCCCGTCGCCCCCGCCGGCCGGGGGCGGCAGGAACCGGCCCGCCTTCAGGGCGAGTTGCCGCGCGAAGTACTCCGCCGCGTCCGGCCGCATCCGCGCCAGCGCCACCATCCCCGTGATGATCACATCGCACACCTCGTCATGGACGTCGCCCCAACTGTGCGACCGCCCCTTGCGGGGATTCGCCCCCGTCGCACCGATCACCGCCTGCGCGGCCTCGCCGAACTCCTCGCCGATCTTCAGCACTTGGAGGACATGGCTCTGCGGCGGCGCCACCCCCCGTTCGGCGGAGGCCGCGTCGAAGCGGTCCGCGAGCGCGCGCACCGTCTCCCAGGCGGACGCGAACGGCGTTCCGCCACCGCGGAGTTCCTGCGTCATCGGACACCCCTTCGTCCCGGAGGGGAGGAGCCTACCCGGCCGGGCCGCGCCCACCCCGCGCCCGCCGCCACACCGCCGGGCCGCCGCTGATCACCACCGTCAGGGCCACCGCGAGGGCGACCCCCTTCCACGGCTCGGAGAACAGCGAGCCGCCCAGGATCCCGATCAGCCCGTACGTCGCCGCCCAGGCGAGACACGCCGGAGCGTCCCCGCGGGCGAACCGCCGCAGCGGCATCCCGCCCAGCAGGCAGGCCAGCATCACCGGGATCCGGCCCGCCGGGACCAGCCGCGACAGCACCAGGACCAGCACCCCGTGCGCGTCCAGCCCCGTCCGCGCCCGCTCCAGCCGCTCCGGCGCGGTCCGCCGGCGCAGGGACTCCAGCATCCGCGAGCCGCCGCGCGACCGCACCCCCCGCTGCCCGAGCCAGTACAGCGCCAGGTCCCCGCAGAAGGCCGCCAGGGCCGCCACCCCGAAGACCGGCACCACCCCCAGGGGCAGCGACCGCTGGTGGAACGCCACCACCGCCGCGGAACTCACCAGCGCCCCCGTCGGGATCACGGGGACCAGCGCCCCCAGCGCGACCAGCACGAACAGCGCCGGATAGCCCACCGCCCGCTGGGTCGTCTCCGGAGGCACCCGCCCGACCACCTCCGCCGCCCCCTGCCACCACCCCGTCACGGCAGCCGCACCCGCTCCCCGTGCCCGGGGACCCGGACGGCCACCTTCGGCGCGAGCACGGCCGCCAGCCGGGCGAACTCCTCGCCCGGCGCGTGGAACTCGTGCGGCCGGACCGCGTCCATGCCGATCGGCCAGTACGTCCCGTAGTGCACCGGCACCGCCGCCGGCGGAGCCAGCCGCACCAGCGCCCGCGCCGCACCCTCCGCGTCCAGGTGCCCCGGCCCCAGGTACGGCCCCCAGCCGCCCACCGGCAGCAGGGCCACGTCCACCGGCCCGGCCTCCTCGGCCATCGTGTCGAACAGGCCCGTGTCCCCGGCGAAGTACGTCCGCGCCGAACCCTCGACCACGTACCCCAGCGCCCGCACCCGCTGCGGGCCGAACGGCACCCGCCGCCCGTCGTGCCGGGCGCTGACCGCCCGCACCCGTACGCCCTCCCGCACCCCGACCTCCTCGCCCGGGACCACCTCCGTCACCGCCAGGCCCCGCGACCGCGCCAGCCGCGCCAGCCCCGGCACCGCCCGGCGCGCCCCGCGCGGCACCACGAGCCGGGTGCCGGGTGCCAGCCGGGCCAGCGACGGCAGGTGCAGGTGGTCGGCGTGCAGGTGCGACACCAGCACCACGTCCGCCTCGGCGGCCTCCGGCGGCGGGGGCGCCCCGCGCCGGCGCCGCAGGTGGGCCAGCCGCCGGACGAACAGCGGATCCGTCAGCACCCGCACGCCCGAGTCCCGCACCGTGCACGTGGCGTGTCCCCACCAGGTGATCTCGACCGGCACCCCCGCACCCCCCTTCCCTCGACCCGTCGAGCCTAGGCCTTCCCCGGCCGGCCCGCCCGGAAGCGGAACCCCGCGGCCCCCTCCTGCGCGGGCCCGGATCGGAGTAGGGTCGGGCGCCATGGATGCGTTGCGCGTGGCCGCGATCGCCAGCCTGGCCCCGCTGGAGGAACTCGACGCCGACCCCTTCGCCGTGGACACCCGGAGCCAGCACGCCATGTGCGCGCGCTGGGCCGCCGCACAGGGGTACGTGGTCACCCGTCAGCTGCTCTTCTACGGGCTGCGGGCCGACCACTGCGGACTCTGGAGCGACGTGGACGCCGGCCACGTCGACCTGTTCGTCGCCCCCAACCGGCGGGTCCTGGCCCGCGCACTGCGTTCCGTGGAGGAGTTCACCGCCGAGTGCGCACGGCGCGGCGTACGCCTGGAGACCGCCGGGATCGAGGAGCCGCGCTACACCCCCGCCATGAAGGCGGAGGTGCACCGCAGGCTGTCCATGCCGACCGCCGGCTACGACGGCACCTGAGGGCGGGTACGGCGTGGGGCGGTGGCGCGCCGTGGGCGGCGCACTGGTGAGGGTGCTCCTCGTGTGGGCGGCGTCCACCCTGACCCTGCTCGTGCTCGCCGGACTGCTGCCCGACTTCCGCCTCCAGTCCGCCGACGGCGACAGCGTCACCCGCGTCGGGCTGACCGCCGCCTGGGGCGCCGGGGCCTTCGGCCTGCTGACCGCCCTGGTCTGGCCGCTCGTCGTACGGGCCCTGCTCCTGGTGCCCGCCCTGGTGCTCGGGCTGCTCGTCTTCTTCCTCAACGGCTCCCTCCTGCTGCTCGCCCTCAGCCTGATCCCCGAGGACCGCGGCGCGGCGGCCGCCCCCGAGACGGCGGTGGTCGTCGCCGCGGCGATGTCCGCCGTCGCCTCGGCCACCTCCACCGCGCTCGCGGTGCGCGACGACGAGGCGTACCGGCGCCGGCTCCGCCGGCTCGCCTCCCGGCGGCGCCGCCGTCGCGGACCGCCCCCGGGCGGCCCCCCGGGCCTGGTCTTCCTCCAGCTCGACGGGGTGGGGTACCGGCTGCTGTGCCGGGCGGCGGCCGAGGGGCTGATGCCGACGGTGGCCGACTGGCTGGAGCACAGCCACCGCGTCATGCCCTGGCGCACCGACTGGTCCAGCCAGACCGGCGCCAGCCAGCTCGGCATCCTGCACGGCTCCACCTTCGACGTGCCGGCCTTCCGCTGGTACGAGAAGGACACCGGCGAGGTGATGGTCTGCAACCGGCCGACCAGCGCCGCCGAGCTCCAGCGCCGCGCCGTGGAGCGCACCCGGGACGGCGGACTGCTCACCCTGGACGGCGCCAGCCGGGGCAACCTGTTCAGCGGGGGCGCCGACCAGCTGGCGCTGGTGCTCTCGGTCGCGGCCCGGCGCGGCCGCGCCAACCGCTCGCGCGCGGGCTACTTCGCGTACTTCTCCGACCCGGCCAACGCCGTCCGCACCGCCCTGTCCTTCGTCGCCGAGGTCCTCCGGGAGATCGGCCAGTCGCTGCGCTCGCGGCTGCGCGACGAGCACCCCCGGGTGGCACGCGGCGGGCTGTACCCGCTGATCAGGGCCTTCGCGACGGTCGTCGAGCGGGACGTGGTGGTCTCGGCGGTGATCGGCGACCTGTTCGCGGGCCGGTCCGCGGTCTACGCGGACCTGGTGGCCTACGACGAGGTGGCCCACCACTCCGGCCCGCACGGCCGGGACACCGACCGGGTGCTCGCCCGGCTCGACCGGAGCCTCGCGCTGCTCGCCCGGGTCGCCGAGCACGCGCCACGCGAGTACCGCTTCGTCCTGCTGTCGGACCACGGCCAGAGCCCGGGGGAGACCTTCCTCGGCCGCTACGGGCTCAGCCTGGAGGACCTCGTCCGGGCGGGCTGCGGGCTGCCCGTGCCGCGCCGGGCCGGCCGCACCCGCAGCGGGGCCGAGGCCCGGGCGGCGGTGCTGGCCGCCCTCCACCGCCCGGTGGAGGAGGACGGGGAGGAGGCGCGCCCCGGCCCGGGCCCGGACCCGGTGGTGCTGGCCTCGGGCAACCTCGGGCTGATCTCCTTCCCCCGGCTGCCGGGCCGTGCCCGCCGCCGGGCGATCGAGCGGGCCCACCCCGCCCTGCTCCCCACCCTGGCCAACCATCCCGGGGTGGGCTTCCTGCTGGTCGACGGGGAGGTGCTGGGCCCCGCCGGGGCCTCGGCACGGCTCGACGCACCGGGGGCCGCGGAGGAGCTCCTGGCGGCCTTCGGGCCCGGGGCGGCGGACGCGGTCCGCCGGACGGACTCCTTCCCGCACGTCGCCGACATCATGGTCAACTCCGCCTACGACCCCCGCACCGGCACGGTGCACGCCTTCGAGGAGCAGATCGGCTCGCACGGCGGCCTGGGCGGGGAGCAGGGGCACCCGTTCCTGATGTGGCCGACGGTCCTCTCGCAGCCCGCTCCGGACCTGGTGGGCGCCGAGGCCGTGCACGAGCTGCTGCGCCGCTGGCTGCGCGAGGCGGACGGCCCCCAGGTCCCCCTCCCGCCGCGGCCCCCCGGCCGGCAGCCGGGCGATGACGGCCCGGAGGATCACCGGCCGGACGATCACGGGCCGGAGGATCACCGGCGGAAGGGCGAATCGAGCGGAACCCTTCCTTCCGCAGGGGGTGCGGCGCCGGACGAACCCCGGTGATTTGGCGCGGACTTCCCCGTGGTCAACCATGTGGTGACCTGCCCACCATGTGAGACATTCCGAGGCGCACCACCGATGACCAGCACCGCCGCCCCGCCCGCCCAGCAGAGCACCGCCCCCGGGGCCGCCGGAACCCACACGCCGGTCACGCCCGGGCAGGCGCCCGCTCCGGCCGACCGCCACGCCCGCCGCTTCGGCCTCCCCGTCGCCGTCTGCCTGGTCATGGGCAACGTCATCGGCGGCGGGATCTTCCTGCTGCCCGCCTCGGTCGCGCCGTTCGGCACCATCAGCCTGCTGGCCTTCGCCGTCCTGACCGTCGGAGCGGTCGCCCTCGCCCTGGTCTTCGGCCGCCTCGCCCAGCGCCACCCGCAGACCGGCGGCCCCTATGTGTACGTGCGCGCCGCCTTCGGCGACTTCGCGGGCTTCCTCGCCGCGTACAGCTACTGGATGACCGCCTGGGTCTCCAACGCCGCCCTCGCCGTGGCGTCCGTCGGCTACCTCGCGGTGCTCTTCCCGGCGGTCGGGGAGCACAAGTGGTCGATGTGTCTGGCCGCCCTCGCCGTCCAGTGGCTGCCGGCCCTCTCCAACCTGGCCGGCACCCGGTACGTGGGCGCCGTCCAGGTGGTCGCGACCGTCCTGAAGCTGGTGCCGCTGCTGCTGGTGGCCGTCGGCGGCCTGTTCTTCTTCGACCCGGCCAACCTCGGTCCCTTCCAGGCCGCCGGCCAGAGCCCGGTCGGGGCGGTCTCCGCGTCCGCCGCGATCCTGCTCTTCAGCTACATCGGCGTCGAGTCCGCGGCCGTCAGCGCGGGGGAGGTCCGGGACCCGGCCCGCAACGTCGGCCGCGCGACCGTCCTCGGCACCGTCGGCGCAGCCGTCGTCTACCTGCTCGGAACCCTGGCCGTCTTCGGGCTGGTCTCCCACGAGAAGCTGGTCTCCTCACAGGCCCCCTTCACCGACGCCGTCGACACGATGTTCGGCGGGACCTGGGGCGGCACGCTGGTCGCCGGCGCGGCCGTGATCTCGATGGTCGGCGCCCTCAACGGCTGGACCCTGCTCGGCGCCCAGACCCCGTACGCGGCCGCCAAGGACGGACTCTTCCCGAAGGCCTTCGAGAAGAAGCGGCGTGGGGTCCCGGTGACCGGCGTCCTCGTCACGGTCGTCCTGGCCTCCGCGCTGACCGTCTACAACTACACGGCCGGCTCCGCGGCGGTCTTCGAGGCCCTGGTCCTCATCACCACCTTCACGGCGACCGTTCCCTACCTGCTCTCCACGGCCGCCCAGCTGTACTTCCTGGCCTCGGGGCAGTCGGGGCGGGTCCGGCGCGGGCAGCTGGTCCGTGACGCCGTCCTGGCCGGCCTGGCGTTCGCCTTCTCGATGTGGCTGGTCGCCGGTTCCGGGTACGCGGCCGTCTACCAGGGCGTGCTGTTCCTCTTCGCCGGTGTCCTGGTCTACGCCCTGATGTCCGCCCGCAAGCGCCGCGCGGCCGCCTGACCCCGCAGGGCCGTCACCCGGACGGCCCATCCCGGATGCCGCCGCCGCCGCGCCGGGGGATTCTGTGGCCATCGACCGTCGCCACCCACAGACGAGGACCGCGCCATGTCCCAGATCCGGCGTATCGGCGTCATGACCGGGGTCGCAGCCCTGCTGCTGGCCGGCACCGCGTGCTCGGCGGACCGCACCACGGTGGGCGTGCTCACCTTCAGGGGCCATGACTCGCCCGTGGAGGTCAGCTACGCCAACACCTCCGTGCAGGGCTGCCACCGCATCGGCATTCCGCACGGGGCCACGCACGTCGCCAACAACACCCTCGTCGACGTGATCCTGTACCGGACGCCGGACTGCCGGCACGGCGAGCAGGAGGACGGGATCTACGTCGCGACCACCCTGTCGAACGTGACGGCCCCCTCCAGCCTGCCGTGGCGCAGCTGGAGCGTCGTCCACTGACCCCTTCCCGGCCCGGAACCCCCGGCCGGGAACGACGGAGCCCCCGGCCATGCGGCCGGGGGCTCCGTGCGTGTCCGGTGCGGATCAGTCCAGGTAGTCGCGCAGGACCTGCGAGCGCGACGGGTGGCGCAGCTTCGACATGGTCTTGGACTCGATCTGGCGGATGCGCTCACGGGTCACCCCGTACACGCGGCCGATCTCGTCCAGCGTCTTCGGCTGGCCGTCGTTGAGGCCGTAGCGCATGGAGACCACGCCCGCCTCGCGCTCCGACAGCGTCCCCAGGATCGACTGGAGCTGCTCCTGGAGGAAGGTGAAGGACACCGCGTCCGCCGGCACGACCGCCTCGGAGTCCTCGATGAGGTCACCGAACTCGCTGTCGCCCTCCTCACCCAGGGGGGTGTGCAGGGAGATCGGCTCACGGCCGTACTTCTGGACCTCGATGACCTTCTCCGGGGTCATGTCGAGCTCCTTGCCCAGCTCCTCCGGGGTGGGCTCGCGGCCCAGGTCCTGGAGCATCTGGCGCTGCACGCGGGCGAGCTTGTTGATGATCTCGACCATGTGCACGGGGATGCGGATGGTGCGGGACTGGTCGGCCATGGCGCGCGTGATCGCCTGCCGGATCCACCAGGTCGCGTACGTGGAGAACTTGAAGCCCTTGGTGTAGTCGAACTTCTCCACGGCGCGGATCAGACCGACGTTGCCCTCCTGGATCAGGTCCAGGAAGAGCATGCCGCGGCCGGTGTAGCGCTTGGCCAGCGAGACCACGAGGCGGAGGTTGGCCTCCAGCAGGTGGTTCTTGGCGCGGCGGCCGTCCTCGACGAGGATCTCCAGCTCGCGCTTGAACGCGGGCTTGTGGTCCTCCTCCTCTTCGAGCTTGTACTCGGAGAACAGACCGGCCTCGATGCGCTTGGCGAGCTCGACCTCCTGCTCGGCGTTGAGCAGCGGCACCTTGCCGATGAGCTTGAGGTAGTCCTTGACCGGGTCGGCGGTGGCACCGGCCACCATGACGGTCTGCGCCGGGGCGTCGTCCTCGTCCTCGTCGGACAGCACGAAGCCCTGGCCGCCGGCCTTGGGGGCCTCTTCCTCGGTCTCGTCGGCGAGGTCCTCGACGGCCCAGTCCTCACCCTCGACGACCGGGTTCTCGGCGTCGTCGGCGTCCTTGGCGGTGGTCTTCTTCGCGGCGGTCTTCTTGGTGGCCGTGGCCTTCTTGGCCGCGGTCTTCTTGACCGTGCGCTTCTTGGGCTCGGCGGCGGCCTCGGCCGACACCTCCTCCGCGGCGGCGGCCGACGGAGCGGATATCGCCGCGGCGGCGGCCGGGGCGGCGGCGACCGACGCCTTGCGGGCGCCGATGGGGCGCGGCGCGGCGGCCGCCTTCTTGGTCACGGTGCGGGCCGGGGCGGCGGCTGCCTTGCGGGGCTTCTTGGCAGCAGCCTTGGTGGCGGGGGCGGCGCTGACGTGGAGGGCGACACCCTCCTCGTCCAGGACCTGGTTCAGGCTGCGCAGGACCCGCTTCCACTGGTCCACCGGGATGCGGCCGGCCTCGAAGGCCTGGCGCACGTCGTCACCGTTGATGTGACCCTGCTCGCGGCCGCGCTCGACGAGCGCGACGAGGGCCTCCGATTCGGCGATCTCCGGAGGGAACGTACGGGACGGGCTGAGCGACACAAGGAGCCTCTCGTTGCGAACAGATAAGGGGTGGGCGGGAATCATCGCGCGGACTCGGGAAACAGTCCCCCGAGGGGCTGTATTCCGGGGCCGCGCGAGGACACCTGTCGGTTCATCGCCTGCCCGAGTCGATTCGTTACGCGCTGAATTGAGTGACCTGCGCCACGCTGTGGCCGGGCAACCGATCCCGCGCGGATCCGTCCGTGCCGGACCCGTGCCCGATCCGCGCCGCGCGCACGCCCCGCATCAGTCCGGTTTGCGGGCCTCTATGAGGAAACGGGCGGTGTGCGCGACGAACGGGCCGTCGCGCTCGATCCGTTCGTGGAGCTCGCGCAGCCGGTCCCGGTACTGCCCGACCGTGAAGCCCGGCACCATCCAGATCACCTTCCTCAGGAAGTAGATCACGGCTCCGATGTCGTGGAACTCCGTGCGCAGCCGCTCGGAGCGCAGGTCGACCACCTCCAGGCCCGCCTTCTCCGCGTCGGCCACGGCGTCGTCGGGGTGCCGGGCGCGCCGGACCTCCTCCGGCTGCGGGCCGAGGAAGTACTCGACCAGCTCGAAGACGCTGGCCGGACCGACCTGCTGCGAGAAGTAGGTGCCGCCCGGCCTCAGCACCCGGGCGATCTCCTCCCACCAGATGGTCACCGGGTGCCGGCTGGTCACCAGCTCGAAGGCCGCGTCGCCGAAGGGCAGGGGCGGCTCGTCGGCGTCCGCGACCACCACGGCGCCCAGCGGGTGCAGCAGCCGGGTCGCCTTCTCGATGTTCGGCGGCCAGGACTCCGTGGCCGCCGTCAGCGGCGGCAGCGGGCCCGCCCCGGCCAGCACCTCCCCGCCGCCCGTCTGGATGTCCAGGGCGGAGCGGACCCGGGACAGGTGTTCGCCCAGCAGCCGCTGATACCCCCAGGAGGGGCGCTGCTCCGTGGCGCGGCCGTCCAGCCAGGAGAAGTCCCAGCCGTCCACCGAGACGGATTCCGCCTCGGCGACGAGATGGTCGAAAGTGCGCGTCATGTCTCGATCGTCCCAGCTCCGGCGCCGGTCATCCACCGGATAAACCGGTGGAGGGTTCGATTACAGTGGAGGCAGGGCCGTGACTGGCGTTCGGGTGGATCACCACCGGGGAGCGGCCCGGCGTACGCACCTCCCCGTACGTCGACTGCCGCGCGCCTGGGCGAACCGCGATCCGCAGCGACGTTCAGGAGACCCCGTGACGACTGCCCCCACCGCCACCGCCCAGCTCATGGACGGCACCGCCCTCGCGCGCCGCATCTCGGAGCAGACGGCCGTCCTCGCGGCGAAGATCACCGAACGCACCGGTGCCGAGCCCTGCCTGGCCACCGTCCTGGTCGGCGAGGACCCCGCGTCCGTCACGTACGTGCGCATGAAGCAGAACCGCTGCGCCAAGGCCGGGATCACCTCCCGCCACATCGCCCTGCCGGCCGAGACCACCACCGAGGAGCTCGTCGCCACGATCGCGGCCCTCTCCGAGGACCCCACGATCAGCGGCATCCTGCTCCAGCACCCGGTCCCGCACCACATCGACGAGCGGGCGGCGTTCGAGGCCATCGCCCCCGGCAAGGACGTCGACGGGGTCACCATGCACTCCTTCGCCGCCATGGGCTTCGGCCTGCCCGGCTTCGTCTCCTGCACCCCCGGCGGCATCATGCGGCTGCTCGCCGAGTACGACGTGGACCTCACGGGCAAGCACGCCGTCGTGGTCGGCCGCAGCGCGATCCTGGGCAAGCCCGCCGGGATGCTGCTGCTGGAGCAGAACGCCACCGTCACCTACTGCCACTCCCGCACCAAGGACCTGTCCTCGATCGTCCGCCAGGCGGACGTGCTGGTCGCCGCCGTCGGCAAGGCCGAGTTCATCCGGGGCGAGGACATCAAGGAGGGCGCGGTCGTCCTGGACGCCGGCTACAACGAGGGCAACGTCGGCGACGTCCACTTCGAGTCGGCCGCGGCCCGCGCCTCCCTGATCACCCCGGTGCCCGGCGGCGTCGGCCCGATGACCATCGCGGTCCTGCTGGAGCAGACCGTGCACGCCGCGGCCGCCCAGGCCGGCCTGGACCTCGCGGACCTCTGAGCCGCCGCACCCCGCTACGACGGGCGCCCCGGGCCCCCGGCCCGGGGCTCCGCCGTTCCCACCGGGGCGGCCCGGGGCCGTCCCTTCCGGATCCCGCGGGCCTGACCGGCACGATCCGAAGGAGAGTCCCGGCGCGGCCTCACGGGGCCTGGCCGACCGAGTCGACGGAACCCGTCTGCGCGGCCGGGCGCCCCGGCGCGGCGCCGCCCCCCGGGACCGCGCCGTCCACCGGGGCGAGGCCCGCGAGGGCCCGCTCCGCCGCCGTCAGCGGCGGCACCCCGGACGCCCCCCGGTCCGAGGCCCGCAGCACGTGCCACACCACCGGCGGGCGCAGCCAGCGGGTCGGCGCGCTGCTCATCGTGATGACGTCGAACAGCACGCCGGTCAGCGTCTCGTCGGTGGTGGCCCCCGTCATCAGCCGGTCCACGTACGCGTTGACCAGGCCGGCGCCCGCCCGCAGCTTCGTCCCCGTCGCCCCCGGGTAGAGGATGTCCTGCGAGGTGGCCAGCTCCCAGGCGGCGCCGACCGCCGGGGCGATCGCCCGCTGCGCCGCCCGGCCGATGCCGGGGTGGCCGAGCCCCTTGGCGCGCAGCAGGGCCCGGACGGCCAGCAGCGACTGCGCCGCCACCGACATGCCCTGCCCGTACAGCGGGTTGAAGGTGGCGACCGAGTCGCCGACCGCGAAGAACCCGTCGGGCAGCGGCGCCTTCTCGAAGAAGACGCGGCGGTTGGCGGTGCCCGGCGTGACGGCCACGTCGGTCAGGGGCTTCCGGCCCTCCAGCAGCTCGCCGACGATCGGGTCCCGGACCCCCTTGGCGAACGGCACGAACAGGTCCGGGTCCCCGGTCGGCTGGCCGCCCCGGGTGCCGGAGAGGGTCGCCTGCCACCGCCCGCCCTCGATGGGGACGATCGTCGCCGTCTGCCCCGGTACGGGAACCCGCGGGTCGGACTGGACGTTGACGATGGGGAAGCCCGCCTCGTGGGCCCCGGCCGGGGCCTCGAAGACCCGCGTCGCGTAGACCAGTCCGGAATCGACCTCGGCCTGCCGGATGCCGGACACCCCGAGCGCCTCCAGCCAGGCCGGGGCGCGCGAGCCGCGTCCGCTCGCGTCGACCACCAGGTCGGCGCGCACCAGACGACCCTCCTCCTCGGGCGTGTCGACGCGGACACCGGTGATCCGCTCGGCCGTGCCCTCCAGTGCGCGCACCCGGCTCTGCTGCAGGAGGGTGACGCCCCGCAGCCCCGTCACCCGGGCGCGGACCACCGAGTCGAGCAGGTCGCGGCTGCAGGAGATGTTGAACTGCTTCTCCCCGCAGCGGGGGATCCATCCCTGGGCGGTCTTGGTGACCAGATCGGTCGGCAGGCTGCGGCGCAGGGCTCCCGCGCCGGTCCAGGCGTCGATGACACCGGGCAGGATCCGCTCCATGGCGCGCGCCCCGCCCGACCACAGGAGGTGCGTGTGCCGGCCCTGGGGGAGCCCGCGGCGCGGGGCGGGCCCCTCGGGCAGCCGGTCCGCGTCGATCACGGTGACCGTGGCGTGTTCGGCCAGCACGGCGGCGGCGAGCAGGCCGCTCAGGCTGCCGCCGATGACGACGGCGTGGCGGGGCGCGGAGGACTGGTTCATCGTGTCGGGCTCTCTGTCTTGGGCCGGGCCGGCCGTGCGGCGCCGGGCCACCGCACGGTCCGCGTGGTCCTCATGGGCCTGCCCTCCGGCGGTGTGGGATCGGGAGGCGGCTCGCACCGGGTCATTCTCCACATGTCGACAAGACGTTCGATCTGGTTCGTCCGCAGCGCAGCCTAGCCGCCGCTCCCTCCGCCCAACCAGCACCTTCCACAAATGCGGTCGGGGGGACCCGCGGCCGGCACACCGCCTTGACCTCCGGGGTAATCGCCCCCCGGGCGGCGCCCGGGCACAGTGGTGCCCACGGGTTCCGGAGCCGCGCACTCGGCTCCGGCACCCCGCACCCGCTCCCCGCCCCGGGCCCGGCGGTCACCCCAGGGCGCGCAGGTACTCCGCGGTCGCCCGGTCCGCCGGGAGGAAGGTCTCGATGGCCAGCTCGGCGACCGTCACGTCCATCGGCGTGTTGAACGTGGAGATGGACGACACGAAGGACAGCAGCCGCCCGCCGTGTTCGATCCGCAGGGGCAGCGCGATGTGCGGGACGGCCTCGTCCGGCTCGGCGCCGCCCGGCCGCTCCGGCACCGGGTACGCCGCCACCTCCTCGTACAGGGAACGCAGCGGCGCCGACCGGGCCGGGGCCATCTGCCGTTCCATCTGGGCCAGCAGATGGCCCCGCCACTGGCGCAGGTTGCGGATCCGCGGGGCGAGCCCCTCCGGGTGCAGGGTGAGCCGCATGGCGTTCGGCGGCGATGCCAGCAGGTGCTCCGCGACCCCCTCCAGCAGGGTCGCGATGCCGCGGTTGGCGGCGACCACCGTGTACGTCCCGTCCACGACCAGCGCCGGGTACGGCTCGTAGCCGGTCAGCAGCCGCTCCAGACCCTCGCGCAGGGGGCCCATGGACGGGTCGTCGAGCGGGGTGTGCGCGTACCGCGGGGCGTAACCGGCCGCCAGCAGCAGGGCGTTGCGCTCCCGCACCGGCACGTCGAGGTGCTCGGCCAGCCGCAGCACCATCTCCTCGCTGGGCCGTGAGCGGCCCGTCTCGATGAAGCTGATGTGCCGCGAGGAGGAGTCGGCGCGACCCGCCAGCTCCAGCTGGCTGATCCCGCGCCGCACCCGCCACGCGCGCAGCAGGGGGCCCGCGGAGGCGGTGCGGGCCGCCGAGGTCGAGATGGTCATGGCCACGACGTTAACCGAGGGACCCGTCCGGGCCGGACGCGGTCCACCGACCGGACGGCGCGCACCCCCGGCCCGCGAAGTACCGGGGCGCACCGGCGCGGGAAGGGTTCACTCCGGCGCCCCCCGTGGAAAACTGACTGCACATCACGGACGAGGACGAGCAACGAGCACGAGGAGGCCGCCGATGCCGAGCGAACCGCTCTCGCAGAAGGAGATCGAGGACCGCCTCCGGGAACTCCCCGGCTGGTCCTTCGAGGACGACAGGATCCTGCGCACCTACCGGGTGGGCAGCCACCGCGCCGCCAGCGCGCTCGTGGCCCACATCTCCGTGGTCCAGGACGAGTTGAACCACCACTCCGACCTGACCCTCGGCTACGACACCGTCCGCCTCTCCGTGAACAGCCACGACGCCGGCGGCCGCGTCACCGGGAACGACTTCGCGCTGGCCGAACGGGTCGAGGCCCTCGCCCCCGCCCACGGCGCCGCCTGACCGCCGCCCGGCCGGCCCGGCCCGGCGGGGTCAGGCCGGCTCCAGGCGCCACCACTGCGACGGGGAGTCCGCGTCCTCGCCCTGCCGGACCCGGCCCTCGCCGTCGGCCTCCAGCAGCAGCCCGCTGATGCACGCCACCAGTGAGACCACGCCCGGATCGTCCAGGTGCTCCTCGACGATCCACTCCTGGGCCCCGAACGCGTTGGCCCGCCACACCTGGACCCGCGCCCCGCTGTCCGTCGACGCGTTCGCGACGTCAAGCCGGCGGCCGTTGTCCTCGCTCACCACGTGGAAGACCCCGGCGCCGCCGTGCGTGGGCGCGAGCCGCCACCGGCGGGCGGCCTCCGGCGCGGGCGGCCCGTCGGGACCGACCCGCACCCGGGAGGCACCCTCCAGCTGGAGCACCAGCCCGCTGCCGGCGTTGCGGATCAGGTAGACCCCCTCACGGGGGGCCTGCGTACGGTCAGGGCCGGAAGCGCCCGAGGAGGCGGCGGAACCGGCGGAGCGGGAAACGTCGGCCACGTCCGCTTCAGACGTCGAAGACGGCGGGGTCCGGACCGATGCGGCGCCCGTCGGCGCCCAGGGCGTCCAGCGCCGCGAGGTCCTCGGCGTCCAGCTCGAACCCGAACACGTCCAGGTTCTCCCGGATCCGGGACGGGGTCACCGACTTCGGGATCACGATGGTGCCCCGCTGGAGGTGCCAGCGCAGCACCACCTGCGCCGCGCTGCGCCCGTGCCGGGCGGCCACCGCGGTCACCGCCGGGAGCTCCAGCAGCTCCTTGCCCTGGCCCAGCGGGGACCAGGCCTCGGTCGCGATGCCGAGCGAGGCGTGCAGTTCCCGCAGTTCGGCCTGCGGGAACAGCGGGTGCAGCTCGACCTGGTTCACCGCCGGGACCAGGGGGCTCTCCGCCCGGAGCCGTTCCAGGTCCGCCGGGCGGAAGTTCGACACGCCGACGGCCTTGGCCCGGCCGCTCGCCGCGATCTCCTCGAAGGTCTTCCAGATGGCGAGGAAGTCGTCACGCATCGGGCGCGGCCAGTGGATCAGGTACAGGTCGACGTGGTCCAGGCCGAGCCGGCCGAGGGAGTCGTCGAAGGCGCGCAGCACCGCGTCCCGGTCCCAGCGCCGGTCCGGCCCGTTCCACAGCTTGGTGGTGACGAACAGCTCCTCGCGCGGCAGCCCCGACCCGGTCACCGCCCGGCCGGTGCCCCGCTCGTTGCCGTACACCGCCGCCGTGTCGACACTGCGGTAGCCGGCCTCCAGCGCGGTCCCCACGACGCGCTCCGCCTCGTCGTCGGGCACCTGCCAGACGCCGAAGCCGAGCTGGGGCATGAGCGTGCCGTTGTTGAGCCTGATGTTCGGGACCTGGTGCACGGTGGGTGTTCCTCGGGGTCGGTCGGCGTGGTGTGCGCGGCGGCGCACGCGGGGCCACAACCGCCCGCCGCCACACCGTATTCCCCCCCGCCACGGGCCACCACCCGAACGGCGCAGGGCGAACCCGGCGCACCGGAACCGCCCCGCCGTGCCCGCCCGCGGGGTCAGGAGGGGTAGAGGGCCGCGATCTCCCGGGCGTACGCCTTCTCGATCGCCCGGCGCTTGAGCTTCAGCGAGGGCGTCAGCAGCCCCCGCTCCTCCGTGAACTGCCCGGCCAGCACCCGGAAGGCGCGGATCTGCTCGGCCTGCGACACCAGGGTGTTGGCCGCCACCACCGCCCGGCGGACCTCCGCCGTCAGCGCCGGATCGCCCACCAGCTGTTCCACCGGCCGCTGCGCCAGCCCGCGCATCGACAGCCAGTGCGCCATGCCCTCCGTGTCCAGGGTCACCAGCGCGGCGACGAACGGCCGGTCGTTGCCCACCAGGACGCACTGGGACACCAGCGGATGCGAGCGCACCCGCTCCTCCAGGGCCGCCGGCGCGACGCTCTTGCCGTTCGAGGTCACCAGGATCTCCTTCTTGCGCCCGGTGATCGTCAAATAGCCGTCCCCGTCCAGCCGCCCCAGGTCCCCGGTCGCCAGCCAGCCCTCGCGCAGCACCTCCCGGGTCGCCCGCGCGTCGCCCAGGTAGCCGGAGAAGACGTGGCGGCCGTGCAGCCACACCTCCCCGTCCTCGGCGATGTGCACCGTGGTGCCCGGGATCGGCGGCCCCACCGTCCCGTACTTCACCGCCCCCGGCGGGTTCGCGGTGGCCGCCGCGCACGACTCCGTCAGCCCGTACCCCTCGAAGACCGTGATCCCGGCGCCGTCGAAGAACAGGCCCAGCCGCCGCGACATCGCCGACCCGCCCGACATCGCGTGCAGCACGCGCCCGCCCAGGGCCTCGCGCACCTTGGCGTACACCAGCTTCTCGAACAGCCGGTGCTCCATCCGCAGCGCGGCCGAGGGCCCCGGACCCGCCCCGAAGGCCTTCTGCTCGCGGGCCTCCGCGTAGCGCACGGCCGTCTCCACCGCCCGGTCGAAGGGCCCCGTACGGCCCTCGGCCTCCGCGGCGCGCCGCGCCGCCGCGAACACCTTCTCGAAGACGTACGGCACCCCCAGCACGAACGTCGGCCGGAAGGCGGCCAGATCGGGCAGCAGTTCCGAGGAGGCCAGCGCCGGCTGGTGCCCCAGCTTGACCCGGGCCCGGACGGCGGCCACCTCGACCATCCGCCCGAAGACGTGCGCCAGCGGCAGGAACAGCAGGGTGGAGGGCTGCTCACCCGGCCCGGCCCGGAAGACCGACTCCCAGCGGGCGACGAGCGTGTCGGCCTCGAACATGAAGTTCCCGTGGGTCAGCACGCATCCCTTGGGGCGGCCCGTGGTCCCCGAGGTGTAGATGACGGTGGCGACGGCGTCCGGGGTCACCGCCCGCCGGTGCCGGTGCACCACCTCCTCGTCCACCCCCCGCCCGGCCTCCACCAGCTCGGCCACCGCGCCCGCGTCGAGCTGCCACAGCAGCCGCAGCTGCGGCAGCCGCTCGATCACCGAACCGACCGTCATCGCCTGGTCCTCGTCCTCCACGACGCACCCGGTGCAGGAGGAGTCGTACAGGATCCAGTGCACCTGTTCCGCCGAGGACGTCGGGTACACGGGGACGGGCTGGGCGCCGATCGCCCACAGCGCGAAGTCGAACAGGGTCCACTCGTAGCGGGTCCGCGCCATCACCGCGACCCGGTCCCCGAACCGCACCCCCTGCGCCAGCAGCCCCTTGGCCAGCGCCAGCACCTCGCCGGCCAGCTCCGCGGAGGTCACGTCCCGCCACCCCGCGGCCGTCTTACGTCCCAGCACCACCCGCCGCGGGTCCTGTCCGGCGTGCTCGAAGACGACATCGGCCAGGCCGCCGACCGGCGAGTCGCTGACCACGGGCGGCACGGTGAACTCGCGCAACACTGCCTCCTTGGGTCCCGGGCGCCGAGACGCTACCCCACCGGCCCCGCCGCCCGGCACCCCTGAGGAAACCTCCACAAGATCCCCTCGCACGCAACCCCGCCCGACCTGCACACTCTCCCGCCCGACCCCGAAAGGGCCCCGCCCGGACCCGCCCCGCCGGCCGTCCCGGCCGACCTACGCCGGCCGGCTCAGGCGGTCGCCGCCCGCCAGGACCGCCGCCGCCAGGGCCTCCGCCGCCGGCGCCGGGCGGCGGCCCTGGAGCAGCGCGAACTCCACCGGGCCCAGCTCCGGCAGCCCGCCCACCCGGACCAGCCCCGGCGGGATCAGCCCCCGGGTGTGCGCCATCACCCCCAGCCCCGCACGGGCCGCGGCGACCAGACCGCTGAGGCTGCCGCTCGTACAGGCGATCCGCCAGGCCCGCCCGTCCCGCTCCAGCACCTCCAGCGCCCGCGCCCGGGTGATCCCCGGCGGCGGGAACACGATCAGCGGCACCGGACGCTCCGGGTCCAGCCGCAGCCCCTCCGCCCCGATCCACACCATCCGGTCCCGCCACACCAGCCGGCCCCGCTCGTCCCCCGGCCCGCGCCGCTTGGCCAGCACCAGGTCCAGCCGGCCCTCGTCCAGCCGCTCGTGCAGGATGCCCGACAGCTCGACCGACAGCTCCAGGTCCACCTCGGGGTGCTCGTGCCGGAACCCCTCCAGGATCTCCGGCAGCCGCGTCAGCACGAAGTCCTCCGAGGCCCCGAACCGCAGCCGCCCCCGCAGCCGGGTCCCGGCGAAGAAGGCCGCCGCCCGCTCGTGCGCCTCCAGGATCGTGCGCGCGAAGCCCAGCAGCGCCTCCCCGTCCTCCGTCAGCGCGACGCTGTGGGTGTCCCGGGCGAACAGCGGCCGGCCCGTGGCCCCCTCCAGCCGGCGCACGTGCTGGCTGACCGTCGACTGCCGCACCCCGAGCCGGCCCGCGGCCTGGGTGAAGCTCAGCGTCTGGGCGACGGTGAGGAAGGTGCGCAGCTGGACGGGGTCGTACATGCCGCCAGCCTACGGCCGGCCATCACGCCGCGCGATGGCAGTCAGTGCGGTGTGCGGGTTTCCCGATGACCGCTACCGCGGCGACGATGGAAGCGCCCCGCCGCCACCGGGGCGCACCCGCTTCCGACAGCAAACGAGCACCGCCCATGCGACGCCCCCGCCCGCCCGCCCGGCTCCCCCTGGACCCCTACGTACCGGCCCTGCTCGCCACCGTCGGCCTCGCCGCCCTGCTCCCGGCCCGCGGCCCCGCCGCCACCCTCGCCGACGGCGCCTCCGCCGGCGCCGTGGCCCTGCTCTTCTTCCTCTACGGGGCTCGGCTCTCCACCCGCGAGGCCCTCGACGGCCTGCGCCACTGGCGCCTCCACGCCACCGTGCTGGCCTGCACCTTCCTGCTCTTCCCCGCTCTCGGCCTGGCCGCCCGGGCGCTGGTCCCCGCCCTCCTGACGCAGCCCCTCTACAACGGCCTGCTCTTCCTCTGCCTGGTCCCCTCGACCATCCAGTCCTCCATCGCCTTCACCTCGATCGCCCGGGGCAACGTCCCCGCCGCGATCTGCGCCGGTTCCTTCTCCAGCCTCGCCGGCATCGTCCTCACCCCGCTGCTCGCGGGCGCCCTGCTCGGCGGCGACGCCGGCGGCTTCTCCACGGACTCCCTCGTCAAGATCGTCGTCCAGCTGCTGCTGCCCTTCCTCCTCGGACAGCTCCTGCGCCCCTGGGTCGGCGGCTTCCTCACCCGCCACAAGAAGGTCCTCGGCCGCGTCGACCGCGGCTCGATCCTCCTCGTCGTGTACGCCGCCTTCAGCGCGGGCATGGCCGCCGGGGTCTGGCAGCGGGTCAGCCTCCCGCGCCTCGGCGCGCTGCTTGCCGTGGAGGCCGTGCTCCTCGCCGTCATGCTCGTCGTCACCTGGTACGGGTCCGCCCGCCTCGGCTTCGGCCGCGCCGACCGGATCGCCATCCAGTTCGCCGGGTCGAAGAAGAGCCTGGCGGCCGGACTCCCCATGGCCAGCGTCCTGTTCGGGGCCCAGGCATCCCTCGCCGTGCTGCCGCTGATGCTCTTCCACCAGATGCAGCTGATGGTGTGCGCCGTGCTGGCCCGCCGCCGAGCCCGCGACCCCCAGGGCGGGGACGGGCCCCAACTCCCCGGCGCCCGTGTGGCGGAGGTCTCGCCCCGCGCCCAACACCCGGCACCCCGGGGCCGGTAACGTGCGGCGGTGACCTGGATACGCCCGCTCGCCGCCCATGCCCCGCGCCCCTGCACCCTCGTGGTCTGCCGGGGCTGCTGCTGCGGGGACCCCCGCAAGAACCCCGGCACCGACCACGCCGGCCAGCTCGCCCGGCTCCGCGAGGCCGCCGACGCCTCGGGGGGCCGGCTGGCGGTGCGGACCAGCGACTGCCTCGGCCCCTGCGAGCGGGCCAACGTGATCGTGGTCCAGCCCACCACCGAGGCCCGCCGCCGGGGCGCCCGCGCCGTCTGGTTCGGCTGGGCCCTGGACGACACCGCGACGGACGAGATCATCGCCTGGGCCGAGTCCGGCGGCCCCGGCACCGCCCCGCTCCCGGCCACCCTCGACCTGCACCGCATCGACCCCCCGGAACCGAAGCCGGCCGCCACGCCCCGCCGGGGCCGCAGGCGCTAGGCAGCTCAGGCCGCCGTCTCGGGGGCGGGCAGGAGGATCCGCTCCTCACCCGCGTAGATGTTCATGTCCGGCCCCCGCAGGAAGCCCACCAGCGTCAGTCCCGCGTCCGCCGCCAGGTCCACCGCCAGCGAGGACGGCGCCGACACCGCCGCCAGCACCGGGATCCCGGCCATCACCGCCTTCTGCGCCAGCTCGAAGGAGGCCCGGCCCGACACCAGCAGCACTGCCCCGGCCAGCGGCAGCCGCCCGGCCTGCAGGGCCCGTCCGACGATCTTGTCCACCGCGTTGTGCCGACCCACGTCCTCCCGTAGATCGAGCAGCTCGCCCTCCGCCGAGAACAGCCCGGCGGCGTGCAGCCCGCCCGTGCGGTCGAAGACCTTCTGCGCCGCCCGCAGCCGGTCCGGCAGCTCCGACAGGAGGCCGGCGCGGACCCGTACCGGATCCGCCGCGAGACCCGGGAAGCGCGTCGCCGTGCGCACCGCGTCCAGGCTGGCCTTGCCGCACAGCCCGCAGGAGGAGGTGGTGTAGACGTTCCGCTCCAGCGTGATGTCGGGGACCGGAACCCCGGAGGCCAGCTGCACGTTGACGACGTTGTACGTGTTGGAGCCGTCCTCCGCCGCCCCCTCGCAGTAGGTCACGGCCCGGACGTCCGAGGCCCGTGCGAGCACGCCCTCGCTGACCAGGAAGCCCGCCGCCAGCGCGAAGTCGTCACCGGGGGTGCGCATGGTGATGGCCAGCGGCTTGCCGTTCAGCCGTATCTCCAGCGGCTCCTCGGTGACCAGGGTGTCCGGCCGGACACCGGCCGCCCCGCCCCGGACCCGTACGACGCGGCGCCGCTCGGTGACCCGTCCCATCGCGATCAGCCCGCCTGTTCCGTCCTCATCGTGTACCTGACGAGGACATTCTCCCGGATCCGGGACGGGCCCGGTCTCCTGGCTGGAAGATGCTGGGAATTCTCCAAATTCCCATGGCCCAATCCTGTTGGGTTACACGCACACGTACTCATCAGTAGCAGGAGAAGGTGAATGATCCTGACTGCCGTACAAAGGGGGATCCCGCCCATGACCGGTTCACGCGTGGTGGCGCTTGGGCACTACCAGCCCGCGAAGGTGCTCACCAACGAGGACCTCGCGGCCATGGTCGAGACCAGCGACGAGTGGATCCTCTCCCGGGTCGGCATCAGGACCCGGCACATCGCCGGCCCCGACGAGCCGGTCGACGAACTGGCCTACCAGGCTGCCGCGAAGGCCCTCGCCAACGCCGGCCTCACCCCGCACGACATCGACCTCGTGCTGGTGGCCACCTCCACCGCCATCGACCGTTCCCCCAACATGGCCGCCCGCGTCGCCGCCAAGCTGGGCATGACCAGCGCGCCCGCCGTGATGGACCTCAACGTCGTCTGCTCGGGCTTCACCCACGCCCTGGCCACCGCCGACCACGCCATCCGCTCCGGCTCCTCCACCCGCGCCCTGGTCATCGGCGCCGACACGATGGCCGGGATCACCGACTGGACCGACCGCACCACCTGCGTCCTGACCGGTGACGGCGCCGGCGCGGCCGTCGTCGAGAGCTGCCCCGACCGCGCCATCGGCCCGGTGCTGTGGGGCTCGGTTCCGGAGATGGGCCACGCGGTGCGCATCGAGGGCACGCCCCCGGTCTTCGCCCAGGAGGGCCAGTCCGTCTACCGCTGGACCACCAGCCGGCTCCCCGCGCTCGCCCGCAAGACCTGCGAGAAGGCCGGGATCACCCCCGAGGACCTCGCCGGGGTCGTCCTGCACCAGGCCAACCTGCGCATCATCGAGCCCCTCGCCGCGAAGATCGGCGCCGTGAACGCCGTCGTCGCCCGGGACGTCGTCGACTCCGGCAACACCTCGGCGGCCAGCATCCCGATGGCCCTCTCCAAGCTGGTCGAACGCGGCGAGATCCCCTCGGGTTCCCCGGTCCTCCTCTTCGGCTTCGGCGGCAACCTCTCCTACGCCGGCCAGGTCATCCGCTGCCCGTAGCGGACCGGGGCCCGCCGCCCACCCCGTACCAGGGGGTGGGCGGCGCCTCTCCGGGCCCGGAGCATGCCCGCAGGTCAGCGCGGCGTGGCGGGCCGCCGGCCGGACCGGAAACCTGGTCGGAGGGGCGCCGATCCTTTGCTATGGTTGTCCATGTCGCCGCGGGAAACCGGGGCCGACCACCGGTCCGGGTGGCGGAATGGCAGACGCGCTAGCTTGAGGTGCTAGTGCCCTTTATCGGGCGTGGGGGTTCAAGTCCCCCCTCGGACACAGATGAGAGAACCCCACTTCGGTGGGGTTCTTTCTGCGTTCCGGGCGGAGCCGGGGTGGCCGGATCCGCCCCTGCGCCCTCATGGCCCCGACCGGGTCGAGGGGGAGCAGCAGCAGCGTGCCGCAGGACGAACCGCGCAACGAGGTCGTGATCGCCGGGCGGTACCGCCTGGGGAAGAGGCTCGGCCGGGGCGGTACGGGAACCGTCTGGCGGGCCTCCGACGAGCCCCTGGGTGTCGGCCCCGGTCGGCCGCCTCGCCCGGTCCGGAGTACTTCGACACCGCCCTGGACTCCTTCGTCCCGGGCGGCTGAACCCCCGAACGCCCCGCGCCGGCCCCGGGCCCTCAGGTGCGCAGGACCACCAGGCCCTCCGGGGCCGGCAGGCTGCCGGGAGCCAGGGGGCCCAGGGTCTGGGGGAGTGCCAGGCGCGGCCCGTCGCCCTCCGGGAGGGCGCCGAACAGGTACGCCGCCCCCGACGCGGAATCGCTGACCAGGTGCGGGCCGGCGGTGGACGCCGTGAACCGGGTCAGCGGGGTGCGGAAGAGCCGGCCCAGGTGGCGCAGCGTCTCCGGGGCCGGGGCGCCCGCCGCCGGCGGCGGGTCCTGCGCCGGGGTGTGCGGGGGGATGGCGCCCGACAGGAGCAGGGCCAGCAGCACCGGGACCGCCTTGCGGCGCAGGGCCTCCGTCGCCTCGCGCAGCCGGTGGGCGTGGGCGGCGGGCAGGGAGAGCGCCAGGCTCCCGGCGGCGCCGCCCGTGGCGATGGGCACCGCCGAGCAGACGACCCCGGGGGAGTACTCGCGAAGGTCGAAGACCGGGGCCCCGGGGGCCACCGCGTCCAGGGCGCTGAACAGGGCCCGGCTGTCCGTGATGGTGTGCGGGGTCAGCCGGGCCGGGCGGTGGCGGGCCACGTGGTCGGCCCGGACCCGGTGGTCGAGCTGGGTCAGCAGGCACTTGCCGACGGCGCTGGCGTGCGCGGCGGCCCGGAAGTCCACCCACTCCCGCACCGGCGGGGCCCCCGGCCCGTCCGCCATCTGGGTGATCCGGACCTCGCCGTCGGCGTACCGGCTGAGGTAGACGGCGGCGCCCGCGCTGTCCCGCGCCAGCGCCAGGGTCCGCTGGAGCTGGTCGGCCAGGCCCCCGCCGCCCGGCGCCGCGAGCCGGTCCAGGGCCGGGCCCGCCGCGTACACCCCCGCCCCGGGGCGGTAGGCGTACTCCTCCTCGCACAGCAGGGCGAGGAGCGGGCGCAGCGCCGCCTCCGTGAGCCCGGACTTCCGCGCCAGCTGCCCGGCCCGTACCCCCAGCGGGTGCCGCTCCAGGACCCGTACGACGTCCAGCGCGCGCCGAGCCTGCTCCAGGGCCCCACCGGTGTCGCCGCGCACCGCCGTCCCCCGCGTGCCGGAGGCCGGCGCGAGGTGGCGCGGCGGGCCCGCGGCGGGGCGTGGCCGGTGCTCCGGGAGCGGGGCCGGCGGCAGGAACGCGGCCAGCACCCCGGGCAGCTCCGCCCGGGGCACCGGCACCGGGCCCAGATCGGGGTCGTCGCACTGGTCGACGTACCGCAGCACGGCCGCCTGGGCGCACAGCCGGACCTCGCGCAGCTCCCGGCGGCCGCCCGGCCTGAAGCCCCGGCGGCCCAGCTCGCGGGCCCAGTGGCGGGCGTCGTGGTGCTCGCCGCACCGGGAGTGGTCGAGGAAGAGGCAGTAGGCGGCGGGTGCGGTGCGCGCGGCGGCGGACCCGGCGGCGAACTGCCACCAGAACCGCGCGCCGTCCCGCAGCCCGGCCAGGTGCAGCAGACAGCCGAAGACGACCGCTCCGGGGAGGTCGGCGTGGCCGCCGTCCACGAACCGGCGCAGGTCGCGCCCGGCGCGCGGGTCGCAGACCACGGCCAGGCAGACGGCCTTGAGGTCCCGGCGGGCCCGCTCGGAGTCCAGCGGGCAGTCCCGGGCGGGGTCGCTCCAGCCGAAGGGGCGGCGCCGGTTGCGTGCGGCCGCGGCGGCCGGGGCGCCCGAGGCGCTGTATCATATAAAAAAAAACGAGCCCACCAGACCCGTTAAAGCATCTCGGGTTCGGGCTTATGAGGTGTAACATAGGGGGGGGGGGGGGGGGGGGGGGGGGGGGGGG
>NZ_JBBDHD010000276.1:0-1974 GCF_044129415.1 Streptomyces racemochromogenes
ACCGGCACGATGCTGTTGGGTTCGGAGATCGGGGCGGCACTGACGGCGCTGGAGCCGTTGGGGATCGACATGATCGGTCTGAACTGCGCCACCGGCCCCGCGGAGATGAGCGAGCACCTGCGCTATCTGGCGCGCAACGCGCGTATTCCGCTGTCGTGCATGCCGAACGCGGGTCTGCCGGTGCTGACGAAGCAGGGGGCCCACTATCCTCTGTCGGCCGTCGAGCTGGCGGACGCGCAGGAGACGTTCGTGCGTGAGTACGGGCTGTCGCTGGTGGGCGGTTGCTGTGGTACGACGCCGGAGCATCTGCGGCAGGTGGTGGAGCGGGTGCGGGGTGCCGCGGTCGTCGAGCGCACTCCTGAGCCGGAGCCGGGTGCGGCGTCGTTGTACCAGACGGTGCCGTTCCGTCAGGACACGTCCTACATGGCGATCGGTGAGCGGACGAACGCGAACGGGTCGAAGAAGTTCCGTGAGGCGATGCTGGAGGGCCGCTGGGACGACTGTGTGGAGATGGCGCGGGATCAGATCCGTGAGGGTGCGCACATGCTGGACCTGTGCGTGGATTACGTGGGCCGTGACGGTGTCGCGGACATGCGGGAGCTGGCCGGCCGCTTCGCCACCGCCTCCACCCTCCCCATCGTTCTGGACTCGACCGAGGTTCCGGTGATCCAGGCGGGTCTGGAGAAGCTGGGCGGGCGTGCGGTCATCAACTCGGTGAACTATGAGGACGGTGACGGCCCGGAGTCGCGGTTCGCGAGGGTGACGCGGCTGGCGCAGGAGCACGGTGCGGCGCTGATCGCGTTGACGATCGACGAGGAGGGCCAGGCCCGCACGGTCGAGCACAAGGTGGCGATCGCCGAGCGGCTGATCGAGGACCTGACGTCGAATTGGGGCATCCGTGAGTCGGACATCCTGATCGACACGTTGACGTTCACGATCTGTACGGGGCAGGAGGAGTCGCGCAAGGACGGTATCGCGACGATCGAGGCGATCCGTGAGCTGAAGCGGCGTCATCCAGAGGTGCAGACGACGCTGGGGTTGTCGAACATCTCCTTCGGTCTGAATCCGGCGGCCCGGATCCTGTTGAACTCGGTGTTCCTGGACGAGTGCGTCAAGGCGGGTCTGGACTCGGCGATCGTCCACGCGTCGAAGATCCTGCCCATTGCGCGGTTCGACGAGGAGCAGGTCAACACCGCTCTGGACCTGATCTACGACCGCCGTGAGGGCGACTACGACCCCCTCCAGAAGCTGATGGCCCTGTTCGAGGGCGTCAACACCAAGTCGATGAAGGCCGGCAAGGCCGAGGAACTCCTCGCCCTGCCGTTGGAGGAGCGTCTCCAGCGGCGGATCATCGACGGGGAGAAGAACGGCCTGGAGGCCGATCTCGATGAGGCCCTGCAAACCCGTCCGGCGCTGGACATCGTCAACGACACGCTGCTGGAGGGCATGAAGGTCGTCGGTGAGCTGTTCGGTTCGGGGCAGATGCAGCTGCCGTTCGTGCTCCAGTCGGCCGAGGTGATGAAGACCGCGGTGGCGTATCTGGAGCCGCACATGGAGAAGACCGATGACGAGGGCAAGGGCACCATCGTGCTCGCCACGGTCCGTGGTGACGTCCATGACATCGGCAAGAACCTGGTTGACATCATCTTGACCAACAACGGCTACAACGTCGTGAACATCGGGATCAAGCAGCCGGTCTCGGCGATCGTGGAGGCCGCCCAGGAACACAAGGCCGATGTCATCGGCATGTCCGGTCTCCTGGTGAAGTCCACCGTGATCATGAAGGAGAACCTGGAGGAACTGAACTCCCGGGGGCTGGCTGCCCGTTTCCCCGTGATCCTGGGCGGTGCGGCCCTGACCCGCGCGTATGTGGAGCAGGACCTCCACGAGATCTACGAGGGCGAGGTCCGCTACGCCCGTGACGCCTTCGAGGGCCTGCGGCTGATGGACGCACTGATCGCCGTCAAGCGCGGC
>NZ_JBBDHD010000277.1:0-1930 GCF_044129415.1 Streptomyces racemochromogenes
CCCCCCCCCCCCCCCCCCCCCCCCCCCCCCCCCCCCCCCCCCCCCCCCCCCCCCCCCCCCCCCCCCCCCCGCCACCGGTGTATCCGCTTGAGTTCTCCCGCGGCGGGTCACCGGACCTGCGGCGGCCGCCAGGAACGGGAGAACGGGGGTGCCACTCGTGCGGATCGGACTGCTCACCGAAGGTGGTTATCCGTATGCGGCGGGAGAGGCGGGGCTCTGGTGCGACCGGCTCGTGCGCGGACTCCCGCAGCACGAGTTCGAGCTCTACGCGCTCAGCCGCAGCGCCGCACAGGAGGAGCGCGGCAGGGTCCCGCTCCCGCGGCACGTCACACACGTGCGCACCGCCCCGCTGTGGGCCCCCGCCGACGACGGCCGGACCCACTCCCGGCGCGAGCGGCGGCGCTTCACCGACTGCTTCCGGGAACTGGTGCGCGGCGTCTGCGGCGGGAACGGGGCCCCGGCCGACCCGGAGGCGGCCGAGGCCTTCGCGGCCGGACTGTACGGGCTCGCCGAACTCGCCCGCGACCACGGCGGGATGTACGCGGCCCTGCGCTCCGAGACCGCCGTACGGGCCCTGGAGGCCGGCTGCCGGGCCCCGGGCGCGGGCCGGGGCGTACGGGCGGCGCGCGTCCCCGACCTGCTGGAGTTCGCCGACGAACTGGAGCGGATGCTGCGGCCGCTGTCCCTCGACTGGTACGGGGAGCACGGGCTCGGCGCCGTCGACGTCTGCCACGCCGCCGCCGGCGGGGTGGCGGCCCTCCCCGGGCTGTTGGCCAAACGCTTCTGCGGAGTCCCGCTGCTGGTCACCGAGTACGGGGTGCAGCTGCGCGCCCACTACCTGGACCACGGCCCCGGCACCCCTCCGGCGACCGGCGCAGCGGTGGGCGCCCCCCGGCTCGCCGTCCGCGCGCTGCTCGCGGCGTTCCACGTCCGGCTGGCCCGGGAGATCTACGCCGGCGCCGACCTGCTGACCCCGGGCAACACCCACGCCCGCCGCTGGCAGGAGCGGTGCGGGGCGCCCCGGGAGCGGCTGCGGACCGTGTACCCCGGGATGGAGGCGGACCGATTCGCCGCCGTCGGGGAGGACCCCGGGTGCGGGGACCCGGAGACCCTGGTGTGGGTCGGGCGGGTCGAGCCCGCCAAAGACCTGATCGGCCTGCTGCACGCCTTCGCGGAGGTCCGGCGGGCCGCGCCGCGGACCCGGCTGCGGATCTTCGCCACGGCCGCCGCGCCCGGCTACCTGGCCGACTGCCGCTCGCTCGCCGCGCAGCTCTTCCCCGACGAGGCCGCCGACGCGCGGACGGTGGGGGAGAACCCCGTCGGCTTCGAGGAGGTCGGAGGCCCCGAGGCCCCCTCGGCCGCCGACGCGTACGCCGCCGGGCGGATCGTGCTGCTGTCCTCGGTGATCGAGGGCTTCCCCATCACCCTGGCCGAGGCGATGCTGTGCGGCCGGGCCACGGTGTCGACGGACGTCGGAGCCGTCTGCGAGGTCATCGGCGGTACCGGGCTCGTCGTCCCCCCGCGCAACCCGCGCGCCCTGGCCGACGCCTGCCTGGCCCTGCTGGGGGACCCCGAACGGGCCCAGCGGCTGGGGGCGGCGGCGCGGGCGCGGGCCCTGGAGCTGTTCACGGTCGAGCAGAACGTGGAGGCCTTCCGCGAGAGCTACCTGAGGCTGCTGGCCCGGGGACCCTCGCGGGCGGAGGCGGAGGTCCCGTTCGGCCGCCCGGCGGAGGCCCTGGTTCCGGGGCACTGGACCACACCGACCTGGGCCGCGGCCGATCCCGCGGGGGCTGAGGAGGTGCCGGTATGACGACCTCTGACACCGCGGGCGCGGCCCCGCCGCGGGCGCTGCCTCCGGGCCCCGCCCCGGCTGCCGCCGGCGCCGCGAGTTCGGGTGCGGCGCCGAGCACCCCGCCCAGGACGTCCGCCC
>NZ_JBBDHD010000278.1:0-1900 GCF_044129415.1 Streptomyces racemochromogenes
ACAACCAGGGTGGCGTACTCAGCGGCCCGCAGGGTAAAGCCCCCGACCGCGACATCTGCGCCGATGCGGTGGTGGCCTACCTCACCAAGGGAACTCCGATTGAGGAGACGGTGCGCGGCTGCACTGACATCCGCAAGTTCCTGTCCATCCGCAACGTCACCAAGGGTGCTATCGATCTACCGGAAGGGTTGGCGATCAACGATGGGATCTACCTGGGCAAGGCAATCCGCTGGTATATCAGTGGGCGTCCAGGTTACATTGGTGTCACCGGCACTGGTGACAAGGTTGCTGGATCGCAGGGTGCTACACCCATCATGAACCTGCCCAAGGCCATGCCACTCGACGTGGACTATGGGCATTGCATCGAGCATGCGAAAAAGCTGCTCGCACTGACAGGAGCAAGGTAATGAAGCTGGAAGATATGACCGACATCGTGGCACCACCAGGCAGTGTCCTGGTGGTTGCCGTAGCTGCAGACATGCCGATTGAGCAATGGCGGGATCTGCGCATCTACATGGAGGAGGCTGGCACCCGGACCAAACTGCCGGTGCTGTTGCTGCCGCCCGGCGTGGATGCTCACGTGCTGCAGCTGCCGCCCGAGGAAGACGTGACGGACGTGACGCCGCTGGTGGACATCGCGCCGGAGGATGATAAGCATGATCTCTTGGCGATGTACCGCGAGGGGGTGATGGTGCAATGGCGTCAATGCGGCGATGTGCAGTGGATTGACGCTCACCGCATGTTGTCGCCAATACCTGACCACCTCGGCTCGCAGGAGATCGAGCTGCGGAGAAAGCCGAAATGAAGAAGCACATTCACAAGTTCACCTTGATGGTGGGACAGAACACCGTGCGATCAGAGGGCCGCATCCATCGCGTCTTGCATGTTGCGTTTCAGGGAGACAAGCTGTGCCTCTGGGCTGAGGTAGACACCGATGACTCCGCACAGCTCAACCACTTCCATGTGGTGGGTACAGGATTCAATGTGCCCAACAACGTAGCTCGCCACATCGGGTCGGTGGTTGAAGACCCCTACGTGTGGCACGTCTACCAGATGTGATACAGTCCCACCCGCAGGGCAATTTTCGGGTGGTTGACCTGCAAGCCCCGGTCAGAGATGGCCGGGGCTTTTTGTTGTCGCGCCGAAGGCCAGGCCCATGACGATTCCGCCCAGGTGCGCAGCGTGGGCGATCATCGGCAACCACCCCTGCCACCAGCAGATGACCGACAGGGCCGCGTACATGGCCAGCACCAGCCAGGCTGGCATCGGCACCACCAGCGGCGTGATGACCTTGCCGTCATGGTTCTGCAGCGAGAACATGGCGAACAACCCGAACACCGAGGCGCTGGCCCCCACCAACGGCCCGCTGGGCATCGTGGCGAGCTGCAGGAAGCCGCCGACCAGGCCACAGGCCAGGAAGTAGCACAGGAACCTCACGCGGCCCACAGTGCGCTCCACACGTGGCCCAAAGCTAAGCAGCGCCAGGGCGTTGAACACCAGGTGTGCCCAGCCCCCGTGCTGGAACTGGTAGGTGATGAGCTGCCACCCGCCGTAGTTGGGGGAGGCGACCGGCCACAGCTGCAGCGAGGGGAACGGGCCGGTCAGCTGCATGAGCACGCAGACCAGGGCCAGGCTTACTGTCACATAGGGCATGATTGACACCAATTTGGGAGTGTGGTCAAATTGTGTCACCTTCAACGCCGTGAGGCAACTATGGCCCTCCCCCTACCTGGTGTACCGCGCCCACCTGGAAGCCTGCCGCTGCCAGGCCCGGTCCCTGCAGCAGATCCCCCTGCAGGTGTGTTCTACGGGCGACCTGTCTCCTACGGAATCCTGTGCCGCGACAGCAACGGCAGGTGGTTCTCCGTACCGCGTGCCGACTACCAGGCACTGCATGCAC
>NZ_JBBDHD010000279.1:0-1834 GCF_044129415.1 Streptomyces racemochromogenes
TACAAAAAAAAACACGAAAGCCCCCTTCCCTTAACGGTAATGGTGGGATCTTATTTTTTTATAATAAAAAGGGGCCGCCCCGAGCGCGAGCCCGGCGCCGCCCCAGCCGAGGACGGCGCGGCGCGAGGGCGCCGCGGCGCCTCCGGCGGACTCCTGGGCGGATTCCTGGGCGGATTCCTGGGCCTCGGACACCTTCGGCTCCTGGGCGTCGGTCATGGTTGGGATCTCCCGCTCTGCCTGGCTGTGGACTACTTGGCGACCGCGGCGGCCAGCTTCGAGAGCGGCTCGGCCAGGGCGCTGACACCGTCCGAGAGCTCCTTGCGCTCGGCCTCGCCGACCTTGTCGTACGCGGTGAACTCGTAGCCGTTCTTGTCCGCCCGGTACTTGTCCAGGAGGGTGTTCAGCGCGGCGAACTGGGTGTCCAGCTGCTTGGCGAGCTCGGGGTCGTTCTTCGCGGTGACGGCCTTGAGGAGCTCGTAGGACTTCTCGGCGCCCTCGACGTTGCCCTTGAAGTCGACCAGGTCGGTGTGGCTGTAGCGCTCCTCCTCGCCGGTCACCTTGCCGGTGGCGACCTCGTCGAGGAGCTCCTTGGCGCCGTTGGCCATGGAGGTGGGGGTGATCTCCGCCTCGCCGACCTTCTTCTGCCAGGCGGTGAGGTCGGTGATCAGGGTGTCGGCGAGCTTCTTGTCGTTGTCGTCGATCTTGTTCTCCTGGAAGAGGGACTTCTCCAGGCGGTGCCAGCCGGTCCAGTCCTTCGCCGGGTCCTGGCCGGCCTCCAGGCCGTCCTCGCGGACGTCGACCTTCGGGTCGATGTCGCCGAAGGACTCGGCGACCGGCTCGGTGCGCTCCCAGCCCAGGCGGGAGGGGGCGTAGGCCTTCTTCGCGGCCTCCAGGTCGCCGGCCTTGACGGCGTCGGCGAAGGCCTGGGCCTTCGGCATGGTCTCGTCGGCCTGCTCCTGGACGTACTTGCGGTACGCGGCCACGGCGGCGTCCAGCTCGGGGCTGCGCTTCTCGGTGGCGCCCTTGCCGGTGGCCTTGACCTTGGTGCGGATGCCGTCGCCCTTCATGCCGGGCTTGCAGGTGAAGAGGTAGTCGCCCGCCTTGATCTCGGCGGTGATGGTGGCCTTGGTGCCCGGGCCGATGTTCTCGCGCTCGGCGACGATGCGGTCGTCCGGGAAGAGCACGTACAGCTCGGTGACCTTGGAGCCCTTGTTCTCCACCTCGATGGAGACCTTGCCCGCCGGGAACTCGGTCTTGGAGACCTCGCACGCGCTGTCGGTCGCGTTCACGTGGATCGCGTCCGAGCCGCCCTTGTCGCTCTTCTCCGCGCAGCCGGTGACTGCGGTGAGCGCGGCGACGGCTGCGGCCGCGGTGAGAACGGTGAGGCGGGCGGGGCGCATGAGGGCTCCTGGCGGGGTGGAGGCGTGGGGCGGCCTGGTGAGGCGGACCTAACTTAACCGAGGCTTACCTGACCGATGCCCACTCGTCCAGTGATTCAGCTCTCACCTTCCGGCCCGGGACACGGGCCCGTCACGGCCCCTCCATGGGCGGCTCAAGCGAAGGTCAAGCGGAAGTCAAGTCCCCTCCGCGTTCCGTGCGGGACCGGGGTTGCCGTCCGGTTTTCCCGGCCTTCGGCAGGCGGAGGGAGCACCGGGGGCGCACCGGTGCGCGCGTGCGGGAGCGCTCCGCGGCCGCGGCGCACGGCCGCGCCCCCGGCGCGGGCCCGGGGGGGGGGGGGGGCGGGGGGGTTTTGGGGGGGGGGGGGTTAACAACGGTTTTAAATTTTTTTTTGGGGGTGTGGGGGTGGGGCGGTACGCGTTGGGGTGGTTGGGGG
>NZ_JBBDHD010000280.1:0-1759 GCF_044129415.1 Streptomyces racemochromogenes
CCGATCATGTCGATCCCCAACGGCTCCAGCGCCGTCAGTGCCGCCCCGATCTCCGAACCCAACAGCATCGTGCCGGTCGCCTCCACCGTGACCTGGACGATCAGGGGAAGGTCCCCCATCCCGCACCAGTCGAGGGCGCGCCGGGCGCCGATGACGGCGGCCTTCGTCTGGAGGAGGTCCTGGGTGGTCTCGACGAGCAGGGCGTCCGCGCCGCCGCGGATCAGGCCCTCCGCGTTCTCCTGGTAGGCCACGCGGAGGCGGTCGTAGGTGATGTGGCCGAGGGTGGGGAGCTTGGTGCCCGGGCCCATGGAGCCCAGGACCCAGCGGGGCCGGCCGTCCTGCGCCGTGAAGGCGTCCGCGGACTCGCGGGCGATGCGGGCGCCGGCCTCGGAGAGCTCGTAGATCCGGTCTTCGACCCCGTACTCGGCGAGCGCGGCGAGGTTGGTGCCGAAGGTGTTCGTCTCGACGCAGTCCACTCCCACCGCGAAGTAGGCGTCGTGCACCGAGCGGACGATGTCGGGGCGGGTGGTGTTGAGGATCTCGTTGCAGCCCTCCAGCCCCAGGAAGTCGTCCATGGTGGGGTCGGCGGCCTGGAGCATCGTGCCCATGGCTCCGTCCGCGACCACCACACGGGTCGCGAACTCCTCCCTCAGTGGCCGTCTCATCTCATTCCAGTCCCCTCAGGTGTTCGGACAGGGCCTCTTCGCTCCGCGGCCCGTAGGCGGCTCGCAGCCGGGCCAGCAGCGCCTCCCGGGTCAGCCGGTACTCCTGGGTGCCGGTGTGGTCGAGGACGGTCGCCGCGACCGCGCAGCCCAGCTGGGCGGCGTACTCCTCGGGTACGCCCCAGGCCGCTGCGGCGAGGAAGCCGGCCCGGAAGGCGTCGCCGACGCCGGTCGGGTCGACGACGCGCGCGACGGGTACGGCCCGCACGGTCAGCGGTTCGCCGCCCGCGGTGCGGATCCGTACGCCGTCCTCGCCGCGGGTGGTCACCCACGAGCCGACCCGGTCCAGGATCTGTTCCTCGGTGAGCCCGGTGCGTTCGCAGAGCAGGGCCGACTCGTACTCGTTGGTGAACAGCCGCGTCGCGCCGTCGAGCAGTTCCAGCGCCTCGTCGCGGGTGAGCCGGGCGAGCTGCTGGGAGGGGTCGGAGGCGAAGGGGACGTCCAGTTCGCGGCAGGCGCGGGTGTGGCGGAGCATGGCCTGGGGGTCGTCCGGGGAGACGAGCACCAGGTCGGGGCGGCCGGTGCGGGAGACGACCTCGTGCAGGTCGATCTCGCGGGCCTCGGCCATCGCGCCCGCGTAGAAGGTCGCGATCTGGTTCTGCTCCTGGTCGGTGGTGCAGACGAAGCGGGCCGTGTGGAGGGTGTCACTGACGCGTACGGAGTCGGTGTCCACGCCGTGGTCCTTGAGCCACACCCGGTACGGCTCGAAGTCCGCTCCCACCGCGCCCACCAGCAGGGGGCGCAGGCCCAGTACGCCCAGGCCGAAGGCGATGTTCGCCGCCACTCCGCCCCGCCGCACGTCCAGGTGGTCGGCGAGGAACGACAGGGAGACCCGGTCCAGCCGGTCCGCCAGCAGCTGCTCGGCGAACCGGCCGGGGAAGGTCATCAGGTGATCGGTCGCGATGGAACCCGTGACAGCGATCCGCATGTCAGACCCCGGCTGCCTTGCGCAGCGCGTGCACGCGGTCGGTGCGCTCCCAGGTGAAGTCGGGGAGCTCGCGGCCGAAGTGGCCGTAGGCGGCGGTCTGGGCGTAGAT
>NZ_JBBDHD010000281.1:0-1751 GCF_044129415.1 Streptomyces racemochromogenes
CGCCACGGTGGCCGCGTAGTCGCCGTCATCGTCAACGCACCACAGCGAATCAGTGGCATCCGTTTCATTACCATCAATGTCCAGGAGCGTCACCACAACGCCAATATAGCTCCACTCGTCATTGCACCACGCGCGCATGCGTTCGTAGTCTTCGCGGGCAGCGAGCGCGGCAATCTGCCGCTTGCTCATGCCGGGTTCTGCATCACGCGAACCCCAGCCGTCGCGCAGTGCGATACGGCAGGTTTCGGCGAAGTCATAGAAACGTTTGCTGCTACGATCACTGTTCAACACCAGCTCGCCGGGCGACTTGTCGCGCGTAGTCCAGTCGGAAATTACGCCGTGCCCATCCTCATTTTCCCAGGGCGCGCCTGCATCACTGTCGTGGAAGTGCTCGACACGGAACGTGTAGCCGTCGCGCTCGATAGTGTCAGTATGGATTGCAGTGTTCATCGGGTTGGCCTTATGGCGATACCGGCGAGATTGCCGACATAGCGCACTCCCAGGAATGCGCTATAGCTGCTACCTCATGCCCGCGTGTAGGATGCGCGGCCCCCGGTGTGTAATAACGTCATCTTGTCACCTCCTGGCGTTACTTGTTTGCCTCAATCCACTGGTGCGCTGCTTCCTTCGCTACGCACACAAGGCCACCAAGCGTCGCGTAATCTTCCAGGTTGGCGAAGCTGGTAGCGAGCGGCAAGCCGGACGTGAGGTTGTCCCACTTGCGCAGTGGAATATCGTTCAAGTGTTCGTCAGTGCTTGCGCGCAATTTGTCGGCACCGATGATGCTAACCACATACGCAATGGTCCTGGCATTGACCAGCTGCGCGTAATAACGGCGATGGGCGGCGGCTGCAGCGGCCTTGCGATCACCATCGGCACTGTGGCACGGATCGGCCATGTACTGCTTACGGGTATAGAAAGACATTTGTGTCACTCCTTAGTGAAAACGTGGGCAAAGGAACCATTGGGCAATCCACCCATGACCAGCGTTCCGTAAGCGCCAGTGTTCCAACCGAACTTGTCACTCAGAATTGCTGCAGCGCGCCTGTGATTCTCCTGCAGGCTCAGCGCGTGGTTATAGTTGACCAGGGTCGAACCGGCAGCGGCGGTTGCCTTGATGACGGAATTACGCTTTTCCGTAGGCCCCAGGTACTTAGTAACGATAGCTTGCATGTCAGACTCCCAGGATTGCGGCGATAGTGAGAATTGCGGTCAGTGCAGCCACTGCCCAGATGACGCGACGGAAATTGCGCAGGTTGCGTTGTTGCTGCGCGTGGACACGATCCAGGACGCGTTGCGCTGCTTCGGGACGGTTGCTGTACCGCTGGCCTGTGGTGCGGTCGATATGGTTGCTCACTTGCTCGACTCCGTGACCAGGAAGCCGTCAGCGTCACATGGCACCGCATGGCCCACATACGCCTGGATCAACCGCACATATTCACAGCCACACACCTTCGCCATGACGCCATCGTCAAAGCCGGACGCGTCAGCAGCGCCGTACACGCCCAGGAATGGCGTTTTACGGGCCATGGTTTCGTCGGCCAGTTCCTGCGCGCGCTGCGCAGCATCTGCAATCTGAGCGTTAGTGATCGGCGTGGCAGCCTCGCTATAACCGCGCTCACCCTTGAACGTACCCAGGAACTCCACACAATCGGCGGTCACCGCGCTACCATCGGGGAAGCGATAACCCAGGAGGTTAGAACCACTGGTGCGGGCGCGTCCGCCATTCTCACGTGCGCACTTCCAGGCTT
>NZ_JBBDHD010000356.1:0-350 GCF_044129415.1 Streptomyces racemochromogenes
GTCGACACGGCCGCGCTGGATGCCGCGTACTGGTACCGCAACCTGCGGCAGCCCGTCCGTTTCGAGGACACCGTCCGGGCGCTGCTCGCCAAGGGCTTCGCCACGTTCGTGGAGTCCAGCGCCCACCCCGTGCTGGTCATGGGCGTCCAGGAGACCGCCGAGGCCCTCGGAGCCCCCGTCCTCACCACCGGCTCCCTGCGCCGCGACGAGGGCGGCCTCCAGCGCTTCCTGACCTCCGCCGCGGAGCTGTTCGTCCGGGGCACGGACATCGACTGGGCCTCCCTCTTCGAAGGGACCGGCGCGCGTCGCGTCGACCTGCCGACGTACGCCTTCCAGCGCGAGCACCAGCG
>NZ_JBBDHD010000357.1:0-338 GCF_044129415.1 Streptomyces racemochromogenes
CTGCGGGGGGAGGCGGCGCCGGAGTTGCTGGAGCGGGTGGACGTGCTCCAGCCGGCGAGTTTCGCGGTGATGGTCGGTCTGGCGGCCGTGTGGTCCTCGGTCGGTGTCCGCCCTGACGCGGTCGTCGGCCATTCGCAGGGTGAGATCGCTGCCGCGTGTGTCTCGGGGGCGCTGTCGTTGGAGGACGCGGCGCGGGTGGTGGCCCTGCGGAGTCAGGCCATTGCCGAGGAGTTGGCCGGGCGGGGCGGCATGGCCTCCGTCGCGCTGAGCGCCGACGAGGCCGCGGCCCGTCTGGAGCGGTGGGCGGACCGGGTCGAGGTCGCCGCCGTCAACAGTCC
>NZ_JBBDHD010000282.1:0-1746 GCF_044129415.1 Streptomyces racemochromogenes
GAGTCGTGCAGCAGCCGGCCCACCAGGGTGGACTTGCCGTCGTCGACGGAACCCGCGGTGGCGAAGCGCAGCAGCGTGGTGGCGCTGAGCTGCTCGGTGGTGGTCGTCATGGCTAGAAGTACCCTTCGCGCTTGCGGTCTTCCATCGCGGCCTCGGACAGCTTGTCGTCGGCGCGGGTCGCACCCCGCTCGGTGAGGCGGGAGACGGCGATCTCGGCGATCACGGCGTCCAGGTCGGTGGCGTCGGAGTCGACGGCGCCGGTGCAGGACATGTCGCCGACGGTGCGGTAGCGCACCAGGCGCTTCTCCACCGGCTCGGTGTCCTTGGGGCCGCCCCATTCGCCGGCGGTCAGCCACATGCCGTTGCGCTGGAAGACGTCCCGTTCGTGGGCGAAGTAGATCTCCGGCAGTTCGATGTTCTCGCGGGCGATGTACTGCCACACGTCCAGCTCGGTCCAGTTGGAGAGCGGGAAGACGCGGACGTGCTCGCCGGGGGCGTGGCGGCCGTTGTAGAGCTGCCAGAGCTCGGGGCGCTGGCGGCGGGGGTCCCACTGGGAGAACTCGTCGCGCAGGGAGAACACGCGCTCCTTGGCGCGGGCCTTCTCCTCGTCGCGGCGGCCGCCGCCGAACACGGCGTCGAACTTCAGCTGCTGGATGGCCTCGGTGAGGGGGACGGTCTGCAGCGGGTTGCGGACGCCGTCCGGACGCTCGCGGAGCTTGCCGGCGTCGATGTACTCCTGGACGGAGGCAACGTGCAGGCGCAGGCCGTGCTTCTCCACGGCGCGGTCGCGGTAGGCGAGCACCTCGGGGAAGTTGTGGCCGGTGTCCACGTGCAGCAGGGCGAAGGGCACCGGCGCGGGGGCGAAGGCCTTGAGCGCCAGGTGCAGCATGACGATGGAGTCCTTGCCGCCGGAGAAGAGGATCACCGGCTTCTCGAACTCGCCCGCCACCTCGCGGAAGATGTGCACCGCCTCGGATTCGAGGGCGTCGAGGTGCGACAGCGCGTAGGGCGCGTCGGAACCGGACTCGGTGTGCAGGTGCGCGGCGGTGGTCATGCCAGACCCCTCTCGGTGAGCAGTGCGTGCAGGGCGGACGCCGACTCCTGCACGGTCTGCGTGTGCGACTCGATGCGCAGGTCGGGGGCTTCCGGTGCCTCGTACGGGTCGTCGACGCCGGTCAGACCGGAGATCTCGCCCGCCGCCTGCTTGGCGTACAGGCCCTTCACGTCCCGCTCGGAGCACACCTCGACCGGGGTCGCGACGTGCACTTCGAGGTAGCTCGTACCGGCCGCGGCGTGCCGCTTCGCGACGGCCTCGCGGCTGTCGGCGAAGGGGGCGATGACCGGGACGAGGGCCTTGACGCCGTTGCTCGCGAGGAGTTCGGCGACGAAGCCGATCCGCTGCACGTTGGTGTGCCGGTCCTCGCGGCCGAAGCCCAGTCCGGCGGAGAGGAACTCGCGGATCTCGTCGCCGTCGAGGACCTCCACCCGGTGGCCCTCGGCGCGCAGCCGCTCCGCCAGCGCGTAGGCGATGGTGGTCTTGCCCGCGCTGGGCAGACCGGTCAGCCACACGGTGGCTCCCTGGCCGGTCACGCTCATCCGCTTCTCCGTAGGTTCCGTGGTGTCCGTGGTTGTGGTGGTCATCAGCCGTGCAGTCCGCACTCGGTCTTGCCGCGCCCGGCCCAGCGGCCGGCCCGGGCGTCCTCGCCCTCGGCGACCCGGCGGGTGCAGGGGGCGCAGCCGACGGAG
>NZ_JBBDHD010000358.1:0-337 GCF_044129415.1 Streptomyces racemochromogenes
GAAGTCGTAACAAGGTAGCCGTACCGGAAGGTGCGGCTGGATCACCTCCTTTCTAAGGAGCACAGTACCGATTGCAGGCAAACGTTCTGCACGGTCAGCTCATGGGTGGAACGTTGATTAGTTGGCACGGTCTTCTGGATGGATCACGAGTACTGCTTCGGCGTGGAAAGTGAGTCACTAAAAGAGATCGTGCCTGGCGCGCTGTTGGGTCCTGAAGGCACGGCCGTTTGGTCAGTCTTCAGTGCCGGCCCCGGTAAAGGTCTGCTTCGGCAGGGTGTGACGGGTGGCTGGTCGTTATTTGAGAACTACACAGTGGACGCGAGCATCTGTGGCCAAG